>DAIRTK010000007.1:0-32400 GCA_036803945.1 Synergistaceae bacterium
ACGCGAAGGCGGCCGCACAGTGGGCGCCGGCGTCGTTACTGAGATAATAGACTAAAGCAGCCCCAGGAGGGGAATATTTTGGCAAAAAAAATTCGTATTAAATTAAAAGCCTTTGACCATCGCGTTCTTGATGCCTCTGCAACGCAAATAGCAGAGACCGCGGAGCGCACTGGTGCAAGAGTGTCCGGGCCTGTGCCACTTCCGACAGAGATCAAAAAGTTCGATATATTGATGTCCCCGCACGTTGACAAGGACGCACGCGAACAGTTTGAGATCAGGACACACAAGCGTCTGATAGATATAGTCGACCCGACACAGAAGACGATGGAAGCTCTTATGGAGCTCAATCTGCCTTCCGGTGTTGATATACAGATCAAGCTGTAAGGGTTTGGTCTGAAAGGAGTGAAACGCAAATGAGCATGGGGATTCTGGGCCGCAAGGTAGGGATGACCCAGGTCTTCGACGAAGAAGGCAAGGCAGTGCCCGTAACGGTTATTGAGGCAGGACCTTGCTCCATCGTTGAAATCCGGACACCTGAAAAAAACAGTTACAGCGCGATCCAGCTCGGTTTCGGAGAAGTCAGGCCTGTAAAGGTGAACAAGCCGATGAAGGGTTACTTCGAGAAGCAGGGCACAACACCGAAGCGCTGGCTGAGGGAGTTCCGCGTAGAAAATACGACGGACTACCAGGTGGGACAGGAGATCACCGTTTCTCTGTTCCAGAATGGCGAAGTTGTTGATGTCATAGGCATCAGCAAAGGTAAGGGGACCGCAGGCGTAATGAAACGTCATGGATTTGGCGGAGGACCGGCAAGCCATGGTGCTTCTGTTACTCATCGTCATCCCGGTTCGATCGGATGCAGCAGTTATCCCGGCCGCGTAGTAAAAGGCCGGAGGATGGCGGGTCACATGGGAAGCGAGCGTGTAACCACAAAAAACCTGAAGGTTTTTGCGGTTGACGAAGAGAACAACCTGATACTGATCAAGGGTTCTGTTCCCGGCGCGCGCGACAGCCTTGTAATGATCCGTAAAACAGCGTAAGTAGGGAGGCAGAAGACTATGCCTGTAGTAAAGGAAGTAAATTTCAAAGGCGAGGTAATTGGAGATTTTGAACTCTCTGATGCCGTCTTCGGTGCCCCTGTCCATGTGCCGGCTATGCATCAGGTAGTAGTTGCGCACCTGGCTAACTGCCGTGTTGGAACACATAACACAAAAGACCGCGGAGATGTTCGCGGCGGCGGCAAAAAGCCCTGGAGACAGAAACATACAGGTCGTGCCCGTGCAGGAAGTTCCCGTTCGCCCGTTTGGGTAGGCGGAGGAGTTGCTCATGGACCCCACCCGAGAGACTATCATCAGAAGGTAAACAAGAAGGTTCGTCGCCTTGCACTTTGCAGCGCCCTCACCCTTAAGGTGCAGGAAGAGAACATGCTTGTTCTTGAGCGCTTTGATATCGAGGCACCGAAGACAAAGGTCATGATCGATTTCCTTTCAGCTGTAGAAAGCGGAAAGAAACCTCTCTTTGTTCTTCACGAGACGAACATGGCAGTTGTCAAATCTGCTGCTAACATTCCTGGAGCGGAAGTTCTTCACGTAGACAGCATCAACGTCTATGACCTTCTCAACCACGATCAGCTGATTGCGACTCCTGAGGCTGTCAAAAAGCTCGAGGAGGTGTTCGGTTAATGAACGCAGTAGCACATGATATTATTGTCCGCCCAATAATTACGGAAAAGACAAGCCGGATGATGGAACTTGGACAGTATACTTTTGAAGTGCTTCCCAAGGCGAATAAGATAGAGATCCGCAAGGCGGTAGAGGAAGTATTCAAAGTAAAAGTGGTAAGGGTAAACACGATCCAGGTCCGTTCCAAGCCGAAGCGGATGGGTGCCTTTTTGGGTCGTTCACGCTCCTGGAAGAAAGCGGTAATTACACTTGCAAAAGGTGAAAAGATCGCATTCTTTGAGGGCGCCAGCGCCTAGGCAGAAAGGGGTTAACATAAGATGGGAATCAAGAAATTCCGTCCCACTACACCCAGCCGCCGCCATATGGCCACGCCTGACTATTCGGAGATAACTAAGGCGAAGCCGGAGCGGAGTCTGGTTGTAACGCTAAGCGAGAAAGCGGGACGCAATAACAACGGCCGGATCACAATGCGCCATCGCGGAGGCCGCGGCAGGATCAAGTATCGTATTATCGATTTCAAAAGAGACAAACTGGGAGTTCCCGGAAAAGTCGTGGCTATCGAGTATGATCCCAACCGTTCTGCACGTATTGCACTGATCTCGTATCTTGACGGTGAAAAGCGCTATATAATCGCTCCTGTCGGCCTTGCCGTAGGAGACAGCATCGTTGCAGGCAAGGATTCCGATATTCGTCCCGGCAACGCACTTAAGCTTAAAGACATCCCTGTCGGTACTGTCGTACACAATGTGGAACTTGAACCGGGACGCGGCGGAGTTCTTGTACGTTCAGCCGGGGCATCTGCCCAGCTTATGGCAAAAGAGGGCAAGTATGCATTTGTCCGTATGCCGAGCGGTGAACTGAGGCTCATCCTTCTTGAGTGCATGGCCACAGTCGGACAGGTCGGAAACGAAGAACATGAAAATGTGGTTTACGGTAAAGCCGGAAGAACTCGTTGGCTTGGTATCCGTCCGCATGTACGCGGAATGATCATGAACCCGGTCGATCATCCCATGGGCGGCGGAGAAGGAAAGAGCAAGTCACACAAGCATCCGGTATCCCCTTGGGGTACACCGGCGAAGGGCTACCGCACACGTAAGCGCAAGCCTTCGGACAAGTTTATCGTCCGCCGCCGCAAGAAGTAGCCCGGGGCAGTAGGAGGGAATACAGAGATGGCTCGTTCACTTAAAAAAGGACCCTACGTTGATGCTAAGCTCATTCGTAGGATCGAGGATATGAACGAATCAGGCAAAAAGCTTGTCATTAAAAGCTGGTCACGCCGTTCAAGCGTTACCCCTGAAATGGTCGGTCACACGATAGCAGTGCACAACGGCCGTATTCATGTCCCCGTTTACATAAGCGACAATATGATTGGACATAAGCTCGGCGAATTTGCACCGACCCGTAAGTTCGGCGGTCACGCCGGACAGGAACGCTCCACGAAAGTAAAGAAGTAGGAGGGGCAGGGTCATGGAAGTAAAAGCAACAGCCCAGCAGGTCCGTATCTCAGCGACAAAAGTTCGTCAGGTCCTTACGCTGATCAGAGGCAAAAAGGCTTCGGACGCACTTCTTGTCCTTAAGTACACCCCCAACAAAGGGGCACGTGCTGCAGAAAAAGTCCTTAAGAGCGCTATTGCAAATGCAGAGCACAATTTTGGTCTTGATATGGACAAACTTGTAGTTAAAGAAGCAATGGCGGATCAGGGAAGCTACATGAAGCGTTTCCGTCCCGTATCGATGGGACGCGCGCATGCTTTTAGACACCATACGTGCCACATTTCCGTGGTCGTAGGTGAGAAATAAGGAGGGGTGACGGTGGGTCAGAAAGTTCACCCGGTAGGTTACAGGATTGGTGTCATCTACGATTGGGAATCCCGCTGGTACGCAGACGGTAAAAAATATGCCAAATACCTGCACAATGACCTCGAACTGAGGGAATGGATCAGGAAGCGCTGGGAAAAAGCAGGCGTGAGCCGTGTTGAGATCGAGCGTATTGGAAACGTTATGCGTTTCACAGTTTGGACCGCCCGGCCTGGTGTAGTTATCGGCAAGCAGGGTGCAGAGATACAGGCAGTTCGTGAGGAGCTCCAGGCTAAGACCGGAAGCCGGGTAATGATCAACATCCAGGAAATCAAAAACCCTGATGCGGAAGCACAGGTAGTGGCAGAGGGAGTCGCGGCATCGCTTGAACGCAGGATAAGTTTCCGCCGGGCAATGAAGCAGTCGATTTTCCGCGCGATGAAATCAGGTGCAAGCGGGATCAAGATCCAGTGTGCAGGACGTCTGGGCGGAGCAGAGATCGCACGTACCGAATGGTATCTCGAGGGACAGCTGCCCCTTTCTACACTGAGAGCAGACATTGACTATGGTTTTGCCGAAGCTCACACAATTTATGGAGTTATCGGGATCAAAGTCTGGATCTACAAAGGTGAAGTAATGGAGCGCAAACCTGTAATGGAAGCGGCTCCTGCTCATCAGGAGAGGGGGTAACATCCGATGCTTTCTCCGAAAAGAGTCAAGTACCGTAAGCCTCACCTTACAGCCCTTCGCGGCTATGCAAAGGGCGCGACAAAGGTGGATTTCGGTGAGTTCGGTCTCCAGGCCTGTGAAAACGGATGGATCACAGCCCGTCAGATAGAGGCGGTCCGTGTTGCGATCAGCCGTAAAATGAAAAAGGGCGGAAAGATATGGATCCGGATATTCCCGGATCGTCCGGTTACAGAGAAGCCTCTTGAAACACGTATGGGTAAGGGTAAGGGAAACGTCGAATACTGGACCGCAGCTGTAAAGCGCGGCCGTGTGATGTTTGAAATCGCAGGTGTGCCCCGTGAGACAGCCGTAGAGGCTTTCCGCACGGCATCCTTCAAGCTGCCCATCAAGGTAAAATTGTTAACCCGAGAGGGAGCAGGTGAATAGTATGGATCCCAAGGAACTTAGAGATCTCAGCATATCTGAGCTTAATGACAAACACAGACAGTATAAGGAAGAGCTGTTCAACCTTCGTTTCCAGAATGCAATAGGACAGTTGAACAACTCTGGCCGTATCAAAGAAGTCAAAAAGACAATTGCCCGCGTACTGACGGTAATAACCGAAAAGGAAAAGGGTATCGATCGTTCAGGAGCAAGGAGGTAGCCGGAGATGGAAGTTAAAAAAGCAAATCGCAAAGTCCGCACCGGCGTGGTGGTTAGCGACAAGATGGATAAGACCATCGTTGTTCGCGTAGACCGTATGGCAAAACATTCACTTTATGGCAAGCCGGTTCTCCGGTCCAAAAAGTTTATGGCTCACGATGAAGCCAACGATTGCCGCATCGGTGACAGGGTCATGATAGCAGAGACCCGTCCACTCAGCGCTCATAAACGCTGGGAAGTTGCGCAGATAATCGAAAGAGCTCCGATCCTGGGCGCAAAACTGGAAGATGAGGGGGCATTGTAAGTTATGATCCAGCTTCGTACAGTGCTAAACGTGGCCGACAACTCAGGCGCGAAAAAGATCCTCTGCATCCAGGTCAAAGGCGGCAGCTTCCACAAGGTAGGTACAGTGGGTGACGTAATTGTCGGCGCAGTCCGTGAAGCTACACCCAACGCCAACATTAAAAAAGGCGATGTAGTGAAGGCGGTCATCGTGAGGACAAAAAAGGAGATCCGCCGCAAAGACGGGTCATATGTCCGTTTTGATGACAATGCGGCGGTCGTCATCGACAACAACGGTGATCCCAAGGGAACCCGTATTTTTGGTCCTGTAGCCCGGGAACTTAGAGAGAAAAAGTATATGCGTATAGTCTCTCTTGCTCCCGAGGTAGTGTAGGGGGTAACAGGTCATGTCAAAAATGAGAATCAAAAAAGGAGACCGTGTCCGTGTCATTTCAGGCAAGGATGCCGGCAAAGAGGGCAAAGTCCTTCGCAGGGATCTCCAGAAAGACACGCTTGTCATCGAAAATGTCAACATAGTGACAAAGAGTGCGCGTCCGACACAGAAGGACCCGCGAGGCGGATTTGTAAAAAAGGAAGCTCCGATGCATGCATGCAAAGTCATGCTCGTCTGTCCTTCATGCGGAAAAGCTACGCGTGTCAGCCGTGCTTATCTTGACAGCGGCAAAAAAGTCCGTATCTGCAAGCAGTGCGGCGAAATAGTCGACAAGGTTTAGGGAGGGACAACTATGACACCGCGTCTTTTGACAAAGTACAGCGATGACGTCCTTCCGAAGCTTAGAGAAAAGTTCGGATATAAGAACGTCATGGAGATTCCCCGTATGGTCAAAGTTGTCATCAATATCGGAGTTAACGAAGCAAAGCTCGATAACAAGTATATGGATGCAGCTATAAACGAACTGACGATAATTTCCGGACAGAAACCCATGATGAAAAGGGCGAAAAAGTCCATAGCGGGGTTCAAGGTCCGCGAAGGCATGCCGGTTGCATGCTGCGTAACACTGAGAGGTCCCAGGATGTGGGAGTTCGTAGACCGCCTGATCAGCATTGCGCTTCCTAGGATCAAGGACTTCCAGGGTATTTCAAGGAAGGGTTTTGACGGCAGAGGCAATTACAACCTTGGCCTTAAAGAGCAGCTCCTTTTCCCTGAGATCGACTATGACAAGGTTATTCGTCAGCGCGGAATGAATATTACATTCGTAACGACCGCGAAGGCGGATGAGGAAGCCCAGGCTCTGTTGGCCGAACTGGGCATGCCCTTCGCCCACTAGGAAGGAGTATACTTATGGCCCGTAAAAGCTTGGTAAACAAATCAAAGCTTGAACCGAAGTTCAAGGTGAGAAAGTATAACCGCTGCCCCCTGTGCGGACGTCCGCATGGGTATATAAGAAAGTTCGAAATGTGCCGCTGCTGTTTCCGGAAGCTTGCGCGCGAGGGCAAGATCCCTGGCGTGGTCAAGTCGAGCTGGTAGGCACGTGGGCGTGGAAGGGAGGATCCTTTAATGCATATTACCGATCCTGTCGCGGATATGCTCACACGCATTAGAAATGCGAATGTTGTCTACCATGAGATGGTGGACATGCCTCTTAGCAAGATGCGCCTGGAAATGGCGCGCATCCTCAAAGAGGAGGGCTATATCCGTAACTATAAGACGATCAATGATTCAAAACAGCCGATGCCGATCCTTAGGGTCACAATGAACTACGGTCCGGCAAAGGAGCGGGTGATCCAGGGGCTTCGCAGAATAAGCAAGCCGGGACGCCGCATTTACGTGGGTAAGGACGAACTGCCGAAAGTAATGGGCGGACTCGGAATTGCGATGATCTCGACATCAGCCGGACTTATGACCGATGCAGAAGCGCGCAGGCGCGGACTGGGCGGCGAAGTCGTCTGTTATGTCTGGTAATGGGGGTGGCATAGGTGTCTAGGATAGGACGTAAACCGATCCCGCTTCCCAAGGGAGTAGAGGTCAAGATCGAAGGCAGCCGCGTCTCCGTAAAGGGTTCCAAGGGAACGCTGGAGATGGAAGTTATGCCCCAGATAAGTGTTGTTCAGGAAGATGCAAACCTTATAGTCAGCCGTGAGAGCGACATCAAGGCAGTACGTGCCGCACACGGAATGACGCGCGCGATCCTCAGCAATATGGTAACAGGAGTAAGCGCCGGCTTTGAAAAGGTCCTTGAGATCGTAGGAGTCGGTTACCGTGCTCAGATGCAGGGCAAGAACCTGGTGATGAGCCTTGGCTTCTCACATCCTGTAGAGGTAGTGCCGCCTGAAGGCATAGAGTTTGCATGCGAAAGCCCGATAAAGATAGTAGTGCGCGGTATTGACAGGCAGCTTGTAGGCCAGGTCGCCTCAAATATCCGCGAGTACCGTCCGCCTGAGCCCTACAAGGGCAAGGGCATCAGATATTCGGGTGAATATGTGATCCGTAAGGCCGGTAAAGCCGGCGCCAAGAAGTAAGGCGAGGTGAAGGACGTTGATCAGTAATCGCAGTCGTAACAAAATGCGGGAGCTCCGCCATCGTCGCCTCAGGAAACATGTCTCAGGCACAGTGGAGCGTCCCCGTCTTGCAGTCTTCGGGAGCCTGAAACATATATATGCTCAGGTAATCGATGACGAAAAGGGAAGAACGCTTGTGTCAGCTTCAACAATGGAGCAGACGTTCAAGGATATCAAGGGCACAGGAAACCAGGAAGCTGCAAAAGCAGTTGGCAAGCTGATCGCTGAACGTGCTCTGGCCCAGGGAATCAGTGCTGTCGTTTTTGACCGCGGCGGACATGTCTATCAAGGCAGAGTCAAAGCCCTGGCGGAAGCGGCACGCGAAGCCGGCCTGAAGTTCTAGGAGGAGGCAGAGAAACGTGGCGAAAGAGACACCTAACAATAAAACTTACAGCAGCAGAGGCCTTGAGCTTTCAGAGCGAATCGTTTCCATCAACAGAGTAAGCAAGGTCGTAAAGGGCGGAAAACGCTTCCGCTTCAGCGTTCTTGTAGTTGTCGGAGACGGAGTGAGCCAGGTAGGCCTCGGCATAGGCAAGGCCAAGGAAATTTCTGAGGCAATGCGCAAGGGCATCGAGCATGCAAAGAAGAACATGATCGACCTCAAGAAGGTCGGACATACCATCCCGCATCCAATAATCGGAAAGTTCGGAGCGGCGGAAGTCCTGCTTCGTCCGGCAGCACCGGGTACCGGAGTTATCGCCGGCGGAGCGGTCCGTGCAATAGTGGAGCTTGGCGGAGTGAAGGATATACTGACAAAGGTGATAGGAAGAACTTCCAACCCTATAAATGTCTCTTACGCGACAATGTCAGCCGTCAAAAACCTCAGGACTCCCGAAGAGATCCGCAGGCTTCGCGGCAAGGACCGTAAGGAAGCGTAGGAGGTTGAACATACTATGGCTAAAGTAACTATCACGTGGAAAAGAAGCACAATAGGCCGTTCTCCCCGTCAGGAGAGGATAATTAAGGCACTTGGCTTCCGCAGGCTGAATGATACAGTCTGTCACGAAGATTCTCCGCAGATCATGGGAATGGTCAATTCTGTCTCCCATCTGTTGGAATGGACCGTTGAGGAATAGGGAGGTACTGGCATGAATCTTCATGATCTGTGTCCCGCAGAGGGTTCACGTAAAAAGAAGAAACGCCTTGGTCAGGGCCTTGGCAGCGGACAGGGAAAGACTGCAGGCAAAGGGCATAAAGGGCAGAAAGCAAGGGCCGGAGTATCCATCAAGGCAAACTTTGAAGGCGGCCAGATGCCTCTTGCGCGTCGTATTCCCAAACGCGGATTCAGCAATTTCCGTTTTGCTGTGAAATATGAAATAGTCAACATTGCGGATCTTGAAGAACGTTTTGAAGCAGGAGCCGAAGTTACAGCCGAGACGCTTTATGCTCTCCGCCTGATATCGGGCTTGGACAAACCGGTCAAGATCCTCGGAGTCGGCGAACTTTCAAAGGAACTTAAAGTGCATGCTAACGCCTACAGCGCATCAGCTGCAAAAAAGATCGAAGCAGCGGGCGGAAAGGCTGAGGTGATCTAAGTGTTGGATTCCTTCCGGGATGCCTTCAGACTGCCTGACCTTAAGCGGCGTATCCTGTTTACCCTGGCCGCATTGTTCGTTTACAGACTGGGAGCACATATGCCTACACCAGGGGTGGATGCGGCTGCTCTTGGAAAGCTTTTTGAGCAGGGCGGCGTTTTAGGTTTCCTGGACCTCTTTGCAGGAGGTGCACTCAGCAGATTCAGTATCTTTGCGCTGGGTGTGACTCCCTACATCAATGCAAGTATCGTCATGCAGCTTCTCGCTGTTGTCGTTCCAAGCTTGGAAAAGATGCAGAAAGAGGGAGAAGAGGGGCGAAAGAAGGTAGTTCAGTACACACGTTACGGCACTATCGCCTTCGCACTTATCCAGGCGGTCGGTATGACAGGCTGGCTCAGGAATCTGGGGATATTTACAGGCAGCTGGTTGGATATAGCACTTGTTGCCGTAACACTTACCACAGGAGCTATAGCAGTAATGTGGCTTGGTGAAGTCATGTCGGACCATGGTATCGGCAACGGCATATCGCTCCTTATATTTGCGGGTATCGTTGCAAGGATACCTGAAGCAATAATCAGGACATTTACTCTGGTAAGCCTTGGTGAAATGAATATCCTGGTTGTTATCATCGCAATTGCCATAATGGTCGCTGTGGTGGCAGGATGCGTCATGCTGCAGGAAGGGCAGCGCCGCCTCCCTGTACAGTACGCAAAACGCATGGTTGGAAACAAAATGTATGGAGGGCAGAGCAGTTTTATTCCTCTGAGGGTGAATACTGCAGGGGTTATCCCGATAATCTTTGCGTCATCGGTACTTCTCTTCCCATATACCATAGCAGGCCTTTTCCAGCACAGTTTTGCCCAGATGGTGCAGAAGGCGTTCAGCCCGAGCAGCCCCATTTATATGATCCTCTATGTTGCGATGATAATATTCTTCTCCTACTTCTATACGGCGGTCGTCTTCAAGCCCGAAGACATATCGACCAACATGAAGAAGAACGGAGGATTTATCCTTGGAATTCGTCCGGGCAGACCGACAACAGACTACATCGAAAAGGTAATGGGGCGCATTACGCTGGGAGGCGCTGCGGCGCTCGCAGTAGTGGCAGTAGTTCCCACTATGATGACCGGGCTGATGAACATCAACACATTCTATTTCGGCGGAACAGCCGTGATAATTGTCGTTGGCGTTGCCCTCGATACTGTACATCAGATAGAGGGACAGCTTATAATGCGTCATTATGAAGGTATTCTGAAGCGCCGCGGAGGAAAGACAGGCGGCCTTCTGAGACTGTAACTCGGAGGTTTGTGATGCGGATCATACTGATAGGAGCTCCCGGTTCAGGAAAAGGGACTCAGGCTGAGAGCATCAGACAGAAATATCCCATTGCCCACATATCTACGGGAGACATCCTCAGGGCAAATGTAAAAGCGGGCACCGAACTGGGCAAAAATGCCAGGGTATATATGGAATCAGGCAGACTGGTACCTGATGAAGTCATCGTTGCAATGGTAGAATCAAGGCTACGCGAGCCGGACTGCAGGGATGGGTTTCTGTTGGACGGATTTCCGCGCACCAAGACCCAGGCAGAAGCGCTTGATCAGATCCTGAACAAACTGGGGATCTCACTTGACGCTGTAGTCCAGCTTGATGTTGATGACGAGGTAGTAGTGCAGAGGCTGACCACAAGAAGGGTATGCAAATCTTGCGGTGAGATTTACAATATAGTCTTTAAGCCGGCTAAGATCGAAGGCATCTGTGATAAGTGCGGCGGAGAAGTAATTCAGCGCAGTGACGATACAGAAAGCGTCATACGCAACCGCCTGACCGTCTTCCACGAGCAGACCGCACCTTTGATCGATCATTACCGCAGCAAAGATATTCTTGTTACGGTCGATGCAGCCGGGGGAAAGGACGTTGTTCTGAAGCTCCTTGAAACGATGAAGGATCCTGGTTGATGATTACTTTCAAAAGTGATCGTGAACTTGCAAAAATGCGCCATGCCGGTCGTATAGTGGCAGATATTCTTAAGCTTATGAAAGACATGGTGAGACCGGGTATTGACACCTATACGCTGGATAAGGCGGCTGAGGCCCTTGTTCTGAGGGAGAACGCCAAACCTGCGTTCAAGGGATATAAGGTCCCTTGGGTATCGATACCTTTTCCGGGTACTATTTGCGCCTCTGTGAACAACGAGATAGTACACGGGATCCCTTCAAGAGAGAGAGTGCTTCAGGAGGGCGATATCATCAGCATCGACACGGGAGCATCATTTGACGGCTTCTTTGGAGATGCGGCATGTACCTTTGCAGTTGGTAAGATAAGTGAAGATCGGCAGCGGCTGCTCGATATCACACTCGAATCACTGCACAGGGGAGTCAAAGCGGTAAGAGTAGGCGCTACTCTGGGAGACATCGGGCATGCGGTGGAAAGCCTGGTTATCCCTTCAGGGTTCGGGCTTGTAAGAGACTACGCCGGACACGGGATCGGCAGGAGGCTTCACGAAGCACCGCAGGTGCCCAATTACGGTAAACCCGGGACAGGGGTGACCCTTAAAGCCGGGATGACATTTTGTATCGAACCGATGGTAATGTCGGGGGCCGAAGAAGTTAAAAACCTCTCGGACAACTGGACTGTAGTTACAGCTGACGGCAGCGATGCCGCTCATTTTGAACACAGCCTGCTTGTGACCCCTGACGGTGCTGAGATCCTGACGCCATGGGAGGAGTGACCCCCGACCTTTGGGATGTAACTCTGAAGATAGGCGACGTGGTCTTTGTGCGCCGGGGAAAGAACAAGGGCAAGTTATTCGTAGTGGTGGGAATTGAAAGTGAGACACGGGTCTTGATAGCTGACGGGAAATGTCATTCATCCCTTAAACCTAAAAAAAAGAACGTGAAGCACATTCAAAGGACGCTAATGAATCTCGAAGATGTGGCTGGGCGTGTTGCTGGGGGGAAACCACTGGACAACGGCTGGTTGAGACAGAAGGTTTCCGCGATTCTGGATAACAGCGATACATCTTGGAGACAGGGAGGTTGAGGCTACTGCATGGCCAAAGAAGAAGTAATTGAAGTAAAAGGCAAGGTAGTGGAGCCACTGCCCAACGCCATGTTCCAGGTAGAACTGGAGAATGGCCACAAGATACTGGCTCACGTTTCGGGGAAAATGCGCATGCATTTCATCAGGATCCTTCCTGGAGATCGCGTATTGCTGCAGCTTTCACCCTACGATCTTACACGCGGGCGGATCACATACAGATACAAGTAGATATTTCAGTTTGGGTTTAGTCCCTATGAAGGGATTTTCAGTATTTCTCAAGGAGGTCTGCATTAATGAAAGTAAGACCGTCAGTAAAGACAATTTGTGAGTATTGCAGGATAATCAAACGCCATGGCGTAGTACGCGTGATATGCAGCAGAAACCCGCGTCACAAACAGCGCCAGGGAGCAAGGAGGTAGCAGGATGGCTCGTATAGCCGGCGTCGACCTGCCGCGTGAGAAGAGAATCGAAATCGCCCTGACCTACATTTTCGGAGTGGGTCCGGCAGTTGCACAGCAGATAATAACTTCGACCGGGATCGACCCTAACACAAGGGTCAAGGACCTGACTGAAGAAGAAGAACAGAAGCTGCGTGCAGAGCTTGAAAACAATCATAAGGTTGAAGGTGACCTTCGCCGTGAGATAGCAATGAACATCAAGCGTCTCATGGATATTGGTTGCTACCGTGGCCTCAGACACCGTCAGGGTCTTCCTGTCCGCGGTCAGAGGACCAAGACAAATGCCCGCACACGCAAGGGTCCCAAAAGGACTGTCGCAGGCAAGAAAAAAGCCACGAAATAGGGCTTGACCAAGGAGGGAACAACAGGTGGCAAAACGCGTACAGCGTAGTCGTAAACGTAAAGAAAGAAAGAATGTAAGTTATGGCGTTGCTCATATTTTTTCAACTTTCAACAACACAATAGTGACGCTCACCGACAAGCAGGGAAATGCGCTTTCGTGGGCATCAGGGGGAAATGTGGGTTTCAAGGGTACACGCAAATCAACGCCTTATGCGGCTCAGATGTCTGCAGCACAGGCTGCAAAGGTCGCACAGGATAATGGTGTGGTCGAAATAGACGTTATAGTAAAGGGACCCGGTCCGGGACGTGAATCAGCGATCCGTTCGCTGCAGGCCGCAGGACTTCAGGTCAATGTGATCAAAGATGCAACCCCTATCCCGCACAATGGCTGCCGCCCGCCAAAGCGGCGCCGCGTGTAGGCAACAAAGGAGGTAAAAGACTGGTATGAGCAGATACACTGGACCTGTCTGCAGGCTGTGCCGTGCAGAGGGGACGAAGCTCTTTCTTAAGGGAGACCGCTGCTACACAGAGAAATGCGGTCTTACAAAGCGTAATTCAAGGCCGGGTCAGCATGGCACCCGCCGCGGCAAAATGAGTGAATACGGACTTCGTTTGAGAGAAAAACAGAAACTGCGCCGTTTTTACGGGCTCAACGAGACCCAGTTCAGCACTGTTTACGAAAAGGCATCCAAGCTTCCGGGGCAGACCGGACATAATTTCCTTCAGCTTCTTGAGCGCCGCATAGACAACGTCGTATATCGTCTCGGCTTTGGCGTAAGCAGAAGTCAGGCAAGGCAGCTCGTAGCACACGGGCATTTTACTGTCAACGGGCGTAAGCTTGACATCCCGAGTGCGCTTCTTAAGCCCGGAGATGTTCTTGCTGTCTGTGAGGGAAGCCGGGAAGTTGTCCTTCTGAAGGAAAATTCTGAAGCAGCGGCGGTGCGGAGCATTCCCGCATGGCTCTCCTTCAACCCCGATTCCATGACCGGAAATGTTCTGACAGTGCCAATTCGCGAGCAGATTGAAGTACCTGTAAACGAACAGCTCGTTGTTGAATTCTATGCCCGTTAGGGAAACGAAAGGTGGGGGAGAATATGGAGCATGATCGCCATGAGATCATAGTACAGGAATCCACCCCGTCATACGGCAAAATTACCATTGAGCCACTGGAGATTGGCTATGGGGTAACTCTGGGCAACTCGCTTCGCAGAGTTCTGCTCTCTTCTATCAGTGGTGCTGCGATCGTTGCGGTGCGTATTGAGGGGGTCCTCCATGAGTTCAGCACCATCCCGGGAGTTAAAGAGGATGTTATTGAGCTTTTGGTAAACCTTAAGCATATACCGGTCCGCTGTCATTCATCTGCCGTTACGACACTGAGGCTCGAAGTAAAGGGTCCCAGGGCAGTCACAGCTGCAGATATCGAACCTGACAGCGAAGTGGAATTCCCGGATCCCGAAGCTTATATATGCACTATTGAAGAGGGTTCCAGCCTCGTAATGGATCTTTACGTCGGCACAGGGACAGGATATCTGCCCATAGACCGTCCCCGTGCCTCATATCTGCCGGTGGACGCACTTCAGACTGATGCTCTCTATTCTCCGGTGAAGAGGGTAAAGTATGATATCCAGGACAAGCGTATGGGCCAGAGAACGGACTATGACAGCCTTACAGTTGAGATATGGACGAACGGCGTAGTGTCCCCTGAATCCGCTGTCATACAGGCCAGCAGGATACTTAAGGGTTACTATTCTTCGATAGTTGATTCACTTGCAGGTCCCGGGAGCAGCGCTCTTGAAGAGATCATAAAAGGTGAAGAAAACACGAAGAACGCATCCGGTACGTCCGGTTTGGAAAAGCAGGCTGTTATGACCGGTTTCCCGATGGGTGAAAATTCAATATATTCCAGGCCGGTACGCGACCTTGAACTGTCAGTCCGCAGCGAAAACTGCCTTCTCAGAGGCGGAGTCCATGTAATAGGCGAACTGGTGTCAAGGACTAGGGAAGACCTTCTCAAGATACGCAACCTGGGCAAAATATCACTCAGGGAGATAGAAGAAAAACTTTCAAAATTCGATCTGACTCTAAGCGGCGATATCAGCTCGCCGATAGACGATATCGTTGAAATGAATGAAGAGAAACAAAAGGAGGAAAATTAAATGAGGCACCGCGTAACTACAAGGCGGTTGGGACGCTGCAGCTCCCATAGGTGGGCCATGCTGGGAAATATGGCAGCCAGTCTCTTCATTGAGGGCAGCATTGTGACTACAACGACCAGGGCAAAAGAAGTTCGCAGAGTAGCCGAGAAGCTTATAACAAAGGCGAAATCGGGCACCATCAGCGACCGTCGTCTCGTCGTGGCACGCTTACCGCATAAAGAGGCTGTAACAAAGCTTTTCAATGAACTTGGACCAAAGTATGCTGACCGCAACGGCGGCTATACAAGGATAGTGAAACTTGGCGCCCGCGTCGGCGATGCTTCCGAGATGGCGGTTATACAGCTGGTCGACTAATTTTATGAGTTCGGGCACGACCCTTTATCTCGAGGGTGCGGAGTTCCAGTATCCGGATGCCGAAAGGAAGATCCTTAAAGGCATAGATCTGGAAATCCGCCCCGGCGAGTGGATAGCACTCCTCGGACCTAACGGATCGGGAAAATCTACTTTGCTGAAATTGTTCAATGCCCTGCTGCTACCATCGCAGGGCCGTTGTTTTGTTGACGGAATGGATACCAAAGAAACTGATCATCTTGAATCTGTCAGGTCGAAAGTTTCAATTGTATTCCAAAACCCTGAGGACCAGATAGTTGCATCGGTAGTTGAAGAGGACACTGCATTCGGACCCGAAAATCTTGGGCTCTCTTCTGAAGAGATCAGAACCAGGGTCAGGGAGGCTCTTTTAGAGGTCGGACTCTGGGAGAAGAGGAAACTTCCGGTATCCTCACTTTCCGGAGGACAGAAACAGAGACTTGCCCTGGCCGGAGTTCTTGCGATCAAACCGGGTGCGCTGCTTCTCGATGAAGCCATGTCAATGCTTGACCCTGAATCAAGAAAAAGTTTTCTCGATCTGATCAGAAGGGAACACAAGGCCGGCCGCACTATCGTCCAGGTCACGCACAGGCTTGAAGAGACAACGTCGTCAGACAGGACTGTCGTAATATCAGATGGGGAAATTTTCTGGCAGGGAAGAACCGAAGATTTTTTGTCCATGCCGAAAGATAAGCTGAATGAGATGGGCTTTGCCAAACCGCCTGTATCAGTCCTAAGGGATGAGCTCGTAAAGAGCGCAATGATACCGCCCGGTACATTGCCGGAAATCGAAGATATCAGGGAAAAGCTATGTCTCTATGCGTAAATGATCTAAGTTTCACTTACAACAAAGGCCTGCCCACTGAAGCAGAGGCTCTGCATCATATATCATTTACAGCAGAGAAGGGAGAAATACTTTCTGTCGTGGGCCACACGGGAAGCGGGAAATCAACGCTGGCAATGCATTTGAACGGTCTGTTGATCCCGCAGGCCGGCGAGGTTTCCGTCGACGGCCGAAAAATTGAAAATGACCCTGAAAACCTGCGAAAGGTCCGTCAGATGGTGGGCCTTGTCTTTCAATACCCGGAACAGCAGATATTTGCTGAAACAGTCCGCGAGGAGATAGCATTCGGGCCTTACAACTGGGGTACAAGGGGCGGAATGCTTGAAGAAAAGGTGGCTTTTGCAATGGATGCAGTCGGGCTTGACCCTTCTTACATCTCTGCAAATCCCTTTATGCTTTCGGGCGGAGAAAAAAGACGGGTCGCGATAGCCTCTGTGCTCTCTTCAGACCCTGATTATCTGATCCTTGATGAGCCGACTGCGGGGCTTGATTTCAGCGGCCTTCGCGAACTGACCGCACTTTTAAGGTCAATGGCTGACAGGGGGATCTGTGTGATCCATATCACCCATGATCTGGAACTTGCGCTGAACATAAGCGATAAGATACTTGTAATATCTGAGGGGACCGCAACTTGCTGCGGCACTCCGTCCCGTATAGTGGAAATGCTTATGGGAACGGATGTCAGGGGGCTTGTCCTTCCTGACATACTCTTCCTCTCTTATGAGTTGAAAAATATAGGCGTGACAGAACATATTACTTCCGATCCTGATGAAATGGCGGAAATGATAAGGAAGGCGAGATCCAGATGCCGCTGCTGAAAGGGATCACCCTCGGACAGTATCTGCCTGCAGACACATACATACACAGCCTTGATCCCAGGTGTAAACTTTTACTGACAGTCCTTTCCATGATATTGATATTTCTTTTTGACAGTTTTACCGCCATCGCAATGTGGGCATCAATGACAGCTCTCCTTGCTGCAAAGTCGAAGATCCCCGCAGGGACACTCATGAGGTCTGCTAAGCCCGTCCTGATTTTGATCATACTAACTTCGATCCTTCATATTTTTTTTACGGGCGGGGGAAAAATTATTTTTTCAATAGGGCCTCTCAGGGCAAGCGGGGAGGGTACTGTCACAGCATTAAGAATGGGGCTGAGACTCTCTTTGCTTGTCCTATTTACAGCGATACTGACATTCACCACAAGCCCTTCAGAACTGTCAGACGGTCTTGAATCGGCTTTGGCCCCGCTGAGACGATTTGGTTTTCCGGCACATGAGGTCGCGATGATGATGACCATCGCTCTGAGATTCATCCCGACTCTTTTTGAGGAGACAGAAAGGATAATAAACGCTCAGGTATCCAGGGGTGCCGACTTCCAGAGCGGGGGGCTCGTCAGAAGGGCAAAAGCATATATTCCTGTACTGATACCGCTTTTTGTCCTTGTTTTCAAACGGGCTGACACACTGGCATCTGCGATGGAGGCAAGGTGTTACAGAAGCGGCAGGGGAAGGGTGAGGATGTATCCGCTTTTATGGGGGATAAATGAAAATAGGGTCCTTGTATATTATGCATTCTTTGCTTTGGCAATATTCTTACTGAACAGGTTTATTCCGCTATGACAAGATACGCTGCAGAACTGAGTTACAACGGGTCCCTTTTTTATGGGTGGCAGGTCCAGCCTGATCGGCTGTCGGTCCAGGAAGCTGTAGAAAAAGCACTTTCTGTTCTGGAAAAAAAACCTGTCTCAGTAACGGGAGCAGGCAGGACCGACTCCGGAGTTCATGCAAAGGCACAGGTATGCAGTTTCGACATGTCGAGGGAATGGGATGAATACAGATTGCTTATGGCAATAAATGCAAACCTTCCACCGGGCATTTCTGCAATGAGGCTTAAAAAAACGAGGCCTGACTTCCATGCGAGGTATGACGCGCTCAGGCGGGAGTACGTATATTTCATTTGGACCGGAAAGACGATATATCCTCACATTATGCCCTTCACACACTGGATAAGGGGAGGCAGTTACAACTGGGAGCTTGCTTCCGGGGCTGCCCTTTTGCTCGAAGGCGAGCACGATTTCTCAAACTTTTGCCGCGCTTCCAATGTACCCGATAATCCTTTCAGGACAATATATAAGGCAAAACTGCTCAGGCGGGGGCCTTTGGTATGGTTTAGGATAACGGGCAGCGGTTTTTTGACCAACATGGTCAGGATGATAATGGGAAACCTTGAGCTGATTGCAAAGGGGGAGAGGGACCCCGAGTGGATAGGGACCCTCTTTGATCCCCGTTTTGATAAGAGTGCCGCAGGCAGGACATTCCCGCCGAACGGACTTTTTTTGTGGAGGGTAGAATACGGAGAAAGATTGTGGAATAGTCACGACACAGCACTTTGATGTAAAATGGTTTTGTTTGTGAGCTGGAGCCTTTACGGGGCATCCTCGAATTTTTTGGGAGGCTGACTGATTTGTGGAGCAAAGATATTGGAATAGATCTTGGAACGGCAACGGTAATAGTTTTTATCAAGGGAAAGGGAGTAGTACTCAGAGAACCGTCAGTAGTCGCCCTTGACCAGAATACAGGCAAAATACTCTCTGTGGGTGAAGATGCCAAAGTGATGATCGGGAGGACTCCCGAAAACGTAGTTGCCATACGTCCCCTGAGGGACGGAGTCATTGCTGACTATACCATGACAGAAGTCATGCTTAGAGAGTTTATAAAAAAGGTAACATCGGGAGTTGAAAGGATCATAAGGCACAGGGTCATGATAGGCGTGCCGGCCGGTGCCACTGACGTTGAAAGGCGTGCCGTTCTTGAAGCCGCCCTTGAAGTCGGAGCAAAGGAAGCTTATCTTATCGAAGAGCCAATGGCTGCGGCAATTGGTGCCAATATGCCCGTAGGTGAACCCGTAGGCAATATGGTAGTTGATATCGGCGGCGGTACCACCGACATTGCCATCGCATCGCTGGGAGGCCTTGTTGTATTCGAATCCCTGAGAGTGGGCGGAGATAAATTTGACGAAGCGATAATAAGGTATATGAGGCGTCAGTATAACCTTGCGATAGGCGAACAGACAGCAGAGGACCTGAAAAAGTCCATAGGGTCCTGCAGGGAAAGATCTCCGGAGAAGACAATGGAAATAAGGGGCAGGGATCTCGTCCAGGGGCTGCCGAGGCAGATAACGGTCTCCAGTTCCGATGTTGCGAGAGCCATAGAGGAACCGGTCGGTGCAATAGTGGCGGGGATAAAAAGAGTACTCGAAAAGACCCCTCCTGAACTTGCTGCCGATGTAATAGACAGGGGAATAATACTTACAGGCGGCGGAGCTTACCTTAACGGACTGGATCAGCTGATCATCGAAGAAACAGAAATTAATGCCGTTGTAGCTGAATCTGCTTCCGAATGCGTAGCGCTGGGCACAGGAATAGCACTGGAATCACTGGATAAACTCAAAGAGACAGGAGCTGTCTATTCTGCCACCAGACGGGGGTACAGGGGCAGATAGGACCGCCCTGCCCCCGTTCATTTCAACCTTAAGCGACAATAAACCGCAGACTTCAAAAGAAACCAACAGCACATTTTAATTCAAAAATAAGATGCCTAAAAGCTTAGAAAAAATGGAAGCAATACCATTGCTCTCAAAAGATTTGTATTCAGAATATTCAGACTTCAATTTATTGTAAAATATATCAAAGTTTATGATATACTCTATCCTCAATCCGGGTTATAAGATTTTGCGCTCCAATCACCATTTATTATCGAACGATTTGTGATTTTTGTTCTTTTTTAAAAAAAATTGTCTTTTGACGGGCAAAAAAATGACTAATGTTGTAAGGAATTGCATACTGTATTCTGGAAATATAGTCTTGATTTAAGTGAGTCCAGCTACTAAACTTATCATGTGGGTGTAATGCAATATTGAACTGATATAGATATTTGGTACATAATTCTAAGGAGGTAGTTTAAATGACAGCAAACTTTTCAGTTGCGCCAAAGGATGTATTCAAGACCATTGAGAGTCTCCTGCTGAGGGATGGTTTCGATATCGTTATCGATATGGAAAAATCAAGGGGCAGCCATATTTATGACTCAGTGACCGGAGCTGAATGGCTCGACTTCTATACCTTCTTTGCATCGTCCCCCTTCGGGATGAACCATCCCAAACTCGAAACGCCTGAATTTAAGGAAAAGATCTTCCGCGCTGCAATAAACAAGGTCGCTAACTCTGATATCTACACCCAGGAGATGGCTGAGTTCATAAAGATGTTCGGAGAGGTGGCAGTCCCCGACGGTTTCAACCATACATTCTTTATCGACTACGGTACACTGGCTGTAGAGAACACCTTCAAAGTCGCAATGGACTGGAAGGTCAGCAAGCTCCTTGCACAGGGCAAGATCACCAAGGGTGAGGCTTATGACGGCAAGGTCGGAACAAAGATAATGCATTTTAATGAGGCTTTCCACGGCCGCAGCGGTTATACTCTCTCTGTTACCAACACCAACGACCCCAACAAACATCAGCGTTTCGCCAAGTTCACAGAATGGCCCCGCGTTATCAACCCCAAGATCACATTCCCGCTGAAAGACCACATTGGCGAGGTAGAGTGGCTTGAAGCACAGTCACTGAAACAGATCAAGCACGCTATAGCAAATGATCCCAACGGTATCGCAGCTATCATAATCGAGACCATCCAGGGAGAAGGCGGCGACAACCACTTCCGTACCGAGTACTATCAGCAGCTTCGCCAGATATGCGACGAATCAGACATCATGCTCATCTTTGACGAAGTGCAGTGCGGAATGGGAATAACAGGCAAAATGTGGGCATGGGAACACCACGCACCAGTGAAACCCGACATATTCTCATTCGGCAAGAAGGCGCAGGTCTGCGGACTTGTGGCAGGTCCGAGGGTAGATGAAGTTGAGAAGAACTGCTTTACCGTCTCAAGCCGCATCAACTCGACCTGGGGCGGAAACACGGTCGACATGGTCCGCGCGGCGAAGTATCTCGAGATCTACCGCGAAGAGAAGGTCCTCGACTATGTCAGCAATGTAGCCGGTCCTGCCCTGCTTAAAGGACTCAACGAACTCCAGGCGGAATTCCCGGAGTTCATCAAGAACGTCAGAGGCAAGGGACTCATGTGCGCATACGACATTTGCTCGCCCGAACTTCGCGACAAGTTCCTCAAGGAGTGCCACGCCAACAAAATGCTTATCCTGGGATGCGGCGGCAACACTGTCCGCTTCCGTCCGGCACTCAACGTACCTATCTCAGACCTTGAGAAGGGGATTGAGATATCACGCAAAGCAGCGAAGGCAGTTTTCAAAAAGTAATAACTATATATGTCTGGTATTTTGTATCAACAAGAAAGGTCCGGCACATGCCGGACCTTTCTTGTTTAAAAAGAAGTATAATTTTTTTTTAAAAACAGGTAATATTATCCTGCTATAATGTAAGTACATGTGGTATTTTCTGTTAGTTTGTCCTATCTTGAGCCAAGGGAGAGAAATAATTGTTTGAACTCTTCAGGGAAATGAACTGGAGCCTTTTGGGAACACTGGCAGTCGTCAGTGCCCTTGTTGCGTGGGCCGGAGATATTATCGGAATGAAGCTCGGCAAAAAAAGGGTGACATTTCTCAAACTGCGCCCGAAGTACACATCCAGGATCATATCCGTTATTACAGGAATAGGGATAGCCCTTTTCACCCTCCTTGTGATCAGTGTGGCTTCTGAGCCTGTAAGGACAGCGCTTTTCAGCATGAATTACGTTCAGAATCAGATAACGACCCTAACCGCCGAACTTCAGCAGAATAGGGAGAACCTCCAGGGCATGGAGGTTGAATTGTTCAGGAGCAAGGGTGATGTGATCGAGAAGCAGGAAGAACTTGAGGCTCTTGAGCAGAAGCTTGACGCAGGAACTAAAAATCTCAGAGAAGCCCGTGCTGAACTTGAAAAGATGACTGCAATAAAAGAAAAGACCGAGGAAGAGCAGAAGGCTCTTCTGGAGGAGAAGTCGGCATTGGAAGAAGAAAGCAGGGGGCTGCAGGAATCTGTGGGGGCGCTCAAGGCAGAAGCCGACAAGCTCAGGTCAGACATACAGCGCCTCAGGGAAGGGCGTATAGCGGCACTCACCGGAGAAAAGCTATCACAGGGTGTGATCGGCGGCCAGCAGCTGACGGCGCATCAGGTCGACCTGGCGGTCGAAAGGCTCGTGGAAGAGACCCAGGCGCTGCTTGCCTACCGTTTCGGCACAAAGCCTGAGACTATAAAAAAACCATTGGTGGACAGTGATTCCATTGCACGCGCAAAATCTCTCCTCTCGAAAAATCCCGGACGTTACCTTCTTCGCCTAACTGCTCTTTCAAATGCCGTCGAAGGCGAACCTGTAATGGCCGAACTGGAGACTTACAGCACAAAACTTATATTCAGCGCCAATGACATGCTTGCAGAAAAAAATATCAAAAAGGGAACAAAGAAGGAAGTCGTTGAAGAAATATTGTTCCATATGCTGAGGGACATAAATGCGGGGGCGGCAAAGGAAGGCGTCCTCAGGGACCCGTTGAGCGGCAACGTGGGTTCAATAGATACGGCAGAATTTATGCAGGCCCTTGAGGACATTACTGATTCCAAGTATGACATAAAGCTCAGGATATTCGCAGCGGAAGACATATATACAGAAGGTCCGGTAAAGATAAGATTTGAGGTCCGCCATTAGTGCCATTTTTTACAAAAAGAGAGGTACTTGCCTTCTTCAGTTCGGTCTTTTCTTAAAACCGCAGGGCGGCTGCCGGGTAACCGGCTCAACGCAGCCTGATGGAAAGAGGTTTATCATATGCTGATCGTGGCTTGCCAGAAATGTGGAGAAGTAAAGGTGCTCGCAGGATCTCCCGGCCCGGACGGGATCGCGCGTGCTGTTTGGACGTGTTCAAAATGCGGTGCAGGCCAGGTAATGGAACTGACTATCAGCAAGGACGCCAGGAGGGGCGACCTCCGTAAAATAATAGGAGGGCTTGCTCTTGCCGGACCTGTGGCCGGAAGGCCGGAGAACTGCGGGGAAAACGATGCAGAATGCAGTTTCGGGGAAGAAGAATTTCCGGAGGATGAACATGATGAGACAAAATTTTGAAAACGACGAAAACATATGCCCGGGCTATTATTTTTATGACAGCAAGCTTGCAATAACGCCGGAAGAGCTTCAGGATCTGTACAGTTTTACCCGATGGGGCAGAAGCCGTTCGCTTGAACAGATCGAAAAGATGCTTGAAGGAACAAGCATGTGTTTTTCTGTCAGGTACAACGGGAAACTGGTTGCTTTCTGCAGGATCATTACAGATTTCGTATTCAGGGGATCTCTATGGGATATCCTTGTGCATCCGGACCATCAGGGCAAAGGCCTGGGTTCCAGCCTTCTCAGGTACGCTCTGGGGCATCCCTCGATAAGGCCTGTGCCCTTGATCGTTACCTATACGAGCGAACTGATAGAATTTATGTGTAAACTTGGATTTGAAACAAGGGAGGGGCTGCTCATACTTCAGAGGAGGCCCATAGAATATTCCTGAGCCGGACTCAAAGATCGGCAGACAGACCGACTGTTCAAAAAATGTATTTGGCAATAAAATCATACGAAGACATGCTGATCATCAGCTGTTAATATAACCGGAGGTGTTTGAAATGAGCAAAGAAAGGTATCTTATCACGTCAGAATCAGTGACTGAAGGACACCCTGACAAACTCGCAGATCAAATATCGGACGCGATACTTGATGCTATCCTGAAGGAAGACCCTATGGGCAGGGTGGCATGCGAGACTCTTGTCAGTACAGGACTGGTAGTTGTTGCCGGAGAGATAACGACCAACTGCTATGTCGACATTCCCAAAATAACAAGGGATACAGTCAAGGAAGTGGGCTACACAAGAGCCAAATATGGTTTTGACGGAGACACGTGTGCTGTAATTACAGCAATTGACGAACAGTCTCCGGACATCAGCCAGGGTGTGGACAAAGCCCTTGAATCCAGGGATCTTTCAGATGACGAGATAGACAAGATCGGTGCAGGGGACCAGGGTCTGATGGTCGGCTATGCCTGCACAGAAACAGAAGAGCTGATGCCCATGCCTATCTCGCTTGCGCACAAGCTTACCCGTAAACTTGCCGAAGTAAGAAAAAACAGGACGATACCATACCTGAGGCCTGACGGAAAGGCACAGGTCACCGTCGAATATGTCGATGGCAAGCCTGTAAGGGTCGATACTATAGTAATAAGTACCCAGCATCATCCTGCGGTTGATCAGGCCCAGATCGCGGAAGATGTGGAAAAATTTGTAATTGCTCCTGTGATACCGGAATCCCTCATAGCCAAAAAACCCAGAATACTCATAAACCCGACCGGAAGGTTTGTTATGGGTGGGCCACAGGCAGACAGCGGTCTTACCGGAAGAAAGATAATAGTTGATACATACGGCGGCGCTGTGCCTCACGGCGGGGGAGCCTTTTCAGGCAAAGACCCGACCAAGGTTGACAGGTCGGGCGCATATATGGCCAGATATGTGGCTAAAAATGTAGTGGCCGCAGGACTTGCTGATGCCTGTCAGATCCAGGTCGCTTATGCGATAGGCGTGGCGAGGCCTGTTTCCATAATGGTAGAGACTTTTGGTACAGGAAGAGTCTCTGATGAGAAAATTACAGAGCTCATAAGGGAGCATTTCGATTTCCGTCCCGCCGCAATAATAAGGGATCTGGAACTTCGCAAGCCGCGTTATAAGAGAATAGCCGCTTATGGTCACATGGGACGCATGGACCTTGATCCTATCCCCACATGGGAGCGTACCGACAAGGCAGAGATACTTAAAAAGGCAGCAGCTCAGTAGGAGCTGAGAACGTTGACCGGGACACCGCAAAGTCTGTTGAAAGATCTGTTTTCATCACCGTTGCGGTGTTCCTTTCAGGGCTCTCTGACTCAAAGCATCATTAAGTCTTTTGCCCATCTTGTATGGCCTGAAGTATGTCCGGTTTGCGGAAGGACAGCCAGCCCATGCTGTGAAAATTGTTTGAGATCTGCTGTTTCTCCCCTGCCTGCATTTTGTCTTAAGTGCGGCGGTCCCTATGGAGCCGATTGCTGCAGCCCTTCCGTTCCCTGTTATGCCCTCTCTCTTCATGAAGGCATATCAAGAGATATCCTTATAGACATGAAATACAGGAACGTACGTTCGCTTGGAATAAGGATGGGCAGGCTTATGGGCGAAACTTTCAGCTCGGGGTCTTCGCGTGCGGACCTGCTTGTTCCGGTCCCGCTGCACCTATCCGGCATTAGGGAGTACAACCAGGCAGAGCTCCTTGCAGAAGGTATCTCGGAGGTTTGGAAAAAAGAAGCCTCAGACAGGATCCTTGCCTGGAGAAGCGATCTCATGCCGCAGGTAGGAAAAGGAGGTCTTTCAAGGCACATGATGCCTAAAGACGCGATGTCTGTCAAGGCGGACCTTGCCGGGATCAACATTGTCCTTGTAGATGACGTTTATACTACTGGGAATACCCTGAGAACTGCTCTTTCTGCAGTTGAATCGGCGGGGGGTACGGTATCTTCCGTTCTGCTTTGGTCCAGGAGGATCCCTTCTGCCGAGAATGAAATATCCTGGAGTGATACAGGCATATAAAGAATCAAATGCACCTCATTCAGATAAAGACGAAGTTTTTGACATTTTGAGCAGCAGGGGGCTTTGCAATGATAAAAAGGATAGGTGTCCTTACCAGCGGAGGAGACTCTCCGGGAATGAATGCGGCCATCAGGGCCGTTACCCGTACCGCCCTTTACAACGGATCGGATGTCGTAGGCATCAGAAGGGGATATGAAGGTCTGCTTGAGGGAGATTTTGTGCCTATGACCAGAAGCTCTGTGGGGGGCATACTGCTCCATGGGGGGACTATCCTGAGAACTGCAAGATGCCCTGAGTTCATGAGGCCGGAAGGGGTAAACGCAGGGGTTGCCAAACTTAAGGAAAATGATATCGACTCCCTCGTTGTTATAGGCGGTGACGGTTCTTTCAGAGGCGCAGAGGAACTGCATAAAAGAGGCGTGACTGTAGTGGGGATACCCGGCACTATAGACAATGACATGGCAGGGACCGACTGCACCATCGGCTTCGATACAGCCTGCAATACCGCCCTGGAATGCATAAGCAAGCTTAGGGACACTGCATCCAGCCATGACAGGATGTTCATAGTTGAGGTGATGGGCCGCAACTCCGGTTTTCTTGCACTTGAGACCGGCGTGGCCTGCGGAGCTGAATTTGTCCTTGTTCCTGAGATAGCCCCGGACATACACGCGATATGCGAAAAGCTGAGCTATGCAAAAGAGAGGGGAAAGACCCACTCACTGATAGTTCTTGCAGAAGGAGTCATGTCCGCTTCCGCACTGGCCGAGAAGCTTAAGGGGCAGGGAAGCTATGATCCCAGGATAGTTGTACTGGGACACCTTCAGAGAGGAGGGGCCCCCTCATGTTTTGATACTGTGCTTGCCTCCAGGCTGGGAGCGGCCGCCGTGGAACTCCTGCTGAGAGGTGAAAGGGGCATGATGGTGGGAAGGATCAACGGAGAAATCGTTTCCTCTGAGATCAGGACCGCATGGGCAACTAAAAGAGAGCTGGATCCAGACATGATCAGGCTTGTCGAGACCCTCAGCATCTAGATAGAGGGAATATCGAAATGGAAACATACAGACTTCCTGAAGGTTTTGCAGAAGAGCTTGTCAAAACAGTCGCATCAAACAGAGGCAACAGAGGAATATCGAAACTGTGCAGGAGCGTTTGTTGGCAGAAGGCGGCGGAAGGGATAGCAGATGCTTCCCGGGCAGCTGTGATCTCAGGTTTTTATGTTCCTTCTTCAGAAGCGCCGGAAACAGACGGACCCGGCGGAGCTGTTGTCCTTGCCAGGGCATTCATGCTCAACGGAACGGATACTGAGATATGGACAGACGAACTATGTTCAGGTGCGATCAAAGCTTGTGCTGATGCCGCCGGATTCCCTCCCGAAAGGGTAAAAGCCGTTAAACGTTTTGACTGTCTTGACAGCTTTTCCCCGGAAGCCGTGATTTTTACCGAGCGCCTCGGGCGTGCGGCTGACGGCAGGTACTACAATATGCGAAGTGAAGATGTTTCTGCCTGGACACCCTCATTGGATTGGTTTTCTGCCCTCTGCACCCGCAAGGGCATCTTTACAGTCGGGATAGGTGACGGAGGAAACGAAGTAGGAATGGGCAATCTGATCTCAGAAATATGCGACATCAGGCCGGATTACAGAAAATGCCTCTCTGTAATGAGGACTGATGTTGTCCTGCCGGTGGATGTCAGCAACTGGGGATGCTATGCCCTGAGCGCTGCACTGTCATGTATCTGGGGAGAATGGAGGGGCCCGTCCGAAGGTGATGAACCTGCAATGCTTCGGGCACTAGTAGGTGAAAAGGCAGTGGACGGAATAAGCAGAAAAATAGAAATGACTGTAGACGGTTTTGAGTTGGATGTACACAAGTCAATAGTTACGGCGCTTTATGAAATATGGAAAAAATACTGCCGGTGATTTTTGTTTTTTATCTTCTCATGGTAGAATATCAGGTTAGAGATTGGTGGTCTTGAATGAAAAGTAGCAATTCGGACAATAAGGCAAAGAGACCGCTTATCCTTCTCGGCTTCAGTGTAATTCTCCTGCTTTTGCTGGTGACGTGGAGCTTGAAGATCGGTCCGTTCTCAAGCTTCTTCAAGGTGGAAGAGGCCCTAATATGCCAGGAACTGGGCGGTAACCGGGAGCCTCTATTGGTCGGCAACAGCATTCCCTATGGTCCAAGTCAGATATGTTTATGGCTGAAATATTCTTCTGCACGTGAAGGCAGCCATCTCGAGGTTTCGTGGTATTACGGCAATGAGCTGGTTCTTTCTGAACCTCTGAAACTCATTGCAAAAGACGGGGTAAGGGCTTTTTATCTTTTACGGGAAGAGGGGACCCCCCTCCCGGTTGGTGAATATAGAGTGACTGTTTCCACTCCAGCAAAGGTTTGGACAGACATCAAGTTTGAAATAACAAGAAGAAAATGACTTTAGACCGGGAGGTCCGACAACTTGCCAAGGAAAAAAACAGAAACAAACGAGGAACCAAAGAAGAAAACCAGATCCAGAACTTCTCCGGCAAAGGAAGAAAAGCAGCAGGTCCCGCTGCAACCGGCTGAACTAAGCACCCCGGCGGAAGCGGTTTCAAAGGCTCCTGAACAGATGCCGGCAGAAGAACCTTCAACAGGAGGGCAGCTTGCTCCGGCTGCGGCAGCGGCTGCGGAGAAACAGCCTGTCGATACGGAAAAAGAACAGAACGGCAATGGCAGGCAGCATAAGCATACGCACCCCAAACTGGGCTTCAATTTCCTGGCTCAGCAGACTTTGACGGAACTCCGAAAGATTGCCAAAGAGATAGGGGTCACATCGATCTCTGCACGGCGCAAGGACGATCTCATTGTTGATATTTTGAAGACCCAGGCTGAAACTATGGGCTACAGGTTCAACGGAGGGACACTGGAATGCCTGCCTGAAGGATATGGTTTCCTCCGGCCGTCGGGCCTCCTTCCAAGCAGCAATGACATCTATGTCTCGGCGTCGCAGATCCGCAGGTTTGGATTGAGGAACGGTGACGTAGTATGGGGAATAATTCGCCCGCCCAAGGAACAGGAACATTATGAAGCTCTGCTGAGGGTCGAGAACGTTAATTTTACAGATCCCGAAGCTGCAAGGAAAAGACCTAATTTTGAATCGCTCACACCAATATTCCCTGACGAAAAACTAAACCTGGAAACAGAGAGGAAAATAATATCTACCCGTATGGTGGATCTTTTTGCTCCCATAGGCAAGGGGCAGAGAGCCCTGATAGTTTCGCCTCCCAAGGCCGGAAAGACCACCCTTCTTAAAAATCTTGCGAATGCCATAACTACCAATCATCCCGAAGTCATACTGATGGTCCTTCTGATAGACGAAAGGCCCGAAGAAGTTACAGACATGGCGCGTTCAGTTGACGGAGAGATCATTGCTTCGACATTTGACAGACCTGCCGAAGAGCATATGCGTGTAGCCGCTCTTGCGCTTGAGAAGGCAAAAAGGCTCGTCGAAGTATCAAAGGATGTCGTACTTCTGCTTGACTCTATCACAAGGCTGGCAAGGGCATCGAACCTTATCGTGCCCCCTTCGGGAAGGACACTGTCGGGAGGAATGGACCCTGCTGCCCTCTATTTCCCGAAAAAATTCTTTGGGGCTGCAAGAAATATTGAATTTGGCGGAAGCCTGACTATAATAGGTACGTCCCTTGTTGAAACAGGAAGCAGGATGGATGACGTAATCTACGAAGAATTCAAGGGTACCGGAAATATGGAGGTCCACCTCTCGCGCAAGATCTCGGAACAGAGGATATTCCCTGCACTGGATATCACAAAATCAGGCACCAGAAAAGAGGAACTGCTGGTACCGGAGGAAGATCTTCAGAAAATCTGGGCGCTCAGAAGGAAGATAACAAATATGGATGAGGCAGAAGTGCTTAATCTTATTTTGGATAAACTGCGCAACACGGTGAATAATCGTGAATTTCTTGCTACAATAAAGGCAGGTTGAGATATCCGGGACAGACCGGCCTGTTTATAAAGGACGATATGTGGAGTGACTGAATGATGTCGAGGATTTCCCCGATCAATTTGAAAAAGAGAAAAACGATATATTTTGGACTTTTCATCGTTGCGGCGCTGTCGGCATCTGTTATCCTGTCCGCAATGGCTGCAGAGAGGGCCGGCATGTATTGGATAGGGATGGACCTTCCGGACATCTCTGAAAAATCTGTTAACAACAGAGGTTTTTTGATGGTCGATGTATCAGACCTTTCAGCAGTGGTCACGCCCTCGGAATCATCAGATCCTGAAACAGAAATAATCCCGATAGGTATCGGCCCGCTCCCAAGCGTTCCCACACTTACAACGGAAGAATTAAAACTTTACGGAGTCCTTTCCAGGGGCGACGGAATCATATTAAGCGAAGACAAGGAAGCGCTTGTAGGTGACATTTGCTGGCAGGAAGTAATACTGGACCAGGGTGACACACTTGACTCCGTAGCTAAGGAGTATGGGGTAAAAGCCGCAGACATAAGGACCGCAAACGGCCTGAAACCAAACGAAAACCTGAGATATACCGACATTCTATACATCCCTGATAATCCCGATTCTGTTGCGGGCACCCTTGCCTATGTCAACAAATTGAAGAAAGCTGAAGCAGACCTGGAAAAACAGGGCAAGCCCCTTGTGCTGGAGGAATATGTCGTTAAGGAAGGGGACTCCCTATGGTCTATTGCAAGCAAGTTCGAGCTCGATCTTGACACAATTATCGGCTCGAACAAAATATCCAATATCAACTATCTGAAACTGGGAACCGTATTGAGGATACCTAACCAGGACGGTATTTTCGTTAAGGTATCAAAGAATGATACTGTTGCGAAGCTTGCCGATAAGCATGGCTCCTACAAACAGGCTGTTTACGCCGCAAACCTTCTGGATGAGAATGCTCAGCTTAAGGCAGGCGGAGAAATATTCCTTCCGGGAGCCAAAGTCGCAGCGGTCACCGTATCTGCAAAAAGGAGCCGCACATCAAGAACGACGCAGACTTCAACTGTCACGGCATCATCAAGAAAATTCAGGTGGCCGGTCATGGGCAAGATATCCAGTACATTCGGATGGCGTCGCAGCCCCTTTGGACGCAGGAGGGTCTTCCACTCCGGCCTTGATGTCAGGGCACCAAGAGGAAGAGGCATAGTGGCGGCGGGAGACGGAAGGGTCGTCCATTCCGGATGGATGGGCGGATATGGGAAAACGATAGTCGTGTCGCATCCGGGCGGGATGTCCACTCTTTATGGGCACTGCAGCAGCCTTCTAGTACGCAAAGGAGCGACAGTCAGGGCCGGTCAGCTCATAGCAAGGGTCGGCAGCACGGGAAGGTCAACAGGCAACCACCTGCACTTTGAGGTCCGGAGGAACGGTACTCCGCAGAACCCTCTGAGATACTTAAGATAATTTTTAGCTAAACTGCGACATTAAAGGGGCGTTATCATGACAAAGTTTATTTTTGTGACCGGCGGCGTTGTATCATCTTTGGGAAAGGGTATCACGGCCGCATCTCTCGGCGTTTTGCTCAAGCGGAGAGGTTACCGCGTCAGCATAATAAAGATGGATCCGTACATAAATGTTGATGCAGGTGCAATGAGCCCCTTCCAGCATGGTGAAGTTTTTGTGACGTGGGACGGAGCCGAGACCGATCTTGACCTTGGACATTATGAGCGTTTCATCGATGAGGCGATAACAGGAGAAAACAGCTGCACGACCGGAAAAGTGTATTCCGCGGTCATCCAGAGGGAAAGAAGCGGGGGATACAACGGCGCCACTGTTCAGGTGATACCCCATATTACCAATGAGATACAGGACAGGATACTTAGGGTCGGCGACAACAAAGATGTTGTGATCGCAGAGATCGGGGGGACCGTGGGAGACATAGAGGGCCTTCCTTTCCTTGAAGCCATCAGGCAGCTTGCAGGCAGGATAGGCAGGGAAAACATACTCTATTGTCATGTCACGCTTGTCCCTTACATAGCCGCCTCAGGGGAGCTTAAGACAAAGCCCACACAGCACAGTGTAAATGAATTAAGGAGGATAGGCATTCAGCCTGACCTTATAGTCTGCCGCGCACAACTTCCCGTCGGAAGGGAGCTCAGGGAAAAAATAGGACTTTTCTGCAGCGTTATGCCCGACTGTGTATTTGAGGCGATCGATGCCGACTCCATATACCGTATCCCCACGATACTCCACAAACAGAATTTTGACACAATGGCCCTGCGCAAGCTGGGACTGGACTGGAGTGTTCAGCCCGATATGACTGACTGGAATGAATTCCTGGAAAAATACGACAATCTCAGAGGAGAGATCAAAGTCGCTTTGGTCGGGAAATACACAGAGATCAAAGACGCTTACCTGAGCGTGAATGAGGC
>DAIRTK010000007.1:32500-48691 GCA_036803945.1 Synergistaceae bacterium
GGAATGTTCTGGGGCTTTCGGGAGCCAACAGCCTTGAGATGGACGAAATGACCCCGCATCCTGTCATCCACTATATGGAAGGACAGAAGAACATAGGGGATATCGGAGGAACATCCAGGCTGGGTGCATATCCATGTGAACTCAGGAAGGATTCCAGGTCATTCCTGATCTATGGCTCCGATAAGATCAGCGAGCGGCACAGACACCGTTTTGAGTTCAACAACCAGTACATTGAACTTTTCGAAAAGGCGGGAATGACAGTAGCAGGGATCTGTCCCACCGGAGGACAGGTAGAGATAATGGAGAATACGTCACATCCCTGGATGATCGGCGTTCAGTTCCATCCGGAATTTCTCTCGCGGCCGGTAAGGCCACACCCGCTGTTCAAAGATTTCATAGCAGCGGCTGTCGAATATTCAAAGGTTAAAAATTGAAAGGAGGAAATCAAAATGAAACTCAGTAAAATTGTGATGCTGGCGGCAGTTGCCCTGACCATTTTCTCAACAGTGTCAGTTTCATCTGCTTCAAGTGTGGCTGCTGACGGAGGGCCTGCCTTTCAAACGCTGGAGAGGATAGAGACGATAGTATACGGTTCACCGCAGGGCGGAGGACTCCTTTCCAGGCTAAGCATGGCGGAAAAGGACGTATTCGGGAGGGAACTTCCCGGAAGTCTGACAGAACGGCAGACTGCCATGCTTGATTTCCTCGAAAAGGGAACCACTACCCAGCCCTCACTTCTCTTTAAACTCTCTGTCGCTGAGTGGGCTGTTGCGCAGCAGGTCCACCCTGAATGGTCGCTGGCGCGGAGAATAGACACGATCGAATCTGTCGTGGAAGGAACGGTACAGGGCGGAGCCCTTGCTTCAAGGACTGAGAGGCTCATCACCAAGCTGCTTCCCGAGGGCACACTTGCGACTCCTGTTGAGATCCCTGCCACGACCATAGTCAAGACGTCACTTTCACAGACTCTCACGGTAAAAAACGTTAAAGTAGATGACAAGGTCGTTTTGACACTGACTGATGAGATAGTCGTTAACCAAAATTTGGTCGCACCAAGAGGCAGCAGGGTCTTTGCGCACATTACCAAGGTAAAGCCTCCCAGGAGCTTCGGAAGACCTTCGGAGATCGAAATGGCATTCGACGCTCTCGAAGTCCTTGGTCCGGTTTCTGTAACCGTTGCAATGGGGGAGGCTGCGAAAAAGGCAATGGAGGCTGACGCCGCTACGATAGGAGCCGTCAGCGCGAGCTTTGCTGGTGCAGTACTGCTGGGTCCTCTCGGACTTGCCAGCGGTTTCCTTGTAAGAGGATCTGACAATCAGCTTAAGGAAGGGACCCTCTTCTATGTCGAGACGACCTCTGCCGCTACTGTTCAGGGATACAAGATCCCAAGCCAGATATCGTCAATGACGGTTTCCGGGGATGTAACTTCCCCGCAGGGCACCGGTACAAACATCAACCCTTAATACAAGGATAGGGATATAACTGATTTGCCGATGAAAAAAATATCGCGCAGGAAGGCTTACACGATCGCAGCGTTGATTTTTGCCGCTGTGATCATTGCCTTTTTGTGGAGAGACCTTAACCTTGCCAACAGGGCAGGTGATATTGACCTGCCGGATATCATAGTAGAGAATATTGAGATCGACAGGGAGATAAACGGTAAACAGTGGAGGCTTGTTTCGCCAAGGGTCGAGCACCGTGAGGGGATCTTTTACGGCGATTCGCTTGACGTGACCATAACGGACCCGGCAGGGAACATCACCAGGGTCAACGCAGAGAAGGGTGTTTTTACAAGGGCCAGCAATGACGTTGAAATGACAGGTGCAGATGCTTTTGTAAAGGACAAAAACGGAGAGTTCACGCTGACTGCGGGAAGAGCTGAATTCAAGGCAGAAACCGAACAGTGGTTTTTTTCAGACGGCGTCATTCTGACGGACGGAAAGATCAAAGTTGAAGGCAAAGAGGGAATTTACGATACCCAAAGAGGGAAATGCATCATTTCGAACGGAGGAGTCATAACTTGGAAAGAATGAAGGACACCCATTCACTTGATGCGGCAAGGACAATATTCCTTGCCTTTGTCTTTATATGCGCCTTTCTCGTATCTCCCCTTTCAGCCGATGAGACTGCTGATGAGCTGCACATAGATGCAGACAGTGTCTTATACCAGGAAAACACCGGAATTGCCTCGGCTGAAGGGAATGTAAGGGTTCGCAGCGGAAATATGCGGCTTTTTGCTCCCCGGGTCGAATATAACAGTAATAATCAGCTTATAGAGGCTTTCTCAGATAAAAGAGGAAAAGTGGCACTTCTCTCCGGGCCTGAAAAAATGACCGGTGAACATCTTACGTACAACGTCGAGACAAGGAGAGGCGTTCTTAAAGGGGCGTCTGGAAAGGTCGATGCTTTTTATATTAAAGGCAGCGACCTCACTGTAATGAGCCTTGATGATGCAGTAAAGCTGGGCATAGCCTCGTCTTCACCAAAAGCTGCCCGGGATACCGGGGCAGGTGAAGACCTTGTTGCCGAATGGATGGATGTTTCGACAACAACTTGTGATTTCGAAAGGCCCCATTACAGGCTTGAATCGAAAAAAGTGACAGTGATACCGGGCAAAAGGGTGATAATAAAGAATCCCAGGGTTTATATAGGTGAAAGCTGTATTTTTACATATCCATTCGACTACATCGCCAAACTAAGCCCGAGGGAACAGAGCGTTTTGCCTTACCTGGCATATGAATCTGAAAAGGGACTTGGCGTAGGGATCAAAGGGACGCTTAACCTAAACAAAATTGGTGATCTGGAACTTGCAGGAATTTATTGGACAGAAAATATCTGGGAGGCAAAACTATCCTACAGAAAAGAGATAATGAAGGGACTTTCTCTTTTTGTTTCCTCCAACCGCCTGTACAACAGTGATGAAAAAGAGATCATGTGGCGTCCCAAATGGGGCCTGGAGTATGATCTTCCAGGAGGCTGGAGAGCAGAACTCTTCCAAAGCCAGAGAGAACTTGTGGAAACAGAGATGAGACCGGGACAGGAACGCAGGTACAACGTATGGAGCGACCCCGAATTTGGAATATATTCACCATGGTTTGGAGATGCTGCAAAAGGGTTCAGCATAAGGGGATTTGGAATATTGGGCCGCTACCAGGACAACTACCAGACGGATGATAAATGGACGGAGCGGGTAGTTGTGGGTGCAGAATTAAAGGGAGCTCCGGATGTCGGTGAGGGCAAAATAAGCCCATACTATGGCGCAAGGTATGTATATCACAGCTATGACGGAGAAGAAGAAAGCCAGCAGATAACGGATGGCTGGATCGGGTTAAAATGGAATATGGGTGAAGTAGAGTTTGACTCCATGTATTTCAGGCGCTGGGTCAATGGTAACACTCCCCTTGGCTGGGACAGGTATGATGATAACGATACCTTTTACCAGACGATTTCGATCCCTCTGAATATCGGAAGGTCGTGGGAGAAGTGGACCTTTTCTGTAAGAGTGGCATATGACAGCATTTCGAACGAAATTGCCGATATGAAGTATTCCCTCGACTACAACAAGCATTGCGTTACCTGGCATCTTTGGGTCAGGGACGAAAGGGCGGACGGTGAAGTTACTGCGGGAGTATTCTTTTACATAAACGCCTATCCTGAATACAAGGCAGGGGCAGAATCAGAGACAAATTCAGAAGCTGTCAGGAAGGGCTTTTAAAGAAGTCAGGCATAAATCGCAACAATAAGAGGATATGATGATAATGAAAATAGTTATAGCTTACGGAGGCACCAGCCCCGAACGGGAAGTCTCACTAAATTCGGGCAGGGCTGTAGCGCAGGCCCTTTCCGAAAGAGGCCACAGTGTATTGCTTGAAGACGTCGTATCTCCAAAAGAGTTTGTAAAGAACTGGGATACTTTCAATTCTGACGGAGTATTCATTGCCCTGCATGGTGACTGGGGAGAGGACGGGCGTTTCCAGACCTGTCTGGATGCATACGGTATACCTTACAGCGGTTCAGGTCCGGAAGCCTGCATGTATGCTATGGATAAGACCGTGGCCAAACTCCTTTTTTCAATAAATGGGGTTCCGATGCCCGAGGGGACCTTCATTATCAAGGGGCAATACCCGGGAGCACCTGAAGAAGAGATGCTTCGCAGGTCAGAAGCATTGGTGGTCAAGCCTAACAGGGGCGGAAGCACTGTAGGAGTTACCCTGGCAAAGAGCATGGATGAACTGAAAAAAGGAGTCGAGAACTGCTGGGCCGCATACCCCGGTGAAGACAAGGCACTTGTTGAGCAGTTCATTCCCGGACGCGAAATTACAGTGCCGGTGTGGGAGAAGGAGAGCGGGGAAACCATAGCCCTGCCTGCCATAGATATCCGGCCCCGCAGCGGATTTTACGATTACAAAAATAAATATACCAGCGGATGCACAGAATACATCTGTCCTGCAGATTTTTCGGAAGAACTAACCAAGAGGATCGGAGCTTATGCGGTCCTTGCGCACAAAAGCCTTGGCTGCAGGTCATACAGCAGGGTGGACTTCAGAGTTACAGAAGAGGGCATGCCCTATGCACTCGAGGTCAACACCGCACCCGGAATGACAGCGACAAGCCTCGTCCCCAAATCAGCAAGGGCTTTCGGCATGGAATTTGGAGAATTTTTGGAGAGCGTCATAAAGGTTTCTTTTAATATCGAAAGAAGGTTCTGAAAGATACTTCGCAGTCAGACATCCCTGTCCGAAAAATAACTTGTGCAAAAAAAAATCAGGCTTATTTAAGCCTGATTTTCATTATTTTTAAATGCCGGATCCCCCTGGGGGTCCTTACAATGACCTCGTCATTGGCTTTCTTTCCCGTGATTGCCATACCTACCGGGCTTGCCGCGGATATCCTGTTTTCTTTTATGTCAGCTTCTTCTGTTCCGACAAGCGTATATATATATGTCTTTTTCAGGTCAAGATCCTTAAGTGTTACTGTTGTTCCGAGGCTGACCGAACTGGTGTCGACATCTTCAGCATCTACGATCTTTGCTTTGCTAAGCTGATAATCAAGCCAAAGGACCCTGTTTTCAAGTTTTTCCTGCTCTTCCTTTGCTGCGTGATACTCCGCATTTTCGCTAAGGTCTCCGAATCCGCGGGCTTCCTCCAGTTTGGCTGCGATTTCCGCCCTGCCGTCGCCACGAAGCGAGATGAGCTCTGCCTTAAGTTTGTCATATCCTTCACGAGTCATGACCACTTTGTCGTCGTATGCCTTTGCTGCTGCCATCTGACCTAACACCACCTAAGTGAAATACTCCTGTGCGGAGAGCATTTTAGCAGAAAGAGTTATAAATATCAAATAAAATTGTACGTAAAAAACGGCCGATAATCAGTCGTTATTGTGAAATAGCACTATATCTATGATTTTGGGCATTAAGAAAGCTTATAATAAAAAAGAGCAGTATGGGCGGAACTGCCGCAAACGCAGGGCCGGAGCCCTTTTACAGAGCCCCGGCCACATCTGTCCTTTACGTTTTGATCCTGTTTCAGGCAAGCTTGATCCTTTATGCTTATTTGTGGACCGCTGTTCTGCTTACCCTGTTTTCTGACCATAGTCTTTCTGCAACAGGTGCCCAATCTTCAGATCGTTTTCTGCATTTTGATGTCAGATCACGGACATTTTCCGGTTTTGCAATATAAGTAGAATGCGCGCCTGATCCTTCCACCATCGAATTCAGGCAGTCAGGGTTGTCCAGCAAGGGGCATGGTCTCAGATGGTTGCTGCAGAATGGCTGATGGTCCCTGTACTGCATGAAAAGAGGCGACCTGTATGCCTCCAGCAGGGGCTTATTCTTAATGTTTGAGTCAGAGTAGTGAATGAAAGCGCAAGGCTCAATATCACCGTTGGCATTGATGTGAAGGTATCTTCTCCCGCCTGCAATGCATCCCCTGACATATTCTCCGTCATTCCAGAAGTCCATGGTGAAGATCGGTTTGGTCTTCCTGAATTCCCTTACCTTTCTGTACATAAATTCACGCTGTTGTGCTGAAACCATCAGGTCGGCAACGGCATTTTCTCCGATAGGAATGTAAGTGAACAGCCACGCGAACTTTGCTCCCATTTCTGCCATGTAGTCGAAAAACTCTTCACTGCCTATCGAATATACATTTTTGCTTGTGTAGCAGCACGATATCCCAAAGGGCAGCTTTTTAGACCTGAGAATATCCATTGCATTCAATACAGCCCTGTACGTACCCTTTCCCCTTCTGAAATCCGTCTCGTTTTCAAAACCCTCGATACTGAGGGCGGGGATGAAATTTTTTATTTCAAGCAGCTTATCAGCGAACATTGTGTCTATCAGTGTTCCGTTCGTGAATGCAAGGAAGATGCAGTCGTCATGCTTCCTGCATATATCGATGATGTCGTCTTTTCTCATGAGAGGTTCGCCGCCGCTGAAAAGATATGTGTATGTGCCGAGTTCCTTGCCCTGGCAGACGATATCATCAAGCACCGCATAATCAAGTTCCATCGAACTGCCGTAATCGGCAGCCCAGCACCCCTTGCATTTGAGGTTGCATGCGCTTGTCGGGTCCATCAGTATGGCCCAGGGAACATTACAATTATATTTTTGTTCGTTTTTTGCACGATCGCTGAAACCCTGGATGGCAGAGTGAAGTATAAAGTTTCTGAATATCATCTTTCTAACATCTTTATCGATGTCCGTGTAGAGGCTTTTAAAAAATTGAAACCAAATATTGGAGGGGTCGGAAGCAATTTCCTCAATTAAGGTGTATGCTGCCGCATATATACCCTTTCTGTCGAACAATTTTACCCACTTTGCTATCTTTGGGATATTTCTGTCCGGGTCTCCCTCCAGATATGAAAGTACTGCCCGTCCTCCCAGTTTTTCTACATGCCTTTTCATGTTAAACGTCATAGTACCCACCCCCTTGCATCTGCACATGTCAACGACCGGAAAGGCAGACCTCAGCTGAATAAGGACTCCGACACCATGAATTTTTTCAATTCTATCCCCCTATGGAAGGATAGTCAAATCCGGTACAGGGGGCAGCTAAAAATACCGTATTGTTTAGGCTTGACAATTATCACAAGTAGTTGTATAAACGCTGACAATAATCTTAATTATTCCATGGCTATGATGGGGATAGTAAGGGAGAATAAGCATCACAGAGATGGGATCCCTTTTAAGGCGCTGAAAGATCCCGGTTGCTCTTTCCCTGAATACCACCCCTGAGCCGGTGCCGAAGCCGCATTATGCGTATAAGGCATCAGGGTGCGCCCTTTACAGCGCGAATAAGGGCAGGTCATATTAAGGATTTGCCGAAGTGGAGTGGAACCGCGGAACATACCGCCTCCTGTCAGGGTACAGGGGCGGTATTTATTTTAAGGAGGAATAAGAGATGGGAGTTATCCGGAGATACGCAGACCTTCTCCCCGTAACAGGGGAAACACCCAGGATAACATTGGGAGAAGGAGAGACCCCTCTGGTCTATCTGGAGAGGATCAGCAAAGACCTTGAGATCGAACTTTGGGGAAAGCTTGAGGGGTGCAATCCCTCAGGCTCGTTCAAGGACAGAGGTATGGTAATGGCAGTAGCCAAGGCGCTTGAGGCAGGAGCCAAAGCGATAGTCTGTGCTTCGACAGGCAATACCTCGGCATCCGCCGCGGCTTACGCTGCGGCAGCACAGATCCCCTGTTACGTACTTCTTCCCGCAGGAAAGGTCGCCCTTGGAAAGCTTGCACAGGCCCTCATGTACGGAGCTGAAGTAATTGCCGTAAAGGGCAATTTTGACAGGGCTCTTGAAATGGCAAGAGAAGCTGCGGAACAAAAAGGGTTTGCCATAGTCAACTCAGTAAACCCTTACCGTCTTTGGGGACAGAGGAGCGGCGCATGGGAAGTATGCGAATCTTTGGGGAGTGCCCCTGACTGGCATGCGATACCTGTAGGAAACGCCGGGAACATAAGCGCATACTGGGCGGGCTACAGTCAGTACAGGGAGATAGGTAAAATTTCCAAGCTTCCCAAAATGATGGGATTTCAGGCGGCGGGAGCGGCGCCTCTGGTTACCGGAAAGCCGTGTCCCGATCCGGAAACAGTTGCAACAGCCATACGCATAGGCAATCCGGTAAGCGCGCATCTTGCCAGGGAAGCGGTAGAATTATCCGGAGGCGAATTCAACTCCGTGACAGACGAGGAAATACTCTCGGCACAGTACTACCTTTCATCGAAGGGCGGGATATTTGCCGAGCCCGCATCATGCGCACCTCTGGCGGGACTTGTTAAACTCAGGGAGCTCGGACGCCTTCCCAAAGGTATAAAAGCTGTAATGGTGCTTACCGGGAACGGACTTAAGGACCCTGACACAGCAATGTCTCAGGTCGGCAGGCCGACGGAGATCGGAGATTCCCTCGATGAACTTTTGGAGGTGATGAAAGGTTGAACCCGCTTATTACTCTCAGAGTGCCTGCAACCAGTGCAAATCTGGGATCAGGTTTCGACGCGATCGGGATGGCCGTTTCACTCTACAACATATTCAAGGTGATGGAACTGCTGCCCGAAAATGAGTACAGGATAGAAGCACACGGAGAAGGCTCAAAGGAACTCTCAGACCCTGAGGCCAATCTGGTCGTCAGGGCCTATGAACAGGCCTGTAAAAGATGGGGAGTAAGGGGCCCAGGTTTTTTCCTGTGGTGCCACAACATAATCCCCCTTTGCAGGGGGCTTGGAAGTTCAGCCGGAGCAGTCGTTGCAGGAGTACTGATAGCGAAGCAGCTTACAGGATACGAGGCTGACGAGGCCGAGCTTCTTACAGTGATGACTTTGATAGAGGGACATCCCGACAACGTAGCCCCCTGTTTCCTGGGAGGCATGGCAGTCAGCTGCTGGGATGGCGAAAATCTGCGCTATGTCAGCCTTCCGGCCCTGCCGTCCGAGGTCCTCTGCGTAGTTGCCGTTCCTGACGAGAGGGTCAGGACATCCGATGCCAGAAAAGCTCTCCCAAAGAACGTTCCCTTCGAAGATGCGGTCTTCAATCTTGGCAGGGCAGCGCTCCTGACTGCAGCCTGGGCAACCGGCAAATGGGAACATCTCAAATGGGGCATGGATGACAGGCTCCATCAGCAGTACAGGAGCAAACTCTTCAAGGGAGGGGAAGTGATCTTTTCAAGGGTGCGTGAACTTCCCGAATGCCTGAGCGTGGCAATCAGCGGATCGGGGCCTTCGGTCATAGCCCTGGTGAACGGTCCGACCCAGAGAGTGGCTGAGACGATGTGCAAAACCTTCACCGAGCATGGGGTGAGGTCGCAGTTTTTTGTTCTTGACAGCAGTGCTCAGGGCCCGCAGGTAACTGTAGATATGGGGCTCAAAGATGCAATAGAAAGAGTATGGAGGAGAGATTGATGGACCACTCAGGGCTTCCTCTCACGGTTTTGAAATTCGGAGGGTCTTCAGTAGCAGGGCCCGAAAGGATGAGACATGTCGCCCAGATCGTCAAGAAAGTCAGGGACAGCGGTTTCAGGGTGGCTGTTGTGGTATCTGCTATGGGGAATATGACAGACGATCTTCTGGCACTTGCAAAAGATGTGGCAAATACGAACAACGGAAGAGAGATGGACCAGCTGCTTGCAACAGGAGAACAGCAAAGCGTGGCGCTTCTGGCACTGGCTATCCAGAAATTCGGAATCCCCGCGCAGTCCTTTACCGCACTGCAGGCTGGAATAAAAGCGAAGGGTTTTCCGATGGAGGGCAGGATATACAGCATTGAGCCTGCCAATGTCGAAAAGGCGTTGAATGAGGGAACAGTCGCTGTCATAACCGGTTTTCAGGCCATCACAGACAACGGTGATGTGATAACGCTGGGAAGGGGAGGATCTGACCTTTCCGCAGTCGCCCTTGCCGGAGCTCTCGCAGCTGATTCGTGCCAGCTTCTCAAAGATGTCAGGGGCATAATGACCGGAGATCCGCGCGTTGTAAAAAATCCCATGAAAATTGACAGGATAGGTTTTGAGGAGTGCATGGAAATGGCAGTTCAGGGAGCCAATGTACTTCAGGCCCGCAGCGTTGAAATGGCTGCAAGATACGAGATCCCGCTATATGTCGGTTCAAGCTTTACAGAAGAGGAGGGTACTTGGGTGATGAGCAATCCGGTCACGGAAGGTCTTGTAATAAAGGCAGTGGTCCATGATTCACATGTCGCAAAAGTTGTATTGCTGGGAGTTCCCGACATTCCGGGAGTTGCGGCCCGCCTGTTCGGCAGCCTTGCCAAAAACGGAGTCGGCGCGGAAATGATAATCCAGAACAACATGAGGGGCGGCGTGAACGACATCGGCTTCCTCGTAAAAAAGGCAAATCTAGAGACTGCGATCCAGGTCTCCCGCGAGATATGCAGAGAGATAGAGGCTCAGGGAGTATCATTTGACACCGAGATAGCAAGGGTAACGATCGTGGGTGCAGGGATAGCCAACCACCCTGAAATACCTTCAAAAATGTTCAATGTACTTGCAGAAGAGGGTATCAACATTGAGATGATAGCCTCTACCGCACTCGCTCTTACCTGTATAGTCGGATCAAACAGGGTGGAAGATGCGGCGAGGGCGCTCCATGAGCATTTTATTGAGGAGGCCTCCTTTTAATGGACAGGATGAGGTCCGTAGCGGTTCTCGGAGCCACAGGGCTTGTGGGCAGGGAGATGATCAAAACGCTGGAGCAGAGGGATTATCCTGTATCCAGGCTCAAACCTCTTGCATCGCCAAGGTCTGCGGGAAGCAAAGTAGTTTTCAGGGGTGAAGAGATCACTGTAGAGGCTGTATCCGAAAATTCTTTCAGCAATGTAGACATAGCGCTTTTTTCAGCAGGGGGATCTGCTTCAAGAAAATGGGCTCCTGCTGCAGCCGACGCCGGAGCGGTCGTGATAGACAACAGTTCTGCATGGAGAATGGATGCCGACGTACCGCTTGTGGTCCCGGAGGTAAACCCCTGGGACACAGCATGGCACAAGGGAATAATAGCAAACCCCAACTGTTCCACTATACAGGCCGTTGTGGCGCTCTGGCCTCTCCACAAAGAGGCCGGCCTGAAATATATCAATATCAGCACCTACCAGTCAGTAGCGGGTACCGGCATGAAGGCTGTTGATACCCTCAGGAATGAATCAGCAGATCTTCTTGGGGGAAAAGATGTTCAAAATGACGGAGTTTACCCGCATCAGATAGCTTTCAACCTGCTTCCGCAGATAGGCTCTTTTGATGAAAATGGCATATCGGAAGAGGAATGGAAGATGGTCAATGAATCGCGTAAAATTATGCATCTCCCGGAACTTAAGGTGAGCGGGATAACTGTAAGGGTACCCATATTCAGATGCCACGGAGAGAGTATAACCGCACAGTTTGAACGGGCTCTGCCCCCGGAAAGGGCCAGGGAGATCTTTGCGGAGGCTGCGGGGATAATACTGATGGATGATCCGGTCAATTCAGTCTATCCCATGCCGATCATCGGCGCAGGCCGGGATGCTGTCTACGTCGGAAGGATAAGGAAGGATACCGGTCTGGAAAATGCTTTGGCAATGTGGGTAGTATCAGACAATCTCCGTAAGGGAGCGGCCCTGAATGCCGTACAGATAGCCGAGCTGCTTTAGCTTACCGGAACCTTAAGGCAGGACGAATAATGACAGGTCCTTCTTCTTTCATGAAGAGGGCCTCTTTTTTCAGCTTCTATATTTTTGCTCTCTTTGGATAGCGTCTTGCCTGCAGAAGTAGTAATATTAAAAATGGAACCTGTTTCATTAAAGAAAGGATGAATATTATCATGGACTACGCAATGGAATCCTTAAAGCTTCATGAAAAGTGGAAGGGAAAGATCGAGGTAATTTCTACAGTCCCTGTAAAAACGAAGGAAGATCTGTCCCTGGCGTACACCCCGGGAGTAGCGCAGCCCTGTCTCGAGATCCAGAAGGACATAAGTAAAAGCTATGAATTGACAAGGCGTCATAACCTCTGCCTGGTCGTAACTGACGGAACGGCTGTCCTCGGACTGGGAGATATCGGCCCCGAAGCTGGAATGCCGGTAATGGAGGGCAAATGCGTCCTTTTTAAATCGTTTGGTGATGTAGATGCCTTTCCGCTCTGCATCAGGAGCAAAGACGTCGATGAGATCGTAGATACTATCGCACTCATATCAGGAAGTTTCGGCGGCGTCAACCTCGAAGACATTTCGGCACCGCGCTGTTTTGAAATAGAAAAAAAGCTCAAAGAGAGATGCGACATTCCGATATTCCATGATGACCAGCACGGCACTGCGGTGATCACACTGGCCGGACTGGTCAATGCCCTTAAAGTGGTCAATAAAAAGAAGGAAAATGTAAAAGTGGTGGTCAACGGTGCCGGAGCTGCGAGCGTCTCGGTTACCAAACTCCTTTTAAGCGACGGGTTCCGGGACATAACTTTGTGTGACCGCGCAGGTATCATCTACGAAGGCAGAGCAAACGGCATGAACTGGATAAAAAATGAAATGGCCCAAAAAACCAACAGGTCAGGGAAAAAAGGGACTCTGGCAGATGCCATGGCAGGGGCTGATATTTTTGTCGGTGTCTCGGCCCCTGGGACAGTTACAAAAGAAATGGTCCGGTCAATGTCCGACAAGCCGATCGTTTTTGCCTGCGCCAACCCGACCCCGGAAATTTTCCCGGATGAAGCAAGAGAGGCCGGCGCCGCAGTCATAGCAACAGGAAGAAGCGATTTTCCAAATCAGATAAACAATGTTCTGGCCTTTCCCGGTATATTCAGGGGGACATTCGACGTGCGGGCCGTCGACATAAACGACGCTATGAAGATCGCGGCTTCAAGAGCTCTTGCAGGTCTTATAACGGACGAGGAACTCTCAGCCGACTACATCATCCCTGCTGCTTTTGACCCGAGAGTCGGCAAGGCTGTCGCAGAGGCAGTGGCACAGGCTGCAAGGGAAAGCGGCGTCGCAAGGATATAAATATATTTTTGTCAGAAACAGCCGAACAATATAATAAAATGCCTCAGAAAAACCGGGTTTTTGGTGGACCGGCGGCAAGGGTGCGAAAAATAACCGGATAAGTGGGTGATGGATCTGTTTATAAGTTTTGAAACAGCACAGAAACTGCTTGGCAGATACGGAAGTCCTCTTTACGTCTACAGTGAAGAGATACTGCGGGAAAGGTGCCGCGACCTGTCGGGAGCTTTCGGCGGAAGGATAAAGCCGAGCTATTCTGTAAAGGCAAACACAAACCCATCTCTCCTGAAGATCATTCGCGAGGAGGGGCTGAGTGCCGACGCGATGTCGCCGGGCGAAATATTTGTCGTCGAGAGATCGGGATTTCCTGCGGAAGAAATTTTCTACATAGGGAACAACGTCTCCAGGGAAGAGATGAGCTACTGTATCGAGAGAGGGATACTGGTCAGCGTTGATTCTCTGTCTCAGCTCGAACAGTTCGGAATGATATGTCCGGGGGGCAGCGTCGCAATAAGATTCAACCCGGGAATGGGAGCGGGACACTGCGACAAAGTTATCACGGCAGGCCATAAGACGAAGTTCGGAGTGCAGTCCGAATTCTGCCCTGAAGTAAAAAAGATACTTGAAAGATACAGCCTGAAACTGACAGGCATAAACCAACACATTGGATCGCTCTTCCTTGACCCCTGTCCCTACGTGGATGCAGCGGGCGCGCTTCTTGACATGGCAGCTGAAAACTTTCCGGGCCTCGAATTCATCGATTTCGGCGGCGGTTTCGGCGTACCCTACAAACCCGGAGAAAAGAGGCTGGACCTGAATAAGCTGGCCGGGATGATGTTTGAGAAGATCGACCTCTTCCTTGAAAAATATGACAACAAAGACGTGCATTTCAAATGCGAACCCGGCAGGTATATCTCAGCAGAATGCGGAGTGCTTCTTGGGACCGTGCATGCCGTCAAGATGAACTACGGCAAATGTTACGTAGGCACAGACATCGGCTTCAATGTGATGATGAGGCATGTCCTCTATGATTCCTACCATGAAATAGAGATCCTTTCCGACAATAAGTCAGGCGACCCCATAGAGGGTGCCGTAATAGTCGGAAACATCTGTGAAAGCGGGGATATCCTGGCAGAAAACAGAGAGATCGGGCCTGTCTCGGAGGGAGACATAATCGCGGTAAAAAATGCCGGTGCATATGGATATTCAATGGCTTCAAACTACAACTGCAGGCTGCGTCCGGCAGAGGTCCTGATATCAAATGATATGGAGCCGGTACTGATAAGAAAGGCAGATACCCTGCAGGGTCTCATGGCTAATTTTTAACTGTTCCGGCAGAAAGTCTCTTTTGGAGGACATTTGATGTACAACGAAGAAAAAGCTTTTAAAAAAATGGTCAAAAGACGCCGCGATTTTCATAAATTCCCCGAGACGGGCTGGGCAGAATTCAGGACCACATCAAAGATAGCCGAGACCCTTGTCCGGGCCGGGATCGACATTGCATTTGCCGGAGATTTCATTGCAAAGGAACATGTGATGGGAAGGACGGCCGATGTGCAGGCGCATATAAAAAGATCGCTGAAACAGGGTGCTTCACATGACTTTATTGACAAAATGAAAGGCTATACAGGATTGATCGCGGAAATTGAGACAGGGAAACCCGGACCGGTCACTGTCCTGAGGTTTGACATAGACAGCGTAGATACGACCGAGACAGAAGACTGCACCCACGTGCCTGTCGTTGAAGGATTCTCCTCTGTAAATCCCAACAGCATGCACGCATGTGCCCATGACGGACACGCCGCGATAGGGATGACCCTTGCCGAGATTATTTCAGCCGACAAAACATTGCTGAAGGGAAAAATAAGATTTATCTTCCAGCCTGCCGAAGAGGGCGCCAGGGGAGGTTATGCATTTGTCAGGTCGGGAGCGGTCGAGGGCGCTGACCATTTCCTTGCCCTCCATCTCGGCCTGGGAAGTCCTACAGGGACAGTTTTTGGCGGTACGGACGGATTTCTCTATTCAACAAAGATCGACGCAGACTTCAGGGGAGTTGGAGCGCATGCGGGAGCAGAGCCTCACAAGGGAAAAAACGCCCTGCTGGCTGCTGCCTCCGCAGCCCTGAGCCTCCACGGCATAGCGCCCTATCCGGATGGGATGACCAGAACGAATGTAGGAGTCCTCAATGCAGGAGAAGGCAGAAACGTAGTCCCTCCTAAAGCCCATATGAAAATAGAGACGAGAGGCGCGACGGAAGAAGCCGCCCGATACGTATACAGGGCTGTAATGAGCATACTTACCGGTGCCGCCGAAATGTACGACGTTAAGCTGACCACACAAAAATGCGGGGAAGCCATAAGCGCCTCCAGCGACATTGACCTTGCTGGGAAAGTAATGCAGGCAGCATCCAGCGTCAGCGGAGTTGACAGGATAGAGATGATGCAGCCAATGGCGGGAAGCGATGACGCCTGCTGGATGATGAAAAGTGTCCAGGAAAGCGGAGGGAAGGCGACCTATATAGGAATAGGCGCCGATGCTCCGGCAGGACACCACAACGACCATTTCGACTTTGACGAAAAAGCCATGTCCATAGCCCTGGGCGTTCTTTACAGGACGGTTTTCCTTTTAAATCAGAAAACTGGCTAAGCAATGGCTGAGCAGTCGCTGAGCAGTGGCTGAGCCGTTGTAGGGGCGGTCAAACGATCGTAGGGGCCAAGGGCAGGGTCGGGGAATTTGCAGCCTCTGGGCAGCGGAGAATTTGCAGCGTCCACGCTGCGGTGAATTTGCTCGCTTCGCATCGCGGAGAATTTGCAGCCTTTGGCTGCGGTGAATTCAAGATAGGACATTTACAACAAGAACCAAAAGAACCGTCATTCCCGAATGCCTCCGTCGGGAATCCAGCGGCTTTTGTTTAAGTTTTTTAGATTCTACAACTGCTGAGCGATCGCTCAGCTATTGCTCAGCGACCGCTCAGCCATGCTTTCCTGTTGCTAAGTCAGCGCCACGAGATGCCCCAATTGCAGTTATTTTAAGGTGCAAACCTTCCCATCAGCCCCGGTAATCACGATCCTGTCTTTCGCTATGGCTGGCGAGGTCAGTACATCTGCGTCAAAGGGGGCTCTCCATACAACGCTTCCGGTCTTTCCGTCCAGGCAGACGAGCACATCGCTGTTTGTCCCAAAAAAGATCCTTCCGGAAAATGAAGCGGGGGAAGA
>DAIRTK010000008.1:0-40003 GCA_036803945.1 Synergistaceae bacterium
ATGTCATTACAAGGGAAGAAATTGAGATGAGCGGGGCCAGGAGCACTCAGGAAGTTTTGGACAGAGTCCCCGGAGTAAACGGTCTCAGGAACAGCTCTGCTTCTGCTCTTGATAAAAGCGTGATCGTCAGGGGACTTACAACGGAGGTCCTGCTTCTCGTCGACGGAATACCCTTCAGAACTTCGAGCTATGGCACCGGGGTATCGATGGGATCACCCTTTGACCTGAGGACAGTGCCGCTTGAGTCGATAGATAGGATAGAAGTCGTCAAAGGTGCAAGCTCTGCTGTCTATGGATCCAACGCTGCCGGAGGAGTTATCAATATAATCACCAAAAAAGGGATGGAAGAGTCCGGCGGAACTTTGCTTATTGAAGGCGGAAACCATGGCTGGTTCAGGGGTTCTGTGAGAGGCACAGCTGTATTGAGCGATGACGTAAAGGTCACGGCCGGATATACAAAGACACAGGAGACATCCGAAATCAACATAAGGAAAAGGACCGACGGAACTTACGACAAAGCGACCGACTATCGCGGAAATGACTTCACGTTCGGAATAGAAAAGGGCAAGTGGGCATTTTCAGGTGCCTGGGGAGATTTCGATTCTGACTGGGAGAATACATACAATTATGATCTTTCAACGGTTTACAGCAACACTCAGAAAAACAGGTACCAGCGTTTTTCCCTAACTTATGCAGATGAAGTGAATTCGGGCAAAATATATTATAACGACAATGAGAAGGAGTATTCATTCTACGCAGACCCTCTCTACGTAAGCAGTTATGAATACAATGACAGCTCGATGGGGATAATGTTTAACCGTAAACAGGACATATTCGGCCTGACCGGAGTATGGGGGTTTGAGTGGAGAAGGGAACAGTCTGAGTACAAGGGAATTTCTGACTATTATGGATGGATAACTGAAGATACCCCATACGACCTAAAAAGGGACGGTTTCTCACCTTATCTGGAAGTGTCTGTGCCGGTCGGCGAGATGGGACTGGACATAGGACTGAGGTACGAGCACTGGAACGTTGATGAGGGCGAAGATGTAAATGAACTTATTCCGAGGATCTCTCTAAACTGGGAGAGCCCCTCAGGCAAGATTTGGTATCTAACTGCAGGACGCTTTTTCGCGATGCCCAGTTTTTACCAGATATTCATGCCGGACAGGAATTATGGTACGCCCAACCCGGACCTTAAACCGGAAAAAGGCTGGACATATGACATAGGTGTCAAGGACGAAAAGGCTGCCAATCCGTGGAGCGTAGGTATCTTCTACATGGACATGGAGGACAAAATAAAGTATGAATCAGACCCGATAACATGGGTAGGTCAGTACGTCAACCTTGACCAGTACAGGGCATGGGGTGTAGAGGCAGAAATGAAGTTCAACTTCCATGAAAACTGGAGCTACACGCAGGGTATTTCCTGGACCGACGCCGAAGAGAAAACAGAGGGCACAGACAACTGGGCAAGGTCTAACATGCCGCGGCTTGACCTGATGGGAAGCCTGAACTACGTTAAGGGCCCCTGGACGGCTGAACTGAATGCCCATTTTTACGGAGACAGGAACATCGATGGGGGCGTTTACAAGGACGACGGGATCTTCCTCATGAACGCATCGGTCTCATGGAAAGAGGGGGACCATAAAGTGGTCCTCTCCTGCACCAACATCTTCGACAGGGAGTTTGTGCTTGATGATCAGGGCTATATCAACCCCGAACGCAAGTTCATCCTCTCCTGGCAGTACGAGTTCTAGAAGGATACCATAACACCATCCTTACTCCGAGAGGGCTCCCGGACTGCACACCGGGGGTCCTCAACTTTTTCCGGCTTCTCATTTTTGTGATATAGTTTGGAAGATCAAAGGAAGGGCGGCGTGATAAGGGGCATGATCATAGATTTTCATACTCACATATTCCCTGATGGTTTTGCTGACCGTGCGATGTCAGTTCTGTCATCCAACGGCAATGTCGGATATGCCGCCCCTGCGACATTGAGCGGACTTGTCTCAGCTATGGATCAGTGCGGGGTGGACAAGTCCGTCGTACTCAACGTCGTTACCAAGGAGAGCCAGCATGAGAATGTCCTCCGCTTCGCCAAGGAGACAGATTCCGAGAGGGTGATTGCCTTCGGTTCGGTACTCCCAAGCTCGGTATACGCCCTTGAGTATGTCTGGAAGATATCTGACGAAGAACTAAAAGGCATCAAGTTCCATCCTGCGCTCCAGAGGATATATGCCGATGACGAGCGGTACTTTCCGATATATGACCTTGCGCGTGCGCTTAACCTGATCGCTGTCTTCCACGTAGGTTTCGATTATTCGTTCCCGGGCGAACTTAACGCCTCGCCCGAGTCGATGATAAAGATCGCAAAAAATTTTCCCGGACTCAGGATAGTCGCCGCTCATTTGGGCGGGCTGAAGATGGCAGAAGATGTGCTCGAAGCAGTGGCAGGGCAGTCGGAGATCTACATGGATACGGCCTACTGCGCCGAGCCATGGCTTGACAAGGGACTTCTCAAAAAGATAATAAGGAAGCACGGGGCCGAGAGAATACTCTTCGGAAGCGATTATCCGTGGCATATGCCCTCTCAGGAAATATCACTTATAAGATCGCTCGATATATCGGAAGAGGAGAAGGAACTGATACTCGGCCGTAACGCAGCCCGTCTCCTTGGCATCTGAGATAACCGGATGCCCCGGATCGAATTGAATATATCGCCGCATTTTTTAGTAAACACTGATGAATTGGTGTATCATCCATAAGGTCGTTATAAAATATGAGCGGAGGTGCTTGCTGTTGACACGCAGCGGACAGCTTGAGTCGATCCTTCAGGAGAGCCTCCCCTTTTGGGAAAAGATGGGTGCTATCGAGCAGGAGGCTCTAATAAACAACATTTCCGACATAAAATATGAAAAGGGTATTTGCCTAAACGGCAGTGATGATTCCTGTGCGGGAGTTTTTCTTATAAGGTCGGGGACCCTCAGGGTATATATGCTCTCTGAGGACGGCAAGGACCTTACTCTCTTCCGGCTCGAGCCGGGCGAAGTCTGCATCCTCTCTGCATCATGCGTCCTTAAGCTTATTCGTTTTGAAGTTCTTATAGAGGCCGAAACTGACTGCAGGATACTTGTGATCAACGGCCCGTTCTTTTCCGAGCTGGCAGAGAGAAACGTCTGGGTGGAAAATTTTTCCTACAAGGTGGCGGCCCTCCGTTTCTCAGATGTCATGGATGCTATCCAGCGCATATTCTTCCTGAGCGTGGACAAGAGGCTGGCAAATTTTCTGTTGGAAGAGATGGAGACAAAAGGTACTGATGTCATTTCACTTACCCATGAACAGATCGCAAGATACATAGGCAGCGCAAGGGAGGTCGTTTCGAGGACGCTTAAATCCTTCTACGTGCTCGGTGCTGTTGAACTTTCCAGAGGCGGGATCAAAATAGTAGATAAAAAGCTGCTTCAGAGCATGAGCAGGTGACTTCTACAGTTTCTCTCCTTCCTTTATCTTGCATATCATTTGGGTGGCGGTGCCCATAGGACAGTAGACGCACCAGGATCTTGGCTTAAAGATGAGCATGCTCATTATGCCGAGCATAAGTGATGTGAGCATAAGGCTGTAAAAGCCGTAGGCAAACTGTACTGTCCAGAGCGGGATGCCTTCTCCGGCCCTGTTCGCCCATTCCCATGGCACATCAAAGGTCCAGAAGAGTCTTACCGTTTCATTCAGGCTGCCACTTCCCGAAAATACAGCCCATGTCGCAAAGAGCATGTTGACGAACATGACCATAAAGAACAGGAGAAATCCATAACGAAACCATTTGCTTTTCAAAAATGCCGGGAGGCCCCTGTTCAGGGAGATCTTATTCTCCGATCCGAGAAGAGTGAAGATCTGTCCCCTTCCGCAGTAGCTGTTGCAGAAGGCCTTCTCACTGCCGAAAATCGACATCAGCAAGGGTATGACAAAGCAGAGCATGCCCAGCCAGGCGAACATTATGTTGAAAAAGCCCAGGGAAAAGTAGAGGAGAGAGACGATCCACATTTTGTCCTTCCAGGCGTTTCTAGCCTTCATTGGGAGACCTCCATGCTTATGGCAGAGGCAGGGCATATCGCTTCACATTTTGAGCAACCTATGCACCTGCCGGGGTCAACGTCAGCCCATATTCCCTTATGTATGTATATCGCGCCGACCGGGCATACATTGGTGCATGCTCCGCATGCGACGCAGTCATCACGGAAGACCTTTGCTTTTTTAATTTTTCTGACCTGAGGCGACATGTGACCACTCCTATTCTCGTTCTCTCACAATTTATAACACCGGAGAACGGATATTTCTGTGACCCGGTCACATAAGCAGGTTTATTTGGAGACCTACCTCTCGGACAGTCCTCTGAGAAACCAGAAGATCGATGATGCCGCAAGAGACGCTGTTCGGTGATCCTGGTCCAACGGAGGCGAGACCTCCATTATGTCCAGGTATCGTATCTGAGGGCTTCTGCCTGCAAGGTAGGCTATCTTGTCGAGTTCCGGTGCCTTCAGTCCGCTGGGGTTGCTCGCTGATGCTCCCGGCGCCTCGGTGCTTCTGACGGCGTCTATGTCAAGGGAGAGCGCCACTGTTCGCCCCTTCTTGCTTACGATACTGAGTGCCTGCAGGAAGGATTCCATTACCCGTTCCGAGACTTCCTTAAGCGTGAAGACGCTTCCCCCCTGTTTCTTCACCCAGTTGTAGTAATAGGGAGAATTGTAGGGTTCCTGAATGGCGAATTCAACAAACGCGCTTCCCGAGAGTGCCTTGTCCGGGAGCTGCGTGAGGGCACGAAAGAAGGATGTGCCGCTGTTGATCCCGTTCTCGTCCGACCTTACATCAAGGTGCGCATCCACGTTTATCAGTCCCATAGAGTCCTTTTTCAGGACGGCGCCCCGTACGAGTCCTGCTGTGCCCGGATATGTGAGGTCATGTCCGCCGCCCAGGACGAGGGGGATCCCTCCTCTTGAAACTGCTTCGGATACAGCTTCCTCAAGTGCTAGATGCACTTCTTCCAGGGTAAGCCCCTTTGTCGATATGTTTCCCGCATCGATGACCCTTATCCTGTCGAAATCCATATTGAATCCGGGGGTAAGCTTGTAGAGGCGGCGCCTTATGTCGTCCGGACCCTTTGCTGCGCCGGGCCTGCCCTTATTAGCGGTCACGCCCCTGTCCTCGGGCGCACCTATGATAACTACATCTGAATCCCGGACAGATGAGACCTTTCCGCGGTGGACAAGTTCGCCGAGCCTTCTGTCCTTTGGGTCGTTCCTGCTGTAAAAGAGGTCTCTGTCAGCTTTTTCGAGAAAATACGCCATTTTGTCTCCTCCGCAGTAAAAATGTACCTTGTGTATTTTCAGATTCTATCCGTACGGAAGATTTGTGCATAGTGCTTTTGGCTGAGTGGAAATTTATTAAATTATATCGGTGCTTATTGTATATTTATAATCTAAGTGTCAGCAAAAGTGTTTTGAGAGGTTGTCTTTTGCTGTCTTTCATTTTGATATTTATAATAATTAAGGGCCTGTTCCTCATTTGAGTTACAGGCCCTTTTTTTACCTGGTTTTCAGATCAGTTCTGCTTCTACCTGCTTTTGCCCTGGTTTGCCACTGCTGCCTGTGCAGCAGCTATTGCGTCCTCATCGCCAAGATAGTAATGCCTGAGCGGTTTCAGATCACTGTCCAGTTCGTAGACCAGGGGGATTCCGGTGGGGATGTTGAGTTCAAGTATCTCTTTCTCCGATATGCCGTCGAGGTATTTGACCAAAGCCCTCAGGCTGTTGCCGTGCGCGGCTATCACAAGTTTCTTGCCTGCCCTTATGTCAGGAGCAATCTTCTCCTGCCAGTAAGGGACTACCCTTGCGACAGTATCTGCAAGGCATTCTCCTGCGGGAAGTTCGTCTTCGGCAAGTCCGGCGTAGATCGGATCTTTCCCGGGGTAACGTTCGTCGGTCTTTTCAAGAAGCGGGGGTCTTGTGCCGTAACTGCGCCTCCATATCTTGACCTGTTCGTCACCGTATTTTGCCGCGGTCTCGGACTTGTTGAGCCCCTGAAGTCCCCCGTAGTGGCGTTCGTTGAGCTTCCAGGAGTTCTCTACTGGGATCCACATAAGGTCCATCTCTTCAAGTACGCACCAGAGTGTTTTGATCGCTCTTTTCAAAACTGAGGTATAGGCTTTGTCAAAGGTGAAACCCTTTTCCTTCAGTACTTTGCCTGCGGACTGCGCTTCGATAAGCCCTTTTTCAGAAAGAGGGACATCTGTCCATCCCGTGAACCTGTTCTCCTTGTTCCATTCGCTTTCTCCATGCCTCAGCAAGACGATCTTGTACATTTTGGATGCCTCCTATTCAGGTTTATCCTTATTGTTGTTTTCTCCGCTGACAGTGACCTTATCTCCGTCATTGAGGGTGCTTCCTCCAAAGATTATAACCCTGTCGCCGGGCTTTAGCCCATCTGTGATGTGGATCAGGTGTCCCTGTCTGGTACCCGTGGATACAACGCGAAGTTTTGCAGTCCCTTGCTCTTCAAGCAAAACGTAATGACCTGTCTCACTTTCATGTAGAGCGTTTTCCGGTATGAGCACAGCATTTTTGATCTCTCTTTCCACTATTGAAGCCTGTCCGAACATCCCCGGTCTCAGCTGCCCGCCTGTCTCCCTATTGTCCAGCTCTATCTCAACGCTGCTGCTCCTGGTCGAAGGATCGACATACTGATCGACCCTTGTAACTTTTCCAACAAATTCTTTTTCGGGAAGAGCATCGAATTTAAGAAATACGGGCATGCCGTTTTTTACAACAAAAATTTTTGACTCGGGTATCTTAAGCGTCGCTTTGAGTTTACTCAAGTTTGCAATATCTATTATCGGCGAATTAGGAGAAATCATTGCACCTGTCGTGAGTGAAAAATCATTGAGCACTGTGCCGTCTATCGGAGCGACCATGATATAGTCCGCTTTTGCAGAACTTACCCGCTCCAGTTCCGCGGCAGCCTGCCTTTCTTTTGCGAGAGATGCGTTGTAGGAAGCCCTGGCGCTTGAGTAAGCTGTCTCTACTGAATCGTACTGCTGTTGGGTGCTGAACCCCTCCTTGACGAGCCTCTCGTACCTGTCAAGGGTCGTCTTTGCGTTCATCATCTCAGCTTTTGCCCTTTCAGTGTCGGCTTTTGCCGATGCTGCCTGGGCACGTACCGAACCAATAAGGGCATCTTGCTGATCATGTTCGAGGGCAGCTATGACCTGTCCTTTTTTGACTTGGTCTCCCTGCCTTACGTGGAGTTTTTCAAGTCTCCCTGTCACCCTGGGCAGGAGTTCGACCCTGTCTACAGCGTCTATGGAGGTGTTCTGGACTATGCTTTCCCTCACGGTCTTGTCTGCTTTTACTGTTTCGATCTTCACAGCTGCAGCGAGCTTGCCGTTCCCATTAGATGCCTGTGAGAATAAGGCTTCTCTCCTGCTGTATATCCCGATAGCCGTCAGCAGTATGACCGCTCCGGCAACGATGATGATCAGCCTTTTCTTGTCTGATAGCCTTTTTGAATAAGTGCCAAAGTTATTTTTGTCAGTCATGGTCATCTTCTCTCCCCGGTCCATTCTATGACGGTACCTTCAGTAACTTTCAGTGCAACTATTGTAAGAAGGTGGTTGTACTGCGAACGTGCATGGTCGAGTCTCGCAGATGTAAGCGAAGTCTGGGCGTTCAGCAGGTCCAGCTGGGGTGTTACCCCTTCCCGGAAACCGACTTCGGCAAGCCGCAGTGACTCCCTGGCCAGCTCAAGGGCTTTTTCCGAAGCCTCCAGATGGTGCAGGGTACTCTCGATCTCTGTCCATGCAGTTTCGACCTCTGATTTTATATCGAGTTGTTTCTGTTCCAGTGCTATCTTGTCCTGCTCCAGCACAGCGCCCGCCTTTATCGCATTTCCGCGGGCGGTGTTTCTGTCGAAGATGGGAACTGTTACGGACAGCTCTGCCCTCCAGGTGTCGTCGCCTCTGTCATCTTTCAGATAAGGGTTTAAATATCCTGCTGAAGCGCCAAATGTTATTTTGGGCCTTGTACCGCTTTTTTCGATCAAGATCTGATTTTTTTGGTATTTAAGCTGTTCCTCAAGTTTTTTGAGGTCAGCCCTCTTTTCCTGTGCTGTCTCAAGTGATCTCTGCCTTGTACCTTCCGCTTCGGGAACGCTGAGTTCGCCTCTGATCTCACGCCTGTTCTCAGGAGGGATGCCCATGTAATTCATCAATGCTATTTGGGCAGATTGATAAAGCCCTTTCGCTGTGCTCAGGTTGGCGGTGTTGGTCGCAAGCAGCTGCCCTGCCCTTATCACTTCCAGGCTGTTTGCCAAACCAAGTTCCCTCATCTTTTGGACCTCTTTGAGGTGCTGCTCGGAAGTATTCACGGCAGATTCCTCCGCATTTATCCTTTCACGCTGCAGAAGAACGTTGTAAAACCTCGCGTAGAGCTCTCCTACAGCACTGTTCTCCCCGTTTGATATTATCATTTCGGCAATGTTCCTGACCTGATTTGACTGGTTTCTTATCGCAGTATTTTTGCCCCCTGAGTAAATGATCTGTTCAAGAGTGGCCTTGGCGCCTTTGTTGTCATTTCTCTCCCCGTCATTTGTAGTGCTCTCCTTCTGCCTGTCCACATATGCATTTGCGTAAAGGCTTGGAAGGAGAGTACCGTCAGCCTGGATCTCGAACGCGTATGCCTTTATGGTCTCCTGTCTCAGTGACCTCAACCCCGAGTTGTTGGTAAGGGTAAGTTTTATGGCTTCATGAATGTCTACTGTACTGCTCTCTGCATTGGTGCGTGAAGCTCCGAGAAGCAGCGTGAAGGCTATCAGGATATAGGTGATTTTACTTCTGTTCATTCTTTTCTCACACTCCCTTATTTGGAGTTAAATGCCCTGGACTGCGCAGACCTGTTGTAGCGCCTGTAAGCTCTGTATCTGTTGATCGCAGCGACAGACCTGTCTTTTATGTCGTCGAGCAGGAGGTATACGACCGGGATAACTATCAGCGTAAGCATGGTCGAGGTAAAAAGACCGCCGATAACTGCCACCGACATAGGCTGCCTTGTCTCTCCTCCCTCGCTCAGAGCCAGTGCTACCGGGAGGGAACCGAACATTGTTGAAACGGTGGTCATCAGGATAGCCCTCAGGCGGAGCGGTCCCGCTTCCAGCACAGCCTCAATTTTATTCATGCCTTTTGCCCTCAGCTGATTGATAAAATCGACCAGAAGTATGGCGTTATTCACTACGACTCCTACCAGCAGGATTATACCCATGAAGCTCATCACGCTTATCCTGAGGCCCGCCAGTGCAAGGAGTCCGAAAGACCCTGCGGTCATCAGCGGGAGCGAAAACATTACCGTGAACGGATGTATAAAGGATTCGAACTGTATGGCCATTACCATGTAGACAAGGATTATTGCGAAGACGAGGGCAATGGACATGTAGAAGAAGCTTTCCTTCATGTATTCCGAATCCCCTGCGGGCGTAATGGTGAACGTCCCGTCCTGAGGGGCGTACTTCCTGAATACTTCCTCCATGATCAGGATCCCCTCGCCGGGAGATACTCCTTCCACGTTGGCCCCCAGCTGCAGGGACCTCTGCCTGTTGTACCTTTTTATTACGTTGGGCGACATTCCTACAGAGCTGGATATAAGCCCCTCTGCCCTTATGAGCTGCCCGTCGTTTGTCCTGACAAGCGTGTTTTTCAGTTTTTCCGGATCGTTTCTTCCGGTTGCTTCAGCCCTCACTCTTATGTCATACCTGTATCCGTCCTGGTTGAAAGAACCTGCCCTGTCTCCCCCGAACCATGTCAGGAGCTCGTCGGAAAGGTCCCTGATGTTAATGTTCAGGTCATCTGCGAGTGCCCGGTTCAGTGACAGGTTTATCCTCGGCTTGTTCATCTGAAGGTCTGTCGTTATGTCAACAAGCCCTCTGGCGTTTTCCGCCAGATCTTTTTTTATCAGCTCTCCCATCTCGGCAAGGGCCTCGCTTGTCGGACCCTGGATGACGAGTGTTATGTCAGATCCTCCCCATGTCCCCATTTTGATGTCGACATCCCGGAACACAGAGAGCTTCCCCCGCAGCTGTTTCATTACCACGCTCGCGGCAGGTCTGCTGCCCCTGTCAATCAGTTCCATGTTTATGGATGCCTTGTAGACTTCTTCTCCGCCGCCGCTGCCAACTATCCCGTAAGTGTAGGCTACTCTCTCGTCAGCCTGTATCATGTCGACCATGTCTTTTACTACGCTTTCGGTCATTTCAAGGGATGAGTCCGCGGGAAGTTCTATCTGGACCCTCAGTCGTCCCTGGTCTTCACTCGGGAAAAATTCTGTCCCCAGTGTCGATGCAAAGCCTATGCCGAGGAGAAAAAGTGCAAGTGCTCCGATAAGAACTGATTTGCGGTGGTTAACTGCATATATTAATACTCCGCTGTATTTCCCCTCTATCCATACAAACGGCTTTTCCAGCTTTTTCTGCAGAGGTCCCTCTATTTTCTTCCCAAGGATCCGTGAACATAGGAAAGGGGTAAGCGTGAGTGATATTATCAGTGATATTGCTATAGTGGTAGCTACCGTGACGCCGAATGAGTTAAAGAAGCGTCCCATCATCCCCCCCATGAAGGCGACAGGGACAAAGACAGCAAGAGTAGTCGCTGCCCCTGCCAGTACTGCGAAGGCGACTTCTCCTCCCCCGTCCTGTGCGGCCCTGTATGGAGTCTTGCCCATGTCGCGGTGCCTTGTAATGTTTTCCATTACGACAGTGGTGGCGTCAACGACCATGCCGACCGCCAGAGAGAGTCCCATCATGGACATGTTGTTAATTGTTATTCCCATCCAGTAAAGGACCGAAAGGCTTCCCAGAAGACAGACGGGGATGGTGATGACAGCAACCACGGTTGCCCTTATCGTTTTAAGGAAGATGAACATTATCATGGATGTGAGGATGATCGATGCAACTATGTCCCAGAAGACCCCGTTCATGGAACGCATAATGAATTTTGCGTTGTCCTGCATTACTGCAAGGCTGGTCCCCGGAGGAGCGGTCTGGTTGAGCTCCTTTATCCTCTCATTGACCATGCGCGAGAGAAGGACCTCGTTGGCGCCCTTCTGCTTGCGGATCTGGACCATTACAGTTGGCCTGCCCTCGTAAATGGCACCGCTTCGTTTGTCTTCAAGGCCGTCTTCGATCCTTGCAACGTCCCGCAGTCTTATCACCGCGCCGTTCCTTACGGCTATCGGAAGATACTCAAGTTCGGCGACAGATGAATACTCGCCTTCAAGCCTGATCCCGTATTCTTTAGTGGCTGTCTCTATTCGTCCGGCGGGAAGCTCAACATGCTTGGTGTATATCGCTGATTTGATCTCTTTTGCAGTAATGTTGTAGGCTTCCAGGCTGTCAGTATTTATCCATATCCTTATCTCCCTGTCGCGGAATCCGGCAAGCTGGATCCCGCCGACGCCCTTCACAGTCTGAAGGCGTTCCGTAACTACCTTGTCAACGTACCTTGCAAGTGTTTTCATGTCTGTCCTGCCGTCGTTTTTGACTGCAACGTTCATTATCGGCCTGTCAGCCGGATCGTATTTATCGACCTGAGGAGTATCCGCATCATCGGGAAGGCGCCCGGCTGCCATGCTGACTTTTCCCCTGACATCAGCGGCTGCGTCGTCCACGTCCCTGTCCAGGTCAAACTCTATGACGATTATTGAACGGCCTTCGTAACTGCTTGAGCTCAGATTCTTGATGCCCTCAATAGTGTTTATCCTGGCCTCGAGGACGTCAGTAACATCGTTGTCGATAATAGCGGGGCTTGCGCCCTCCATTATCGTTCTTACCACAACGATGGGGAATTCGACGTTTGGCATTCTTTCCACGCCCATATTCATGTATGAATATGTGCCAAAAACGATCAGAGCTATTGTGCAGATCAGTACTGTAACAGGCCTTCGGAGAGAGACTTCAATAATTTTCATATATATGAGTCATCCTTATATAAAGAGTTTTGATCGTCGGAACATTGATACTATAACTCAAAAATGTGTTTTTTATGTGTCAGGAATTAAGTATAAACCATTTTAAAATACTAAATATTTCCCCTTGAAATTATGCCTAAGATAAGCAAAGGGCGCAGGAATGCATCTCCCGCGCCCTTTGGCCTGCAAAATGTTCGGACTGGATTTGATTGCAGCACATAAGGTTCCTATATGTCGAGGTTTTTGACTTCTCTGCCGAAAGTTTCAATGAATTTTCTGCGCGGTTCCACGTCATCCCCCATAAGGATACCGAAGAGTTCATCAGCCTCAACTGCATCCTGGACCTCGACTCTGTTTACTATTCGGTTCTCTGGGTTCATTGTTGTCTCCCAAAGCTGTTCAGCATTCATTTCACCAAGACCTTTGTAGCGCTGTACTTCTACCTTTTTGCCCCCTGCATTGGACTGAAGCTCTTTCATCTCCTTTTCGGAGAAGCAGTATGATACATCCTTTCCAATCTGCACTCTGTAGAGGGGAGGCTGTGCAACGTAGAGACAGCCCTTCTCAATTATCTGCGGCATGTACCTGAAGAAAAGAGTGAGCAGAAGTGTGCGGATATGTGCTCCGTCAACGTCGGCGTCTGCCATGATGAATATTTTGTGGTAGCGTAGCTTGTCCTCGTTGAAATCGTCTCCTACACCTGCACCCAATGCGAGGATTATGTTCCTTATGGTCTCGCTTCCGAGTATCTTTTCCAGACGGGCCTTTTCGACGTTGAGGATCTTGCCGCGCAGGGGAAGTATTGCCTGAAACTCCCGGTTCCTTCCCTGTTTGGCACTGCCTCCGGCGCTGTCTCCCTCAACGATGTAGAGTTCGCAGTCTGCCGGATTTCTGTTTGAGCAGTCTGCAAGCTTGCCGGGGAGGGTCAGGCCGTTCATTACAGATTTTCTCCTGACAAGGTCCTTGGCCTTTTTTGCTGCCTCTCTCGCCTGTCTTGCCCTAAGTGCGCTCTCTACTATGGGTTTAAGGATCTCCGGCCTCTCTTCGAGAACCTCTTTCAGCCCCTCGTAGACTAGTGAATCGACTATTCCCTTGACGTCGCCGTTGCCCAGTTTGGTCTTTGTCTGCCCTTCGAACTGAGGTTCCATCACCTTAACGGATATTACTGCGGTTAGCCCTTCCTTGAGATCGTCTCCTGAAAGGTTCGTGTCCTTATCCTTGAGGATCTTGAGCTTTCTTGCCTCGTCGTTTACCGCTCTGGTAAGTGCTGTTCTGAAGCCTGCGACATGTGTTCCGCCCTCGACTGTATTGATAAGATTGACGAATCCGTATAGCCTTTCCAGGTAGGAGTCATTGTACTGTATGGCAACCTCCAGTTCAGTCTTTTCCTTTTCACCGGCTATGATTATTGGCTCCTTGAAAAGTACCTCTTTCCCTTTGTTCAGATATTCCACGAAAGTCGAGATCCCTCCGGGATAGTTGTAGGTACGCTCCTGCGGCTTTTCCGGCCTTTTGTCCGCGAAGTTGACAGTTATGTGCGAATTCAGGAATGCAAGTTCACGCAGCCTTGATTTAAGGACGTCGGCCTGAAACTCAATTGAAGAGAATATTTCGTCATCCGGCATGAACTGTACCCTTGTTCCTCTCATGTCGGTGTCACATTTAACGCAAAGCGGTGACATGGGTATACCACGTTCATAGCGCTGATGATGTTCCTTGCCGTCTCTCCATATCGTCAGCTCAAGCCACGAAGAAAGGGCATTTACTACAGAAACGCCTACACCGTGGAGTCCTCCGGATACTTGATATGCACTTTTGTCAAACTTGCCGCCTGCGTGCAGTACAGTCATTACGACCTCTGCCGCGGACTTGCCGGACTCGTGCTCTTCGGTGGGGATGCCGCGCCCATTGTCGACTACTGTAACGCTTCCATCCCCGTTTATGGTGACGTTGACTGTGTCACAAAAGCCTGCCAGCGATTCGTCGATCGCATTGTCGACCACCTCATAAACAAGATGGTGCAGTCCTCTGGGACCTTGGTCTCCGATGTACATGCCGGGTCTTTTTCTTACTGCCTCAAGCCCTTCCAGTACGTGTATATCCTTTGCTGAGTATTCGGAATTCCTGTTCAGCGAAGAGTTGTTAGGAATGCACATATTATCCATTTATTGATTAACTCCTTCCGTTGGACGCAGTTGACTTTTTTCTGAGGAAATCAAGCTGTCGCTTTTTAAGGGTGGCCGGGGTGAATCCTGTCATTATGACAGAACCGTCTTTTTTGAGTATTTCAGTACCGTTGTTTCCTTTGTAGACAGCAACGATATCGGCAAGACATATGATATTTTCGCCTTCAAGAGGAATAAACACTCATCCTGTCCCCAATCTGTATTTTTTAACCTTATAATTATACCATCTCATTGATCATTGTTCCTTTTTGACAATGAAAAGAGGAAAGAGTGGTATTAAAAAATGGATGAACTTTTTATCCTTACGAATTCACCGGGAGAAGTAGCGGGATGGGTCAGACCTGTAGTCACAGAGCTGGCATCAGGCGGACTTACAGCCGATATTTGTCTGGTTGTCCTGCCGTGTCAGTATGCCAGCGGCATGGAGGCCGAATATGGCAAGAATATCCCCGGAATAGAGAGTGTATATACATTTAAGGAACTGTGGAAAAGACGCATGAGGGAGAGCGGGGCAACCAGACTTGTCCTGCAGTTGGGCGGTGACCCGATGTTCGGCGCTTTCCTCTCAGCAAAAATGAGGTGCGGGTGGATGATATACACGGCAAGGCCGAGGTGGAAATCACGTGTAGCCCACTACTTTGTGCCTGATCACGCTGCAGAGAATAGGTTCGCAGCCCAGGGTGTAAAGAAAGACAGGATAACCAGGGTCGGCAACCTGATCTTTGACAGCGCGCCTGAGTGCGAAGACCGTGAAGGGTCCAGGAGGATAATGGGACTGTCAGAGGGGGAGAATGCAATATCATTCCTGCCTGGGAGCAGGCCTTTCGAATACAGGGACGGATTTGCTTTTTTTTCATTAGCCGCAATGGAGTTCATAAAGAAATATCCGGGTTACCACGCATTTCTTCCTGTTGCTCCAACTGTGGATGAAGAACTGATGAAGGAGGGATTGGAAAGAGCAGGGCTAAAGTGGTCCGGCGGATCGGTCGCGGATGAAATAATCTGGGATGGGCCGGGCAGAATAAGATTTATACGGATCAATAATTTCGAGGCCATCAGGGCATCGAAACTCGCTGTAGCCTTTCCCGGCACAAACAATCTCCAGATAACCGCCCTATGTATTCCGCTTCTGACAGTTATTCCCCTTAATCAGGCGGAGAATATACCTCTTGACGGAATACCGGGCATGATACCCATGTCTCTCCCCGGAGCAAAAATACTTAAGAAAAAGCTTGTTTACTGGTACAGCGGAAGGCTTAAATATGCATCCCTTCCAAACAGGATCGCGGGAAAGGAGATAGTTCCCGAATACAGAGGTGTCATGACTCCTTCAATGGTCGCAGGGCTGGTCGAAGATCTTATTTCTGATCCGGAAAAGCTTATGGAGATAGTAAGGAGATACTCAGATATTTCACTTGAACGGGGAGCTGCTAAAAAAATAGCTGATAAGGTATCCGGTTATTTTTCTTCCGGGAACTGACAATTGTCCTCAGGGATATCGCTCTCGCCCTGAGAGCTGATTCCTGCCGCCCTGTTTTCCCTTTCTATGTCATCAAGGTATGATTTCCATATTTTGAGTGCAAGGAAAGCCGACACTATGCCTCCTGCAAGGCCTGCGGCGATCATCATTGGTTTGCCCTGATCAAAAATATAGCCGCCAAGGCCGCCAAGGGCATAGCCGAAAGCGATTATTGTGCCGAATGAAAGAAAAAGGACTAAAAGTCGTTTATGCATGGGATAATTCTATTCATAAAACGATTTATGTCAAACTTGCGATTGTATGAATATATGTTATGATGAGACGTTGTCGAACTGAGGTATAGTTGTCCTCATTTTGAAGATTTAGGGTTTCAGGGGGAAAATATGTGATATACCATTCAAGCTATTACAATACTTCATCGGATTTTGTGTATCTTCAGCTCAGGACAAGGATAGTAAACAAACAGCTCAAGCCAGGTGAAAGGCTCCCGGAAGTCAGGATCTCAAATGAGATGGGAGTGAGCAGGACCCCTGTCCGGGAAGCACTCAGACGGCTGGCAAGCGAGGGGCTTGTAAGGATCATCCCAAACAGCGGAGCAAGGGTGACCGCGCCAAGTGCATCTGAAGTCGAAGGGGCTTATAACGTCAGGGAATATCTCGAAACCCTCAGTGTAAGGCTGGCATGCATAAACGGAATCGACAGAAGAATGGCGGATCGTTTTGAAGAGGTCCTGAGGGACGAAGAATCTGCATTCCTGGCCAGGGACATCGAAGCAGATCTTGAAGCAAACAATAGTTTTCATAAACTGATCGCAGAGGCAAGTAAAAACATAGTGCTTATAGAGTATGTTGAAAACATAATACTGCGTACCAATGTTTACATCCTTTTCTACGATCCGTTCACAGAGGAGAAAAATTACAGCATCGAAGAGCACAGAAAGATATTGGAAGCTATCCTTTCCGGGGATGAAGTATCCGCGGTAAGGCTGATGAGGGATCATCTTTGCCACTCTCACTCGGTCCTTGAAAAACCGGGAGAGAGAAGGAACGTTCTTGCTGACATCAATGGTCTCATTAAGCAAAATAAAGCATTTTCATCATAGGGAGGAATCGGGTCATGACAGGACAGCAAAAAATACCGTCCTTTGATCTCACAAGAAATTACAACAGGGTCAAAGAAGAGGTCAGAGTAGCTCTTGACAGAGTTCTTGAGACACAGCATTTCATTTTGGGACCTGAAGTGGAATGTCTTGAGAAGGAGATAGCAGCATATCTGGAAGTCGAAAGTGCTGTCGGATGCGCTTCGGGAACAGACGCACTTGTATTGGCTCTTATGTCCCTGGATCTCAAAGAGGGAGACGAAGTAATTACAACTCCCTTTACTTTTTTCGCGACTGCAAGCTGTATAACCAGAAACGGGGCAAAACCGGTTTTTGCTGATGTCGACCCTGATACATACAATCTTTCAATGGAGTCGGTGCTTGATAAAATTACCCCCAGGACAAGGGCGGTCTTACCTGTGCATCTTTTCGGACAGACATGCAAACTGGAAATAATCAGAGATGACCTGAGACAGAAAGGAATAACGCTGATTGAAGACTGCGCCCAGGCAATAGGTGCCCATAGGATCATCGACAAAAAGATCTGCAGGGCAGGATCTATCGGAGATTTGGGGTGTTTTTCGTTCTTCCCGACAAAAAACCTGGGATGCTATGGAGACGGCGGGATGTTGTCAGTTCCGCACAGCAGAGAGACTGCGGAAAGGATCAAAAGCCTGAGGGTCCACGGATCAGGGAAGACATATTTCCACGAAGAAGTAGGGATAAACAGCCGCCTGGATGCTGTACAGGCAGCAATACTGAGAGTCAGGCTGCGTCACCTTGAAGAATGGAACGAGGAACGCAGGATAGTGGCTGAGAGATATATGTTGCTATTCAGAGAGAAAAAACTTCTTGAAATGATCACGCCCCCTGCAGAAGAAGCAGGAAACAGGCATGTATATCATCAATATGTCGTCAGGGCAGAGAGAAGGGACGAGCTTCAGGCATATTTGGATGAACGCGGAGTGGTCACCAGGGTTTACTATCCGCTGCCGCTCCACCTCCAGCACTGTTTCTCATACCTTGGGTACAAAGAAGGAGACTTCCCCGTTTCAGAAATGCTTGCCGGTAACGTTTTGGCGCTGCCTATTTTCCCGGAGCTTTTACCTGAAGAGCAGGAAAGAGTTGTGGAGGAGATTGCGGGATTTTACCGAAGACACAATTAGTCTGACTAATATAGACTAATCCAGATGACGACAATGGAGGTGCTTTAATAATGATGTTCCCCTATCTCGATTCGACCATAGTGCTTCTGATACCTGCAATGCTTTTTTCCCTCTGGGCGCAGTTCAAAGTAAAAGGAGCTTTTTCAAGATACAGTGAAGTAAGGGCTGCAAGCGGAGTCACAGCAGATCAGGTCTCAAGGGCTCTATTGGACAGGTTTGGTCTTCAGAATGTAAGGGTCGAGAGGATCCAGGGTCATCTTACAGACCACTATGATCCAAGAGAAAAAGTGCTTCGCCTTTCAGATGCCGTTTCCGGGAATTCAAGTATAGCTGCGATAGGTGTTGCTGCCCACGAAGTTGGGCACGCGATCCAGGACAGGGATGGTTATGCTTTTCTTCGCCTGAGGAACTCTATAGTCCCTGCGGTAAACATCGGTTCAACGATGTCAATGCCCCTCTTCTTCATAGGGCTCATCATGGGCTATACTCCGTTGCTGAACATAGGTATACTGCTGTTTTGCGGAGTTCTGGTCTTTCATCTGGTAACTCTCCCGGTAGAGTTTGACGCAAGTGCAAGAGCGCTCAAGCTTCTTTCGGAGACCCGCCTGCTGTCAGGAAATGAAGTTGGCGGCGCAAAAGCTGTTCTGGACGCCGCAGCTCTTACTTATGTCGCTGCGCTTGTCATGACGGTCCTTCAGCTCATAAGACTTCTGGCTCTCAGAGGAATGCGCAGGGACTAGAAAAATAGTGTAAAATGTAGGGAGGTGGCATTTGGGCTGCCTCCTTTTTTGTTATAGGGAACCGTTCCATGAAAAAGCGGGACTCCGCAAATAGAGGTGATAAGGCCGGATGAGAGGTATTGAAGCGGCGTTGAAGGTTTACGGCGAAGTTAATGACGGAGCTTTTGCCGCAGAAGCGCTCAGGAAGTTATACACGGATATTGCTCCTTCTGACAGAGTGCTTGCAGCCACTCTTGTCTACTGTTCGCTCAGGAGACAGGGGCTTTGGAAGCATCTTCTTATGAAATACTGCAGACGCAGCACAAAGGATATGTCTGCGCTTACGCATAATGCTCTTATTATTGGAATATCAGGCATAGTGGAACTAAAATACTTTGCACTGCCTGTTCTCATCAACGGCCTTGTACAGGCGATCAAATCAAATGGAGAGGACCACGACATAGGTCTTGTCAATGCGGTCCTCCATACTGTAGCAGACGAAGCAAAACCATATCTTGCAGAACTGAAGAAAAGCAGTGCGTTGAGGGACCAGGCACTTTACTGGGGTATCCCGGGATGGGCCGCGGCTCAGTGGTCAAAGGATATGTCAATACCGGAAGCCAAACGTCTTGTAAGGTCCAGCGGCATGAGGACCTATCTTTCCTTGCGTCTTTCGGGAGGCGTTGACAGGGAAGAATGGCTGAAAGAGTATACTCTTTCAGGAAAAAAAGCCTGGGCTTCACCATTTCTGGAGAGATCGGTCAGAACGCCGGCTAACCCTTACCCACTTGAGATCACAGGGTTTTCAGATGGTAAGATAACCCCTCAAAGTGAATCATCCATGTTTGTTGCCGAGGCATTTTCCAAGCGCTGCAAGGGCGGACATATTCTTGATATGTGCTGCGGACGCGGCATAAAGACGGGACAGCTTGCCGATATGATGCCTGATGAGCAAATTGAGGCATGGGACATTTCGGAGGGAAGGATAAAGTCAGCCGAGTACGAAATGATCAGGATGCGTGTCAAAGAAAGGGTCAAATTCCGCTGCGGAGATTCACTGAAGCTTGAACCAGTCCAAGACCCCAAGGCTATTCTTCTTGATGCACCGTGTACAGGGAGCGGTACATGGGGTAGACACCCTGAGAGCAAATGGAGGATCACTCCGGAAATGGTCTCAGATGCGGCGGCCCTTCAGAAGAGGCTTCTTGAAAGGGCTGCGTCTCTTGTTGTGCCGGGAGGCATCATTGCTTACAGCACATGCAGCATGTTCAGGGAAGAAAATGAAAAGGTCGTTGCTGCTGTAATGGCTAATCATCCGGAACTCGTCGAGATACCGGTGGAAAGGACGCACAAGCTGATGTCCAGGGGAAAACCATTTGGGACGGTCATCTGGCCGGGTCTTCCGTGGATCGACGGCTTTTATCTGGCGCTTCTTTCAAAGCGCAAATAGCAGGGAAGGGGACAGCATAAATGGGTAAAATTCATCGCTGGGGCATGGTGGTGGCATTTATTGTCATCATTGCCAGCGCATATTTTGGAATAAAGACTGTATTCATTGAAGATAAAGGCGCGACAGTCCCAAACATGGTAGGGCTTCAGCTTGTAGATGCCGTAGAAGCACTGCAGAGGGAAGGGCTGCTTGCAAAAGTTGACCAGGTCGATTCGCCCGAGAGGGCCGATACAGTGATATCACAGAACCTTCCTGCAGGCGAAAAAGTTTCTAAGGGCAAAGTCGTAATAGTGAGAGTCAGTAAGGGCGGTTCAATACTGCCTGTCCCTGATGTCAGGGGGCTTAAGTTTGAAGAGGGTGTCAAAAGGCTCAGCGAGGCCGGGTTTAAAGTTGACAGGATAATAAGGGTCACTGACAAACTTAAGCCGGCGGGAACGATAATTGCCCAGAATCCTGCGGCTCCCCAGCATGTTGCCGCAAACTGCATGGTCAACCTGCTTGTAAGTACCGGAAGCACCGGAGGGGGCGCTTTTGTAAACGTACCTGATCTCAGGGGGCAGGGAACAGATGTTGTTGCAAAAGTACTTGAGCAGATAGGTCTGACAGTGGGAAGCAGTACGGAGATACCGTCTGCTGAAGTTCCTGCCGGAACTGTTCTGACGACCAACCCTAAGAGCGGAGCCAATGTTCCTGCGGGTACTCTTGTAAACCTGACGATCGCGAGGGCTCTTAAACCGGGAGAATTGTCCCCCGAAACTCCTCCTTCGGACGACCAGGATCCTCAGAGAGCAGCTGCTGTCAGGACTGTGGTAGTGAAAAATACCGAACCTTCAGACATCCCAAGCAAACTGCCGGAAAATCCTAATCCGGATCTTTCAAAGGAACCTGTTAAGGAGGAACATCAGGTTCGGGCTGAACCTGAGAAGGCTTCCCAACAGGAAAAACCTGTGCCGGCGGTACCTAAAAAAACAGCTAAGCTGCGATATCAGGTACCCCCCCTTACAAAGCCCCTGTCGCTTAAGATTGAGCTTACCGATGATACAGGGACTAAAGTTATCAGAGACATAGTGGCAAACGGAAGTGAGTATATTTCTATGAATGTACCTTTCACAGGACAGGCTGCAATTACAATCTACCTTGGAGGTGACTTCGTATGGCAGGATCGTTTCAACTGATAAAAGAGATGAAAGGGAGGAGCGTGATAATATCTCCTTCACTGCTCTCAGCTGACATCCTCAACATGGAGAGGGACATCGAAAGAATCGAAAAAGAAGCTGAATGGCTCCATCTTGACATAATGGACGGCCATTTTGTCCCCAACCTTTCATACGGACCATCCCTCCTTAAAGCTCTCAGAAAGAGGTATCCGCACAAGTTCATAGATGTGCATATAATGGTTGAACCTCCTGAGGCATTTACCGCCATGTTCCTTGCAGAGAAGCCTTCGGTGCTGACTGTCCATGCTGAGGCGACCCCTCACATACACAGAGTGCTCCAGAGCATTAGGAACGAAGGTGTACCATGCGGTGTTTCAATTAATCCCGGGACTGCTGTTGAGGTTCTCTATCCGATCCTGCATATGGTGGATCTTGTCCTTATAATGTCAGTTAATCCAGGATACGGAGGACAGTCCTTTATCCCTGAAACACTGAAGAAAACTTCAGCCCTAGCAGAATGGCGTTCCGAAAACGATGGCGGCTATCTCATACAGATTGACGGCGGGATCGGACCCGACAACACCGAACTTGTGGTGAAACACGGGTGTGATGTCCTTGTAGCAGGAAGTGCAATATTTGGGAAGCCCGACCCCGTTTCGGTAATCAGGGAAATGCGGATCAACGCAGAAAGGGGGCGCCAGATTGGAAAAAATAGAGACACATAACGAAGAACAGAAGATCCGGATCCAGATAAAGGAACTGGGTGCAAGACTGAAGAGTATAAGGGAAGCCCAGGGGCTTTCAGTTGCTGATATCTCCAACTCGACTAAGATACAGAAACACTATCTGGCTGCAATTGAAGAAGGGAATCTTGATTTTTTGCCAAGAGGCCCCTATGTCAGAAGTTTTATTCGTCAGTACTGCGACTACCTGAGTGCCCAGGATATATGGAAAAGCTATGATTCGATCACTAAAAAACAGAAAGCAGCGGAACCTCCTCTCCCGGAGGGAGAGGAATCAGGATATAGTGACACGCGAAAAGTTTTCAAGCCGAAGTCTTTTTTGTGGCTTTACCTTTTGATAGCGATATCACTTGGATCAGCAGGCTGGATAACGTGGCAGTACAGGGGTGACATAACGACTGCTGCGACAAGTCCGATCGAGGGAGGAACTTCGGCGGCATCAACGGATGCCGGAACAGAGGTGAAAGATGTGCCGGTGTCAGGGGACCGGAAAGCCGCAGTCCTTTCAGGTGATGTGATTAGTCAGGATGAGCAGGTAGACCTTTCATGGATGGATGGAGAACAACCTGTAAAACGGCCACCGGCAGGAACGCTGACAGATCTTCCTGGTGCGGAAACGGAGGCTTCGCAATCGGGCTCAAGGTCTGTAAAGGTAACGGCTGAAAACGCACATGTATGGGTCAAGATAAGCCGCGGCAATACCGTTCTTTATGAAGGTACCATGAAGCCCGGTGAATATAAGGAATTTGAGGTCGGCAAGGATATGCCTATAAGGGTAAGACTTGGCAACCCCGGCAGGGCTTCCATAATTTGGCAAGGGAATAAAATTTATCCCGTTGCTCCGGGCAGTAAGCCTGCAACAAAATTTTTCTGGCCTGACGGAAAGATCACAGACAGCTGATCATCTTGATCAGTTCGGCTGATAGAAAGACAAAATGGGAGCCGATGCGCTTAAGGCAGGACTCCCATTTTTGTATGATCTTTAACTGGTCTTGATCTAGGGAATAGTTATATCGTTCTCTATAGATCCCATTATATTGCACACCAATTGTACCCTTACCTGAGAACCGGATCTCAGGCCCTTTAGTATAACACTGTCACTGAATCCGCCTGCCGTCCCCTGCCTGTCATATTGTTTGAGCAGGAGCTGCTTGTTTCCCTCAAATACCGTAAGGGTAAGGATATAATGCTTGTCAGGGGCATTTACATTATGTTCTGCTGATACCGTAAGAGTTTCACTACCACTGTCCCACGCCATATTCACATTCTTCGGGGGGTGTGCCAAAGCAGGACCGGCCGCTGCAGTTATGAAAAGTATTACGGCTGCATAAATCAAGATTTTTTTCATTCTTATTCCCCCTTAGCTGTTATGATTTTATCACAATTCAATTTATTAATTTTGCCTCGTATCCGGCGTCATCAATTGCCTTAATAAGTTTCTCTTCCTGAACGTCAGCTTCTGCAACAACTATCTTTGTATCAAGATCGAGTGACTTTACGTTTCCGCCAACTGAAGAAACAGCTTCTCTTATCCGCTTTTCACAATGACCGCACATCATTTCGGGTATCAAGAGTTTGAATTCTTTCATTTTACATTTCCTCCTTTTGATTTATCTGCCGAACCGGAAATACGGAGCGAGTTAAGAATTACAGTTATAGAGCTTGCAGCCATGGCAGTCTCTGCAACAAGAGGATGTAAAAGGCCAAGCATAGCAAGCGGGATCGCTATTATATTGTAAAAGAATGCGCCGAAAAGATTCTGGCGGATCACCTGCCAAGTCTTGTCTGATATTCTAACAGCGGATACGATTTTCGAGATACCGCCTTTAAGGATGACTATATCCGCGCTGTCGACCGCCAGATCCATCCCGCCTCCCATGGCAACGCCTACATGTGCTCCCTTTAGGGCTGCAGCATCGTTGATGCCGTCTCCTGCCATAAGCACTTTTTTCCCACTGCTTTGAGCATCTCTTACTATAGAAAGCTTATCTTCGGGGCGGACTTCCCATCTGACGTTTCCTATACCTGCCTGCTGAGCGATCTCAATCGCAGCTTCCATTCCGTCACCGGTAGCCATCATCGTGGTTATTCCCAGTTTAGCAAGATCTTCCACAGCCTCTCTGGAATCATTCCTTATCGGGTCAGAGATGGCAAAAAAACCTACAGGATCGCCATTTTTCCTTACCTCTACAATTGTCCTCGCAAGAGCGGACTTGACGGTCCATTTTGATCTGTTCAAAGGTCTTCCTGCAAACCACTCATCCTCTCCCCACTTTCCTGACACACCCTCACCCGGTATCTCCTCAACGCTTTCGGGCTTTTTATGGCTGCGAGCTCCGAGAGTTCTTACAACAGCTTTTGCGACAGGATGTCCGGAATTTGATTCCAGGGCAAAGGCATAAGAAGATGCCTCCTCGTCAAGTTCCCATTCAAGTACTTCAGGTTCACCAAGTGTAATTGTTCCGGTCTTGTCGAGTATTGCATGGTCAACTTCGTGAAGTGTCTGTATAGCCTCTGCGTTCCGAATAAGGAGTCCGTTTTTCGATGCTTCCCCTGTGCTTGCCACAAGAGCAAGGGGAGTGGCGAGTCCGAGTGCACAGGGACATGCTATTACGAGAGTTGCTACGAATGAATATGCGGCTGCCGAGAGCGGTGAATTGAATGCAGTCGGCCAAGGCATATATGATGCTATTGGTGCAATATATGCAGAAAGGCTGTCAAAATAGAAAAACCATAACGCCGCACTTATGAGGGAGAGTGATATTACTGCAGGAACGAATTTCAGAGTGATCCTGTCGGCAAGATCCTGGAGAGGCACCTTGCTTCCCTGTGCCTGGCGTACAAGTTCCAGCATTTTTGAGAGGAATGTGTCCTCTCCAACTTTTGTGGTCCTGATATACAGTACGCCCGAAAGGTTCATTGCGCCTCCTGTCACTTCTGATCCCTTGTCTTTGGCAACAGGCTGAGATTCACCTGTCAGCAGGGATTCATCCACCCCGGAAAGCCCCTCTTCTACGACACCGTCAAGCGGGATCCTCTCTCCGGGATTGACCTGGATCAGAGTTTCGGGCTTCACAGCATCAATAGGCACCATCAGAGCTTTGTCTTCAGAGATTACACGAGCCTCCCTTGGCTGAAGGGTCATAAGTGCCTTTACCTGTTTCGCAGCTCTGTCCCTTAAACGGGATTCGATATATCTGCCGGTGAGATGGAGCATTAGTATCATGACCCCTATTGTACCGAAGGAAGGGATATCAAGTCCCGAATAGTTCATCAGTGCTGTTACCCATGAGGCCGCTGCACTGATAGCTATCAGTGTGTCCATGTTGGTATGGGCGTGTACGACAGCTATCCACGCTCCGCGAAGGGTCTTCCTCCCACCCCAGAAAATGGCCGTACCGCCTGCAATTACCTCCATAAGACTGTACCAGTGATAATGGATACCCATTACCATATGCATAAACATTAGGACTGACATCGGAATGCCTATGAGGAGAATGAAAAACAGATCTTTTCGGGCCTCCCTGAATTTTATGTCGTCAATATCAGCCGGTGCTTCCTTAAGTATCCTGTAGCCGCTTTTCTCAACTGCAGCTTCAAGGATCTCAAATGTCACGGAATCGTCAGCTGCCACAAAGACGCTCTCAGTTGCCAGATTGACGGAAGCATATGTTACGCCTTCCACCTTTGAGAGAGCCCTTTCAACTATTTTTGAACAGGTCGTACAGGTCATGCCTGTCACCCTGAAAGACATTTTGTGTTCTGACATAGTAATCCTCCGAAAAATTTAAGTTAAGACTTGCCTGAATTCAAAAGGTCGCTATAATATTAACGTTGTCTGGAGAGCTGTCCGAGTGGTCTATGGTGACTGACTTGAAATCAGTTGGGTGTCACAGCCCCAGGGGTTCGAATCCTCTGCTCTCCGCCAGGCTTAATAGCGGGCGGCTTCCCATAGGGGAGCCGCTCATTGTGTTAATGATACGATACTCTTATTTGGGGATACAGGTTTTTTTGCTGATATAAACCATTGGTAAACGGACCGATATGATAAAATTTTATCATCGGGAAAAGAAAGCGGGGTGCCCTGGTTGAAAAGAATCGCCATATCTATGATCGTGATCCTGGTCTTTGCAATGCCTGCCTTTGCAGTATTCAGCTCCAAAGGACAGATCCCAAACGGGTCTCCTGTAGAATATAGGGGGCTGAAGGTAACTTCTGAGGGGGTAAATATTACGTTGGTCAACAAAGGTGGATCTTCTGTCAAATTTTCTGCTGCATGCAGTTTTGTAGGAGAGAACAGACAGGAGATCGGTGATATCTTCATTGAGGAGACACAGCTTGCTCCGGGCGAAGACAAACAGTTCAAAAGCCTTTATTTCAAGGGAGACCTCAAACTTGCAAGAAAAGCAGCCTCTCTCAAGTGGACGATCTATAAGCTGGAAGAGTAAGCTCTGCATTATTTAAAAAAATATATATCTTGAGGCCGCTTGCGGGCGGTCTTTTTTTGTGCAAAAAAGTATTTGACAATTTTATTAAAGAGGATTATTCTTGGCCTCTAACCAAAAAATGACAACTGAGAAAGCCGATATTTCGGCCATACACTGCATAAGCTGTCTGAGAAGGAGGTTAGAGGGATGAAGACCCTTGCAGTGATCCCCGCAAGATTTGCCAGCACAAGACTTCCAGGAAAGCCCCTCGTTCCAATAGCAGGGGTGCCGCTTGTCATAAGAGTCCTCAGAAATCTCAGCAGATGCAGAAGTGTAGACAAGGTAGTCGTTGCAACAGACGACGAAAGGATAGCCGCGCTTGTCCGTGAAAACGGAGGAGAGGCAATGATGACCCCTCCCGATCTTCCCAGCGGGGGAGACCGTGTCGCATGGGCCGCAGAGAGGATACCCTCGGAATATGTAATTAACGTCCAGGTTGATGATCCGCTTGTCGGCAGCGACATGATCGATCCTCTGATCGATGTGCTGAGCTCTGCTCCGGACGTCTCACTCGCTCTTCTGGCAAAAAAGATCGAACGCGATGAAGAGATAACATCTCCCGACATCGTCAAGATGGTCTTTGACAAAAATGGCAGGGGGCTCTATTTCAGCCGTTCTCCGATCCCCTTTCCACGGACTTCGGAAGGAACATGGTACAAGCACATAGGACCATACGCCTGGAGGCGTGATTTCCTGCTTGATTTTTCGAAGTGGCAGCAGACTCCGCTGGAGAGAACAGAGAGTCTTGAGATGCTGAGGGTGCTGGAAAAAGGCCATTCCATAAGGTGCATAGTTACTCATCGGGATACCATAGAGATAGATACTCCGAACGATCTGCTGAGGATCGAGGAATATCTTTCAGCCCCTTCGAATTCCCAGACCTTCCCGTGACGTTTCTGTAATATACGGAAATACGCACGCAGCTAAACTAAGCATAAATGATCTGTTTTGATCGTTAAAGCCGCAAGGGTACAAAAGGAGAAATCTAAGATGCAAAGTGTTCCGACAAATATAAAGGCTTTTGTAAGTTCTACACCCTGGTGGAAAACAAATTTTCCAACTGAAGTGATTTGTTCAGATGACGGAGTCGGAGATCTCATAAAAAGGATCGAAAGCGAGTCAAGGAGACCATATTTTGTTCTGGACAGTGCTCTTCTTGACCAGGATATTTTCCGCCCTCTGTTTGACCGGGCCTCCGTTTTCATTTTTGACGCGTCAGCATCAGAACCCAAAACGGAAGATGTTGACAGGCTGGCTGAACTGATAAGGTCAGATCCCGGTGTTCCGGATCTGGCCGTGGCGGTCGGCGGCGGTTCGACAATGGATCTTACGAAGGCTGCAGCGATCTGTACCGCAAATCCGGGCCCCTCGTCCGGATATCAGGGATATGACATGGAATTGAACAAAGGGCTTGATATATGGGTACTTCCCACGCTTAACGGTACCGGAGCTGAAATAACTCCCATTGCCGTGCTGAGGGGCCCCGAAAAAAAACTGGGCATAAACAATAAATTTGTAGGACCTGCCGTTGCATTTATCGATCCGCAGCTCTCCTCAGAAGCAAAAAAATGCAACAGGTTCTTCACGCTTATGGATTGCTATTATCATCACTACGAGATCACAAAAAGTAAAACAAGTTCAGGGGATGCGCTTGCTGACGCGTCAAAGGGGCTGATGCTGGCAAGAGATGCTCTCTCTGACAGGATCGACAAATACGAGACGCAGACAGCAATAAAGGCTGCGATGGCCTCTGTCCTTGGAGGCAGCAGCAGCATTGGCGGAAGGGTCGGAGCAGCACATGCCCTTTCATACGGACTGAGCAATTCTTCTCCCACTCTTCCTCACAGTGTCGCTGTCACGATCTCGATGCTTGCACTGGAGGATATTTACCCTGACGGATATGCTGATACGCTGAAATTCCTTGAATCGAACGGAATGCATGTGCCGACGGCTTCAGACTATGGGATAGGTGAAAAGGACATTAAAAAAATGACAAAGACCGCTCTGGGCATGGAGAAGCTCTGGCAGAGCTGTTTTGGCGGCAACTGGCGGGAGAAAGCAACTCCGGATTTTGTCAGAAGCGCCTACAAAAAAATAACAGGCAAATGACCGCAGACAAAATTATAAAACTTATATGACCGGGGAGGGATCATCATGGCAGGAACAGAAATATTCGGAATTGAAGAAATTCGGGCACTGACAGATGTCATTGAAAGAAAAATGATACACAGGTACGGCTCTCACGCAGTGAGGAGCGGTATATACCGTGTTGAGGAATTTGAAGAAAAAGCAAAAAAAATCACCGGGTCGAAGCATGCACTTGCCCTTACAAACGGCACTGCCGCACTTATCACAGCCCTTAAAGGAATGGGAGTGGGTCCGGGAGATGAGGTCATCACCTCTCCCTTTACCTTTATCGCCACAATTGAAGCGATAGTTGCATGCGGGGCTGTCCCGATCCTTGGTGAGATAGATGAGACTCTGGGACTCGATCCTCTTTCAGCCGAAAAACTGATAACGGAAAAGACCAGGGCTTTGATGCCTGTTCACATGTTTGGAGCAGCGGCAGATCTTGATGCCTTTATCGAAATAGGTAAAAAACACAGCATCCCTGTCATAGAAGATGCATGCGAAGTAGTAGGGGGCACCTATAAAGGCAGATATCTGGGGTCCATAGGGGATTGCGGGACCTGGAGCTTTGATCCCAACAAGACACTTACAGTCGGAGAAGGAGGGCTTATACTTACTGACGATGAGGACCTTTATTTCAAAATGGACTGCTACCATGACCATGGACACATACACAGCAAGAAGCACGACCGTGGCGAAGAGGGCAAGTTCGGCCTGGGAGTCAATTTCAGACTGAGCGAGCTTCAGGGTGCACTGGGAGTGGTTGCCCTCGACAAAATGCCTGCTGCGCTTGAAAAATTAAGAAAGACCAAGAAAAGGATCATTGATTCCGTGAAAGATACGGGTATAACAGCACGTCCGATGCACGACCCGGAGGGCGATACAGCTTCCCATCTGATATTCATGCTGCCCTCGCCGGAGGTCGCTCTCAGCTTCAGGCGCACGGCCGGGGAGGCTGGGACCGGTTTCAGCATAATATCGGAAAACACATGGCACTATGCAAAGCACTGGAAGGCGCTTGAAGAGATGGGAGAAAAAGATATATTTGGCACAAGATCTCCCTCATATGCCCCCGAAACCATGGCAGGAACAGAGGCTGTCCTCAGCAGGGCTGTTATGACAGGGCTTAACATAAACATGGGCGACGGGGAGATAGAACGGATCATCAACTCTGTGAGGTCCGGCGCAGAAACTGCACTGCGCTGACAGAACCTTGTCGGCACTTAAATAAAACAGGAGCCGCAGACTTATGTCCGCGGCTCGCCTGGTTTTAGGATCAAGCGGTTTACTGCCTCAGGCCTTCAATAAAGCGAGCCATCCTTTTCATCGCTTCTTTTAGGGTATCTACAGAGTAGGCGTAGGATATCCTGACATGTTTGTCTCCGCACTCACCGAATGCCGATCCGGGTACGACGGCTACGTTCTCTGCCTTTAGGAGCGCAGTGCAGAAATCCTCGGAGGTCATGCCAAATTCTGAAATATCCGGGAATACGTAGAAGGCCCCATAGGGTTCAAAGCAGGGAAGCCCCATCTCCCTGAACGACTCCATCAGAAAGCGTCTCCTCTGGTCGTATGATTCCTTCATTATCTCGATGTCCCTGTCTCCGTCGCGCAGCGCGGCAACAGCTGCATATTGGCTGACAGTCGGAGCGGACATTATAGCGAACTGGTGGATCTTCAGCAGATATTCCATGATATGAGCCGGTGCCAGTGCATATCCGAGACGCCAGCCCGTCATGGCGTAGGCCTTGGAAAATCCGTTGATAAGTATCGTCCGTTCCTGCATGCCGGTCATATTGGCAATGCTGACATGAGCTCCCTTATAGGATAGTTCGCTGTATATCTCGTCAGTTATTACTATCAGGTCATGCCTGCGTACGACTTCAGCGATCTTCTCAAGATCTTCCCTTTCCATTATGGCTCCGGTGGGGTTGCTTGGGTAGGACATCAGAAGCGCCTTGGTCTTTTCTGTTATTGCAGCTTCAAGCTTGTCAGGTGTCAGGCGAAACTCAGTCTCGGAACTGAGAGATATGGGCACAGGCACTCCGTCAGAGAGCAGTATACAAGGCTGGTATGATACGAAGCAGGGCTCGGGGTATACGACTTCGTCACCGGGATCCAGAAGCGCTCTTAAGGCTATGTCTATTGCCTCGCTTCCGCCTATCGTAACTACAACTTCGTTTTTGCTGTCGTAATCAAGACCGTATTTCCTCTTAATATTTTTGCATATCTCTTCCCTCAGCTCTGGGAGCCCGGAATTGGAGGTGTAAAAGGTGAGCCCCTTTTGGAGGGCGTATATTCCCTCTTCTCTTACATGCCATGGTGTATCAAAGTCAGGTTCGCCGACTCCCAGAGATATGACATCCGGAATTTCGTTGGCAATATCAAAGAGGCGCCTGATCCCTGACGGTTTTATCTTTTTTATCTTTTCACAGATGAAGTCCCTCATGGAGTGACCACCATCCTCAGATCTTTATGGGGTTCAATGAAGGATGTCCCGTGGTCCTTGTATCTAACCAGGACTATGTGTGTCGCAGTGCTCTGTACTTCTTCTATGACCGCAAGTTTTGATGATACAAAAGCCGCGATCTCCTTCATGGTCGCCCTCTTCAGTATCACTGTAAAATCATAGCCGCCTGACATCAGGTATAGGGATTCCACTTCGGGATATTGATAGATCTTCTCTGCTATTTTGTCGAAGCCTTTTCCTCTTTGAGGAGTGACCTTTAGTTCTATCAAGGCAGATATCTTGTCATCGTCGGTCTTGTCCCAATTTATAAATGCGTGGTATCCGCAGATAATGCCTTCCTTTTCCATCGCACTGATCTCCGCTGCTGTCTCTTCCGTCTCCAGGCCGAGCATCGCCGCTATTTCACAGGCATTTAGCCTGGCGTCCTTTTCAATTGTCCCGAGTATTTTTTCCCTGATTTCGTTGTCCATACCTGGCCCCTCCCGATCCTTATGACAGTGCGTCTCTTCAGCACTTTCCTATTATTTGGTGAAAGTGTAATTTTCATGCCTGTTCGGGGATCAGTCAAGGGCCTGTAACAATTTTCCACTTAAAATGGAATTAAAAATACGGGGCATTTGCCCCGTATTTTTATGACTTTTAAAGATTTTAAGCTCCTGATGTCTTGTTTTAAGAGTTATTCGGATACTCCCACAATGATGTGCGGTGCTTTTATCAGTGCTGTAACTTTTTTCCCCGGAGCCAATCCCAATTTTTTCTCGCTTTCGCATGTAACGATCGCAACAAGTTCATCTCCGCCGTCTAGGGATACGACTATTTCACTGTTGACAGATCCGGTCTTTACTTCCTTTACCTTACCGGCAAGCTGGTTGCGTGCCGAGAGCTTGATTCCTTCAAGGTCTGCGGCCAGGATGACCCATGAGGCCTTGACAAGTGCCACTACCTCTGTGCCCTCTTTAAGCCCCAGTGCCGATGTGCTTGTCTCGGTGATTATGGATGTAAGCTCCGTCCCCCCCGTAAGCTTGATTACTACCTCATCGTTTACTGCGCCCTTTTTTATTGATTTAACTGTGCCTTTAAACTGATTGCGCGAGCTTGTAAGCATTATGTACCCCTCCCTTTTTTATATTCCAAGAATGTCTTCCAACACTTCACCAAATAAGATATCACTTATATGATTACTTTATTATCAGCACTATTGCGGAAACTTGAATGTTACGACCCTGTCATCCCTACTTATTCTTCTTAATAAGTCTCTCTTCCCATTCATCTTCTTTAAAGCCTGTTATTACAAAATCCTTGCTTACCAGAAGGGGCCTTTTTAGCAGCATCCCGTCTGTTGCAAGCAGTTTGATCTGCTCTTTCTCCTGCATGTCCGGCAGCTTCTCCCTGAGTTCAAGAGTTTTGTAGAGCTGACCGCTCGTGTTGAAGAATTTCTTCAGATCAGCTTTGCTGATTTTGTGCCATTTTTCAATTTCCTCTGCGGTTGGGTTGTCCAGCTTTATGTCTCTCTCTTGATATTCGATCTTATTTTTGTCAAGCCATGCACGGGCTTTTTTACAGGTCCCTCACGAAGGGTAACAGATGAACAGCATGATATTTCTCACTCCTTTGTTTGAATTTTTAGAAGCTTTTATAGATTATCTATTATCAAGTGTCCAATGTACAGCCATCGAGAGAATGATGTTAATATACTGATGTGTTATTAATTTTTTATGAAAAACATCCGACCTAACTAAAAGGGGGCAGCAAAAATGAAGGTACTGGTAATAGGCGGAGTCGCTGGAGGAGCTACTGCGGCGGCGAGGCTGCGCAGGCTGGACGAGAAGGCTGAGATAATAATGTTCGAAAAGGGTCCTTACGTATCGTTTGCTGCCTGCGGTCTGCCCTACTTCCTCGGAGGCAGGGCAGTCGACGATCACAGGAAGCTCATAGTCAGGACCCCCGAGCAGTTTTTGAAGAAGAATAATATTGACGCAAGGGTCAACAACAGGGTGATTTCTATTGACAGGGAGAACAAAAAAGTAGAGGCAGAAGACCTCAGTACGGGGAAAAAATATACGGAGAGCTATGACAAACTGATCTTATCCACCGGGTCTTTCCCCTTCCGTCCAAACATTCCCGGTATAGATTCAGAGGGAGTCTTCACCCTTTGGAACATTCCCGATGCGGTCAAGATAAAAGAGTACATGAGTGAAAAGGGAGTTAAGAATGTTGCTATTGTCGGTGGAGGAGCGATAGGGCTCGAAGTTGCCGAGAACCTTTCGGAGTCGGGTATCGAAGTGACCATAGTCGAACTCAGCGACCATCTTATAGCGCCTATTGATGCGGACATGGCACTGCCTGTCCTCAAATATGTCATGGAAAAGGGCATAAAGGTCATCCTCAATGACGGAGTCACAGCAATAGATAAGGGGGGCTCCGGCCTTATGCTGAGGCTTAAGGAGATCGGGGTCGGGACCGATATGGTCCTGATGTCCGTTGGAGCGAGGCCTCAAAGCGAACTTGCGAAAGAGGCGGGACTTGTCCTTAACGAGAAGGGCTTTATAAAGGTCGATGAGCATATGAGGACCTCGGATCCCGATATATATGCTGTGGGTGATGTCACCGAGGTAAAGAACTTTATTACGGGGAAACCCGCATCTATAGCCCTTGCCGGTCCTGCCAACAAGCAGGGACGCACAGCAGCGGACAACATTGCCGGAATAAAGAGCAAATACGCAGGTATACAGGGAACGGGGATACTGAAGATATTCGACATGACTGTTGCATTCACAGGTCTCAGCGAGAGGGAGGCCGTTAGGCAGGGCCTCACCTTTGACAAAGTTCTCACCTACCACCACCCTCACGCCGGCTATTATCCCGGAGGCATGGATATGGCCATGAAGACAGTCTTTGAAGTTCCGACGGGAAGGATACTGGGAGCACAGATAGTGGGCTATACCGGAGTAGACAAGAGGTGTGACGTGCTTGCCGCATCAATAAGGATGGGTGCTACCGCTTCAGACCTTGAGGAACTTGAGCTGGCATACTCGCCTCCATTCGGAACGCCAAGGGATCCGGTGAACATGGCGGGCTCCGTGATAGAAAATATCCTTGAGGGCAAGGTTGAAAAGGCAGAATGGAGTTCCGTCGAAGGCATGCCCGAAGATGGCGCACTTTTCATAGATGTAAGGAGCGACGACGACATCTCTGTCTCAACTATAAATATCAGGGGGTTCGAGCGGATACCGCTTGAGGAACTCCGCAGCAGGCTTAGCGGGCTTGAGAGGGACAAACCGGTATACGTCCACTGCAGGAACGGAAAAGAGGGCTATTTCGCCTCCTGCATAATGAGGCAGGAAGGTTTTGATGTTTCCAACCTTGACGGAGGATGCCTCTTCCGCGACTGCTCCCTCTGCGGGTGCGGAAAGGAAACTGAAGAATAAAGAAAAAATGGCCGGTCTTTCCGCGTAGGGGAGACCGGCCATTTTTTTCTTGGTTAAAAATTTTTAGACTTTAAGCTTTTGATGCCCTTGTCGCATTAAGGATCGCAAGCAGTGCTACGCCGACATCCGCAAAGACAGCTTCCCAGAGACCGGCTATCCCTGCCGCGCCTCCGATAAGGAATATCCCCTTTACTCCCATTGCCATGAAGACATTCTGCCAGACTATAGTCCTGGTCTTTTTTGCTATGCGGAGAAGTTCAACGACCTTCAGGGGAGAGTCGTCAAGAATGACCGCATCTGCGACTTCGACAGCAACCTGCGATCCGAAACCTCCCATGGCGATGCCCGTCTCCGAGATCACCAGCACCGGGCCGTCGTTTATGCCGTCTCCTACATAGAGGGTCTTTTCAGTCTCACCTTTGCATATTTCCATCAATGCTTCAACTTTATCCTCGGGCAGCAGCCCGGAACGATATCCGTCAAGGCGCAGTTCATCCGAAATCAGGCCGGCAACGCTTTCACGGTCTCCCGTAAGCATATAGACCTCTTTGATCCCCTGCTCGCGAAGCTCTCTTATTGCCCTTCCTGATTCCTTTCTCAGACTGTCCTGGAGGACTATGTACCCCATATAGTGACCGTCCTTCATTACATGGACAACACTTCCGTGAGTGGAGACGTCATCTGCAGTGATGCCGAAATCTTTCATAAGGGCCTCGTTTCCTGCCGCAGTAACAGAATCACCCTTTTTAAGGATCATTCCTTTACCGGAGGACTGTGTAAGGAGAGCATCGGGATCGACCTCAGTCTGCCCGGCAGCTTCGATAATTGAGGCCGCCACAGGGTGAGATGATCCAATCTCTGCTGCTGCCGCGGTCTTTAAAAGATCTTCCCTGCTTATATCTTTGAACGGTACGACCTTTGTGACCTTGAAACGTCCGTATGTAAGAGTTCCTGTCTTGTCGAATATTGCAGTCCTGACCTTTCCCAGAGCATCGAAGACATTCGCCCCCTTAACGAGGATACCTCTTTTTGAAGCACTTCCGATACCCCCGAAATATCCAAGCGGTATAGAGATCACAAGGGCGCAGGGGCAGGATATAACCAATATTACAAGTCCCCTGTAAAACCATTCCCTCAATTCTCCGTGGCCGGTCAGGGGAGGGATGAATGCCACCATAGAGGCTATTGCAAAGACAGCAGGGGTATACCATTTTGCAAATCTTGTGATGAATCGTTCCGTGGGTGATTTCCGCGCTGCTGCATTTTGTACCATCTCAAGCATCCTTGAGATAGTGGAATCTTCAAAGGGGCCTGCCGCCTCTATTGTAAGAAGTCCGTCAAGGGCAAGAGTGCCTCCGTGGACCGAGTCTCCCTGGACCACGTGGACAGGCATCGACTCACCTGTCATTGAAGATGAATCGATATCCGATGCCCCCGATCTTATAATGCCGTCGATAGGTATCATTTCTCCCGGCAGGACCTGTATTATGTCGCCCTTCACTATTTCTTTTGGATCTACGTCGACAAGCACTCCGTCTTTTATTACTCTTGCAGAGAGTGGTTTGGTGGCCAGAAGGGCTTTTATCGAGCGCCTGGATCCGGAGGAGGCCCTCTCCTGAAAAGCCTCTCCCAGCCTGTAAAAGAGCATGACGCCGACAGCTTCCGACATCTCCCCTATCGCTAAAGCGGATAGAGTGGCCGCTCCCATAAGTGTGAACTCATTGAACATATCCAACTTCGACATCGCACGCAGCGCGGCTCTGAGTACAGGCAGACCGCAGACCAGATACAGCGCAATGAAGGCCGAACTCAGCAGGACTTTGTTGACCGAAGCAGGGTAGAATTCCTCTGAGATCAGGAGCAGGACAAATATTAAGCCTGTTGCGGAGAGAAATTTTATCTCCCTTGAAAAGGCCTTTCTTTCCTCGTTTTCATCATCTTCGCATTCGCAGAATATATTCTCATTTGCTGAACATGAGCAGCAGGAGCATTCACCTTCATGGTGTCCGCTCGCTCTTTCGTGCCGGCTTTCGTCTTCAATGAAGCTCATTTTATCTCCTCCGAATGTCTGGCTTATAAAAAGGCAGCAGGCATAAGTTCCGGCCTGCTGCCTGATATCATGCACAATGGTCTAATCGTCGAACCGTACAGTATCTCCCGTCTTGACCCTGCCGCCCTTGATCACACGGGTGAATATTCCCTTTTGTGGCATTATGCAGTCGCCGGTCTTTTTGAAGACCTCGCACTTCGTATGGCATTCCTTGCCTATCTGCGAGACCTCAAGCACCGTCTCTCCTACCCTGAGTCTGTCGCCTATCTTCAATTGAGAGAGGTCGAAGCCCTCGGTCGTCAGATTCTCAGCAAAGCTTCCCGGTACAAGGTCCGGAAGCTTTTCCATCATGGTCCTTATGTCCTCGATCGAGATCAGGCTTACCTGGCGGTGCATGAAGCCGGCATGGGCGTCTCCTTCGATCCCTATTTCCTCAATAAGAAGGCCCTCTCCGACATCATTCTTGATCATGCCCTTCTTCGGGGCCGTGCAGACGGCTATGATCTTCCCTTCGGCCTCTTTTTTATTCAGCAACGCGATGATCCTCGCTTACGAATATCTCTTCTTCCTCTTTATGCTCGGGGACAGCTCCTCCACAGGAGCCACCGCATGCTGTACATGTCGAGTGCGGGGATCTGAAGCCCTCCGGAGCTTTGCCGGTCTTCCGTATGAAATAGTCGGCCACTGCCGCCTCAATACCTTCCTGGGCAAGTAGAGAGCAGTGCAGTTTTGCCGGAGGAAGTCCCCCCAGAGCTTCGGCAACGTCTTTGTTGTTTATCTTCAGAGCCTCTGAAATTGTTTTCCCCTTCACCATTTCTGTTATCATTGAGCTTGTTGCGATAGCAGCGGCACATCCGAAGGTCTCAAATTTAATATCCTCAATGACCTCCTGATCGTTTATCTTGAGGTATATTTTCATAACGTCTCCGCACTTGGGATTTCCCACTTCGCCGATCGCATTTGCGTCTTCGAGCTTTCCCGCATTGCGGGGATTCATAAAGTAATCAACTACTTTTTCTGTGTACATGGCTTAACATCTCCTTCGTCTTATTCCCTGTAATGATCCTAATTTTTATTGTAGAAAGGTGACATTGAGCGAAGCTTTTCCACTATCGGCGGGAATTTTTCCAGTACATAATCAATGTCTTCGTCATTAGTATCCTTGCTGAGAGTCATTCTCACCGAACCGTGTGCAGTCGGGTGGTCCATTCCCAGTGAGAGAAGGACGTAGCTAGGCTCAAGGCTTCCTGATGTGCATGCCGAACCGCTTGAAACTCCAATTCCGGCTGCATCCATAAGGAGCAGCATCCCCTCTCCCTCCACATACTTCACGCAGATGCTGGCGTGATAGGGCAGCCTCTTTGTCCTGTGCCCGGTAAGCGTGATCTCGGGTATCCTTTCCATAAGCCCGTCTATAAGCCTGTCGCGCAGGCGGATCTCGTTATCTATCTCTCCGCTGGAAAGACGTACGGCCGCCAGCTCTGCAGCCATTCCGAAGCCTATCAGCCCCGGTGTGTTTTCCGTCCCCGATCGGATCCCGAATTCCTGTCCGCCTCCGTGTATGACGGGGATAAGTTTGATCCCCTTTTTGACATAAAGGCTGCCAACGCCTTTGGGACCATACATTTTGTGTGCTGCCATGGTCATCATGTCTATCGGGAGTTCTTTCACATCTATTTTGATATGACCTGCGGCCTGTACCCCGTCCGTGTGGAAGAGTACACCATGTCTGCGGCATACCTCACCAAGCTCGGCTACGGGTTCAATGGTTCCTATCTCGTTGTTTGCGTACATTATCGATGCAAGTATGGTATCCGGCCTTATAGCAGCCTCAAGTTCCTTCGGATCGACCATGCCGGTCTCATCTACAGGGAGGATAGTGTAGTCATATCCATTCTTGCCGAGCCACTTTACGGTATCCAGAAGTGCGTGGTGCTCTATGGAGCTGGTTATTATGTGTTTGCCTTTATCCTTAAGGGCCCATGCCGCGCCTTTAATTGCCAGGTTGTCGGCTTCGCTTCCGCCGCCTGTAAAAATAATGTCCTTTGGCTGTGCTCCGATAAGCTCCGCTACCTGTGCACGGGCTTTGTCCACCCCGGCTCTTGCTTCTCTTCCCCATCCGTGAAGGCTGTTCGGGTTTCCGTAACTATCTGAGAAATATGGGAGCATTGCTTCGAGTACTCTCCTGTCGACCTGTGTTGTTGCTGAGTTGTCAAGATAAACTTTACGCGGTGTCATTACAAGTCACCTCTTAATTGGATTTTGATTCTATCTTTTTTTATTGCAGCTGCACTGTGATGTTCTGCAAATATTCGCTGACTGGTCTACCAGATCCTGAAATGTGGTCCCGTCGTAAACGCTTTCAAGTGCTGCCCTTGCCTTGTCCCAGAGAGGCCTGAAGACGCAGTCGTTGTAAAAATCGCAGTCATCATCAACCCTGGTCGTGCATTCAACGGGTCCAAGGGGCCCCTGGACGAACCTTATCACCTCTCCTACAGTTATGCTGTCTGCAGGCTTAAGAAGGTAATACCCGCCCTCTTTTCCTCTCGCTGAATCCACTATTTCTGCCCCTTTGAGGCTGTTAAGGATATTTTCAAGGAAACGTACCGGTATAGACTGCGCCTCGGCAATTGCCCCTATCTTGCAGGGACCCTCGTCCTGATGGAGCGCCAGCTCGTAAATAGCCCTGAGAGCGTATTGACATTTTTGTGAAATCGCCATAATCCTCACCATCCCTACCAAGCTAGTGAAGATTACTATTTTTTATTCATGTTGTCAATACATGAAATGCGTAAGAAAAATGGGGGAACAGCAATTTTATCACTGTGAAGCAATGGTGAAGCGGTGGTGAAACAATTGTAGTGGCGGGCGGGAGAGCCGGGGGAATTTGTAGCCTTCGGCTGTGGAGAATTCACGACAAGCCCGGTCGCTGGAGAATTGCCTCACTTCGTCAGGCGGAGAATTGAGTTTTTGAATAATTTAAAAGCACCGTCGTTCCCGAATGTTTCAATCGGGAATCCAGCGGCTTTTGTTCAGGTTGAAAAAAGCTAGTTATAGCAAGAATCTAGAGACACTGGGTCCCCGTTTAGAAGCGTCAGGGGACGACGTAAATTAAAGACCTATGGATTAAGATTGAATTCACCGCGATGCGAAGCGAGCAAATTCTCCAGCGAACATGGTTCTCAGTTCGCGAATTCCCCGCAGCGTAGACGCTGCAATTCCCCCGCACTTACGATCGTTTGACTACTGTTTGACAACGTTTGACGATAGTTTGACCGCACTTACTATTGCTTCACGACCGCTTCACCATAGTTTCACGCGACCGTTTTTGTCGCAGTTTCACACGGCGGAGCCGCTGCATTTACGCTCAGCAGCAACTGCTGCTGTGTCCTGCGAAGTAGTGCAGTCCAAGGCTTTTTGAAAGGTCTTCCAGG
>DAIRTK010000009.1:0-38274 GCA_036803945.1 Synergistaceae bacterium
TCGAGGTGCCGGTAAACGAGGCGCTGGTGAAGTTTATAACGGCAATGGAAGATACTTTCGATATACGCTGAAAGTGTTCCCTGGAGAACAAAAAAGGCCGTCCCCGTAAAGGGACGGCCTCATTATTTATTTGTGACCGGTCAGCTTAAGCTTAGAGGAAGAAACCCTTCAGCTTGAGGCCGTCTGCAACGCGCTTGATGGCAACGAGGAATGCCGCGCGGCGCATCTTGACGCTGTGCTCCTGTGAATAATCCCATACTCTCTTGAAGTTGTCCTTCATGATCGGTACGAGGCGGTTGTTGTACTCTTCCTCTGTCCAGAAGAATCCGGCGAGGTCCTGTACCCATTCAAAGTAGGAGCCGATGACTCCGCCGCTGTTGGCGAGGAAGTCAGGAACTACGATGATCCCGCGTTCGTCGAGGATCGCGTCGCCTTCCGGCCTTACAGGTCCGTTGGCGCCTTCGATGATGAATTTGCACTTGAGTTTGCCTGCGTTCTTCTCGCTGATGACGCCTTCAAGGGCACAGGGTGAAAGGACAAGGCAATCCTGTTCGAGTATCTCTTCTCCGCTCATCCTTACAAGTCCGGGCTGCGTATAACCGTCGAGGATGCGTTTCGGATGCGCTTCAACAAATGCCTTCGCTGCAACTACATCGATCCCGTCCTTGCAGTAGTAACCGCCGGTGATGTCGCTGATGCCGACGACCTTTGCTCCTGCTTCCTGGAGGAAGAGGGCGTTGTACGTTCCGACGTTGCCGAAACCCTGTACAACTACTGTTGCTTCTTTGGGGTCAATATTCTGTGTTTTGAGGAGTTCGAGTACACATGTGGCAACGCCGAGTCCGGTCGCTGCGGTACGGCCCTTTGATCCCCAGTAGGCGATCGGCTTTCCTGTGACTACGCCGGGTTCGAGGTGGCCGCGAAGCTTTGAAATGGTATCCATGATCCAGACCATTTCGGGGCCGCCGGTGTTGACATCGGGGGCGGGGACGTCTGTCCAGTCACCGATGAAGGGGGCGATGCGGGCTGCAAATGTACGGGTCATCATTTCGCGTTCACGGGGGGAAAGTTCAAACGGGTCTACTGAAATACCGCCTTTGCCGCCGCCGTAAGGAATACCGGCAAGCGAACACTTCCATGTCATAAGGCTGGCGAGAGCCTCGCACTCTTCGAGGTTGACATCGGGGTGGAAACGAAGACCGCCCTTTGCCGGACCGCAGACTGTGGAATGCTGCACGCGGAAACCTTCGAATACTCTTACGGAACCGTCATCCATTACTACAGGGACGGAAACGCAGACAGCTCTTTCGGGGCGGCTGAGGACTTCTACCAGACCCTCATCAAGGTTCATCTCTTCTGCTGCTGCGTAGAAGTTCTTCAATGCTGTGTCGAGAAGAACATTCTTGGAAGTACGTTTCTGTACGGCCATACAAAAAACCTCCTTGGATTTTTCGCCCAAACGGGCATTTACTTTAAGATATCTGTCCCTGAAATGGGACAATTCCTACACACACTGTTAATTGTATTCCTCTTCCTGATTTGAGTAAAGAGGGTAAAAGGCTTATCCGTTCCGAATTGAATGAATAAAACATCGAAACAAAACAATTTAAGCTTATGACTTAGAGAAAAAAGGCGCAATGTCCTTTTATACCAAAAACTTCCGTGAAAATAAACTATGCATCCTGTAATTTTCATTTTGTCGCGATACGGTATGTATCTATGTGTCACATTCCGAGAGAATAAAGCAGTTCAGCTTCCGCAATAAATATGTCATAAACGGCGTCGATTTTTTCGTTCCTGCTCGCAGCGAGGGCAAGCCTTGCGTCCAGCATGTCCAGATTAGTGCCGACCTGTTCCTCATATCTCCTCACAGCTATCCTGTAGTCCTCCTCTGATTCTGTTACCTGCCGTTCTGCTACATTAAGCCTGCTTTGTGCCGATCTGAGATTCAGCACCGCCTGAGTTACCTCCATTTTAACGGTGTTTTTCATGTCATCGATAAGATAAACAAGCTCCCTGGCCTGGGCTTTTGCCTGTCTGGTCTTTGCAGAGACTTCCCCGCTGTCGAATATTGTCCAGCTTGCCATAAGGGACATTACCATCTCTTCGTTTTCGGAAGGGAAGAATTCGTTGCCCGAATTCACAATGGCGCCTGCAGCGATTATCTGCGGCAGGAGCTGACCTTCCGACGCTCTGGCAATTTTCAGGGCTCTGCGGCTCATCAGGTCATACATTTTTATCTCCATCCTGTTCTGATAGGCCATTTCAAGATACCCTCCGCCCCTCAGGAGGTCCCCGGCAGAAGCATCTCTTTCAGGAGCAAGATTTCCCTCCTCGGCCTTTTTAAGCTCAATTGGGACGGCAACAGCTCTTTCAAGTGCGCTGACTGATATTGCGACTGCATTTTCTGCCCTTATAAGTCCCAGCTCTGCATCAGCAACTGCCACTTTATTCCTCAGGACATCTCCCCTGGCGATCAGGCCGGAACTGAAAAGTTTCTCCGCCATGGCAAGGTGCCTCCTTGCAAGAGCGAGTGCTTCCGATGCCACACTTTCTTTCCCGCATGCCCGTTTCCAGTTGTAGTATGCTGTCCTGACAGATTTCGTTACTGTCTGCGTTATCCTTTCCTTCTCCGCCTCTGCCGCGTCTCTTCCGAGCTTTGCGGCTTCCCTTGAGGCAGAGAGCGAACCTCCTGCGTATACGGTCTGTACAAAACCTGCGGCGACAACGTAGACATTGCCGAAACTCAACGGCATCCCCTCGATCGGGATGAAGGTGTCCCTAGGCCATATGGCAGCTGCACCGGCTCCCAGTTTAGGCCCCATCCTGGCTTTTGCCTCGCTGACGGCGGCCTCTGCCTGGTTCACGCGCTCAACTGCCGCTGATATCAGCGGATTGTTCTCACGTGCTTTAATGATCAGGTCTTCGAGCACCGGGGAGGAAGAACAGAATGCCGCATCGGCAAAAGAGGCCAAGACGATAATTGATGAAAGTATTTTTATAAAGAGAGAAATCTTTTTCATTTCTTATCTCCTCCTGTGGATCACGGCACGAAACGTTTTTTGAACATCACTATGCTTGAAGAAAACATAACTGCGATATAAACGCAGAGAGCAAGGGTATCCTTCCATACATACCCGAAGCCTCCGCCTTTAAGGATTATCTGGCGCGACAGCCTTATGTAATATGTAATGGGTATGCACTCACCAAGATACCGGAATCCGCTGGGCATAGCCTCCGTCGGGAATACAAAGCCTGAAAGCAGGACGCTGGGCAGTATAAGGAAGATCGAAAGCTGGAGAGCCTGCATCTGGTTCTGCGAAAAGGTGGATATCATTATCCCAAGGGAGAGGTTGGCAACCACATAAAAGAATGTCAGCACGAAAAATAGTATCTTGCTTCCAAGAAAGGGCATCTTGAATACGGCCATGCCGACGATTATGGATACAATGACCTGTATGTACCCTACTATTATGTATGGCAGTATCTTGCTCAGCAGGAGTTCCCATGCGTGCATTGGCGTTACCAGAAGCTGTTCCAGGGTACCCTGCTCACTCTCCCTTACTATTGCCATCGCCATCATCGCAATGAGTGTTATGGTCAGAAGCAGCCCCATTATTCCCGGAACCAGATACCATGAAGTTATAAAATCGGGATTGTACCATGGACGGATCCTTATATCGAGTGCCTGAGGGGGGATCTCAAAACCCATGCGCCTGAACTTTTCTCCGAGTATCTCCTGTGATTTCAGCATTCCTATGGTCTGCGCGGCGGCCATTGCCGATGAGGCCGACATATTGTCGGTGGCATCTATTATGACCTGTATGGCTGCTCCTCTCCCGCTTTTGATCCTCCGGGCATAGTCCGGCGGGATTATCAGTCCGACTTTTGCCGAGCCTGATCCGACGGCCACGTTGACCTCTTTTATGTTACCTGCGTAGAGTTTTATGTCAAAGTAGTTGCTCGCGGTAAAACTCTGTATGATCTCCCGGCTCTCCTGAGTCCTTGACTGGTCAAATACCGCGGTCTGAAGATGTTTTACGTCGGTATTGATCGCAAAGCCGAATATGAGGAGCTGGGCAACAGGCATAAATATGAGCATAGCCAGAGTAAGCCTGTCCCTCATGACCTGGATGAATTCCTTTGCTATAAGAGCACGAAGTCTTCCTAATTCCATGGCTATACCTCTTCGGGACCTTCCGGAGCAGCACTTAGCCTTATCTCACCGGTACCCGAGATCCTTCCTTCACCAAGTTCCCTTCCCGATTCCTTCTTTACCAGATAGGTAAATACATCTTCCATCGATGGGCCGATCTCCTTTACGGAAGCACCTTTGAAAAGTCCTTCGCTCCCTAACTGCCGCCCTTTGCCTACGAGCAGATGGAGCTTATCTCCGAAAAAGTAGGAGTCGATCACAGGTCCCGCCTCACCCCGATCTATCCTGGCAAGAAGATCGAATGCGTTATCCGCTATTATTTCATACAGTCTTCCGGGAATCAGTTTTTTTAGGTTTGCGGGTGTGTCGTCCGCAATAAGGCCCCCAAAGTATATAAAGGCCACTTTGTCACAGTGTTCCGCCTCATCCATAAAGTGTGTAGTCACCATTACAGTAGTCCCGTCAGCGGCCAGGTCATATATTATGTCCCAGAAGAGGCGCCTCGCCTTTGGGTCTACACCGCTTGTGGGCTCGTCGAGAAATAGTATCTTCGGCCTGTGAAGTATTGCGCATCCGAGTGCAAGCCTTTGTCTCCATCCCCCCGAAAGGACTCTTGCATATTCTCCTTCGCGTCCTCTGAGACCGGCAAGAAGGAGCATTTCTTCTATACGATCCTTCTTCTCTGTCCCCCTGAGGCCGTAAAGGCCGGAGTAGAGCTCAAGGTTCTCGATCACAGTCATCTCGGGGTAGAGACTGAACTTCTGGGACATGTAACCGACCTTGTCCTTGATCTTCCTTCCTTCCCGCGCAAGATCCATGCCCAGTACAAGCCCGGCTCCCGATGTGGGAGCAAGGAGTCCGCACAGCATTCTGATGGTAGTCGACTTCCCGGAACCGTTGGGCCCCAAAAATCCGTATACCGAGCCCTCTTCAATGGACATCGTTATGTGGTCGACTGCAGTGAAGCCTCCGAATTTCTTCGTAAGCTCCCTTGTTTCTACTGCCGGACGCTGCAAGGCGGCGTACCTCCCGAAAATGCAACGAACAGGTCTTCAAGACTCGGTGTTGTTTCGAAAAGCTCCGGCGAAGCGCTGTACCTCCGGCCAAGCTCATTTTTTATTTCGCGGACCGCAGAAGCGGCATCATCCACAACTATGTGATAGTTCGTGCCGAAGAGGTTGGCATCACAGACATGCGGACATTTCATCAGCCACTCCTTCGCCCTTCTTTCATCCAGTTCAAGCCTCAGGATCTTTTTGTCATAACGGCTCAGCAGTTCCTCCGAAGTTCCTGCGTCGAGTATTCTCCCATTGTTGATAAACATCTTTCGGGTACAGAGTTCAGCTTCGTCCATATAGGGAGTGGAGACTATTATTGTCAGTCCCTGCCTGTTCAGCTCGTAGAGCATCGCCCAGAATTCTCTTCTGGCAACTGGGTCGACTCCCGTGGTGGGCTCATCAAGAAAAAGTATTTCCGGAGTATGCATCAGTCCCGATGCAAGAGCAAGCTTCTGCTTCATCCCGCCCGAAAGTTTTCCCACCAGCCTCTCCCTGAAAGGCCAGAGCCCCGTCCGCTTGAGGGTGTCTTCTGCCCTCTTCAGCACAGTCTCCCTGGCTGTCCCGTAGAGTGAACCAAAAAGGGATATGTTTTCGTCAACTGTCATGTCAGTATAGAGGCTGAAAAGCTGAGGGACATACCCGGCGTTGACCCTGGCTCTCCGCCTGTCGCTCATGCCCAAAAGGGTGCACTCCCCGAGGTCAGGGTTTGTGATGCCCATAGCGATCCTTATCAGGGTAGTCTTGCCCGCTCCGTCCGGCCCGATGAACCCGAATATTTCGCCTTTGCGTACCTCCAGGTCGATCCCTTCGAGTGCGGTTATCCCGTTGAACTTCTTGCCTACCCCCTTATAGGCAAGAGTGACCTCGCCCGGTGCCAAAATCATAGTATGACAGCATCGGCAGGCATCCCAGGCTTCAGGATTCCTTCGGGATCATCTACAGAGAGCTTTATCCAGAATACCATGTTTGAACGCTCGCTCTGGGTAAGGGAAAGCCTAGGATTATACTCTGCCTGCTGATTGATCTCTGTCACGACAGCTTTGAACTTTTTGCCGGGGTAGGCATCGACCTCAACTTCGGCATCTCCTCCAAGCTTCACAAGTCCAAGCTGGGTTGAGGGGATGTAGAGCTTTATCCAGCAGTCGGTCATTATTCCCAGGGTCGCAATAGGAGATCCCGGGCTGATCACATCACCGACCTCATAGTTTTTGGTAAGTATGACACCTTCGGCCGGCGAGTAAAAATCCTTATAGCCTGCGAGGGTCTTTGCTTTCAGAAGTGCGGCTTCGGCTCTTTTGACATTTGCCACTGCCGCCTTTATCTGTTCGGGCCTCATGCCTGTCTTCATCATGGAGAGGGTCTCGGAGGCTATTTTCATAGCGTTCATCTTTAATTGTGCGTTTTCCTCATAGAGTTCGGCCTCCCGGAGAGATACCACCCCGTCATCCGCCAACTCCCTGAAACGCCGCTGATCTTTTACAGACTGTTCATACTGGGCTTTCCTAAGGGCAAATTCAGCCTCCGCCCTCGAGACGTCCTCTTTCCTGAACCCATTTTGCAGTTCGGTCAGCTGTTCCTTTGCTCCCGCAAGGGCAGCTTCAGCCATATCAACGTCGTGGTCCGCGCCGTCAAGTGACATCCTGGCGATGAGATGCCCCTTTTCTATATGGTCCGACTCAGCGATATTGAGTTCCAGTATCCGTCCCCCTGCCTGTGAAGAAAGGGTCAGTTCACGGACTTCGACTGTTCCAGAAGCCTTTACCCTGTCGTCTTTTTCTCTTTCCTCAATAAGCAGGGATCCCGCAATTACAGCCGCTGCCAAGATCAGAACTGCGAGAGCGACTTTCTTTCTGCCAAATATCTCTTTTACTCTCAATCCTTAGTCTCCCCCTTCAAGGAAACTCTCTTTACGTATCTTATTGCCACATTATATACACGATCAGCCGCAGATGTGCGACAACAGTTCAAAATTTATCAAAAAAACCGCTTCTTCCACAGTATCACTGTTGCAGCAACGGTAAGCATTATCGAGACGAGGCCTACTATGTAAAATCCAAGCGGATGGGACGTCCAGGGAACAGGCACGTTCATGCCAAAGAAGCTCGCGATCATTGTAGGTATAGCCATGACTATCGTTACCGACGCAAGGAATTTCATGACCATGTTGAGGTTGTTTGAAATTACAGAAGCGAAGGCATCCATCATCCCTGCAAGGACATCAGTCTGTATCTGAGCCATTTCTATAGCCTGGTCGTATTCGACCCTGACGTCATCGAGCAGTTCCTCGTCCTCTTCCCTGAACTTTATCAGGTGGTTCACCTGCGGGTTTGAACAGAGGCGAAGGAGGCGCTCAACGACAACCCTGTTCGAACGGAGGGACATAGAGTAGTAGGTAAGCCCCTTCTGAAGGTCAAGGAGCTGAAAAAGCTCCTCGTTCTTCATGGAAAGCCTGAGATCCTGCTCTATCCTGTCTGATTTCCTCGCCATCTGCCTCAGGTCCTTCAGGAAGAGCAGCGCTGAGTGGTAAAGAAGCTGGAAGAGGAACCTGGTCCTCTTGTATGTGCTGAAATACCTGTACCGGCTCTCCTTGAAACTGTGCAGGACTTCATTGTATTCCTGGCAGATAGTCACAAAAAAATCAGGCGTCACAATGATGCCGAGAGGCAGGGTGTCGTATTCCCCCGGCCTGTCTTCATGATTGATCGGCACATTTATAAGTACGAGTATGTGGTTGTCTTCTATCTCGATTCGTGATGATTCTTCCGGGTCAAGGGCTGACCTTACAAAGTCCTGGGGGGCGCCTGTGATCCTTTCTGTGATGATAAGTTCTTCAGCCGTCGGCTTTATGAGGCTTATCCAGGCCCCCGATTCAATGTTTTCATGGTCAAGGTCAAGAAGCCTGTCTTCAAATGTTTTTGAGATTTTGAGCATTGGTTTTTCCTCCCCCGCCGTTTTGGTATCCTGCCTTTGCCCGGCCGTGCGGTCGGGAAAAGGTCAGGCAGCGTCATCAAAATAATGCGATCGGTCTGTCATACCGGTCAGCCATCTATTATTTTTTGATCTACGGGAGTGAAGGGACAGAGAAGAATAATATCTGAAAATACTCCACACCCGGCAGCGCCGGGTGCTTAAATCGTGCAGCCCGGGCTAGTCTATATTCACTAAGCGTCCTTGAGGTTCAGGACTGGGACTGGAACTATCCATGGACTGCTCCTTCCTTCGGGTGCTGCCCGATGCACTGCTTTCTACGCAGTAAAGTTTAGTGCGCAACAACTTCAAGGTCAAGGGGAAAATTCCTAAAATAAGCAGCTCAGCGGGGAAGCCCATAAATTAAGACCTCCCGCTGAGAATTCGCATTTTTAAAATAAACGGTCCTTAGTGATCAAATCGTGTATCTGAAGCGATCCCTAATTTTTAAGAAACTACATGTCAAGTGAAAAACCAAGCTGTGCCGCCCAGGGATCCGTACGTCCGCTGCCATCGGCATACTGGAAATTGGCGTTGATGTACTGTCCTTTGCCGACCTGCCAGTTCATACCAACTCCATATACACCCCATGTACCGGAAAGATCACTGGTGTACTTGGCTCCACTCATTGTTAGGTCTGTCTTTCCGTCAAACTCATGCACAATCGATATTTTTGCAAAGAGATCCAGCATCGATCCTGCAGATGTCTCGAATGACTTTCCGAAAAGCACTCCGCCTCTTGCCTGAATTGAAGCACTGCTTGAGATGTTTACGTCAATTCCGCTGTTTGTTGTGTAATCATCACCCGACATGAGCATCCATGAGAGCTGTAATTGCGGTTCCCAGTACCAGCCCTCTTTGCCTGTATCGAAACGTTTGCCTGCCATCATCGAGAAGCCGACTCCGTCCTGCTCATACTTGCCCGTTACCGTATCAAATCCAAGCGCCTGACCAAGATCAGCGCTGAAATCATCCAGTCTTGTGACAGTCATATCGCTTTTGTAATGGTTATATTTAAGCAGTCCGGTTACATAGAGACCGTCGGTCCATCTGAACAACGAATAGAAAGATGCGTGGAAAGAGTCAATGTCAGTATTTCCGATGTTATCGGAAATATCCCTGTCTGCTGTTCCGTATCCAACCATCATGCCCTGATAGAGTGAGGGGCAGCCCTCTTTTTGATCGACCTTCTTGTCATAACCCAATGAAACGGTCTTGAACTTCTGTTCGAATTCAATTCCGCTCTCAGGGCTGAATTCAGATTTTTTAGCAGCAACATTAGCCCATGCACCGCCTGAATAACCATCTTTATAGAGTCCTGTACGGTTGAACAGTGTGTCAACTTCTGTATACCATATATCCGATCCTACCAGGGATGAAACTATTCCTCGTCCCACCGTCGTCAAGCCATTGCGTTTCAGATACCATTCCTTGCTTATACCATCATCAAGCAGTCCCTCTGTCAAAGCGTAGTTCCATGCACCGGCATCAACTACGCCGTCAGGATCAGCAAGGCTGAACACGGAAGTGCTGTTTGCTGCGTCTCCTGCCACAACAAGGGCATCCATCCGTTCCGCTCCGCTGTTGGAAATATTCTGTACCTCTATAAGGTTTTCTCCTGTAGCTGCCCCTGATATAGACAAGAAATCTCCTTGATTCCCTTCTATATCCGCCTTCATTTTCAGTATGCCAGCCGTGTTGTCCACAAGTCCCACAAAATCCGCAGCTGCAACCGTCTTATAATCACTATAGTCTCCATCCGGAACCACAAAGCTCATAGTTGCGGGATCAGCAGTTTCGGAGAACTGGTAATCAACCGTTCCCGCGTTTGAAAGCGATCCGTTTGTTATGGAATCTCCGGTCACATTCCAAACAGAGCTGTTGTCGGAAAGAGTAACGTTGATACCTGAATTTAAATTGTTTATATTGGAATTGACAGTTCCTGTGAGAACCGAACCGCCTGATAAGGTCAGATCGAGGTAGCCGTCTGAATCTCCGGTATGCCTGACGTTGCCGGTAAGCTGAGTGCCATCGTCTGCATTCACAGTACCCGAAGAATCTGTAACAAGCAGTGAATCAGCATCTTCGCTTCCGGCTTCGACACCGGAGAGATCTATCCTGCCGTCAGTTCCGACAAACATGTAAGTGTCATCCAGGCTTCCAATCAACCCGTCGGACATGGAGATGTACCCCTCGTCATCCGCATAGAGCCCGTAAGCACCGATTCCTTCTGTGTACAACGAAACATTTGTAAGATATGTTTCGGAACCAAGCCCCGAGGATCTTACTGCATGCGCGTAGTCTCCGTATGTCGTTACTGAACCGCCGTCCATATATATAACACCGCCCGGATCGGAATAAAGGCCGTAGGCATCTTCGCCATGTGTGGCAATAACAACACCGTCCTCCAACTCCGCCAAAGAGTTGAGGTCTTCAGTCTTGACCCCATAAGAATAGTCCCCGTAGGTCGTGACCGAACCGCCTTCCATTGTGATCTGACCCTCGTCATCTGCATAGAGCCCGTAAGCACCGTCTCCTTCTGTGACCAACGAAGTATCTGTCAGATCGATTTCTGAATACGTACCGGAAGACCTTACCGCATGAGCAAGATCCCCGGCAGTTGTTATCGTTGAACCGGGTGCCGGAAGCAACAGGAACGGAGTCACTCCTCCCCCTCCAGCATAAATAATAAGGCCTCCATCTGTTGCATAGAGCCCATACGCGGATATCCCTATTGTTGATATTACCGGACCATTACCAAGCAGGACCGATGAACCGTCGCCCTCGGACCTCACTGCATGGCTGAGAGCACCTGATGTATAGACAGAACCGCCTATCATCCCTACACTGCCGCCATCATCTGCATATAGTCCGTATGCATAAAGTCCTATAGAGCTGTTCCATACACCTTTAGTGGAAACATCAACACCATCAAGAGCAACAGAACTGTCTCCGCTGGAACGAACGGCATAACTTCCAAGCAACCCTGACGTGGAAACGGAACCGCCGGACATTTCGATACGACCTGAATCATCTGCATAAAGTCCATATGAGCCAAGTCCTGAAGTTGAAACATCTGCATCTTCAATATCGACTTCCGAATCGCTGCCGCTGGAAATCACGGCATGGCTTGCTGTACCCGCCGTAGAAACTGATCCGCCAAACATTGCTATGCTGCCGCCATTTTCGGCATACAGGCCGGTTACGCCTGCGCCGTTGCTACTAATTACGGCATTATTATTTATCAATATGCCTGAAGATGCGCCTTCCGCTTTTACAGCGCTGCCTCCTGCTCCGTTCGCGGTTACCGAACCGCCGGACATTTCAATATAACCACCGTCTTCCGCATACAATCCATTTGAACCTATTCCGTTGGCAGTTACAAACGAGTCGAAAATCGACACAATGCCTGAATTTGCGGCAAGAACTCCATGAGTTCCAATCCCGTTTCCTGTTATTGTACTGTCATTGATTTCAGCCCATGCTCCAGTATCCTCAACGGCAACAGCTGCCCAGTAACTTCCCGGAATAATATTTACACGCGTTGAAACCGAAGCCCCGTTAAGTACCGCTCCTGCAAATTCTCCTGAAGGTGATATAAAAATGCCTCTATAACCAAGAACTGTTGACCCGTTCAGGGTAGTTGTGCCTCCTGTTATTGTGAGAGCAGTAGGGATGGCTGGAGAGTAAGGAAAAATCGACAAATTTTTGTTGTAAAAACTGTCCCCGCTGCCAAAAGTTGCGTCGGTTGTCTGTACCCATCCCCTATAAGTTGCTGCCATTACGGGAGACCCAAGTATTGGAATAATTATCATTGATAAAATAACGATTGCAAAAACATAACCACATGACCTTTTCATAAAAAAAACCACACCCTTCTTAAATAATTATTTGAACAAACATAATAAAAAAGGATCGCTTTCTGCTATCCTCTCCCTCTTTGGATGAAATCCAACTCACATATTGATGTATCACAGACTTAAACAAAAAACATATTATCAACTTCAAAAACTTATCATATTGGTTTTGTATATGTCAAGGAAAATCCTTTTGCAGAAAAGATTTTTTAATATCAAAAAATACATCGGATAGACCGAGTATACAGATTCGGTCACTATCATTTATTGTGTTTTGGATGACCCGCTAAATCTGCCCGACAAATAACCATAAAAAAAGCCCCGTTACGCTAAACGTAAAGGGACTTTCAACAAGAACTGCGAAGCTAACTTCGCATATGTACCGATATTTACTAACGCTTTGAGAACTGCTTGTTGGCTCTTGCGCCCTTGAGTCCGACCTTCTTGCGCTCGACCATACGCGAGTCGCGGGTAAGGAGCCCTGCCTTCTTAAGGGAGGGGCGTGCCGCAGGGAACATCTTTAGGATAGCCCTTGCAACACCAAGCCTTACTGCTCCGGCCTGACCGGTGAGTCCGCCGCCGTGTGCGTTGACGAAGACATCGATCTTGCCTTCGATCCCGGCTATCTTAAGCGCCTGGACTGCCTGTGAAGCCCAGTAGAATCTTGGGAGGTAATCGTTTACTTCCCTGTTGTTGATGAGAAATTTACCGTCACCTTCGCAGATACGTACGCGGGCGATAGCGTTCTTTCTTCTGCCTGTACCCCAAATAAAGGATACAGGGGCTGCTGTCTCTTTTTTCTTAACTGCCATTTTTTACACCCCTATCTCCTAGTCTATCTGCTCGGGTTTCTGAGCCTGGTGGGGATGGCTCGGACCGGCATATACTTTAAGTTTGCGATACATATCGCGTCCAAGTTTGGTCTTGGGCAGCATGCCCCATATGACTCTCTCTATCAGACGCTCAGGACGACGCTCCAGAACCTGCTGGTATGTGAGGGTCTTAAGTCCGCCGGGGTAAAGGCTGTGTGTGGTAATGGTGGACTGCAGGAGCTTTTTGCCTGTGAGACCGACCTTCTCCGCGTTGACCACGACTACAAAGTCGCCTGTATCAACGTGGGGAGTATATGTCGGCTTATGTTTTCCCGAAAGGATACGGGCTACCTTAACTGCAAGACGGCCAAGATGTTTGTCAGTCGCGTCGATAACATACCATTTACGTTCGACTTCTGCACCTTTAGCCATGAAAGAACGTGTGCCTATCATGGATCTTCCTCCTCAAAAAAGTGGGACACTAATTTTTATTTTTATATTTCTCAAAGCTACTCTTCCGAGCCTCCAAAGCCGTGGCATACGTGCGCGGACGCACCGGCGTTCAGAGCACTCCCGTTAACGTGGGGGAAAACGGAAGCGGGTCTAGAGTACGCGTTCAAGCCTCTGATTTTCAATTATTCCGGGAAGGCGTCCCCTCTTGGCGATCGGTCTCCCGTCTACCATCTTGAGGTCCATCGTCATATCCCTTGGCGTACCGTGGGTTATGTAACTGCCAACTCCGTAAACGCTTGCTCCGGCATCATTCATAAGCCGTATCCTGTCCGGGGTCAGTCCTCCGGTAGCTATAACCTGGACTTTACTGTGACCGGCAGCATCAAGCCTCCACCTGATCTCGCGGACAAGGTCAGGAGTAACTCCGCCGCGTTCACCCGGTGTATCGAGCCTGATGCCTGAAAGCCTGTCGCCGAGACACTCAGCGACCCTCATGGTCTCTTCCGCTTCATCCTTAAAGGTGTCAACAAGGACTATGCGCGGTTCTTCGGCAGGGATCTGGCTGTCATAAAGCTGAGCCATCCTTACCGTATCGCCTACGATCAATATCGCGGCATGCGGTATGGTCCCCTTAGGCTCTTCCTTGCATAGTTTCGCTGCAAGTATGCAGCTCATAGCGCTGCAGCCGGCTATTTTAGCCGCCCTCTCCATTACCGGGGCCACTGCAGGATGTACATGCCTTGCACCAAAGCAGAGTACATTCCTTCCCTCAGCCGCGTCCACACACTCACGGGCAGCTGTTGCCCAACCTGTGGACGAGGCGAGCATGCCAAGAAGCACTGTTTCGTAAAGCCCAAACGATTCGTATGTTCCCTTGATCCTTACAAGGACCTCTTTTGCTTCAAAAGAAGAACCTTCCGGAACGGCCTCGACTTCAGGCGGATCAGGGAAAGTCCTGAAAAGGCGAAGCATCTCTTCAAGACCTGCAAAAATTCCGCTCTTTCTGGTAAATACCTCAGCGACTACAGGAGTCTCGAGCAGTCCGGCCGACCGTAGCACATCCCTGGTCTTGAGAAAGTAAATGTCTGTAGTCCAGCCTGTAAGCAGTTCCTCATGTGTTGCCGAAAAAAGGCGGCCTTCCGTCTCACTGAACGAAGCGATGTCTTTCTGGCTGTCAAGCCTTTTGAGCGGCATGGCGACAGCCTATCTTACAACGACCTGCAGGATGGATAGGATCATAAAGGCGAGCATCAGACCTGCAGTTATCTTGGTAAGAGAAGACATCCTCTGCCATGTACCGCCTGTATCTGCCTGTGTTCCGCCTCCGCCAAACGCTCCGGTGAACCCACCGCTTTTTCTGTGCTGCATCATAATGACTCCAATAAGAGCTACACAAACAAGGATGTGAAGTATTCCAAGAAGGATTTTCACAAACCACACCTCCAGAGTTTTATCTATTCCAGCGGTCGGGTCACTTCTCCTGCAAAGACCGGGAATTTTCCATAGTACGTACAGCATAGTATTGTAACACAGGTATCAGCATTTCTGCTATACCTTTTATTGCCATGGCACGATGAGAAATTTTAGTTTTTATTTCATCGCCCAGTTCCGAAAAGGTTTTTTCATAACCTTCAGGGATAAATATGGGATCGTAACCAAATCCTCCGGTGCCGGAAGGGGCATTGGCCAGAGTTCCTCTGCATATTCCTTCAAAGACAAGCGGCACCTGACTGTCGGGAAAGACTACGGCTATGCACGACACAAAACGGGCGCTTCTGTCTTTAATGCCCTCCATCTCTGACAGCAGCCATTTTGTCCTGTCCTCATCAGTACCCGGAACTACCCGCGCCGAACGAACTCCCGGGGCTCCGCCAAGTGCATAGACTTCGATACCGCTGTCGTCAGCGATCGCTGCAATTCCAGTTTTTTTTGACCATGCCGAAGCCTTGAGCAGTGCGTTTTCCCTATAGCTGGCGCCCGTTTCATCAACATCAAAGTCTGCCTCAAGATCCCCGCCGAACAATAGTTCTGCTCCTATAGGCTCAAACGCATCTTTCATTTCACGGTATTTATTTCTGTTACCGCTGGCAAGGACTATCTGCATCCTGAAAGAACAGACCTTTCTTCTTCTGTCAGCTTAAGTGCTTCCGCCTGAAGAAGGTGTATCTCGGATATTCCTTTCCAGCCAAGACTCACTATCCGGTCAAGTTCCGCCCTGGAGAATACCCCTCCTTCACCGGTTCCCTGAAGTTCTACAAATTCTCCTGACGATGTCATGACTATATTTGCATCAACATCTGCAGCCGAGTCCTCTTCGTAGCAAAGGTCGAGCATAGGCACTCCGTTCACTATGCCTGCGCTTACCGCACCTATCTGAGTTTTCATGGGCAATTCGGGTAAAAGGGATCTCGATACCATCCATCTGAGCGCATCAATGAGTGCAACATAGCCCGCAGATATGGACGCAGTCCTTGTACCTCCGTCTGCCTGAAGCACATCACAGTCTATCCAGACAGTTCTCTCTCCGAGTCTTGTCATATCAACGGCTGCCCTCAGGGATCTACCTATCAGCCGCTGTATTTCGGTCCCCCTGCCATTTGGCTTTCCTTTGCTTATGTCCCTTTGGGTCCTCTGGTGGGTAGACCTGGGAAGCATCGAATATTCTGCGCTGATCCATCCGCTGCCGGTACCTCTCATAAAGGGGGGCACCTTCTCTTCGACCGAGGCAGTGCAAAGCACCTTGGTATTGCCCCATTCCACAAGTACAGAACCCTCAGCATATCTGCTGAAACCTCTTTCAAACCTAATAGGCCTCAGCTCAAACGGCTCTCTTCCGTCGATCCTCATCTGCATCATACCCCGTCAGTTTATTTCCCATGGACCTGTCAGGTCCACGGGGGTCTTTTCCCCTGATTCTTTGCCGTCTATGTAGAACTTGACCTTCCTGATCGGTGAAAAATTGTCCCTCATGGTACGCACAAGCCCCGTTATAACCATTGAACCTTTATCCTTGCCCAGAGTCTTCAGTGAAGAGCTGAAGGCTCCGGTAATATCCAGATAAAGCCAGTCGCCGCTCCTGAAAATATTGAGTACCCTTACACTGTTGTCGAGCATTTTACTCTCTTTGAGTCCGTCTATGTATACTGAGAGGACTTTTTCGATGTCTTCTTCAGCCATTCCCCTCTTTATCTCTATCTCCCTGGACGTAAAACCGGTACCGTCAGGTATGTAAAGGAGATACTTTGCATTTGCTGATCCTCCCGAAACATTTGATGCCGTGCTTACCATTTGGGCTTCTGTGCCGCTTCCTACAACGTTGCCGACTCTTGGTCCCCCTCTTTTGTCGGCCCAATTGAAGAAATAATTGGCTCCGAGATATCCGGATACGAAAAAAATCGCCAGAAGTCCCAGCCATGCAAATACTCTTACAAGAAGAGGAGCCTTTCTGCTTTCATCTTCTTCCTCTTCAAATTCATCATCCTCATAGTACTCCTCATTCCTGCGCCTGCTGCGGTTCTCGTCCGGACTCCGCCCGTCAGGATTTCCTTTTCCTGAAAGCCTTGCAAAAAAACCGGCACGAATATCATCCTTCTCATCTTCGTGCGGCATGTTCCTTTTGCGGAGCCCGTTGTCCTCTGACCCGGCAGATGAACGCCTTACAGACGGCTCGTCCATATCTTCTTCCTTTTTCTTTCTTATAATAAAATGGCGGGTTCTTTCCTCAGGATCCCTCATAATTATTCCTCCTGTGACCGGGTCACTCCGCCGTGACCGGATGATCGTTCAAATAACTTACTATGCCTCTTGCAAAACTCCTGCAAAGGGCATCCCTGTAGCTTGCTGAATTAAGTTTCTGTGCCTCGGTCCTGTCTGTCAGGTAGCCCAGTTCGATCAGAACGGAGGGCATTCCTGCTCCCCGGAGAACGTAAAAGGGAGCCTGCCTTACCTTTCTTATCGGAAGTCCCGACGACAATGCAGAACTGTGAAGGACCTCAGTTAGAGTTGTACTCTCATTTATCTTGTCATTCTGCTGCATGTCTCCCAGTATTTTCAGCAGCAGCCTGGTTTTTTCATCGGCACGCCGGACGTCCTGAGGAGTCTCGGCTCCCCCGCTGATCTCCTTGTTTTCATAGATGGCCAGCTGCATTGCATCCTTGTCCGAGGGAGGGGCCATGATATAGAATTCCAGCCCCGCTGCATTCTTTCCTCTGGGCATCGCGTTGCAGTGGACACTGACAAAAACATTTGCCTTGCTGTTGTTTGCATAAGCGCTTCGTTCGGCAAGCTTTAGGTATACGTCCGTTTTCCTGGTGTATTTTACATCCACGCCATACTCCTTAAGCATTTCTCCGAGCCTCAGAACAGCCTTAAGGTTTAGATCCTTTTCCCTTATCCCGTTGGCCACAGCTCCCGGGTCATGACCGCCATGGCCCGCGTCAAGGACAACTATGGGTCTCATGCTTCCCGGAGCGGCCCTGACCGGAACAGGGATAATCTCTTCTTTTCTTACTGTCGCAACAGGTTTTTCAGGTTCCGCAGTAAGTTCTTTTCCCGGAGACTCTTTAGTAAGGGCTTCTTCTCGGGGCTTTTCGGCCTGGGGTGGTGTCTGTCCGGGCTCAGACCATCTCATGCCCGGTTTTTTCCCTATCTGGACATAAAACTGATCAAGTATGGAGATCATCGACTTTGAGTCTGCCCACCAGTGTCCGTCTTCCACGGCTATTGGATATGGCAGGCTTACTATCGCTCCGTTCACCCTTACAACGCTTGAGTTGTTCCAGAACTCCATTTTTTTGCCGTCTATCGTTACTACTATACCCTGAAGATTTCCTGTCCTCGAAAGACCAAGGGAGGATATAACCTCTTCTACGGCTACATCTCTGCCCTTAAGCTGGTTTGTCCTGGCTGAAATGTCCCCCTTTTTTATGTCTCCGTACCAAAGGGAAAGGGTCTCTGCCGATGCAGCTGTTCCCATGAGCAGAAGAAGGAGGACAATTGATAATGCCCTGATGATTTTTTTATTCACCTGCAACAACAATATTTTCCACCACCAATGTCGGAGCCGCTGTGGACCCGAAAAATGTGACGTCGGATCCGGCTGCGGCAATGTTATGCAAAAGGTCCTTCAGATTGGAGGCTATCGTGACTCCGCTTACAGGCCTTGCGATCCTGCCTTTTTTGATAAGATGTCCCTTTGCGCCTACTGAAAAATCTCCGCTTATCGGATCAATGGTATGAAGCCCCATAAGCTCCGTAATATACAGACCCGAACTTACACTTGATATCAGGGATGCCGGTGTTTCGCTCCCGCCTTCAAGCACCAGATTTGAAGTGCCGACGTCGGGAAGGGAAGAAAGGCCCCTGCAGGCATTCCCTGTAGAGCTGACCCCGTCTTTCCATGCATACTGAAGATTATACAGGTAAGAGCGGGCAACACCACCTTCAATGAGTACAGTCCTGCCTGTCGGCACACCCTCCGCATCCCATGAACCGGTGCCTGCTTTCCATGGTATCCTTCCGTCGTCAACAAGCGTGACACAGGAAGATGCTACCTCGGTGCCGATCTTTTCCTTCATCATTGACCTGCCCTTATGTATCTCGGGTGCACAGAAAAGGTCTCCGATCACATCTGCCAGCGATGCCGCCGTCTCAGGCTCAATAACTATAGTATAGGGCCCTGTCCTTACCGGACTTCCTCCCAGTGCGGAGACTGTCTTTTCTGCAGCTTTTAGTGCAGTCTGCCTTATGTCCAGCTCATCAAGCCTTCTGGATTCTATCCCATGACCGCCCATCTCGGTATTCTTTCCGTCGCTTGCGATGACTGTCACGCCGCAGTTCGCGCTGCTTCCCCGCTCCCATCCCTGAAGTCCCGTAGTGGTGCAGTAGAAGGAAGCCCCCCATCCGTCATGCCAGGCAGCACTTCTGACCGAGATGATGCTCTTGTCTGCCGACCTGGCGCTTTCCGTCATTATCCTGCAGAATTCAAGCCTCCTGCCGGGGGTGAGAGCCAATATTTCAGGGTCTTCAAGATCCAGGGCCGGGTCGGAGATCAGTCTGCCCTCATAAAGACGGATCCCCTCTTCCGGTTCAGAGTTCCTGCAGTTAAAAAGGCTCCATTCAACAAGCTCCCTGAGAGAGAGCCTGTCAAGCCTGTTGCCGTAAGATATTCCCTGTCTGCCGTCAGACATGATGGTCCTGATCCCGATACCTGCGGTAAATCCTGTAACAGACTCCTCGATCTCGCCATCCTTAAGTGAGATCCCGGATCCGGCACCTTCAGAATACAATACGTCTGCCCCTGCCGCGCCTCCGCGCAGAGCCTCCTCCAACATCCAGGACGAGAGGGATGCGACTTCCTCCCGGGAGAGGAAATCGGTCACTGAGAGATCACCTCAAGTATTATAGATGCGGCCCTTTCAACATCTTCCCTGTTTACGTCAAGATGCGTAACCAGACGCACCCTTCTGGGCGACAGAGCGTTGAGAAGCAGTCCGCGTTCTTTGCAGGCACTGACAAAGTGCTCGTCAGAAGGATAGCCTTCCAGCATGGGGAAGAATATCATGTTCGTCATGTTGGGAACTTCCTCGACTTTTACTCCGCCCTTTATAAGGAGTTCACAGAGCAGCCTCGCGTTGTCGTGGTCTTCGGAAAGCCTCGGGATATTATTTCTGAGCGCATAGAGGCCGGCCGCCGCGGCTATCCCGACCTGACGCTGCCCGCCGCCTATCCTTTTCCTTGCCTTCCTGGCCCTTTCAATGAATTCGCGGGATCCGCACAGCATAGATCCCATAGGCGCTCCTAGCCCCTTGGAAAGGCAGAACTGCACAGAATCGACCTCATCGGTGAATACTTTAACATCTACTCCGTGATATACGGAGGCGTTGAATATCCTCGCCCCGTCAAGATGTACATGGAAACCCAGCCTGTGCCCCTCTCTCGCGACTTTGGCGAAACGCTCCGGGGATACTGCAATGCCCCCTGTGTAGTTGTGGGTATTTTCCAGACAGAGTATCGTAGTATCGGGGTGGTGGATGTTATTGTCCGCCCTGTTCGCCGGGGCAAGATCCTCTGCCATGGGTATGCCCTCGTCATCATTCAGGGGATAGGGGCAGAGCCCTGCAACTGCTGAAAAACCTCCTACCTCGGCATTCCAGACATGTGACCTTTTGCCTGCCAGCAGGCTTTCGCCGTGGCGTCCCGCTGAAAGAAATGCAAGCAGGTTTCCCATAGTCCCCGAGCACGTATATATGGCCGCCTCTTTGCCCGTGATCTCGGCGGCATATTTTGACAAGTCATTGGATGACGGGTCATCGCCGTAAATGTCGTCGCCTACCTCTGCATAGGCCATTACCCTGCGCATCTCTTCAGATGGCTTCGTTACCGTGTCGCTGCGGAAATCCATGATTTTCATGTCGTTATACCTCCACCGGATTGTTTTAATTTGATCATCTTCGCTCGGTCGCTGAGACATCGTTCAGCATGACCGCCGACTGTCATTCATATATTTACCCCAAGCCTTGCCCAGGGCAGAAAACCCTCGCTGACTGCAACGCCCATCTCGACTCCGTGGCTGTTTGTCCCGTGAAAGTCAGATCCGGCAGTGGAATAAAGGTCGTATTTATCTGCCATTTTCAGGTATTTGTATGTTATTTCCGGGCTGTGCCCCGAATATAGGGACTCTATCCCCCAGAGACCTTTCTCCTTAAGATCCCTCAGAAGTTTCTCCATTGCATCGTCTTCAAGATAGGTCTGAGCCGGATGCGCCAGAACGGCAAGACCTCCTGCATCCCTTATGAGGGAAATGCACTCTTCTGCCGACAGCCTAACCCTGGGTTCGTGGGCACTTCCGCCGTATCCGATATATTTTGCGAATGCCTCTCCAACGCTGGAAACGTACCCCCTCTGCATCATGAGCCTTGCAATGTGGGGCCTCGCGACCACCTGTCCGCCGGAGAGAGCTGTAACATCCTCTATCTGGATGTCAAGGCCCAGGTCCTGCAGTTTTTTGCATATCCTGTGATTCCTGGAATCCCTGTTTTCCCTTATCTCATTAAGCCTTTTCTGCAGGGGCGGGTGGTTCCTCTCTATCCTGTATCCCAGTATATGGAGTGTAAAATCAGAATCCGCAGAAAGCTCTATCCCCGTCAGTGCTCCCACCCCGCATTCCCTGCATGCTGACAGGAAAGGGGCAAGACCTTCCGTAGTGTCATGGTCCGTAAGGCTTACAAAGGCAAGATGGCGTTTTTTGGCAGCTCTTGCTATTGACTCAACGCTCAGAGTGCCGTCGGAATAGTTGCTGTGGATATGCATATCTATCAAAATCATCACGTAAGCTTTGCCTCCGTTTTTTTAATGCTCTCGGAGTATAATTTTACATATAAGGAGTGCGAAAGTACAAAGGCGATCGACACCAGTTTCTCCAGGTCCTCTTCGGAAAATGCTCCGGCTAAGCGTGATTCTGTCTGGAGAACTCCGACTTTTTCGCCCCCGGCAAAGAGCGGCACTGACATGAGGGATCTTGCGTCCCTGTAAAAAGGGAGGTCTTTTGAGCTTTCCACCCTGGATGCAACATACGGTCTGCCGGATGCAAATACTTTCCAGGCAGCTCCTCCGTTCCTCGGAACATCAGAGGCAAGTCTCCCCCTGCAGGCAGGCATGTGCATTCCGCCTGATCCGTCACTGACGGCTATGAAGACCTCACTCCCTCCGGTCATCTCCGAGATTTTTTCAGCAGAAGAGGATACAAGGGATGTCAGGTCCTTTTCATTTGATATGTCCGATGAGAACTTTCCTATCGCATCAATGAACTTTCTGCCTGAATCCCTGTAGTAGAGCATAAATCCCCCCGCCGCTACAAGAAGCAGGAAAACAGAGGCAGTGTCAAACCAGGAAAAAACACCGCATACAGAACCTGCCACTGCTCCGGCTGCACATATGAGCAGGTTGGTCTTGTGGGTCCACCTGCTGCTTTCCGTGAGCCCGAGGAATGTTACAAGGACCGAAGCGATAAGCAAGGGGGCAGAATCGAAGATACAGCTCAGCGCACATCCCGATGAGAGCACTGTGAGCCAGAAGATCTGGGGCCAGAAGCTTCGCCTCCTGAAGATCTGGCCATAGTTTACCTCACCATTTTTCACTGTGCAGGATTCTCCCTTCCAGCGTCATTATCCTGATCTCTTTTTCGTCAACTGCGGCTGCGCTTGCCGGATCCTTGCCCTTTGGTATCGTAGTCGATCCGGGGTTAAGGAATACGGTACCCCTTTCTCTTACTACAGAGGCTATGTGTGTATGGCCGGATATAGCCAGATCGACATTTGAATCGAGTGCCATCTGCCTGAAAAGCGGAAAATTGTCACCATGCATCATGAGGATCTTTCTTCCGTTCCACCATATGGATACATATGGCGCAAGCAAAGGTGTAAGCACCATCTGGTCAACGTCGGCATCACAATTTCCCCTTGCTATAAGCAATGTTCCCTTATAGATGTTTATAGCTTCGGCAAGGTCTGCCGGAGTATAACCTCCGGGAATGGGATTCCGCGGACCATGATAGAGGACATCTCCCGCGTGAAGGATAGCATCTGCGTTTTGAAAAAGGGAAAGAGCAGACCTCCATGCCGGGAAACTTCCGTGCGTATCAGAGAGCACCCCCAGTGATCTTCCTTCTATAGTATGAAGCGACATTGCAACACATCCTCTATGGGGAAAAACCCGGTTGATAATATTCCCAGCTATTATATAATCAGTGAGCTTGGAAAAACACAGAAACAGGAGTGGATTTTTATGAATATAGACTCAAAAACGCTGGAACAACAGGACATGAAGATGCTGGTACATTCACTTGAGCTTGTTTCGGCACGGATCTTCGAATCAGTAATTACGCTTAGCCAGACTGCGTCATCAAATACACCTGAGATGCAGGCCCTGTTCAGCCAGTGGGTATCATGCCTCGGTGAGGAAATAATGGCTGCAGCGGAAGAAACGGGCAAACTGGATCCGGAGGAGCTCTCAAAACGCATCGGAGTAAGCTGTTCAACGATCATTTCCCTCGCGCTCTCTCTCCACAGGCAGGGGAAGATAAAGATCAGTGCACTCGAAGTGGGACCCGGCAGCGGCGTAAATACAGAGATCTGCGACTGCCTTAAATAAAAAGAGTCATTATTTCCGAAATTCAGCGACTTAACGCAGGCAGATCAATTGGGGACTGAATTCACTGTCACTTTGCCGGTGCTGGCTTTTGTCTGCCTTTTGGTAGGACTGGCCGGCTTTGTTGATGCGTCTGCCGGAGGCGGGGGGATCATAGCGCTCCCTGCATATGTATTTACAGGGATGCCAGCTCATTTCGCATTCGGCTGCAATAAATTTTCAAGCGCCTGCGGGACTACCCTGTCCGTATTCAAATTCTGGAAAGCGGGAGCAGTTAACATAAGGTCCTCGCTCCTTGCGGCATTCAGTTCCTTTATCGGCTCCGGGATCGCCGCATCCATAGTCCTTATGATCCCGGGCCATGTCCTCAAGACCATGCTTCTGATAATACTCCCCCTTGCCGCAGTAGTTATCTTCCTGAAAAAAGATATGGGGGAAGATGATCTCTCACACTCTATATCACGTCGGGCAAGCCTCTTTTTATCGCTGCTGATAGGCTTCCTGATAGGCGGATATGACGGGATGTTCGGCCCCGGAGCAGGCACCTTTGCCATCTTCGCATTTTCTTCGGTGATGAAGTACGACCTTAAAACCGCCTCCGGGAACGCAAAGATAGTCAACCTGGCATCCAACTATGCCTCCCTGCTTACTTTCGCGCTTGCAGGGACCGTCTACTACCAGATAGCCATACCTGCCGGGATCTGCAACATCATAGGCAATTACATCGGGGCTGCTTACGCATTAAAGAAGGGCGGCAGGTTCATCCGCCCGATGATGATCGTCGTTCTGATCTTCCTGCTGGCTAAGATAACATTTGACCTTTTCAGGTTATAAGATCAGAATTTGCTTTTTTTGGTGACCCACCATGGGGCCATTGCAGTGTCTCTGTGCCCCCGTCCCGTAAGTTCCCACACGGTAGCTATCAGACTGTTCATGCGTGCGGCAAAGGCAAACAGAGGAACTACAGGGAGGAAACAGAGCCTTGACAGATCTTCTTCAGGTCTTTCTGAAAGGCATGCAACAAAAATGAGGTATATAAAAAGCAATAATAAAAAATAAAAAATGTAAACGATCAAAAGCATAGCGATGGAGTATTCGATCGGAAATTTCACAAATAGCCAGATCATATAGACAAAAATCAAAAAGGGCATGGCTATCTGCGAAAAAAGCCCGTTAAAAATTATCATGAGAAAGTTAGGCCACCCCAGAAGCTGGGGTTTAAAAGAGGGCCTGTGTTTCCTGAAGTATAAAAATGAGAGGTCTCCGTCCCACCTTAAACGCTGTTTAAAAAAACCCTTAAACGTCGCCGGTACGTCAGTATGACCTATTGCCTCAGGATCAAAAATTATCCTGAATTTTTTTTTGTATCGGCCAAAGTAATTTTTTATACGCAAGGTCATATCCAGATCTTCTGCTGTTCCGGCATCCCAGCCGCCAACAAGCTCAAGGACACTTTTTCTGAAAACACCGAAAGCCCCGGATATATTGTTGACTACATTAAAAGAACTTAAACCCGTTTTAGAGGACTGTATGGAGACAAAGTATTCAATAGCCTGAAGAGCTGCCGCAAGAGACTCATCGGCATTTCTGACGCGCAGGCAGCCTGATACTGCGCTTACCGCAGGGTCCTCAAAATGTCTTGTGACCCTCTCGACCATATTGTTGTCAAACGAGGTATCCCCGTCCAAAGCCATTATGATCTCCCCGTTTGAAAAATTCAGTCCCGTATTCAGGCTTGAAACACGCCCGCCTCTCTGCCACTTCGGAACTATGACCAGCTTTCTGTTTTCAAAGCCGGATACGTAGTCGGACATTTCGATCGCAGCTTCGTAAGTATGTGCATTTTGGGCCGCCCCGTCTATCATCGCAAGGATCTCAATTTTCCCCGGGTATATCTGATCCGTCAGTGACCTGATGGTCTGTTGAATATCGCGGCCTTCGCTGTAGCAAGTGATAATACAGGAAACAGGGGGGAAATAGGGACGTCTCTCTCCCTCAAACCTCCTTAATACAGAGTATTTTATGACCCCCATCAAAACCAGAAGCGTAAGCGGCAATTCAAAGAAAAGCACAAAAGGCATAAATTTCAGCAAAAGCGACCATGCGCCGTTATCGATAAATGGGGTCAAATACTGAATTATAAAGGAATCGGCATATTCTTCCATGATTCAGCCTTTGCGTTTCTCAGAGGGCCTCGGAAAAATCACTCAGATACTTCTCTACAGAGACTTCTCTTTCTCCAGCCGGAATCTCAAAACAATGTGCCTTTATCCGTATATTATTTTCCGATTTTGTCTGAATAAGATCGTTCAGCGCTTCAATTCGCTCCGCGATCACCGTTGATCTATCCAAAGGGGTCCTTGGGAGAAGTACCCAAAATGTGTCGGGGGCCGAGCTCGTAGTCAGGTCAGTAGCCCTTACCATGGCCCTTATTCGTGATGTAAGTTCATCCATCAATTTTTCGTAGAATTCTTCTCCGAAAATATTCTGCGCCTCATAAAGATTTGCGAATCTGATGCCCAGAAGTGAAAAAACTTCATCCGGGTAACGATCCCTGTACTCGCGCAGCCACTCGAGCAATTTGCAGAAATAAATCAAGATCAGGTTGTTTTGTCCGTCGAACAGCTGGACTTCCATTTGCATTTTCCCTGTCCGGGCAGCTGCAGTTCCCTTATCCGTAAGCTCGTAGCCGTAGACATTTATCGCGACCAGATCCTCCGGTGAAGTTCTGGTTTTGCAGAACAGACAATCAGCCTTAACGTCAGGCTCGATAAATTTTGTTCCGCAGTCATTGCATTGATGTGACTCGAGGGGGTGGTCGTAGTCACTTCCCAGGTGCCTGAGCACACTGCCGCATTTCGGACATACAAATGACATGTTTTTTTTGAAATCGTCATCCGGTGCCACATGACCGCATACAAAACAATGGATCATATTTTTTTTCTCAAAATCAATGCTTCCGCAGCTTGGACAGAGATCAACATAGTTTAAGTGTCCTGTCTTACATTTAGGGCATTTTCTTATCCTGTCTGAAAGTGCCCCCTTCTTAAGATAACCGTTTTCTTCGAGAAAACAGACGACCTTGAGCGCCATTACCATTTCCTTGTCAAATTTAAATGATCTTACCCTGTCTAAACCGTTGTAATCCTCCGGTTTCAGAATTTTTGATGACAGCTCAGAACTGTCCAGAAGCAATGCAGCTTCGGGATAAGAGTAGACCCACGGCGAGAAGGGCGAACATATGGGTGAAATGACATATCCTTCTCCTCTGACGTACATATAAGTAAGCAACCTTAGATTATAGTTTTCGATAAGGTCCTCTGATCTTAGTCTGATCACTTTTTCAAGTATTGCACAGGCATCGGTGAGCCTGTCTTCGATGTCTGACGTTACTCCGTCTGCAAGCATGTCAATTTGCGGCATGGTCTGAGAAAGATAAATGGGAGCGCAGCAAAATGCCGGGGACCTTCGTAGTTTCACAATTTCCGACAGGATCATAAGCGCTTCTGAAGCTGTTTTACCTTTCACCCCATCAATAATAACTATGCCGGGCAGTCTTTTTTTATCCAGAAGTTCTGCCGCAGAGCAAAAGTCTTCGACTTTTTGCTCTGAGTGATGTGTCGGGCTCTCTCCAAGAAGGATCCTGTATATGTTATATTCTCCCATCCGTCAATTCCTCCTAGAAAAAAGATCTTATTCCCCAACTGATCTTTACGGGCAGTCCCTCAACAAGTTCTTCTTTCAGCAGCGGCTCTTTAGGGGTCAGGTATACTTTCACGCTGCGGGGAGCGGCTGATATTCGGTTCGTCAGTCCTCCTGGGGTGTTCTGAGACATTGTTGGCATTTCTTCCAGAACTGCTTTGATCGCCCTCGATCTGCCGGGCAGCAATACATTCACTTCTGTTCCAAGCTTTATCTTTTTGAAATTTTCAGGTTCAACGTAGACTTCGATAATAGCTGAATCCGGGTCTGCTACCCACAGGATCTCGTCCCCCTGGTTCAGTGTCTGCCCGGGGAAAGCAGCTATTGACTGAACTCTGCCGGTCCCTTTGAAAAGAAGTTCAAAAGAAGCCCCTGCCAGTTCTTCAAGATATTTAATGCTCATATCAAAATATTTTATCCTTTGATCCATCGTTTTTTGAGGCGTATCGTCAATTTTAATTGAAAGGGCTGCTTCACGTTCCGCCATTGCAGAACGAAGGCGTGATTCGGCGGTTGCAAATTCAGCTCTGGTAGCTGCTCCCTGTTCCATTAAATTTTTCATTGTCTCTGCCTCTTTTTTGAAAAAAGCAATGTTTTGGTCTATAAGAGTTAACGAGCGCCCGGGATCATTGGACATTGCGACCAGCCCCGCCTTTATTGAATCCCTTTCTGCTTTCATGAGTGCTATCTGATTCAGGAGTTCCAATGAAGGCTGACGGACGAGTCTGGCTGCAACAGTCCCGGATGCAACATCTGAACCTTTCTTGACCGGTATATCGGCAACGTACACTTTTTCAGGTGCCCTTACTGCAAAGCTGTTCATTGAAATTACCCCGGGCGATGAACTAAAAAACCAACCGACGAAAACATACCATAGAAGCACTAAAAAAGGAGTGAATACAAAGGCCATTATCATCCACCAGAGAAGCTTTGATATCCTCCTCTTGCCGGGGGCATACGGTATTTTTACTCCCGACCTGATTTCAGGATCTTTATTTTTTGTTTCAGAAAAAGACACCCTCATCTAAGCATCCCTCCAATGTCTTCCCAGGCTTGAATTATCACGCCTCTGAACTTACTCATGTTTGAAAGCTCAGAAGATATGCCCCCCATGCTCTCTCTGTAGACATCCATGCCTGAGGAAAAGTAGCTCTCTTGAGGCGGAAGGGCCCTTTCTACACTCTGGGCAAGGCGAAAACATAAAGATGGATGCATCAGCATGATATCCCTCATTCGCTTTGCCGCCGTATCCGGATCTGTTGTATATATCATTACTGCAGTGTATTCAAGCCCCAGACCTGCGAATAGCCGTGAGGAGAGTGCTCCTAGGTCTCCCTCAAGATACCTTGGGTGGACCGATATTGATAAATTCATATCAGAGGCATTTTTGACCTCTTTGAGAGTATCCGTCAGCTGAACAAGGAGCTCTTCCCTCTTCCCTTCGGCACCGGGCAGTGAATCGGGTTCGATATCAAGGTGCAGTCCTTTGAACCTGAACCTTTTCATTTTTTCAATGATCTTTATAAGCTCCCTCCGTTTATCGGGATAAAGCCATGTCGGCTCCCCCAGAAGCAGATCTGCTCTAATGCCCATGTTCTGCGATGCGGAAAGAAGGTCTTGAAGCTCCATTCTGTTGTAATAATTATCCAATTTACCGATCTGATCGGCTGTGAAAGATATCAGAAAATGGTCAAAACCTCTTGCCTTAAGTTCATTAAGCGAAGACCGCCTTGTTTCAGGAGCCAGAAAAGCAGAGGCATCCCACACATATACCGATTTCGGCATTGAAGCATCGGCATTTATCGACGATCCTTTTTCTTCTTTTAACCGGCTGATCATTGAGGCAGCCGATGCCTCAACGTCCCTGGGTGCAGGCTTTCCCGATCCCAGGATGCGGGCGCTGCCGCCCGGTACTTTTGTTTCCGATACAAACCAATCAGGGTCAAGCATCCTTGACCTTAAGGGGTCATCCGAAATGGCCCTTACACGCTCCGGCGGTTCGGATAACGCACCTTCGGGATATGCGTATCCAATCAGGTCAACGCCTGTCTGCATGAAGATCATCTCTGAATCGAGGAGATCGATCACTCCACGGTAATATTGGTATCTGCTCTTCTGGAGCTGTTCAAACGTATCGCCTGCAATGGATGCATGCCGCATGATCCTCTCCCTCACAGCCTCTGTGAGTGCAGCCAGCCTGGCTGCCTGTGTCCTGATATTTGCTGAGGCATAAGCAGCAAGGGCTGTCGCCTCTTCAGACTCTCCCTGCACCTTGATCCTCATGAAAAGCTCGTCCCTCTGTGCTCTTATCAAGTCATGCTCCGCAGCTTTCCTTATTTTGTCTTCCTTGGAGAAAGCAGTCCCGAGGGGCTCGTTTATCGTTACAGAAGCATAGACTCCGCTGCCTATCTCTCCGGGAAAATCCTTAGCAGCAGTTGCCGCGACAGTAAAAGATCCTTCTCTGTCGATATTCCTTTTCTCACGCAAAAGTTCTTCGTATTTTTTCAGTCTCTCTGATCTCATTGAGATCTCAGGATGCTTATCTATGTCTGCTTTCAGGCTGCTGAAGGCAGGCAGGGCAGGTATTTCCATTTTCTGCGGCATTTCCCATAATTTACCTGTTGCAAGCCTTACTATCTGCAGGGCCTGGGTCTTGACCATGTTTGAAACAGCAATATCCCTTCTTGCCATTTCGAATGCCGTCAAAAATTCCAACCTGTCTGCGGGCAGCAAAAGTCCGTCCTTTTCCCTTTCCGCAAGTATTTTCGTAACATTTTCTTCCGTCTCAAGGAATCTTTGGGCTGCTGCTATCTTTTCACATTCGGACCATAAAGTGACATAGGCCTTCCGTAGTGCCGTGAGATTGTGGAGTCTTAATATCCTTGACCTGTGATCGGATTCTATCGACCTTATCTCTGATTCCAGTGCGCTGATCTTCTGTTTGCTCCAAGTACCCAAAATGGGGAAAACAAGACCGGCCCCAACTCCCAATTTGCTGTAAGAGGATGATTCCTCACTTGTCTCAAAGAGGGGCTCGTCACTGTATCCGAAAGTTGCGGTGACAAAGTATTTTGCGCCCATACGCTGACGCTCAAGCTCTGCCAACTGTCCGTCCCGGCCCATGGCAGCAATCGCAGCAAGCACTTCCGGTCCGTCTGCGATCATAGATTCAGCTTCATGCAGCGGAGGAAGAAGAGCTGCGAATGCGCAGTTTCCTGCCGGAAGTATGGTCAGGCAGAAAGATAACACGACAATGACCAAAGACTTTAAATGATAATATGAAAACTTAGAGATATTGTTTCGTCCCGCCATGGACATCCTCCCGTCATTGCAGAAAACCAACATCATTGTCTGCCGTCTGAATTACAGGCCGCTGAATTCGAAAACTTTATTAATAATGTAAATTATAATCCAATATTCCCTTACTGCTGTAAACTTCCGACTAAAATTTTATTGCTCCGAGAAATTATGATCGTTCTTTAGGACAATAATACTTCATATACCAAAATTTTAAGTATTTATTTTTACACAAAAAAACGGGTCCCTTCAGAAAGGGGACCCGTTTGCTTTTTGGGGGAATTTAATGAAATTTATTTTTTGTTTTGAAGCTGCTTTCTGACGCCCTGCCATAAGGAAAGCAGGGTAAGTGCAATTATTATAAGGGAAAGCGGACTTGAGACCATACTCTTCAGAAGCATGGGCACACTGCCGTGCACAAGTGAAAACGCCCGTGCAAGCTCACCCTCTGCCATCGTTCCGAGAACAAGCCCCAGCACCATTGGTTCCCTGGGAACATCAAACTCCTTCATCAGGAATCCTATAAGCCCTATAACCAACATCAGCATGATCTCTACGACCGACATATTGATGGCATAAGAGCCAATTACCGCCAGGCCGATAACAAGGGGGCCAAGAACTGAAGGCGGAGTCTCGATCAGCTTTACTCCGTAGCGTGCTATAAAGAGGCCCACCGGGATGAAAGCAAGGTTCGATACGAAGAGGCTCATTATAAAACTGTAGACTATCGCCGAATTCTCTATAAAAAGAGTGGGGCCAGGCTTAAGTCCGTGGACCATGAGTCCGCCCAGAAGGACCGCAGACACGGCATTGCCAGGTATCCCGAGTGTGAGTGCCGGTACAAGGGATCCCCCTACGACCGCATTGTTTGAGGCTTCTGAAGCGATTATCCCTTCGGGGCTGCCCGTTCCGAACACTTCCGGGGTCTTCGAGCTCCTTTTCGCGTCGTCATATGCGACAAAGCTGGCAATACTGCTGCCTGCTCCCGGCACGATCCCGACGATTATCCCAACTACCGTAGCTCTTGCGCTCAGCATTTTGTATCTGAAGAGTTCCATCATCTGGGCAAAAACTCCGTCCCCGACTTTGTTTACCTGCTTCAATGAGTTTTCGGCGCCGCCTATAGAAGCGATCACTTCAGGTATCGAGTAAAGGCCTATAAGGGCAATGACGATAGGCAGCCCGCTGTAAAGTTCCGCAATACCGGCAGTGAACCTGATGTCACCCGTAAGCGGATGCATTCCGATGATGCTCAGGAATAGCCCAAGCGCTCCTGCCCAAAGGCCTTTCAGCATGTTCCTTTCAGAGAGTGAGGCAATGACGCTGACTCCAAAAAGTGCAAGGAGGAAATATTCCTGTGCTCCAAACTTAAGTGCAAATTCTGCAAGAGGTGGTGCAAGAAAGAGAAGTGCAAAGATGCTGACAAAACCTCCAAATGCCGATGCCGAGGTTGCAAGCGCTATCGCGCGACCGGACTGCCCCTTTTGCGTCATAGGATAACCGTCCAGAAGGGTACAGCAGTTTGCCGGTGTTCCCGGTATGTTTATCAGAATGGCACTTATCGCTCCGGAGTAGGTAGAAGAGCAGTAGATCGCTCCCAGCAGTGCAAGCCCCATCTCCGGACTCATGCCAAAAGTTACGGGGACCAGCAGTGCCACCCCCATAGTACTGGTAAGTCCTGGAAGCGCACCTATTACAACACCGAATACCGTACCCGCAAATATAAGCAGCCATATCATAGGGTCTGCCAAGGAGAAAACTCCCTGTGCCATCCCTGACAATATATTTTCCATCTTTATTGACCCCCTATCCTAGAACAAAAGGCCCTGAGGGAGCCTCAGGCCAAGAAAGTTGACAAAGAGGGCGAATACTATCAGCAGAAATCCTCCGGTAGCAACAGCTTTCACCCAAAACTTCTCCTTCCCGAAAAACGACATGGTGCCGATCAGGAAGATAATGCTGCTGACAAAATATCCGATATAGATCATTCCCACCACGTAAGCAATAGTCACCGAGAAAACAATGGCGGGCACTTTCAGGTTCCCGAACAGGGGAGCTTTTGTACCTTCAGCTCCGTCTTCACTTACGGACTCCCTTTTAAAACGCAGGCTTTTCGCAAGCATCAAAAGCGAGAATAAAAGCATCAGACCGGTCAGGAATCTGGGAAATTCAGAAGATTCAGCCGGATAAGTGAAAGAGGTCAGCAGCAGCGCGAGTGAAATCAGAGTTACCGATACTGCAAAGAAGATTTCTTTTTTGTTGTTCATTGGGATCCATGTCTCCTTCGACCCGGTCCCCTGCCTTAAAGCACAGGGGACCGAACTGATTCAAATATATAACATCTTCTAGAAAAGCGACTTATACTCTTCTACTATCTTTTCAGATTCTTTCACAAGCTTGTTGGATTCCTTGTTGCCTATGAATTCGATCGTCAGTCCGAGGGCCTTTGCCTGAGCAAGGAACTCAGGGTTCTTTGCCACTTTTTCAAAGGCTTTTTCAAGAGTTGCCACGTCTTTCGGATTCATCTTCTTGGGGGCCGCCACTCCGCGCAGGGCAGTGCCTGCCGAGGGGATCTCCATTCCAAAGACTTCTTTGGATGTTTTGATGTCAACTCCGGGAAGCTTCTTGTCGTAGAAGACAACAAGCGGGACCAGCCTTCCGCCTTCAATATGAGGGATCGCGGAACTGAGTGTTGTTACGCCGAGATCCACCTGTTTCCCCAGAAGGGCTGTGAGGGCAGGACCGGATCCGCTGTAGGAAACAAAGTTGGTCTCCATCTTGAGAAGCTTCGATGCTATCAGATGCTGCAGCTGGACATTGCTCTGAGGACCGTCTCCGGCTACATTCAGTTTCTTGGGGTTCTTGCGCGCAAACTCCATAACATCCCTGGCCGTCTTGAGTTCGCTGTCCTTGTTGACCACCCAGATTATCGGATCGATCTGGAAATTGCATATGTACTGGAAGTCATCCAGGTCAAAAGGCACATTTTTACGAAGGCTCTTTACCAGTATCATTGAAGGAAGACTGGTAGCACCGATAGTGTATCCGTCAGGCCTTGCCTTCGCAAGCGCTGTCCAGCCTATCTGTCCGCCTGCTCCCGGTTTGTTCTCCACTACCAGAGCCTGCTTGTTGAGCTCGGGGGATATATATTTCGCAACCAGACGGATGAGGATGTCATTGCCGCCTCCCGGGCCAAAGGGCACTATCGCAACAACTGCCTTTGAAGGATAGGGCGCAGCCATGGCAGGAAGGGTCATTCCAAACAGTGTAAATACGGTCAGTACAACTAATAACATTTTAAAGCTCTTTTTCATCTTTTCTTCCTCCTTAATATATATTGCTGCAAATCATTTCTAATTTCTTTTTTGAGAACCGCTCAGATTAGACAAGGACCTTTTCTCCGTCGATGATCACTTTTCCATCGACTTCTATGCGCGGATTCCACATTAAAAGGTCATAATGGGTCGGAGCCTTTACAGTTCCGCCAAGTGTGATGCTTGTTCCTATCCCTATGTGGGCTGTGCCGATAACGCCCTCGTCTTCAAGCATGATCCCGCACATTCTGCATTTGGGGTTCAGTCCCACTCCGAGCTCCGCGATATTGTAGCAGTTATGGTCGTTGTGGCTTGCAAGGTCCTTCTTCAGCACTTCAGCCTGTTTTCCGCCGGTAATGCTTGTGATAAAGCCGTCCTTAACTTCTACTGTGACAGGTTCGTCCAGAACGCCTATGCCAAGGTACGGGATGCTTGCGTCCGCAACTATCCTGCCGTTTGCCGATCCCTCTATCGGAGATGAGTTGGCCTCTACAGTGGGTATAGTTGAGAACTCGCCGGGCTCTACCACACAGTAGAGGGCATTTCCGCGTCTTCCTGTAATGTCGATCCAGAGGTCGGTTCCGCCCGGGGAAGTAACATGGACTTTGTTTCCCTTTGCAAATGCGTCAGCTACGGCTTTGCAAACCGGCTTGATCGACTGGAAATCTGCCTCTATGCCGCCGTGAATTAGCATTTCTTCTGTGAAATCCGTAAGGACCAGGATGCGTGCTCCGTTTGCAGCAGCGGCTTTTACGGCATAGGTATGGGTAACGGAATAACTTACCGGGATAAGTATCACATCAGCATGAAGCATGCTCTCAGCTATGAGCTTAGGGGGTTCTTCTCCTGCCTTTTTACGCGGCTTCATAACGCTGACGACCACTTCCGCGCCTCGCTCTACTGCAGCGGCTGCAAGTACTTTAGCAATATTCTCCTGCACCATATCCGTAATTATCAGGATATTTTCCCCTGCCTTGAGAGAGACGCAGTTGTCCATTATTGTCCTCGCTCCCTGCATCATCAGGGCATCTTTCATCTTCAAAACACAACACTCCTTATTGATTTATGATAATTTAGCTGCACCGATTTTTCATATTTATAATATAATACTACAATCATACAAATTTTTGTCAAGTGTATTTTATGATTTTTGACCGGCTTGTCGGTCAAGATTTGAGTACTGGAATAATTTATTATCTGCCTGTATATTTTGTAACGTACAGAAGAGAGTAAAGAGACATAAAAGTGAAGACGGAAGAGGGCTGCTTAAATATGGAAAGGAAAATTAAGACGACTGAGAGTTCCAGGGACAACGTGACCGAAATCAAGACAGAGAGGCTGTCCTCACAGATTTCAAAACTGATACTTTCAGAAATACAGTCCGGACAGCTTCAACCCGGTGACCGTCTTCCGACCGAGACGGCACTGGCTAAGAAATACGGAGTGAGCAGAACTATTCTGAGAGAGGCCATCGCAAGCCTGAAAAATGATGACATACTTGAATCAAAGCAGGGAAGGGGAATTATTGTAAAAGATCCCAACCTAAGACAGGCTTTCCGGTTTTCCGATGTCTTTGAGACCATTTCGGTCGACGAGATAAACTATTTTTACGAGATGCGTGCACTCCTGGAATCTGAGGCGGCAGGCCTCGCTGCAGTAAGGCATACCGCTGAAGACCGGTCTTCGATCGAAGCGGCCCTTAAAGAAATGGAAGATGCTGTCAGGAACTCCTCCCCGGGTGACGAGGCACATTTCAGATATAATGAGGCTATTGCAAAAGCAAGCCACAACCCCGTCTTGATCGAATTTCTTTTCTTCCTGCAGAACAAGCTTCATTCCCTTGCAACAGAGCTGAGGATAAAAACCATGATGTCTCCGGAAAGGGCTGAAATCGTCCTTTCCGAACACAAGAACGTAGTTGCCAGCATCTTCTCAGGTGACCCTCATGTTGCAAAACAGGCCGTTATAACTCATCTCAAGAATGCAGCAGAAAGAGCCGGCATGAATATTTACATGCCATAAGGGCATTCTGCATGACACGTATGCCTATTTTCAACGGAGGAAAATAAACTGAGGATAATAGTAGATGCGGATGCATGTCCGAGATCTGTACTTCAGGAAACTGTGAAGGCCGGGGCCGAGTACGGCGTGCAGGTCGTTACTGTTGCAAGCTTTGAACACAATATCATCTCTGACTTGCATATCACAGTCGGCAACAGCTCACAGGAAGCGGACCTGAAAATAATAAACATAACGGAGCCGGGCGACCTAATAATTACCCAGGACTGGGGACTTGCGGCAATGGTGCTCTCAAAAAAGGCCTCAGCCGTCAGCCCCGTGGGGATAGAGTACAGCACAGAGAAGATGGACTTCATGCTCGAAGAGAGGGAAATGAAGGCAAAATTCCGCCGCAGCGGCGGCAGGACCAGGGGACCGAAGAAAAGGGCACCGGAGGACGATATGCGGTTTAAAAGGACAATAGGGCGCATCCTTTCAAGAGAACTGCAAAACAGATCACTGACGGCTTTATAAATGGGGAGTGAACACGTGGATATTATTTCTGCCGAAGGCGTTGTTTTTCAGTCTATCATCAGGTATCCCGAAATAAGGATCAGTAGGGGTAAAACAACTTTTATCCACGGACCCAGCGGCTGCGGAAAGAGTACTCTGCTAAAGCTGATCAATGGAACGGTCTCTCCCGGGCAGGGGCAAATATTTTATGACGGAGAGGACATAGAGAAGATCGATACGATAATACTGAGAAGGGAGATCCTCCTTGTAGGTCAGTCGGTCTTCCTATTTACAGGGACGATCGAAGAAAATTTCATAAAATATTACGGGTACAGGGATCTCGACCCTCCCGGCAAAGAGGCTATGCAAAAATTCCTAAGGATATGCAGTGCAGACTTCCCTCTGGAGACAAGGTGCGAGACCATGTCAGGCGGTGAACGCCAGCGAGTATACATAGCCATTTTCCTCTCGTTCATGCCGAAAGTGCTGATGATGGACGAACCCACATCGGCACTGGACAGCCTTTCTGCAGAGACCATGATGGAGAATATAAAGACATTTTCAACGGAAAATGGCATTACAGCGATTGTAGTCAGCCATTCTCTTTCCCTGGCGGAAAAATACGGTGACCAAATGATCGTTCTGGAAAGGGGTAAGGACAATGCGTGAGATCGCTGCCATAAACCTCGTACAGTTCAGCATCGTTTACCTTCTGCTCCTTGTCGTCCTCGCAGTTATGAAAAAGGCTAAGATCAACCAGACAAAACTCCTTTTCGCCGCAAGCGTGAGACTTACGGTACAGCTGATGCTGGCAGGTTTTATACTCACCTATATTTTTGAAAATCCGCACCCGATATTCATACTCCTGTATCTGACAAGCATGATACTATTTGCGATCCACAGGGTACTTTCGAAAAACAAGTGCATGAACAAAGGATTCAAAATAGCGGTATCCCTTTCCCTTGCATCTTCAGGTCTGGGTATAGTGCTCTTCTTTGTGACAGCGGTAGTCGGACAGAGCATATTTGACCCGCAGTATGTCATTCCCCTGAGCGGAATGATAATAGGCAATGCCATGACCGGAGTTAATCTTGCCACAAAGACCTTTTGTGAGTCACTCAGCGAAAAGCGCCAGCAGATGGAAAGCCTGCTGAATCTGGGAGTAACTCCGCAGAAGATACTGCTGCCCATGGTAAACCAGGCACTTGAGACCGCGATGCTTCCCACATTAAATTCAATGCTCGGAATGGGCATAGTCTCGCTGCCCGGAATGATGACCGGCCAAATCCTCTCCGGCACCCTCCCGACAACAGCGATCCTTTATCAGATCTCTATAATGATAGCCATCTGCGCCGTAGTTTCCCTTTCAGTATTCGGCTCCCTCTACTTCGGATACAGAACTTTGTATAATGATCGGAATCAGTTCCTTTATTTATAGCAGCAAAGGAACCCTGCGTGAGGCTGCAGATAAATACCTTTGCGAAGTGCGGCTAAGAACGAGCCGCGGGAAGCAATGGGGAAGCGGTTGGGAAGCAATTGTTAAAATCAATACCAGCCCAGACTAAGTTCGAAGACCCCCATCCCCGATACAGGCACTCGGGGACGACGTGAATGAGGTGCAAGGTTTAATTCACCTCGACCGGTTCTGTCGCAAATTCTCCGCCGGGTGGTCTACCGGCAAATTCACCGCTATGCGAAGCGAGCAAATTCACCAGCGTCCGAAGGACGCGAATTCCCCGGCGGAAATCACAGATTTCCTGTCTCACTTATCCCACGAATACCCTTCGTAGTACCATCGGCGATGGACTTGCGTGAGGCTGCAGATTTATGGATGTAAGCGCATAACATGCAGGAACGGCCTCTGAAGGCGCATGTTCAATACGTCGATGAGGACGCGACAAATGTTCTGCGCTTACAGACGTGAAGATGCAGCCTCACGGGGCTTAACTGCCGGGTTTGGCATCGGACCGGGTGTGTCCCCTCCTCTTGCAATTGGGGTTT
>DAIRTK010000010.1:0-19958 GCA_036803945.1 Synergistaceae bacterium
CTGATGAAGCAGAATATGCAAGAAAGACCGCCGGTATGCTCTGGACCGATATGATACATCCCAAAACCGGCAAAAGCGAATCTGATATGCTGGAGGAGGAAAACCTGGCTCTGATCGCCATTTTAAATTCCCTCGGAGTCAAAGTGTATCGCCCAAAAGAGATAACTGTTGAATTCATCAGGAAAAATTATGGCTCTGACGTTCTGCTGAATGGATTCAGCCAGGATTTTCCACGTGACAACATGGCTGTGATCGAAAACAGTCTTATAGAATTCAATCTTCGCACGCCCCTCAGAAAGGTGGACATTTCGGGATTCAGGGAACTCCTTCTGGATAAATGCGCTAAGGACAATGTCAGGTGGTTCGCAATGCCGCACACAGAGCTCCTTGCTCAGCCGGATCCATCGACTCCCCTTCTGGAAGGCGGGGACGTCATCGTCCTGGGTAAGACGATCCTTGTGGGTAACACCCTAAATCCAAGCGTAGGATCGAACGAAGCCGGCTACAGATGGCTTAAAAACATCCTGGGGAGTTCCTACAATGTGGTACGTGTACCGCTGAGAGAGGATGTCCTCCATCTTGACTGTGTACTCTCAGTTCCGAGGGACGGGCTGGCAATTATTTGCGAAGATGCTTTCGTTGAAGGTCTGCCTGACCACATAAAGGGCTGGGACCTTGTGAAGGTCGGAATTGAAAGCGTTCAGAGGCTTGCTGTGAACGGAATACCTGTCGACAGCAAAAACTATGTTATGTCATTCAATGAGCACAACGACAACAAATTCCTTCAGTCCGAACTTGAGAAAAGAGATATCAAAGTACACAGGGTATTTTTCGGGACCCACAACGGACAGGGCGGATCACTGAGGTGTGCTACCCAGCCTCTGATAAGAAAAATCAAGTAAGCTGAACAGCTGTACTATATATGTTCCCGATGCCGGAAACTGCAGAGAATCAGGCAGCGGGGACATATTATTGTCAGTGGTCTGACTTGAGCCCCGCCCCGCACATCGTAAGAAGGCTGTCCGGAGTTTTTCCGTGAACGTCGCAGTATTTAAGGTATGCCGCATAATTTGCGGCAGTCGTGTGTTCACAGTAGATGCCCTTTTCAGACAATAAAGACCTCGCTTCTAGTATCCTGCCTTCCGGTGCCCTAATAAGCCTGACATTATGCCTGTATATGTACTCGAGTATCTCTTCCCCGCGCGCCGGACGGCCAATGGCTATACCCTCCGCGAGAGTGGGCTTGGGGGTCACCTTTGCCGGAACTTTTTCGCCGGCCTCAACTGCTTTCACAAATGGGTCGCAGTTTTCGCTCTGGATAGCCACAATGTTTGGCATCCTGTCGATGGTTCCGGCGGCAAGAAGCTCTTCAAGCCCTTTTACCGCACCAATGAACAAAGTCCCGTTGCCAAGCGGGATAAAAATGTTTTCGGGAATTCTCCCCAGCTGCTCGTAAACTTCGTAGATGTAGGTCTTGGTCCCCTCATAGAAGAATGGATTGTATACGTGGTTCGCGTAGTACTTACCCTCCTTTTCCGCCTTGGCCCTGCAGGCATCCGCGCAGTTGTCGCGTGATCCCGGGACTATGTTGATGCGGGCACCGTGGGCCTTTATCATGTCTATCTTTTTGGGCGACGTTCCCTCCGGCACGAATATCTCACAATCTATCCCGCATCTGCCGCAGTATGCCGCGACGCTGTTCCCGGCGTTGCCGCTGCTGTCCTGTACGACAGAATCGACACCGATGGCTTTGCAGTGAGCGATAAGTACCGCGGCGCCCCTGTCCTTGAAGGAGAGCGTAGGCATGAAATAGTCCATTTTGAGCAGGACATCGTCACCGAAGCTTATTATCGGAGTCATTCCCTCTCCCATTGTCACTTCCCGCCATGTTTCGTCCTCAAGCGCCATGAACTCCCTATAGCGAAATATCCCCCAAATATTCTTGTCTATACGGGACAGATCGTAGCGGGGGGCGTCAAAATCCAGCTTCCAGAGCCCGCCGCACCCGCACTTTGGCTTGCGGGTCCTTGTGCTCTCAATAGTGCCGCATTCACCGCAGATAAAATTCATTTCGGCACCTCTGCGACCGCCTCTATCTCCACAAGGCATCCGAAATGGAGCTTTCCGCAGGGAACGACGCATCTTGCCGGCTTGTGCCCTGTAAAAAATTCTGAATATGCCTCGTTCACTGCATCCCACATATCTATGTCTGAGATATAGATCCGGCACTGTACAACGTTTTCTTTAGTAAGTCCGGCTTCAAGCAGCACCCTCTCCATGTTGGCAAGAGCAAGCGCCGCATGCTCGCGGGTCCCTCCGGAGGCTACCTCCCCTGTATCGGGGTCTCTCGACAGCTGGCCGGAGATGTAAAGCATTCCGTTCGACAATATCCCCGGGCTGTAATGACCCTTATTCTTGATTTTGTACTCAGGAACGATCTTTTTCATGGTTATTTCCTCCCTGTCATCAACAGTCTGCAACTCCGCAGACTCTCCGTTTCGACCGAAGCTACGTTTTTATCAGGAACCATATTATTATAAACGTGAAAGGGCAGTGGTGAGAACATCCTGGTATCTCCGACGGATCCGAGCTGGATATCTGTAGTTTCTCATATGCTTTCGGAATAAAAATCATTAAAAATTGGTAATGACATGGTAAATTTAACGAATTATAATGTCATTGTAATGATAGTTTGGAGGTGTTCTTTTATGAAAAAAACGATTCTGATAGTTTTTCTTTTCCTTTTTCTGTTTATTTTAGTATCACCCTGTCGGGTTTTCGCGGCAAGCGCTGAATATGACCAGGCCTACGCCGTATATCAAAATCAGGGAACTGCCGCGGCCCTTCCTCTATTCAAAAAAATCGTTGAAAATACGCCTGACCCTGATGCAATGTGGATGCTCGGTTATATTTATAAAAACCAGTCGAACTTCGAGACAATGTACGCCGAGAGCGCCAAATGGTACAAGAACTATCTCCAGTTCCCCTTTGTCAAAAAAGAGTGGGCCATGCAGGAACTGGGAGAAATTTATATGACCGGGGGATATGGCGTGGAGAAAGACCTTGCTCAGGCAAGGATATATTTTGAAAAGCTGGTGGAATTGGGTTGGTCAAACAAGGATTGGTCAAAGTTCCCCTTAAACAACCTGACCATTGTCATAGGACAGCAAATGACGGGCTATGCAAAAGACGATACGGACTACGTGAAGGCAGGCAAACTCCTCGCAAAAAACAAGCCGAAAGATTCGCTTGCGCCACTGAAACAGTCAGCGGAATACAAGAACCCTGATGCAATGGAAGTGCTGGGGGTCATGTACAAATACGGCATTGGCGTCAAGCAGGACTACTTCGAAGCCGGATCATGGTTCAGGAAGGCTGCCGAAAAGGAGCTGCCATATTCCATGCTGAATATGGGAAAGCTCTATGAAAAAGGAAACGGCGTTACCCAGGATGATGCCATTGCCAGGGAATGGTACAAAAAGTCCGCACTCGCGGGAAATGAAGAGGCTAAGACGATCCTTACCGAAAAGATGGTCAGGGATCCCCTTGAGCCTGAGTCAGCCATAGAGATGATCGGAAAGATGAGATACGCAAAGGACGGACTTCCCTGGGGAGAGGCCGTGAGCAAATTCATACTTAAGCCGAAGTGGGAATATTACTATCATGAGCTGGAGGGGCACGTTGTAAAGCTGAGGGGATACTATGAGGACGCTCAAAAAGAGAAGCACTCTATAGACATAAAGTACGTGCTCGCATGCGAGCCCAATATTGAGGACGGATCAAGAGCATTTTCCATAAAACGCCTCAGTTCCTCCGTAAAAGATGAAAAAACAAAGGACGGAATCCCCGACTGGCTTGCCTACGAGTTGGAATGACCCTTTGGACACTATCTGCATAAGCTGACCACACAGCATGGGCCGCTCCTTCGGAGCAGGCCCATGTCCTTTTTAAGCTTCGGTATTATAATAAAGAGGTAAAATTCTCATTAACTGACAGCTATCCACACTGAAAAAGGAGGCGGTATCGATGGGTATACTTGCTGCTGTAATGGTCCCGCATCCCCCGCTCATAGTTCCCGAGGTCGGCAGGGGTGAGGAAGAAAAGATAAAAGATACGGTCAGAGGCTTTGCAAAGGCTGCTGAAGTCATCGCCGGAATGGAGCCAGAAACCGTTGTGATCCTATCTCCGCACAGCGCATTCTATTCCGATTATTTTCACATTTCTCCCGGAAACTCCTCATCAGGAGATCTGGCTAAATTCGGAGCACCCCGGGTCACCTTCGATGTACGCTACGATTCTGAGTTCGTCTCCGAGCTTGAGAAACTAGCACACAGGGAAAACATAGAGGCCGGCACGATGGGGGAACGTGAAAAAAGTCTGGACCACGCAACTGCAGTGCCTCTCTACTTTTTGAAGAAAGCATACGGCGGTGTGATCCCGTGCAGAATAGTAAGGATCGGACTTTCAGGGATGCCGCTTGAAGAACACTACAGGTTCGGTGCCCTGATCAAAAAAACTGCGGAAGAGCTTGGCAGGGATGTCTGCGTCATAGCAAGCGGGGATCTGTCACATGTCCTGAAAAAGGACGGCCCTTACGGATACAGGGCAGAAGGTCCTGAATACGACAGAAAGATCATGGATGTAATGTCACGGGCTGCTTTTGGTGAGCTCTTTGATTTCAGTGACCTCTTCTGCGAAAGGGCAGCCGAGTGCGGGCACAAGTCGTTTACGATAATGGCCGGATGCTTCGACGGGCTCTCCGTAAAGGCTGAGATGCTTTCATACGAAGGTCCTTTCGGTGTGGGTTACGGAGTCTGCACATTTATACCCGGCGAACCTTCCCCGGGGAGAAAATTCCTTTCTATACGAGAAATCGGAAACGAGAAGAAGATGGATAAGATCAAAAAGGAAGAGAGCCTCTATGTGCGTCTTGCCAGAGAGACGGTGGAAAGATATGTATCGACCGGAAAGAGGATCGATGTTCCGGAATATCTCCCGGAAGAAGCTCTTTCAAGAAAGGCCGGTACCTTCGTCTCGCTGAAAAAATTCGGTCAGCTTCGGGGATGCATCGGCACCATATCTGCAACGGAGGAGAACATAGCAAAAGAGATAATCCAGAATGCTATAAGCGCATCAACGAGAGACCCCAGATTTCCGCCGGTCTCGTCATCAGAGCTTAAAGACCTCGTATACAGCGTCGATGTCCTTGGAGAAACCGAGGATATTGATTCCCTTGAAGAACTCGACGTAAAAAAATATGGAGTGATAGTATCCAGCGGCTACAGACGCGGACTGCTCCTTCCGAACCTGGAGGGAATAGATACTGTCGAAGAGCAGGTATCCATAGCCATGCAGAAGGCCGGGATCAGGGAGGGCGAAAAAATCAAATTGCAGCGTTTCGAAGTCGTGAGGCATCACTGATATGAGATGCGATGTCTGCCCGCGAGAGTGCACTCTTGAAGAGGGAAAAATCGGTTTTTGCCGGGCAAGGAAGAACGAAGGCGGCAGGAGCGTCTCAGTTAATTACGGCAAACTTGCATCTATCGCATTGGACCCTATCGAAAAAAAACCTCTGGCGAGATTTCACCCCGGAAGCAGGATCCTTTCAGTCGGCACCTTCGGCTGCAACATGGACTGTCCCTTCTGCCAGAACCATTCGATCGCAGCTGCCTCAGAGGAGGATGTAAGGACAAGGTGCGTTTCACCCTCCGAACTTGCCCGACTTGCCGGAGAACTGAAGGATAAAGGGAATATCGGCGTGGCTTTCACTTACAACGAACCTATGATCGGATATGAATACGTAAGGGATGTTTCTGTCGAGACCCAAAAAATGGGGATGAAAAACGTTGTGGTAACGAACGGATGCGTTCTTCCGAATATCCTTGAGCAGGTCCTCCCCTGGATCGATGCCTTCAATATTGACCTGAAAAGTTTTTCGGAAGAAACTTACCGAAAGCTGGGCGGGGATTTAAAGACCGTAAAGGATTTCATAAGTGAAGCGGCAAAGGGATCGCATGTAGAAATAACCACCCTGATAGTGCCATGTATGAATGATTCGGAAAAAGAGATGAGGGATCTCTCCGGATGGATAGCAGGAATAGACAGAACCATTCCGCTTCACATAACCAGGTTTTTCCCTCACAGAAAGATGTCTCACTGCCTGCCAACGGATATCGACCTGCTTGGACAACTTTATGACATTGCAAAGTTGTCCCTTGACAATGTATTTATCGGAAACGTATAGCCGGGCGACAGATCCCGCCCGGCTATTATTTTTTAATTTTTTACTGAAAAAAATTACTTTGATCCTACTTCATCGCATAAATTGTGAGTTAGGTATTTTGCTGTCTCACTTATCGACATCTGCGGGATAAGCCACATTAGCTTTGTTATTATAGCTTCGAACCCCATATCAAGGGCGCTGACCGCACCTGTTTTCAATGTTTTCTGACCTACGTCGTATGTCGAAAGGTCAACTCCGCCCTCAGGACACTGTGTTGTTATGACCGGCAGTATGCCAAGATCAACGGCCTTTTTGATGCCAGGGAGGAGATCTTCTCCCATGTAAGGCAGCCCTCCCAGGCCGAAGCACTCAACTACTATCGCTTTTGGCTTCATTTCAACTATCCTGTCGAAGTAATCCGCCCTGAAACCGGGAAAAAGCTTCACCGGTATAACTTCCTTTGAAAAAGCAATTCCCTCCGATCCAGTCACCGGGTTGCAAAGGGTCTTTCTGTCAATAAAGGGGCCCTTTAGAAGAGAGACCTTTTGACCCTCTGATACTCCCAGCTCATCATAGTAGACCGACTTGAAAGCTTCTAGCCTCTTCCCTGACATCTTTTTAGCCCTGGGGCCGTGGATCAGCTTTCCCGCAAATGTAACGGATACTCCCGACTGTCCTTTTGAAAGGAGGGCTTCCATAAACCTGAACGAGTCTTCAAGGTTCCTTTTGGCGTCCGTTCCGGGCTCAGAGATCGGTATCATTGACCCTGTAAGCACTAAAGGCTTCTCCAGATCCCTCATGACATAGGAGAGAGCGGCTGAGGTATAGGCCATAGTATCGGTGCCGTGGGTTATCACATAGCCGTCATATGAAGGGTTTTCCCTGATGCATTTAATGATCGCCGCCCAATCTGACGGATCAATGTTGGAGCTGTCCTTTGAAAAAACATTCACAATATCTATATCTGCAATTTGGTAAATGCCCGGTACCTGTGCTGCAAGGGCTTCCCCCTGATCCATCGGCACCAGTCCTTCGGCGCTCTGCTGGGAGGCTATAGTTCCCCCCGTAGATATAAGCAGTATCTTCATGGATCCGTCTCCCTTCGTTATCTTTTGGCGATCTTTTTTAGTGCCGACAGTATCACCCTTACGTAATCATCCCTGTCAGATTCAGTGATTATAGGGATAACGTGGTCTTTTATGTAGTTTTTCCCGACGATCATCGACAGGACCGCTGAAGTCCCGGGGTGCAGGCCCGGACTTGATGACTGGGCAAAGACCGACCTGCTCATGTATGTGAAGCCGGCAGCGTCTTCCGATACAAGCTTCGCCAGTTCACCGACCAGCCTTACCTTTACCGACGACTGCTCCGTCTCTCTCAGTTCTGCCGCGATTTTCTCAAGCTTCTCAGCAAATTTGGAAGAGAGCGCCTGAAATGAATCTGCATCGTAATTGAGAAGGTCATTCCTGACAAAATATGGGACAGAGAGGTCTTTGCATGACTCCTCCAAGGCTTTAGCCACAGAGGGATCCCCTTTATCGTCGGAGTAGCGGATGAGGAACCTGTTCTTGTCTGACTCTTCCGAAAGGACGCTGCTTACTTTGCTCTCGGCTACTATGGTCGGAAGGGGGCAGCCTATCTTCTTCATCATTTCTCCCTTCATGCCGTGCATGAAGTTTCCCTCATAGTCCTCATCAGGACCAAGTCCGCCTCCGGTGAAATTGACCGGCATCACTACGGCAACGGGTATTCCGTCCAGGTCTATGACTGTTCCCAGTATCGCACCTGCGTTTTCTTCGCTTTCAGGGACCACAAAGACCCTTTCCGGATCCGCTTTTTTAAAGGAATCGAGGACTGAGAGAGCAAGCGCTCCCTGGAAGCATGCTGCCGTCTCCATAACTCCCTGGCCGTACACCCGTCCGAAAACTTCAGCTGCCACTCCCTGCGAAAAGAGTGCGTCTTTCCCCTCCGCCCTTTTCATCATGGCGGCCTCCTGAGGCGTGACCCTTCTCCTGGGCGAAGTAGCGGCACTGCCGCCGCCCATAAGCTTGACCGTTATCTTTTCAGTCGTGCATGAAACCTCCCTGACCCTTGTGTCTACAGATAGCGCGTGCGAGACTATCGTTCCGGCCGCGCAGAAACCCCCGCCGTCATCCTGCTGATAATTGTTGGCTCCGTGAGCATGGGCTATGCCCACATGTCCGGTAAGGCATACGATCCCATGTTTTTCGTCCGACAATGAGAGTTTTCCATTCAACGTTATCCTCTCCTTTTTATCATGGTGATCCATTTATAAAACTCAGTGGCATTTTTTTTAGATCCTCTGTTCCGCACCTAACATAACAAAAAACCGCCGGCAGTGCTGTTGATTTTTGCCGGCGGGATAAATCAGAGACCTCTTAACGGGACTACTTTTTAGCGTTGTAGACTCCCATGTCCAGCTCTTTCATCAGTGAGGCGACGGTCACCATTCCAACTGTGTCACCCGTGACGTTGAGCATCGTGTTGGGCATGTCAATCAGGTAGTAGATACCGGCGATCCAGGGAACTATGTCCAGAGGAAGTCCCATTACCTGAAGCAGAACTGCCGACATAATGATACCGCCTCCGGGAACTCCGGCAACACCTGCCGCCATTATGATGCCAAGGGCGATGATGACCAGAAGGCTCGTGAATGAAAGGTCGATACCGTATATTTGTGCCGCGAATACCGCGTAGATCGGCATTTCAGCCGCGCATGCGTGCATGTTGATAGTTGCCGCCGGGGGAGCGATCAGGTTGACCATGTCTTCAGGCACGCCGCCTCTCTCCTTGGTGACCTTCATCGTGAGGGGAAGCGTCGCGCTGGATGAACAGGTCGAGAAGGCAAGGACCATCGCAGGATATATGTTCCTGAAATGCTGGAGAGGACCAACTTTGGCAATGAATACAAGGATGATCGGGTAGATGATCACTATTACAGTTCCGTAGGCCAGGTACTGAGTGGCAAGCATCTTGCCGAGCCCGTAGATTACCGTCGACCCAAGAGTACCGGTGATGTTTGCAACCAGTGCGAAGACACCGTACGGAGCCAGACTGATGACCCATCCAACAATGCGTGTGAAGAATTCATTGAGTGCGTCAAAGAGGTTAAAAAGCCTCTTCCCGTGCTCAGTATCCTTGAATGTTGCAAGTATCAGTCCGCAGATAAGCGCAAATACGATGATCTGAAGGATGTTGCCCTCCGAGAAGGCAGCGAATGGGTTGTTCGGAACCCAGTTGACAAGCGACTGAAGAAGGTCAACATCAACAACAGGCACTTCCTTTGCGCCAAGGTTGATCCCTACGCCGGGCTTGATTATGAATGCCCATACCAGGCCCATTGTTGCGGCCAGCGTTGATGCTACAGCCCAGTAAACGAGGAAGTAACCCCCGACCTTTTTCAGGCGGGACATGTCCGCGACTTGGGAGATACCGTTAATTATGCTTACAAAGATAAGGGGATAGATGCACATCTTTAGCAGGCGGATGAATACATCCCCTATGAACTGGATGTATGATGCCTTCTCTCCAATTACAAAACCTAGCGCCGCACCGAGCACCATTGCAATAAGGATCTTCAATGGCAGGCCGATCTGTTTTTTTGCTGTTTGTTCGGTCATGGATTGATCCCTCCTATAAAAGCATAATGATGGCTCCTTTGCAAAGTTTATATTTTTTTCTGTTACAATGTCAAACAAAGAACTTAAATTAAAGTTTTTATACAATAACATAGCTATATTCAAATAGTATTTACAAGCTTCTATTCATATCTGCAGTAATGTGAATATCTACATAAGCACAACCCCATACATAAAGAAGCGCTCCGATACACGGAGCGCTTCTGATCTGTTGAATAAATCAGGAAACCGATGGCAGGGCGGTATCAGGAATTATAAATCCTTCAAGCAGTTCCTTCATCAGGTCCTTTACCTTCATTATTGAATTGACCCTTGGGACGTTGCTGCCGCAGAAGAAAAGCCCGTTTTCCCAGTCCCCCTTGTAAGCGCTGACTAGCGCATCTGCTATGCAGAAGGTCTCGTGCTTGATCCTGCAAATACAGTGGGTAAGACATGGTGTCCTGCAGGGCATCCTCTCCTGGATCCCGGCAAGATAACGTTTCACCATAGGACTGTTTATGGCCCGTCCCGGTAGACCGCATGGGCTGTTTATGAGAACTACGTCTTCTTCTTTTGCGTCGATATATGACTGCTTGTACCGATCAGACGCGTCTCCCTCTTCTGTTGCCGCAAAACGGGTGCCAAGCTGTACTCCTTTTGCCCCCATGGAGAATGCCTCCGAGATGTCATTGCTGTCCCAGATGCCGCCGGCGGCTATGACAGGAATGTCAATTTCATTTTCTTTGAGATAATTGACCAAAGCTGGCACTACTGCTTCCAGGGAGAGGGCGGGGTCAGATACCTGCTCAATATCCCTGGCTCCGAGGTGACCTCCGGCCGTGTTAGGTGTCTCTACTACGATCCCGTCGGGATAGCGGTCATAGTGTTTTTTCCAACGGTTTATGATAATGTTGGCAGCTTTAACACTGCTGACAATTGGGACAAGAGCAACATCAGGGAAGCCATCCGTCAATTCGGGCAACTTCAGAGGAAGTCCTGCCCCTGAAACGATAATATCTGCACCAGCCTCACATGAGGTCTTTACAAGAGATTCATAGTCACAGAGAGCGCACATGCAGTTCACCGCAAGCACACCGCCTTTTGCTGCTTCCTTTGCCTGTCGGATGAATTTTTTCAGCATCATGCTGTTCCGTTCAGCGAAATTTTTGGCGTTGTATCCCTCAGTGAGGACCCCAAGGCCCACTGAGGCAAGCGTCCCTATACCGCCTTCAGCCGCTACAGCTCCTGCTAGACGGGGGCCTGAAATCATTACCCCCATGCCACCCTGTACTATTGGATATTTGGGCTGGTGTTTTCCTATCCTTAAAACGGGAAGTGCTTTTTCTTTGCTTATCATATTCACGGATGCTCCTTAATAAGTAATTGGCGTATCGATTATTTGCCGAATCATAAATAGTGGAATAACGGATATGTTATTCTGTTTTTATTGTTTTGGCAAGTGCAATTGCCATTAAAGGTCTCCCTCTGATCCACTCCGATGATCTCAACGGCAGATTTCACATCCTTTCACTATGTGTCCCGACGCTCCCTGTAAAATCCTTAATATGATCAACTTTTAAGCCTTTTATGGTATAACTGTTTCTGTAATATTCATTTCGTATAAACATGGAGGCGCTATATTATGCCTGAAAGCAGGCTGAAGATATTCCTGGGGATAACCTCGGCAGCGGCGATATCCATGCTTGGGGTAGGCATTGTTGCTTCAGGGCTGCCGGCAAGAGTTGTCGATCTTTCAGGCGGTGACGCCTCGCTTGTAGGATTATTGGCATCAAGCTTTGCTCTGCCGTATATATTTCTACAGGTACCGTTCGGAAACCTTTCTGACAGATACGGGTTCAAACCTTTCCTCCTATTCGGGTATTTTCTGTCTGCCGTTTCCGGGGTCATTTTTTATTTCGCCGACTCAACTCTTCCGATATTTATCGGGCGAGCGGTCCAGGGAGCGGGCGAGATACCTGTATGGGCAACCGCCCCAGCTATAATTTCAATAGCATATCCATGCAACAAGGGCAAAATGATCGGCATTTACACAGCAGCTGTATACGTCATGCTTTCAGCCGGGCCGCTTCTTGTACCTGGTATGCCTCGGCTTTTCGGAGAACGCGGGGGCTTTCTCTTTTTTAGCTTCCTCTGCCTGACTGCCTTCCTGATAATACTATTCACCCAGAAAAACAGCCGCTCTGAGCAAGGACGCAGGAAGGATGTGCTCGAGATCAAAAAGGCTTTCGCGCTTCTGTCAGACATACCTGTCAGGATCGTTCTGCTGGGAATATTTCTATACGGATGCGGTCAGGGCCTCCTCTTCAGCATAGCTCCCGGCTGGCTTGTAACGGCAAGGCAGTACGGTGCCATGGACATAGGTATCCTATTCTCGGCATACTACCTGTTTATAGCAGGAGCACAGTTCTTTTATGGTCCTCTCTCCGACAAATTCGGAAGGGAGATTTTCATGATACTGGGACTTATTTTCTCTGCTCTTTCATGGGGGCTGTTTCCTTATACAGGGAAATCCTTTGCGACATTATTGCTTGGTATCTCTGCAGGGTCGCTGGGGGGCTTCTTTGTTTCCTCAATGGCCTTTTTGAACGAAAAGGCTCCTGACAGCCTGAAGGGCACGATATCAGGAGCCTATTATCTATTCTGGGGCATGGGTTATTTCCTTGGTCCTATAATGTGGGGGTTATGCGGTGCGATCATGGGAATGGAAAAAAGTTTCGGGTTGTTCAGCGTTTTCCTCCTTTTTACTGCATCAGCGATCTTTCTTATATGGAGAAAGGATGCATCTGAAAAATCAGCAAATGCCTTAATCTGAAATACTTACAATAAACTTGGATATATGGACAAAACATATACTGCAATGTTACATTATTCCGTGTTTTAAGATACAGCATTGGCAATTGTGCAAAGGAGCTGGTCATGTTGACTAATAAAATTGAAGGCATACTGAGGGCCATCAAAGAAGACCTCCTGCCTCTGACAAAAAAGGGCGTGCAGGAAGGCAATCATGTTTTTGGCGGCCTGGTCCTGGATTCAACTACATTTGAAACTATAGTGGCCGGAACCAACAACAGACAGGGCAATCCCATATTCCATGGCGAGATCGATACTATCCTTCGCTTTTTCGGGACCAAAAACCATCCCGATCCGGCTAACTGTATCTTTGTTGCCAGTCATGACCCATGCTCAATGTGCATTTCAGCCATAGCTTGGTCCGGATTCAAAGAGGTATGGGTACTCTTTGGTTATGAGGATGTGGCAAAAGATTTTGAGATGCCTGTCGACCTGATGATTTACAAAGAAGTTTTCGGCGTAAAAGGGGTAAAGGAACAAAACATTTTCTTCAAAAAGTACAGTATCAAACGCGAAGCAAGAAAAGAACCGAACGCAAAGGATCTTGAAAAGAAGATATCAGAAATAGAACAAATATATTCTTCCCTCGAGGTCAAGGGTTTCAGTTACCCGGGCATGTAATATCAGGCCGGGTGGAGAGAGGTAACTCTCCACCCGGCCTGTTCCGGATATGTTATGCTAGATGAGTTTGCGAGGCCGTCCCACCGTCTTTTTTTTCTCTCCTGTAAGGATCTCTTCCGCAGAATTTGCAGCCCTCTCATAATATTGCCTGAGCGACTGAAGAAAAGGCAGTTCTCCTCTCCAAAAAGGAAATTCGTTTATTATTTCGAGCGCGGCTATGCGCCTTTGCTTTTCGTCAACATCGTATCTGAACTCGGGTATATCCTCACCATACCAGCTCTCGCACGGAACGTCCCCCGACGCGATCTCCGAAGCCTCAGGCAGTAATTCTCCTGCACTTTCATATCCGCCGATGATCGACAGTCCCTCTTCACTGATTCCATCATCTTCTGGCTGCAGTTCATAGTCATCATTCGAAGATTCAAGTGTCAGGAGGTTGATAAGGTTCTCACGGTTGACTCCTCTCAACTTGAGAAGAAGAAACGGATCATCGTCAAATACTTCAGCCAGAAGCAGAAGCACCGCTATGATGTGCTTGCATGGCACAGCATCGTCGGGACAACTGCATTTGTAACGTCTGAGAGCACTTTTGCCCGGGAAAAGATTCATCCCGGCCTCTTTGAAAACTTTCTCCATCTCCTCTGGCATCTCACCTGCCAAAAGTCTCGCCGCAAAAGAAGATCTCTCCCTGAAACGAAAAAGCAACAGGGCCTTTGCCTCTTCTGAAAGTGTTTCAAATCCAAGCCTTATTTGGTACGGTTTTTTTCTTGTCCCCTGGACCGAGGATGTTACAAGTCCCGGTTCAATTTCGATATCTACGACCTGTCCCCTTCTGGCATAGCTCCTTCCTCTTGCAAGCCGCGCCGGGTCGATATTGGCCTCCAGTATCTCGATCCAACGCCTTGACCACCAGTGTGAACCGTGGAAACGTCCACGGGTCACACGGGATTTGATACCTCCCCTTGTGTTCAATGGTTTTGAATATGACCAAACGGACCTTCTTTTGTACATTTAACCCATATCCTCCACGGCATCTCTGCTCAATCTGAAAAGCTGCCTGAGTTCGCTGTCGGTCATCTCCGTCAGCCAGTTTTCCCCGGCCGATATAACAGAATCAGCAATATTTTTTTTAGATTTGATCAAAGATTCTATCTTTTCTTCTAAAGTTCCCCTGCAGCAGAAGTAATGCACCTGGACACTTTCTTTCTGGCCGATACGGTATGCCCTGTCAACAGCCTGCTGTTCAACAGCAGGATTCCACCATCTGTCGAACATAACCACATGGTTTGCCCCCGTAAGATTAAGTCCTGTGCCGCCTGCCTTGAGCGAAAGAACAAAAAATGGCGGAGCTGTTTGCGGACACTGGAATTTCCTGACCATTTCATCTCTTTTTGCTCTTTCCACTCCACCGTGAAGAAAAAGGGCCTCTTTCCCGAAAGTCTCCTGCAGATAGCTCTTGAGCATTGCCCCCATCTCTGCATATTGTGTAAAAATGAGAGCCCTGTCTCCAACACTAAGCATTTCCTCCGCTATCTCAGTCAGACGGGACAGTTTCCCGGAGCGCCCTGCTATCTGGGACCGGTCCTTGAGATATAAGGCCGGGTGATCACATACCTGTTTGAGAGATGTGATCGCAGAAAGCACGGCTCCCTTACGTTTGATGCCGTCTGTTTCTTCAAGTTTCACTTCGAGATCGTCTAGAACTGAGCCGTAAAGAGAAGCCTGCTCCCTGTTCAGGGAACAAAATACATCTGTCTCTATCTTTTCAGGAAGATCTGAAATAATGCTCCTGTCTGTCTTCAGCCTTCTGAGAACAAACGGGCCCGTAATTTTTTTTATCTTATTGAGAGCGGTCATTTCTCCGGCTTGTATAGGCCTCATAAACTCTCTTGCAAATCTCGATTTGTTGGGAAGAAGACCCGGCATCAGAAACTCCATTATCGACCACATGTCACCGACATGGTTTTCTACCGGAGTCCCCGTAAGCGCAAAATGCCATTTCGCCTTTAGCGAACGGGCTGCCCTCGACTGTCTCGTCTCAGGGTTTTTGATATTCTGAGCCTCGTCAAGGATAACTCCAGACCAGGCTGTCTTTTTGAGTGTCTCGTTGTCCCTGTACAGAAGGGAATAAGAGGATATGACAAGATCGCTTTTATGTGCTGCCTCTGCAAATTTATCGCCCCTGAGTCTCCTTGTTCCATGGTGGATAAAGACTGAAAGGTTTGGCACAAAATGCTCTGCTTCCCTTCGCCAGTTTTCTATTACAGAAGTCGGGCATATTAGCAGCACCGGGTCTCTGTCGCCGCTCAGTATCCTTGTCTTGATCAACGCAAGTGCCTGCACTGTCTTTCCGAGTCCCATGTCGTCTGCCAGGCATCCGCCGAGCCCTATGGCTGCAAGCCATGAAAGCCAGGAAAGACCCTTCAGCTGGTACGGCCTTAGTTCTCCGGAGAATCCTTCAGGCTGCTTTATCTGCTCTATCTGCCCGGTACCCGTAAGAACTGCCCGCACCGAATCCAGCCAGGCTGAACCGGTAATGGAGTCAAGAGGAATATCCCCCTTGCTTTCCCTAAATGAAGAGATAAGAGCATCTTTTCTGGTAATTTTACCCGGCAGCTTCTTTATCCCTTCCATAACTTTTTCCAGTTCATCACGGTATAAAAGCACCCATTTGCCTCTTATGTTGGCAAGGGGGGCCTTAAGCTCCCTCAATAGGGAGAGTTCATCTACTGTAAGAACATCTTCCCCAACAACAACTGACCAGTCAATATCCATAAGATCCTCGAGATCTATCGCCTTTCCTCCCGGCGGTAGTGCCATTTCCCTGACATTCCCCCGCACAGCAAGTTTAGGCCTGTCGGAAGGAGAACCCCAGTTGGAAGGAAACTGTATGTTGATGCCATGGTCCAGTATTACGGGCACATGGTCGTGAAGAAACTCGAGCAGCTCATCGAATGACATTTCGCAGCTTATGGGAGATGATTCATTCAGGCTCCTCGCTATTGCCGGAACCAAAGATGCGATCTGTCCAAGAAGCTGAAGCATATACCTCCTAGGGTTTGCTCCTACAGAGCGGAACCATTTTCTTTCGGCATTTCCTGGCGTCCAGACCTTCTCCGCAGCAACTGTAAGGGTGGGATCCATTGCTGACTGAAGATGCCATGAAAGAGTCCATATACCTTCCTTTGCACCGTCTAGAGGTTCCTCAAGTCTGAGAAAAAGTCTCCACGGCTGGTTTGTTATCACTCTTACCGAATCTATCCAATCTGCGACCTGCAAGTATAAGGGACTCATTTCCTCTTTCCATCTGTGAAGTGCAGATCCCGGCCAGGCAAGTGAACGAAGCCAAATATCATGGGGATTGGCCTGGTCTACCTGTCTCCCCCTTCTTCCGGGTACAGCCTGAGCTCTTCTTACTATCTCATCAAGGAAGGTTTCAAGGATAGAATCAGCAATGACTCCTGGAGATTTGGGCTTGTCGTTATGCTCTGTAAGCGAAAAACTCCTCATTACGGGTGGCAGACCATTAACAAAGGCGGAATAGTCTTCCTGGTATTTTGCAAGGTGCAGTGGTCTCCACACTGAATAGTAGCCCTCTTCGGAATTTTCCATTCCGGGAAGATACGTACCTCTTATGACCATAAGAGATGCATATTCAAAGCCTTTCATCACATACTTCAGGTCGTTTCCCCAGAGAAGGCCCGGGACTGGAAGCCTCTCCCTGCTCTCTTTTATCAGCCGGAAGAGAGAACCCAGTTCATCATTGGTTACACGGAGAACTTCAACGGAGAATTTATTTAAAGAATATGCTCCATCTGTATCAGGGAGTTCTCCGAGAAGCGGAGAAGATGGCATAGGGAAACCTGAGCATGACGGCAACTCAACATATGCAGCCGCAGTCGATTCTGCTGCTGTTTTTCTGCTGTGGCGAACTCCGGCTGCCTTGAGAACATCGTGGACTGCGATACCCCCCGCGTCCCACAGGAGCCTTTGGGGACCTGGATCGGGCTGCCCCTTGGATCGGATCAATTCATCGGCAGTGAATGAACGTTCGCCCCACAGATAAAAATTATTATCCGCATAAGATGCATGTAAAACAATCATTTTTACAAACAGGAATTTTTCAGAACTTATTCAAAACAGCTGCCGCCAATAAACTCTCTAAGGATAGAAATATTGGGGACATCATCCGAAGGTATCACCGGCACGAAACTAAGTATGGAAAGGAGCCTCTGCGCCTCCCCGTAAGCCGGAGAATCCTCTTTTACTGAAGCCAGCAGCGGCTGAACGTACCCTTTAAGGACCGGGAGCTCATAGGCCAGGGAAGTGTTGAACAGTGTGTCAGCGTTCTCCTGATATGGGAAGATATGCCGGTGTGACCCCCTCACAACAGAGGGCCACTGCATAAGCGTTGCTTCAGGGGAGTGTCCCCTGGTCCTGTAGTCACGAAGCATTCGCCTGAGAAGCCGGGTATCTGTCGTACCGATCCTGTTGTGCATATCTATGGCGGCCCCTGTAAGAGGGCATATGAATATCCCATATTTATTTTCACGGGGGACGCTTTCAGAGAGCTTTTCGTTGAGTCCGTGAATTCCTTCGATAACAAGTATCTGGTCTTTGGACAGCTTCAGCCTCTGTCCGTTTTTCCTCTCTCCTGTCTTGAAGTCGAACTTGGGTACATCGACCTCTCTGCCCTCAAGCAGGGCCGCAAGATGTTCATTTATAAGGTCAAGATCAAGAGCCTCCAGAGCTTCAAAATCATAATTCCCATCGGCATCCCTAGGAGTCCTGGTCCTGTCGACAAAATAGTTGTCCAGTTCAAGAGTGGCCGAATTCTTACAGGAAGCAAGCAGCTGGACCCGTATACGCCTTGAAGAGGTCGTCTTGCCTGAGCTTGATGGCCCTGCCAGACAGAGCAGTCGTACCTCAGGCCTCTCTGAAATGTAAGTTGATATCTCACTTAGAGTCTTTGTATGCAGAGCCTCGCAAACCATTATGAAATCACGTGAGTGACCGTTCGCCACAAGGTAATGAATGTTGTCCATCGTAGCCACCTTGAGGTTGTCAAGCCACCTGGCATAGCCCTGGAAGAGAGAAAAGGTCTTTGCCGAGGTCTTGAAGAGCTGTGTCTTTGTCGGATCGGCAAAGGAGGGGCCGGATATGAAAATGCCTCCCTTGTACAGGTGCAGATCAAACACCGGCACTATGGCTGCATTATCAGCCAATGCAGCCCCGAAAAAGTCGTAGATACCCTCACATCTGTATAGCACTACAGGATCGCTGTTGACCCAGCGAAGGAGCCTCTCTTTGTCAATATATCCCTGGGATGACATTATCGCGCGGGCTTTGTCCAGGGAAAGCTCCTCCCTCACAAAATTGACTCCCTCTTTGACCATCCTGTGCATCTCAGCAAGTATCGATTTTTTTTGTTTTTCCGTGATCGGTCCGTCGGGGCTGTCGTAGTAGTAAGAATAATTCATCGACTGACGGAGGTGCAGCCTTATGCCGCATACTCTTGTCGCTGCAGAGGTCAGCATGAAGCAGATCGTCCGCAGATAGACCTCAAAGCCCTCGATCGTGTCGTATGTTATAAACTCAAGTTTGGAATCCATGTCGATCTCCCATGAGAGCGGGCGCTGTACTCTGTTGACCCTGCATGCCACAACTCTCTCCCTTTTAGGGAAATCAGTCCTTATAAGCACATCCCTTGCTGTCATCGGAAAATCGCTTTTGATCTCCTGCATTTCGTTGAAACTTATTGTGAAGCCCATTTTATATCCTCCCTGAATAAACCGTCCGGACATCGGGATCCGGCAAACAGCGTGTAAAATCTATATGTAAAGTTTTTAAAATATTTCCAGAAACAGAACCTCATCTGAACATATTATCATAAAAATGCTGTTGTATACATATAAAATGAGATTTTTTACATATCCGAATATTCAGCAGCGAATGAAAAGGGGACAGGATGCTAGTGCACCCCGCCCCCAGGAGATATCCCCTTATTTAGGTCCTTTTTAGGACTAATTTACAGTAAGCTTTTCTATTACTACCTTTTTCAGCGGACGGTCCCTTGAATCCGTCGGGACTTTACCGATCATTTCAACAACATCCATCCCCTCGGCTACATGTCCGAATATAGCATGTTTGCCGTCAAGCCAGGGGCATGGTACAAGAGTGATGAAGAACTGTGATCCGCCTGTGTTTGGTCCTGCATTCGCCATTGAAAGGATGCCGGGCCTGTCGTGCTTAAGTCCTTTGCCGAACTCATCAGTGATATTGTAACCGGGGCCTCCCATTCCTGTACCCTGGGGACAGCCGCCCTGGATCATAAAGTTGTCGATGACCCTGTGAAAAATTATACCGTCGTAGTACTTCTTTTCGATAAGATCCGTAAAATTCTTTACAGTGTTTGGTGCAAGGTCGTTGTAGAGTTCGATCTTAAACGTGCCTGCGGATGTTTCAAAAACTGCGGTCTGACGTTTTACTGCTTCCTCCGCCGATGCCTCACCTGCCGCGAACAGTCTCAGCAAACCCGAGGTCAATGTAATTATTGTTGACAAGATCTTCATGATCATTCCTCCAATTATTTTTTTGTATTTTTT
>DAIRTK010000010.1:20058-34399 GCA_036803945.1 Synergistaceae bacterium
TTTTTTTGTATTTTTTCTGACCTGGAGATTCTAACATTAATATCCCTGGTTAGCCACTCTTGCCTCCGTTAAAAGTGCGTCAGGATCCGCCGGTTCCCTTCGACATTTTACGCTATGCATCAAAATTTTAGAATTTGATCCTGACTCTGTACTTTTTTATGAAGTCGGTGGGCAGATATGACATCTTTGCCTCGCGAAGCCCCGGGTCATTCATGTCCTCTTCTCTGTTTGCAACAGCAAGCTCCGGGTGCTCCTGAAGCATGTGGCACATGAATTCCTTGTTCACCACCTGATAAGCGGCTCCATATTCCAGGCTGGCTTTCTCAAAATGCACTAAAATAGTGTGACATGCCAACTCCCCTATGGTGTAGGCAGCGATCTTTCCCGAAACCTCTATAACTCCTCCGACTATCCGGGGAATGATATCCCAGTTGCTGAGTATCCTCAGTATACCGTGATTTTCCTGAAGCAGACCTTTGTCCGTACATCCGTTATTTGCCTGACACCATGCATGCTGAAACTCCATAACTTCGGGAATTATTTCTGGTGTTATCGGCCTGAAAAGATAATCGTAATTCCTGCGAAAATGGTTGACTCTGTTTCGTTTTTTCATATACCTGTTTCCGGGAAGCATCGCCAGATCCCTTATGTCGTAAAGGTATTCCCAACTGCCCCTCATATCCTCGACTTCGAGCTTCTCCCCAAACTGCACCTTCCATATGTCAAGGAGTTTTTCGGGCACAAGCCAGAACTCAGATTCCCTGCCGAACCTTTCCGCAATTATATCGGCCCAGTCATCCCTTTCCCACTGCCCCAACGGAGCGAGGTCAAAATCGCGGGGGATGGTCTGCCTCACCCAAAGCAGTTCATTGGCATCCTCCGTGGCTGTCCGGTATCCATAATCGGCTGCCCATCCCCATAGGATCGGAAAGCTGTAATCCGAAGCTCTCTGACTTGTCATCTTCCAGTAATGATCAAAAACTGATGTGTCTTCAAGCTTTATTTCACTGAATTGAAGCAAGATATGATTACCTCCGTTCTGCATATCTTTAAAGATTAACCCTCATTCGTACTTTTTGCCAATAGCAAAAGGACGTATATCTGTTACAATTTTGTGTCAACAGCCTATAAAAAAAGGATAGATGGACTTGACGGACAAAAACTGCATCAACAACGAAGAAAAATGCCCTGAAATGGTTCCGGAAGAACAGACAGGAATGACAAAGGAAGAGCGGGAGTGGGGATTGAAAAAGGAAAACCGACCTCCTGTCCCACGTTATGTATTCGCGGTAATTGCAGGCATTGTCCTTGCCCTTTTTTTGGGAGGGAGCCTATGGTATTACAGAACCAGCGTACTTCCTGAGAAGTATTACCAAAAGGCAGCTGCCCAGTTCAAACTTGAGAACTACCAACAGGCTTATGATCTTTATGGAAAAGTGTTGAAACTGCGTCCGGAACGTAAAAATATCCTCTATCAGATGGCTTTCTGCATGGAAAAAATCGGAAAGATCGATAACGCGATAATTCATTACGAAGAACACCTTAAAACTATCCCCTCCGACGGAAAGGCTCTTCTCCGGATCGGATGGCTCTACACCCAGAAGAATGACTTCGACAAGGGGCTGCCCGCGCTCAAAAGCGGTGCAGAAAAACTGAAGGACCCATACGCTTGGGCCCTTTTGAGCGAAGCCGCTATAATTTCAAAAAACAGGGAAGCTGCCGTAGAAGCACTGGTCAAGCAAACTGAACTGTTCAAGGAGCCTGAGCAGGTGCTGACCTGTTCAAAGATGCTGATGGGCCTTCGCGCCTGGGAAGAAGCCCTTAAGGGATACGAGAGATTCTCTGAACTTGCGCCGGAAGATAAAAGGGGTATCCACGGTGCTAACGCAGCCAAAGCAATGCTTGGACGGCCTACGGACCCTGGTCTGGTCATAAGGCCCGGCAAATCAATAGGGTTGGTTGAGATAGGCGACACAAAGGAAGAGATCAAAAGCAAGCTGGGCGTACCTGAGGCCAAGGAATTCAGGAAGGTCGGAGGTAAATCGATACTTTCAAATGACACCGCAGAAATTTGGTCTTACAGCAGAACAATGCCCGGAAAAGGACTAAGGATAATCTTCATAAACGGTAAGGTCCGCGAGGCCGAGGCACGATCCGGGGATTACAAAACTGAGACCGGGCTTGGACTGACCAATTTTCTTCTCTCCAAAAACGCCGCCAGGCTTGAATGGAGAAAAGAAGGCACGGACAAGACCGTGGTATGCCTTGTAAAGGGCGGAGGGCTAACATTCTACGCCGCAGGGCTGAACAGCGAAGGAACTGATGCAAAGTACAGAAAACTCCGTGTCCATAAGGGCAATTCATCTATAGACAACGTAGATGGCTTCAGCCTTCTTGACCTTTTCAATTAGCACTTGGATAGAATAATTTATTTGTGGGCCAATATTCTTACCGCCTCCATTGCGTCCTTGGCATAGTGGTCGGCACCCACATATTCCGCAAGTGAGGCTGTCAGCACCGCTCCGCCGACTATTACCCTTACTCCGGGACATTCCTTCCTGATCATATCTATGGTAGTTTTCATACTTGCGACGGTTGTAGTCATAAGCGCACTGAGACCAACTATCTTAGCTCCGTTTTCTATTACTGCCTGAACGATTTTCTCTGCGGGAACATCCTTTCCGAGGTCGATCATCCTGAAATTATAATTCTCCATTATTACCTTTACGATGTTTTTACCAATATCATGTATGTCCCCTTGGACTGTCGCTATCACTACCGAAATTCTCTCTTCGGAGGCTGCGGCTCCCTCCTTCTCAAGCTCTTTCCGGATAAGCTCGAATGATGCCTTTGCCGCCTCTGCAGACTTCATCAGCTGAGGAAGAAAAATAGTGCATGATTCGTACTCCTTTCCGACCTGATCAAGAGATGGCACTATCTCCTTTTCAATTATTTCAAGAGGGGCCATTTTAGCGAGGAGTATCTCTGTTGCCCTTTCGGCTTCACCCTTAAGCCCTCTTCTTATTGCCTGCGGAAGGTCCGGGGGACCCTCACTGACCGTTTTCTTCTGATCAGGCTTCTTCTCGTCAGAGCCGGAATAGGCTGCAATGAATTCCTCAGCCTGCCTGTCTTTCCCCATCAGGACCCTGAATGCCGAAATAGCCTCCCTCATTCCCTCATCGCCCGGATTCATGATAGGCGCGTCAAGCCCCTGCATAAGTGCCATCGCGAGCATTGTTCTGTTTATAAGCGGGCGGGCAGGCAAACCAAAGGAGACGTTGCTCACTCCCAGAACTGTCCTAAGACCGAGCTTCTCACTTACCATTCTCACTGCCCTAAGTGTCTCGGCAGTCTGTTCCTGCTGAGCAGAGACCGTCATAACAAGACAGTCTATAAGAACATCCTCTTTAGGGATACCCTCCTTTTGGGCCTCTTCCATTATAGTACGGGCTATCCTCAGCCGGCCCTCTGCGGAGGATGGTATCCCGTCGTCATCCAGAGTAAGGCCGAGAACTGCCGCTCCATATTTTTTTGCTATGGGAAGTATCCTACGAAGTGAATCCTTCTTGCCGCTGACCGAGTTGATCAGGGGCTTGCCATTGTAGACCCTGGCAGCCTTTTCCAGGGCAACGGGATCGGAGGAGTCGAGCTGCAGCGGCAGCTCTGTTACAGACTGGATCTCAATGACAGCACTCTTCAGCATCTCAGGTTCGTCAATATCAGGAAGTCCCATATTCACATCAAGGACATGCGCGCCCTGTTCCTGTTGGCGAAGTGCCTCCCTGAGCACGTAGTCCATGTCCTTTGCCCGGAGCGCCGCCTGAAGCGACTTCTTTCCGGTGGGATTGAGGCGTTCACCGATAATAACAGTGTCGTCTCCGAAGAAGACACTGTTTGAGGAGGAACAGACTCCTGTCTTTCTCTTAGCTTTCAGAGGAGCCGGGGAAGATCCGTCAATTCTTTCTCTGACAAGTTTTATATATCCGGGGTCCGTTCCGCAGCATCCTCCCGCAATAGCTACCCCGTCATCGACGAATTTTCTGATGTGGTCCGCAAACTGCTGGGGGGTAACATCATAACGGGCTTCCCCTTCGCTGAAGATCGGAAGGCCAGCGTTGGGCTGTACCATGACAGGTATGCTGCTTGCCTTTATGATGCGGTCAACTACCGGAGCCAGCTGCCTGGGTCCAAGTGAACAGTTAACTCCCAGCGCCGTTACACCAAGCCCTTCCAGTGTAAGTACCATGGATTCGACAGTTGCGCCGAAAAATGAACGGCCGTTCTCCTCAAAACTCATCGTAGCGAATATAGGAAGGTCTGAGTTTTCTTTTGCCGCTATAATAGCTGCCTTGAGTTCGTATAGGTCTGTGAAGGTCTCCAAAAGGATCAGATCAGCTCCTGCTGCATCGCCTGCCCTCACTGTTTCAGAAAATACACTGACCGCTTCTTCAAAAGGCAGGTCTCCCGTAGGATATAGCACACGGCCGCAGGGTCCAATGTCCAAGGCCACATATTTCCCCTTGCTGTCTCCTGCTGCACTTTTTGCTATACCCACAGCCGAGGCCACAAGCTCTTCAACAGAGTACCCTGTCTTCTCAGTTTTATATCTGTTTGCACCGAACGTATTGGCAGACACGATGTCACATCCGGCTTCAAAATATTCTTTATGAATGGACTCGATCATACCAGGATCCGTGAGATTCAGGACTTCGGGTATCTGCCCCCGTTTGAGCCCCCTCTTCTGGAGCATCGTTCCCATTGCTCCGTCAAAGAGTACAGCCTTATTGTCATCTATTTTAAATGCCACAGAATTCACCCCTGTTTCTGTACTTGCAGTCTTTGTTGATCGAGCAGAAACTGCAGTTTTTTCTTCTGTCAGTAATTTTATACGATATTCCCATCACTGCCGTAACAGACTTGAGTGGTATGAGCATTCCCGTACGCGTAAGTTTGAGGCCGATCTTTTTGTCGGCACTCAGAGCAGTGATGATCTTTGCGGACTCCATCGGTGAGACATCCCCGTATCCCGGGCTGAACCTCATTGTGAGGAACTCGTAATCAGAAATTGAAGCCATTATTTCCTTTTCAGTCATATCGGCGATCCTGTCTGCCTCGGCAGAGGCACATGCATCTAGGATGACAGCTTCTGACATGTCTTCTTTCTGTGACCTTCTGATCAGCATATCTACCTGGCTCCCGAGAGTGACTGCCATAAGGACGGCTCTATCACAGCCCCTGCATGTATCTGCAAGGTCCTTGCCGATGATTGAGAAGGAACCGTCAAAAATGATCTGGGTATCACGTACGTCTGTCCGGAATAATGAAAAGAGCGATTTGGGCGCAGATGCCTCCCTTATCCTGTGGTATTGCTCATGAACAGTTAACAGAAGATCAGTCTCAGAATAGCTCCCTGGTACCGAGAGCAGCCTCATGATCTCATTCAGGACTGGCGCATCAGGTAAATCAGCCACGCTTGACCCTCAGGGAGTATAGAATGCCCCTTATGTTCTCTGAAATTCTTTTGGCAATGTCAGGCTGATTCATGGTGTATAGGTGTATCCCGTCAACTCCGGCCGCAAGAAGGTCTACTATCTGAGTCGTGGCGTATGCAATACCCGCTTCTTTCATCGCCATGCTGTTATGTCCGAATGCCCTGATCATTTTCTGCACTCTGTCAGGAACACTTGCACCGCACATCGAGACCATCCTTTTTATCTGCGACGATGAGGTCACAGGCATAATACCCGCTATTATGGGTATGCTTATTCCCATAGCACGTGCCTTGTCCCTGAACTCGTAAAAAAGCTCGTTGTCAAAAAAGAGCTGCGATATCAGTACATCTGCCCCACTGTCAACTTTTTCCTTCAGAAAGCGGAGATCTTCCTCCATCGAGTATGCCTCTATATGTTTTTCGGGATAACATGCTGCAAATATCCTGAAATCATATCCGGACTTAATGTATTTGATTAGGTCACATGCAAACCTGAAATCCTTGAGACTCTCCCCTTCTGCAAGATCGCCCCTCAGTGCAAGTATGTTTTTGATGCCGTTTTTTGAAAGAGTGCTCAGGACTTTTTCCATCTCTGCCTTGCTGTTTCCGGCACAAGTTAGGTGAGCCAAGGCGGGGATCGAATAGCTGTTCTCTATCTGTGCGGCTATTTCAACGGTGTTTTCCCTGCTTGTCCCACCCGCTCCGTAGGTTACGCTTATAAGGTCCGGAGCGAGACTGGCAAGTGCATCTACGGTCGCGAAAATACTTGAGAGATCTCCCGCGCCTTTGGGGGGAAAAATCTCAAAAGTCATCGTTGGTCTTGTCTGTGCAAAATAATCTTTCATAGCTCGGCCTCCATAACTATAAGTCTTTCGATCACTACGGCAGCTCCGTCGTTGTTATTATCTGCGGTGATCTCGTCCGCAGCGTCCTTAACCGAATCAGAGGCATTTCCCATTGCCACTCCGTGTCCCGCCCAGGCTATCATTTCTATGTCATTGACACCGTCGCCTATCGCTAAGATGTCTTTTCGGTCAATTCCGAGTTTTTCTGCAATTATTGCAAGCCCCTTTGCCTTGTTGACATCCGGGTGTGTAATTTCCACGAAAGAGCCCCACGATGTAGCGGTGTAGACTCTATTGCCGAAGCGACTCCTGGTTTTCTCGGACATAAGGACAAAATTTTCCTCGTCCAGAGCGATACCCAACAATTTTGTCGAGTCTACATCAAAATCCCAGAATTTGTCACCAAGTGACACCGGAGTTATTTTCGATATGCTCTCGTAAAATCTGCTTCTTGGATCAGAGCTGTCTTTGACATATAGCCTGTCATCACAGTATATCTGGATATACCAGCCCTCTTCTCTGTAATAGGAAAGGATCTCAGCCGTCAATACATTTCCCAGGCCTCTTTCGCGGAGTGTCTCCCCTGATACCGGATCCCTGACTATTGCACCGTTATAGAAAACACAGGGAGCTGTAATATTTATCTCCCTTAAGATAGGAAGGGCCGAAGGGTACATCCGTCCTGTCGCTATAACAACGGGAATCCCGCAGATGGCTGCTGCGCGGATGGCATTTTTTGTCCTGGATGTAAGTTCACCGGAACTGCTTAGTATAGTACCGTCCATGTCCAGCGCGATAAGACCGGGTTTTGTGTGTCTCACAGCGAGAATACCGCAAGGGAGACTATCTCCGCAGCAACTGCAGATGCTCCAAGGACATCCCCGTTGACTCCCCCGAGCCGTGAATTCATCCATGCCGCTGCACCAAATCCTGTCAGCAGTGCCGCAGATGCCGAGAAAAACCACTTGATTGGACCAAAGGGCATAAAAATGAGCAGACAGATCACAGCTGTAAAAAGATCATACCCCGTAAATGTATCCACCCAGCCTTTTGCCATACCCTTCTCCCATGGATAGGAACCTCTTAATGCGGCAGAACATGAAGCGAATCTTCCTGAAGCAGCAGAAACAGAACAGGCAGCAAAAATTTCCGGTCTCGAAACTGAACTCAGCATGGAGGTCCAGAGACCAAAAGCAAGAATGAGGCCCGTAACTCCGTATGCGCCGATCCTGCTGTCTTTCATCACCAAACGGAGTTCCTCGCCCTCTTTTCCGGAACCAATTCCGTCCCATAGATCACCCCAGCCATCCAGGTGAAGGGACCATCCGGCTGCAGCATAAAAGAAAACTCCCATCCACACAGAAGCCAGCTCTCCAAAGCCTATGGCATCTGCGGATATTACAACAGCCCCTGTAATCATCCCCAATGATCCTCCCACTGCCGGGGCTATCGAAAGTATCCTGTTGCCATGGGGCATTACAACAGGCCACCACCTTCCGGGAAGAGGAATACGCGAAAAAAGCGTCCAAGCCGCCACAAATCTGTCACGAAGATCTGTACGGAAACCGTCGCTTTTGATCTCTTCCGAGAATCTGTCCATATAATTATGAATTTCTCTTTTGTTCATATCCAACCGCTATCCTCCATGGAGCCCTTTACCCATATTGGATATCCCGCAACTATAAGCGCAGTCCTGTCTGACTTTGAGGCGCATAGCTGGTTCATTCTTCCCTGGAGGTCTCTGAATCGCCTGCCCATTATATATTCCGGCACAAGTCCGAAACCGACCTCGTTGCTCACTATTATCAGGTGCGTCCCCTCGGGAGGCAGCAAGCAGAGATCTTCGGTAATAGTTCTTATCTCATCCTCTCTGCCCCTCCACTGGGATTCAGAGGAATTTTCTGCAGCATCCCCCTCAAGAAAAAGCCTCGTGAGCCATAGTGTAAGGCAGTCGAGCAACAGCACGCCCTTTATTCTCTTTACTGCCCCGCATATCTCGTACGGGTCTCCCTCAAATGTCTCCCATGTTCCGGGCCTTCTTTTTTTGTGTATGGCTATGCGTTCCAGCATCTCGCTGTCCCGCGCCTCTGCTGAAGCAATATATGTCACAGGGCCGGAGAGATCCTTTGCAAGCATCTCGGCAAATGTGCTTTTGCCGCTCCTTGCTCCGCCAAGGATCAGCGTTATCTCAGACCTTAACGACAAACAGTCTCTAATTTCCAAAATTGATACCTTGAAGTATGTTGCCCAATGTCTGTTCTATCATCTGTCCGCCAAAACTGTCGTTGTCGTAGCTGACACCGGGCCCCACGGGTATTTCAAATTTAAGTCTGAATACAGTGTCTCTGCCAGAGTAGTCCTTCTCGTTCGGATCGCTTGCAGACTTGGGTATTACATTTCTCGGATTTGTCAGACGTTCCGACTTGTCTACTTTTATATTGCTGAAGACAGGGGATGCCATAGTTCCGTTTACATTCAAAGTTACAAAACGAAAATCTGTTCTGGTAAAACCGGAAAGTACCCCGCCCAGGAAATTCTGAAGAAGAGCGCTTCTGTCAAATTCCCCTGTGAATTCCATGCCTACATTGATAATACCCTGAAGTGCCCCCAGCAATGCATTCAAAGCCTGTATATTTACCTTTCCCATGGCGAAAAGGCTCATCTCTTTTTTATTGTTTACCAAGCCGTCAAGCATAACATAACGATATACGGGGTCTCCGGGAGGAGCAACTGCCTGGCTTCCCGGAAGGATCGTAAGGTACCCTTCGTCAAAGGTGAATGCTGTCTGCAAGGATCTGTAGAGCAAAGGTTTTCCTTTAGTAAATTTTTTGGCAGCTTCAACCGCTTCAAAACCAGATATTTCTCCATTTCTGAGAAACAATACTCCGGCAGCTTTGACTGTACTCATCCTGCCGGTTTCTCCCCCAGCCCTTATTTTTAGGTCTCCTTTTCCGGAAAGGGTCCCCTTCAGTCCGGGAAAAGCCTGCTTTATCATTGGTTCCACATCAGCACTCATTATGGTAAGGTTGCCTCCCCATGAACTCTTGCTGATATCCATCGCAAGTCCCCCTGAAACAGTGCCTCCGTTAGTCTCAGCCTTGACATCTTCCATGACTGCATATCCCTCTGTAATGTAGAACGGCGCAGTGACGTTCCTGATCCCGATCCCGAGAAATCTCATTCTGTTGGATGAGAAGGAGCCCTCTCCGCTGAAATCGTCTGCCTTTCCCTCTCCGGAAAACTTGAAATTTACATTTCCTCCAAGCCTTTCCCTGAACTGACTGGGTAGATATGCCCCTATCTGTCTGAGGTCTATACCTTTTCCGTTTACATCTATTGCTCCATGCCACTCTCTGTTTTCCAGGGAGAGTCTTCCGTTCGCGGCAAGATCTCCTCTGTTAAGCCTTGCTTTTGCTTCTGATATTATTATTTCTGTCAGGTTCCCGTTTAATTCCACATCGACCATCGGCAGCAAAAAGCCCCTGTATCTGAAGGGAGCAAGTGTACCGTTACCGTTAAAAAGAGGTTTTTCAATAGTCCCTCTGACACTGATTTCGCTTTTAATAAGTCCCTGAACTCCCCTTACGACGGGGATGTGTTTTCTTAAAAGTTCGTACATATTTATATTCTCAGAAGATATCTTAAGATCCAGTGCCGACTCATAGAATGGTCTGCCTGCAGGGGAAGATATGATCTTTCCAGTAAGCAGATGCTTTCCCCTCAGAAAATCAACATTGATATTTTTGACCCTGATTTCTTTGGGATCCCCGCTGAGGCTCCCTTTGACTCCTTCTGAACTGAATTCATTCCATCTTAGACCGGGGGTGGTCAGGTCAGCGCTCCATCTTATACCGCCGCCGTCATCACCGATCTTTATCTCACCGGAGCATGCCCCTTCGATATCCTGTTCAATTTTGAACAATCCGTTCAGGGCAGATATATCGACTCCTTTGACCCTGCCTGCCAAATCCCACCTTACAGGAGAAGGACTGACGCCTGATCTCCTGGAGGGGAGGGATACTTTCCCCCTGAGGTTTGCTGTGCCTCCTGAAATATTTGCATCCATCTTCCTGAAATCCAGCCTGTCTGAAGAATACGCCATTTCAGTATAAAATTTTGGGACTCCGAGATCCCTGAAAGTACCGTTAACTGCTGTCAGCTTGAGCAGTATTTGAGGAGAATCGGCCCTTCCGCTGATACCCCATGACCCGGAAGCGTCTCCTGTGATATCCATTGCTCGTAGGAATTCAAGGACACCATGAAATTTATCCAGAGACGCGTTGCGTATTGCTCCGCTAAAGGATAACTCGTGAATTCCCTTGGTCCTCTTCATATTGCCTGAAGCCGAGATAATTGCCCCGTTCCAAACCAGGGAGGTGCCCGCAAGCCGCAGAGAGCCGTCTGAAAAGTCATACTCAGGCTTTGCTTTGAGTCTCGAAAGTTTTCCTATTCCCTTCATCTCAGCATAAGGCGAGGAAATGTCAGCCTTCACTTTCATCGCGCCTATCTCTCCACCGATTTTTGCAGAGATGTCAGCAGTACCTTTAAGTTCATACTTTTCCAGTTCCCCTGCCGCCTTACTAAGTTCTTCCAGCTTTATCGCCCTTGCGTCCAATTTCATGTCTACAGGAACTCCATCCGCAAAGCTGACCGTTCCGGAAAGCCTGATCGTCCTGCCTTCGTTCAGTGCTGAAAGGTCGACCCTACCTGAAGGTTTGCCCTCAAATACAGCCTTCCCCTTGAGCGATGTGAATTTCATTTTATTGTAAGTAACATTTGAAGGCGCTATCTCTATCTTACCTACAAGCGCGTTCAGCGGACCTTTCAAATCTGCTTCCATGGCAGTTATGCTTCCTTTCAGCATCGTTGCATTATCCGCTATCTCATGTGTTATTTTGTCTGTCCAGTCTGCAAATCGGAGGTTCTGTGCCTCAGCCTTAAGTTCGAGTTGTTTCCCCGGAGACCTGGTGTCAAGCTTCAGTGATCCGCTTAGGGAAGACTCGAATACCTTACTCTCATCAAGGGTTATCTCGAGTATCCCATTTTCGTATCTCCATTTCGCTGCCACTTCTTCCAGGGGTATCTTGCCCAGCACAGCCTTTTCAAGAAGAGCTTCACCGGCTGTTAATATATCCTTGCCCTCACCCTTCATTTCCATTTTTGCGGTCAGTGTACCCATCACGCCGTATTTAGAAATATTGGGGAATATCGAGGCTATCTTCTGTATATTCGCATTACTGATATCTGCTTTGAAATCAGGGACAGGCCAGACCGATCCGGAGATCTTGGCCGAGCTGTCGTCCAACTTTGCGGAAAAACCGTCAAGGACCCAGTTTTCTGCTTCTTTTTTTGCTATCCCATATATCGAGAAGGGGATGTCTTTGAATTTTCCCTTCAGTGCCGGTGCGAACCATTCAAGGCCGCGAAGCTCAAGCGAACTGTCGTCAAGTTCAAGAAGTCCCCACTGAGAGCTGACCCTGACATCGTTGAATATTATCTTGTCTATAGGAATGTCTTTCGGACCTGAGCTTTCTTTTTTCTCAGGCATAAGCTTAAGCAGTGAATCGTAATCTGTTTTCAGCCCATCGATCACCAGTGCCGAAACACGTGGGGAATTTTTTAAAAGGCTGGATAAGGACAGCCTGATATCAATATTATCGATCCTGAGAAGAATGTCGTCAGAACGGACGAAAGACATATCCCTGCCTTTGAAGCCCATTACAGGGTTTCCTTCAAGAGGCGGCATCTTCAGCTCAACATTGAGTTCCTCACGCACTGCATTGCTGACCTGGTCAACGACAAGATCACCCAGGAAACTGACCTGAGTAAGGATCACGAGTATGATCCCTACAACTGCAGTAGCAAATGCAGCAATTATTCCTGTTTTGCTGTTAAATTTTTTCCCTCTCAAAATCAATTACACCTCTGCAGCTCCATTCCCATCCATAATGGTGGGATCAGCTATTATACTTGGTAATTCTACCATGTTTTGAACTGCGGACATATGCAATTACACTGTATATGAGCTATCTTAATGACATGTTTCAGCATTGATTGATGAACCGCATGTCACTGTAATTCGAAAATCATCCCGACCACAAAATGGCGGGGGCTGCTGAAGAAACAGCCCCCGGGAATGATGGGATCGATGCATCGATTCAATGAAGTATATATTTCCCCTCTATCCTCACAGTGGCTGATCCACCGAAGAGCACCCTGTAAGACCCGTCTTCCATCATGCGTCTTATCCTTACGGTGTTGGGATAAATCAGAGAAGGCCCCTGTTCTATAATAAAATCGTCCTCCCACATATTTTCGTCCACAAGATAGTATCCAAACGCAGAATTTCCGGAACCGGTCGCAGGATCCTCAAGGTATCCGTATTTCGGCGCGAAGACACGGGTCCTGTATTTGGTCCCCTTTGTGCTTGTTTCGTCTGTATATACATGCACAATGTCAAAATCTTTTTCGATGGAAAATATCCTGAGCTTCTCCTGATCGGGGAAGAGATCAATACAGTCCCTGAGGGAAGCCATGGGGACTATTAGGGTCCTGAGGCCGCCGTCTATCACCCTCAAAGGCCTATGGTCATCGATCGCTTTCAGATCCATGCCAAGTGCATCGGCAATTGCACTCCGGCTGATATCCCTTTCAAGAAAATGTGGCTCCGGGGCCGTTATGTAAACAGAATCCTCTTCCTTAAGGCGGTTGAATACAGGAAGGGTACCTGCCTTTACCCTGATCTTAAGCTCATTCTTGTCAAGCAGTCCCGGATCTGTCGAGATGAGGTCATACATGATCGCAATTGTCGCATGTCCGCAGAATGCCACCTCGCATTCCGACGAATAGTACTTCAGGTGGAATCCATCTGACTCTCTGCAGGCAAACCCCACTTCGCTGACAAAGCCTTTGAGTTCGGATGCGAGCTTCTGCATTTCCTTTTCACTCAGGCTGTCCATCCGGTCCAGAAGAACATAACCGGCAGGGTTCCCTGAAGAGCTTCCCTTCGTAAAAGCGTCGATCTTTTTGAATGTCAGTACCTTCATATCTCAAACCCCTTCTGACCGATTTGTGATCTTCTTAAAGATATAGTTTGGTTCAGTTAGAGAAAGATAAGCACCCACTGAAGGCATACAGCTGATCGATGCCGATGTAAAAACTTCAGTGGAGTAATGATGCTAGGGTATCATAATTATTTCTTTCGATAAACACTTTTAGTTGACAATGTCAACTTTTTCAATAGAATGAACATAAGAACTTCGAGGGGGACGTGTATTGGAGAGGGAAAAATTTATTATAAGCCGTTTTCGTGAGTTCAATCGTTTTTATACTGTTCTGATTGGGACACTCAATAAACATTTCCTTGGTACTGACTACTCACTGACTGAAACAAGAGTCCTATTTGAGCTAATCTCAAATAATGATTGTAAAGCCAATGATCTGGTAGATATCCTCAACATAGACAAGAGTTATATGAGCAGGATCATCTTGTCGTTCGAAAAAAAAGGGCTACTAGAAAAACATTGTTCTTACAATGACAGGCGAGCGAATATTCTATCTCTTACAGAATACGGCAAAAAAACAGTTAACGAGCTGCTTTCCTTTACCAATCATCAAATCGCGGATCTGGTCAGTCCTTTAACCGAAAAAGAGGCTATCGAAGTAATCAGAGCAATGGATACGATAACAAAGTATTTGGATGTCAAAAAACAGAGGTGAAATTTATGGATGATTATGTTATTCGGGAATACAAACCGGGCGAGCCTAGCCTTGTTTGCTATTTTTATTACAAACTTTATGAAGATCAATATAAATTCAAACCTTGCTCTGAGAAATATTTTTTGAAGAGTATGTGCGAACTTTTTGATGACCCAAAAGGAAGTCAGATGTGGATCATAGAACAAGAAAAAACTATCGTAGGTTCTATTGCTGTTATCAAGAGAAATGAAGACTCGGCACAATTAAGGCTCTTTGCTGTCGATATTGCTTTACAGGGAAAAGGCCT
>DAIRTK010000011.1:0-32624 GCA_036803945.1 Synergistaceae bacterium
TTGATCAGGATGCTTGTGTAGGTTGCGAGGCATGCGTAGGCGTTTGCCCGACATCGGCGATCAGTATGAATGACGGCAAAGCAGTGGTCGATCCCGACACATGTGTTGAGTGCGGAGCCTGCGTGGCGACCTGCCCTGTCAGCGCAATTTCTCAGTAATAATTACATCATTTCGAAATAAAAGGACCGGAGGCGTATGCCCCGGTCTTTTTATTTATCCTCAAACTTTTATGATCCTGCAGCAATGATCAAGGGGACCTCTGCCCCTTCCCAGACGCAGACCGCTTTTCAGAGCATCCGAGATGTACTCTTTGGCAGCCCTGACGCTTTCTTCCAGTGAAAGATCCGACGCAAGCCCGCATGCTATCGCAGATGACAAAGTACATCCTGTGCCATGAGTGTTGGGGGTGTCTATCCTTTCTGAGTAAAACCAGATCTCCGCCCCTTCGAATGTGACCAGAAGGTCATCCGCTCTGTAGCCAAGATGCCCTCCCTTCAGAAGTACACCTGTCCCTGTTTTTTTCGCGATCATTCGTGCCGACTCAGCCATGGTCTCTTTATCTTTGATCCTGATCCCGCTAAGAACCTCAGCCTCCGGGATGTTTGGTGTGATGACCTTCGCGAGAGGAATCAAATCTTCTGTGAGTGAACTTACAGCGTCATCTCTCAAGAGCCTGCTTCCGCTTGTCGATACCATTACAGGATCGACCACAATATTTACAGCACTATGCTCTTTAAGCTTCTCTGATATGATCCTTATAAGGGATGAATTTGCCGCCATACCGATCTTGACAGCATCCGGCCTTATGTCCGTAAAAACTGCATCTATCTGTTTTGCCGCAAAATCAGGGGCGATCTCCATAATTCCGGAGACCCCTGTAGTATTCTGCGCTGTCAATGCAGTTATAACGCTCATTCCGTAGACTCCGAAGGCTGTCATCGTTTTAAGATCTGCCTGGATCCCCGCCCCTCCGCTGCAGTCTGAACCGGCGATAGTCAATACCTTTCTGATCATTTAGGTCTCTCCTTCCGCCTTATTCGCTGCCCAGCATTTTTTCAGTAAGGGCCAAAAGTCTTGAAGCCGATGCTGCGACATCATCTTTGGCAAATATCGCCGACACAACAGCTGCTCCCGCTATCCCGGAACCTGAAAGGCCCATTATGTTTTGTTCAGTAATGCCTCCTATTGCTACTACCGGTATGGAGACAGAGTCGCAGATCTTTTTGAGTTCATCGACGGACATTACTTTTGCATCCTCTTTTGTTGATGTTGAAAACAGAGCACCTGCTCCGATGTAATCGGCTCCGCACCTTTCCGCTTGAAAAGCCGTTTCCGGTGTTCGGGCGGATACACCGAGTATCATTGAGCTGCCGATCCTTCTCCTTGCCTCGGATGCGCAGACATCCTCCTGTCCGACATGTACACCGTCAGCACCTGATGCCAGTGCAGCTTCGATGTCATCGTTGATGATCAGGGGCACATTGTACCTATGGACTACAGCTCCGATTTTTTTTGACAGGCTCACAAGTTCGTCAAATTCCATGTGTTTTTCCCTGAGCTGCACCATAGTCACACCTGCCTTAACTGCTTTTTCCACCTCTTCCTCCAAAGAAGTTCCTTTAAGCCATTTCCTGTCAGTTACGGCATATAGTTTTAATGAATTTTTATCTAACCTCAATTTTTACAGCCTCCCTCATCTTTTCGCCGGTCATGTTGCTTACCTCGTCTATGATGTATGACCTGTAGGCAGAAGTTCCTCCGCCTTTGGCGGCGAGCCGTTCAAAAGCAAGTTCGCCCGCCACTCCGAACATTCCCGCGGCAGAAGCTGCAGCAGCAGCTATATCTGAAGGAGCAGCCGCGCAAAAGGCACCTGTAATTGCAGAAAGCATGCACCCCGTACCGCTGACTTTTGACATCATGGGATGGCCGTTTCTGACCATGTATATATCTTTTTCTCCTGCAACTATATCTTTGGGGCCGGTCACAGTGATCACAGCCCCCGTCATTTTTCTAAGCTTCAGGATAAGGGAGATGACATCTGCGGGCAGATCCCCCTCCAAAAGTCCGGAATCGGACGCGTCAACCCCCCGTGTTTTTGACTCTCCTCCTGCTATGGCTGTTATCTCTGATATATTTCCCCTTATGACTGCAAAGTCTATTTCCCTCATCAGATCCATCGCCGTTGCTGTACGCAGTGAGGAGGCACCTGCACCTACAGGGTCAAGGATAACAGGCAGCCCGAGCTCGTTCGCTCTCCTGCCTGCCTTGAACATTGAAGGGACTGTCCTGCTGTTGAGCGTTCCGATGTTAATGACAAGGGAAGATGCGATAGATACGATCTCCTCCGCTTCGCGTTCGTCATCCGCCATCACGGGAGAGGCTCCGCAGGCAAGCAGTACGTTTGCGCAGTCATTTACAGTCACATAGTTGGTTATGCAGTGTACAAGAGGACATATCCTCCTTACCTCATCCAAAATTACTGCATACATATTTACCCCTCCTTTCCTTCTCTTTTTAAAAATATCGCTTGCGATTTATCTGCCGCGACGGCCAGGGCGATAACGGCAGCCATTACTGGCAGGGTGTTTCCCAAGGGGGTCTCCATTGCCATAAACTTTCTGTATATTAGAAATCCTGACAGCCAGATCACAAAATTGGGAATACTGATGCTTTCGCTGAAATGATCCTTTTTCAAAATAAAAAAGTCTGTTATGAGTATGGATACCATCGGAGCAAAGACAGACCCTATCATGAAAAGAAAGTTTTCATACTGTTCTATCGGAGTAAAAACTGCAAGGGCAGTACCGACTATACATGCAATGAGTGCAGTAGAAGTGCTGCTAACCCTGTAAGTTATGCTGCTGAAGCTTACACCGGCTGAATATACATCAAGAAAAGTGGTAGTCACTGTCGATATTACAATAATGAATACCGCGGCCACTCCAAGGCCTGCACTCAGCATGATCCTGGCGATATCGCTCTCTCCCGTGAATATCGAGGCTCCCAGACCTATCATGTACATCCACGTGCTGCCGGCAAAATATACCAGCACGCTTACCAAGGCTGCTTTGCGGGGATTCGAGGAGTTATGGGTGTAATCTGATATAAGAGGCAGCCATGAGAGCGGCATAGCCGCGGAAAGCTCTACCGCGCTCCCGAAACTCATGCTCCCTGCAGCCGCAGTTGCAGTATCTCCCCTGAATATTATGAGGCTGAGAAGTACTGTAAGGGAAAAAAGGGCTGCCATAGTGAAAGTGTTTATCTTTCCAAGGTTTTTTATTCCAATTTTTATCCATACTATTATCAGTATCCCTATCACTACACACCAAAGAGGAGGACTGTATGTTCCTGTGTACTTTTCTGCTATTACCGCAACTGCCCTGCCTCCGCCTATTATCATCACAGCTGTCCAGCCAACCAGCTGGGTCACATTGAGCACGGAAAAAAAGACCGAACCCTTTTGGCCGAATGAAATTTTAACAGTTTCCATTGCACTTTTGCCGGAATCGGCACCTATAAGGCCGGCCAGATACAGCGGTATGCATCCTATGACATGGCCTATGACTACCGCAGCAGCACCCCTTGAAAAACCAAGCGGAGCGATAAGGCTGCCCGTCAATATCTCCGCTATGGATACAGCGGCGCCAAACCATATAAGCGCGCTTCCAAATACTGTAGTTCCCTGTTTTTCTTCCATATCATTTCCCCCGTCTCAAAACAAAAAAGCGGGAAACGCCATCTGCGCGTCTCCCGCTAAATTTTGCAATTTAGTGCGTTTCCCTACGTTGGCATTATCCAAATCAGGTCCAGGGTCGAAGCCTATCACTTCCTCTCAGCCTGTCATGCAAGCTCCCCGAATATTCAGTTGTATGTAGCGCTGCCATTATAGACTCTCAACAGGGGCTCCTGTCAAGTATTTGAAAATTCTGTTACAAGATCAAACCTGCTGTCCATATCTTTTCTTAAGATCTTCCGCCTCACACCTGACCTGCTCATCACATAAGACAACTCCCCCGCCGGCGGCCTTTGCCAGGATAAATATCCTGGCAAATATCTCCAGCATCTCGCATCTCATAAGAGCCTCCTTCAGCGTGCTCCCAACACAAAGCGCACCGTGACCGGCGAGGAGGACCCCGTAACCGGAACCAAGAGCCCGCACAGCATTTTCAGCAAGTTCCGGTGTTCCGATAGGTGCGTAGTCCGAGACAGGAACGGTACCGCCAAAAACTGCGACCTGATTGTCGGTTATCGGCCTAAGGGGCTCCCTGACAGCGGCGACTGCTGTAGCATATATTGAATGTGTATGTATCACTGCCGTCACATCATCACGTGATGCAAGTATGCACATGTGCATACTTTTCTCTATGGAAGGGATCCTGCTTCCCTTTAGTTTGTTCCCGTTAAGGTCCATCATAACAATATCTTCAGGGACAAGGCCCCTGTAATCCATACCGCTGGGAGTTATCAGGAATGCTTTTTCTGTACGGCAGCTGATATTACCACCTGTTCCATGGACAAGCCCCTTTTCCAGAAGAAGGATCCCCGTCCTGATGATCTCTCTTCTTATCTCTTCTTCATTTGACATATTCATCCCTCGCAAGTCTGCTAAGAACAGGAGTTATCAAAAGATTGACAACACCCATTAAAAGGAAGATATTTATTATGGAGATTTTGAACATAAGCAGAATGGATACCAAAACGGCAGAAAGGACCATGCCGAATGAATCTGTTATATTAAGGCATGCAACCACACGGGCCCTGTGTTCTTCAGAGCTTCTTGACTGCATAAGTGCATACATCGGAACGCTGAATATCCCTCCTGAGGCGGCAAGAAGAAGAAAAGAAAAAATTATTCCCCATGATCCGGGCTGATAAATGAAATCCCTGACTCCTGCAAGATGCCCCGTCTGCGGAAAAGAGATACTGAAAAAGTAAAGCAAAACAGTCGCAGCCGACATTCCTATACATCCAAACGGAACGAGTCTTGCGGAGACTTTGCCCTTCAGAAGCCTGTTGCATAGTGTAGAACCCAGGCCTACTCCAACCGAAAAAACGACCAGAAAGAGTGTTGATACCTCCTCGTTGCCTCCCAGGACATCCTTTGAAAATGTGGGAAACTGAGAGAGGAATACCGAACCAAGAAACCAGAACCAGCTTATTCCTAGGATCGACCTAAAAATCGTTACTTCAGGCTTTACATAGGTAATTATATCCATAGTAGATCGGACCGGATTCCAGTCGATCTTCATCCCGGCAACCGAGGGCTCTGCTTTGGGTATCAGCATACTTGAAATAAAGCCAAGAACCGCAACTCCGACTATGCCCGCAGAGATATAAGCCCTTCCTTCCGGCTGAAGAATGAAAAGCCCCCCGCAAAGTGTGCCCGACAATATTGCTATGTAAGTCCCCGCGCTCACAAGTCCATTTCCCGCAACAAGTTCGTTCTCAAACAAATGCTGAGGAAGAATACTGAATTTGAGGGGACCGAAAAACGCCGACTGCGCACCCATGAAAAATAGAAGGATCACCAGTCCCCAAAGATTCATATAGTTGAATGCCAAAGCTGTCAGTACCATAAGGACGATCTCCACAAACTTAATGATCCTTATAAGGAAGGATTTTTCAAACTTGTCAGCAAGCTGTCCGGCAGTAGATGAAAATATGAAGAACGGCAGAATGAAAAGGCCTGCTATTGACGTTATCAGTATCTGTGCATTCAGTCCATACTCCTCAGCAAGCCTGAAGGTGATCAGTATGACAAGAGCATTCTTAAATAGATTGTCATTGAATGCCCCGAAAAACTGCGTCAGGAAAATTGGAAGAAATCGTCTGACTGTCAATAATTCAAACTGAGTCCTGATCTTGGCGTCCTCCTATATGTACAATGTTCATGATCCGGTTATTTTTTTGCAACATCGTCAAGGGAGAGCCCCCGGGTATGCTCTGTCTTGACCCAGGTCCCCTGATCCTTCGCAAGGAATGCAGCCTTAAAAATTATTGGGATCCAGGTCAGGCCAAACCAGAAGTATGCAAAAGTATCTTTTACATACCTTAGAGTGAATTTTTTTTCATGCATTGAGGGACCCACTATTACGCAAATCAGGCAGAACGCAATGATAAAAAATATCGGAAGTCCGAAAAAGAGCACCCAGTCCACCATCGTCTGCGGAGTGCTCTCTGATATGGTCGGAAAAAGAACCATATTGTTTATAAGTGTATATGCCATTCCTGCAAACATGATGATTATACCCAGACATGATTTTGCAGGAGCAAGAAGATAGAGAAAGAGGTCCAGGTACTGAAGCTTACGGGTGACAAAAAATGATTTAAGCGCATCCATGCCATAGTGCCAGAAGACCCAGTAGTGACCCTGCATCCACCTGGTCCGCTGTCTTTTTGAGACTGCCATGCTCTGGGGTTTTTCGTCATATATGACCGCTGCATCGTTCCAGTGTACCCTGCTTCCCGAAAGTATCAGCCTCGTTGACATTTCAAGGTCTTCAGTAAGGCTTTCTAAATTCCATCCTATCCTTTCAAGAGTGGCTGCCCTGATCACCAGCCCGGTCCCTCCAAGGGTGCATGAAAGCCCCCAGAGCCCCCTTGCGAGCTGCCAGAACCTGTTTGAGAACCAGTATGCAAGGGCATAGGATCTGGTAAGCCAGTTATCGTCAGGATTTTTGACGTCCAATACGCCCTGGACAGCTTCTGCTTCAGGGTGAAGTTCCATGTAGTTGTTCATGTTCATAAGGAAATTGACGTCAACAAGATTGTCCGCGTCGAACATAGCAAGTGCGTCGGCCTTTTCCATAGGCAGTTGTGTGAGGGCCCACCTTACATTCCATGTCTTTCCGTTACGCTCTTTATCAAAGCGTTCAAGCGCTACTGCATCATGTATGCGGGCAAGTTCAGCAGTATTATCCTCACAGTTGTCACAGGAAACATATACCGTATAGCAGTTTTTGGGGTAATTCTGCCCTGCCAGGCTTTTCAAAAGCGGGGATATCACCATTGCCTCATTGTGTGCCGGTATAAGAACTACAAACCTTCTGTATCTTTTGGCACGGGGAAGCTCCTTCTGGTTCCAGAAACCCCTGATGCTTACAATTATCTGGTATATCCCGTCACACATAAGCAATGCAAGAAGAGAGTAGAGAACAAACTGAAGTATCCACCATCCCCACCATATGAACCAGTACATTATTTCCTGTGAATTCTCCATAATTTACATTCCTCCTGCAAAAATGCACAAAAAAACCTTCATGGATCTGTATTTACCATTGTGAAGGCTTAATATTTCACCGGATGATCACCAAGAATATCATCGATCAGATTTTTTTCCAGAATGATATCATTATAACTCAGTCTCAGATCAACTTCCTTCGTAATTTCATCGTATCCGGACTCTTCCAGGGATTCATGAGTTCCTATCCTGCCCGCACGTTTAACTGCAGGCTCTACAAAAACACCGTCGTATATGTAGGAACCGTTGCGGAATACAACGGGATCCGGACCATTATCAACAGAAAGGTCCTTGCCGAAGTATGTTGATATTTCAATACCCATGAGTCCAGCCACAGTTGGCAGTATGTCCATCTGCCCGGTGTCGGTCTCCACTATCCCTTTTTTCGAATCAGGTCCCGGGATATGGAAAATAAGCGGGACTCTCCTGGTTTCTTTCCATTCTATCGACAGTTCTATCTTTTTCCCTATCAGTTTCTCCATCTCTTCCTTGTATGCTATTGGCACTGCCGGATGGTCGCCGTACAGTACTATGAGACTGTTCCTGTTAAGTCCTGCAGACCTCAGGCCTTCGAGAAATCTTCCAAACTCCCTGTCAAAGTAGTTCATGGCTATTATGTAGTCACCCAGCAAAGTCTTCCTCATTTCTTCGGGCAACGGGAAAGATCCGTCGTCAAGACCTTCAAAGGCATATGGGTGGTGTCCGCTCAGCGTAACTATAAAACCGTAAAAGGGACCATTTGTCTTTTTAAAAATATTAAGGGCCTCGGTGAATATCGTCCTGTCGCTCAGGCCGAGACCGATTACCTCCCGATCAGGGAATGTGTTGCGGCTGTACTGCCTGTCAAAGTGCAGTTTGGGATGCATTCTGTGACAGTTCCAGAAAGCGCTGTATGTTCCCTGGATAACAAATGTCCTGTATCCCTTGTTTTTTAGTGCTTTCGCAAGCGAATTGTAACTGTTGTTGGCAAACCTAGTATAAGCTGCACCTGAAGCTGACGGGAAAAAACCCGTGTTGGCCATAAATTCGGAATCTGAACTGAGACCGCCCGCGGTCTGGTCCCAGGCATTAGGGAAATAGAGAGAGTCTTCAGCAAAACGGTTTAAATTGGGGGTGACCTCCTCGCCGTTTATTCTGAGTCCAACCACAAACTGCTGCAGTGCCTCACATTGGATCATTATCAGTCTTTTCCCCTCTGCCGGAGGATGCCTGCGTGTCCCGCCCCTTTTATTAAACCAGCTCCGCAGTTCATCGATCTTCTGCTGGGGAACATAGTCAGGTTCAAATGCTCTTAGCGCCAGGGAGATAACATCCCCCCAATGGAAAGAGGCTGAGCTTACCCATGCACATACAGAAAGCCGGTCATACATGGCACTCATGATATTTGGCCTTGCCTCCCTCAGTCTCCAGCCCGCAAAGATCTGAACGGATACCGCCAAAAAAAGAATGAGCAGCGAAATCGACAGCCTTCTTCCGGAAATTTTTTCAAAGCAGGGGACTGCGCCTTCTCTTTTGAGCATCCAAATGATGACCGGAATATCAGCAAAGATAAGTACATCCCAGAGTTTGAGCAGTGACCAGATAGATTTTGCTATTAGTCCGGTCTGGGGCAGCAGAAGTATGTCATGGAATATGAAAATGTCCGAATAATATCTTATAAATAGAACATCTGTAAGGACAAGCACGGAAAAGAGAATGTCTATGACCCAAAGTGCCCTGCCCCTGTATTTTGTTGGGACAAGAGACACCGGTATGATCACCGAAAGTATCGCAGCGAGGGAGGGTACAGCAACTGCAAGGGCCCGAATTGTATGTCTGACCGGATGTGCCCTCAAACTTCCAAAGGAGGGCCAGTTCAGCACGTCAGCCACCATGTAGTCTACGATAAAAAATTTGATCCATACAATAATTGTCAGCAGGATCAATATCCTAAGCTCTCTTTGCAGGCATTTCATTTCTTTTGCAGGGAGGATGCGTATCTTTTCCATATTACCTCACGATTTCAGGGATAAGATCGTGCTCCAGGATCATGTCGCTGTATCTGAGACTTCTCCTGACCTCTCTCTCCAAAGCTTCATATTTTCCGTAATCGGCAGCTTCTCCGTCAGACAGGTCCGTGGCCCTTCCTGAAGAGGGTTCGACAAAGATATTGCCAATTATAAATGAACCATTCCTGAATATTACCGGCTCTTTATTATCTTGAGCGAAAAGGTTGCTGCCAAAACCGGTCCTGAACTTGAGATCCATGAGACCAGCCAGCGTATCCGGCAAATCGATCAGGCCTGCAGGCCGGCTGATCTCGCCGGAAGGCAGGATACCTCCGGGAATCCTCATCAGAAGGGGGATCCTCTGCATAGCCTTCCATTCCCAGTCATTTTTCAAACTTTTTCCGAGCAGTTTTTCAAGACTTGACCTGTCCCAGGCCGGAATTGCTGTATGATCTCCATAAACGGCAATGACAGATGAATCCAGAAGCCCCTTTTGCCTAAGTCCATCGATGAACATCCCAAACTGATCGTCGAAATACTTCATCGACGTCAGATAGTTCCCCATAAGTGTTCCTTCGAAAGGTCCGGTATCCAGGCTTGCCGCCTTGAATATCCCATCAAAGTTGTAAGGGTAGTGGCTTGTAAGTGTTATCATAAAGGCATAGAAAGGTTTCCCGGTTTTATCAAGGATGTCCAGCGACTGCCTGAAAAAGCTCGCGTCACTGAGTCCCATGCCAATATTCTCATCCGCGATGAAATCCTTTTTGCTGACAAACTTGTCAAATCCCATTGACGGATACATCCTGTTTCTGTTCCAAAAACCGGGCCTGTCTCCGTGAAGAGCGATGGTCGAATATCCATTTTCTCCAAGGATCTTAGGCAGTGCCTCGTACCTGTTCCCTGCAAACCTGGTATAGGCCACTCCCGTTGCAGATGGGTAAAGGCCGGTATTAACGATGAATTCAGCGTCCGAACTGTTGCCCAGGGCGGTCTGACTATATATCCGGCTGAAGTAAGACGCCTCTCTTGCAAACCTGTTGATGTTCGGTGTTACTTCTGTTCCGTAAATTTTGAGGTCTATAACAAACTGCTGCAGCGACTCGACCTGGATGATGATCAGATTCCTGCCCTTTGCAGCTCCGCTGAAATTTCCGGGAAGGCGCACTCTCTCCCTCTCTGCAAAAAAAACCTTAACTTCATCGATCTGATCCTCCTGCAGATTTTCCCTGAAAAAGAAATGGCTGACCGCATTCCCCGCATCCGCGAGATGGTAAGTCAGCGCTCCGACATTATTGCAGACAGCCGGACGGTCCCACATCGAGCTCAACACTCCGGGAACTTTTTTCTGATAAGAATAGAACCTGTAAAATATGGCCGATGCCCCCAGGATAAGAAGAAGTATGGAAAAAAACAGACGCTTCCACGTTATTTTTTTGAAAAAGGGATATGAAGTGAAACTGCGTGAAATGTAAATAAAAAGTATTAAGAGCGGGATATCCGCAAAATAGAGAAAGTCGGCGGGTCTGACAAGCGCGGCAACGGAATCTGCTATCTCGCCTACCTGAGTTGAAAGTCCGAGGTTCATAAATGTAAACATATCAGAGTAATAACGAAGGTGGAGAAGATCGGTCAATGCCAGGATGGTCATCAGAAAATCAAGTATAAGAGCGGCAACTCCCCTGATCCTTCTCCAAAAGAGGGATACGGTCACAGTAAATATCAAAATTATACCTGCAGATGAAGCTGCAGAGGCCAGGTACCTGGTGGCATGGCGTGAAACAGCGTACTCAAGAAAGTAAAATTTGAGGAAAAGGGCTGCGAATAAAAGCAGGAAAAATACCGATTCTCTTCTGTCCCTGAATTTTCCGGCAAAATAACTTTTCCGATACAGATCCATATACAAAAACCCCTCTGCTATCTTCCGAAAATCCGGTTCAATCTTTTAAAACGGCTCCTGATGCCTGAATCATCCCCGGCCAATGCCCCAAGCTGAGCTGCACTCATCCGCCACAGCCAATTGTGAGCGGCGACCCCCGGAACATTCATTCTGGCAGATGCTCCAAGAGAAAGTATATCCTGCATCGGTATTACCGCAAGCCCGGATGTTGATGACAGTGCCATTTTTGCAAAAATCTCCGAGACATTCATCTCATTTATCTCAAGTCCCGTGTACTCGGATACAAGTGACCGAGTGAGCTCTTCCGATTCTCTCACCCACCATCCGCGGACCGTATTGTTGTCATGTGTTCCTGTATAGACAACAGAGTCAGTCCTGTGATTATGGGGAGCATATGGGTTTGATCCGACCTCACCGTCAAAGCCGAAAAGAAGTACATTCATTCCGGGAAGACCAAACTCTTCCATAAGTTTTCTTACATCGTCGGTTATTATTCCGAGATCTTCCGCTACGAGAGCTGACGCCTGAAATCCCTCCTCACGGATCATATCGAATATCGCATTCAGAAGTTCCCTCCCCGGAGCAGGCGTCCACTCCCCGTTCTGAGCGGTATCTTCTTCCGTCGGTACAGCCCAGCATGCCGAGAAACCCCTAAAATGATCTATCCTTACAAGGTCAAATTTCTCAAGTGCTTTCCTTGTTCTCGCTTTCCACCAAGCATAACCCTCTTTTTGCATAGCTTCCCAGTTATAGACGGGATTCCCCCATCTCTGCCCTGTAGCGCTGAAGTAGTCGGGAGGCACTCCCGCGACCTTATTGGGCGACCCCTGCGGGTCAAGGTCGAACAGATCACGGTTCGACCATACGTCTGCACTGTCATATGCTGCAAACATCGGCATATCTCCCATCAGGCTTATACCCCTGTCGTTGCAGAATCTGCGGAAAGCCCTCCACTGCCTGTCGAAGATAAACTGCTCAAATAAGACCAGCTCTATCTCCTCATCCTTGCCCTTTTGCCGCATGTAGTTTTCCAGGGCAGACTGATCCCTCAAAGCTAAGGCTTCAGGCCACATGTTCCATGGAAGGCCTTCAAAATCACTTTTCAGGATTGTAAAAAGCGCATGATCCCTTAGCCAGAAGGCCTCCCGATTTATAAAATCACTGTAATCGCCCTCGAGATAAGAGTATTTCTGAACGTTATCTTCATATCGCTGCCATGACATACGGATCAAATTCTTCATAATTTCATCTGTGTACCTGTAGTCTGCGGAAGTTTCAGGCCCGGTGTAACGATATTTTCCAAGAATTTCGGTATCCAAAAGGCCATCATCAGCCAATTTTTCAGGGCTGATAAAAATGCGGTTACCTGCAAATGAGGATGTTCCGCTGTAGGGTGAGTAGAATGAGGAGCCGTCCGTTGGGGTTATAGGCAGCATCTGCCACAACCTGAATCCCGAATCTTTCAGAAAATCAGCAAAAAGCTCTGCATTGCTCCCAAGCCCCCCTGTACCAAACGGTCCGGGGAGGGAAGACAAATGCATCAATACTCCGCTTCTTCTATCCAAAACCTTACCTCCGGTCATACAAAAATATTATTATTCAGTCTCTTCAGGAACAAGGACAAGGCAGGCAAGCGGCGGAAGTGTGACCTCTATTGAGTACTGACGGCCATGGAAGGGGATCTTACCCGATATAATTTCTCCCATGTTTCCTGCATTTGACCCTCCGTAAATGAATGAATCGCTGTTGAGGGCTTCTCGCCAGACCGTGTTCCTGGGCACTCCTATCCTGTAGTTTGTCCTTTGGACCGGGGTAAAGTTGCCGATAAATATTATTTCCTTCCCATTTTTTGAACGCCTTAGAAACGAGACGATGCTTGAAGAAGAGTCTCCGCAGTCTATCCACTCAAACCCGCCTGGATCCTGATCCTGTTCCCACAGAGGGGCATTCTCCCTGTAATATTTATTTATGTCCCTGAACCAGAGAAGCAAACCCCTGTGGATCTCGTCATCCAAAAGGTGCCAGTCAAGGCTTGTATTGTGATCCCATTCCCTCTCCTGGCCGAATTCTCCTCCCATGAAAAGCAGTTTTTTACCTGGGTGTCCCATCATCCAGCCAAACAAAAGCCTGAGGTTGGCGGCTTTCTGCCATATTTCACCGGGCATCTTCCCCCATAGGGAGCCCTTTCCGTAAACTACCTCGTCATGGGAAAGGGGCAGAACAAAGCTTTCGGAATAGGCATACCACATCCCGAACGTCAGTTTGTTGTGGTGATACTGCCTGAAGACCGGATCTTTAGACATATATTGAAGGATATCGTTCATCCATCCCATATTCCACTTATACCCGAAGCCCAGTCCTCCAACCCACGTAGGTTTAGATACCATAGGCCACGATGTTGATTCTTCGGCAGTCACCTGTACGTCCGGATATTCCATGTATATAGTCTCGTTGAGTTTTTTAAGAAAATCTATAGCCTCGATATTTTCTCTGCCCCCGTAAGAATTTGGCAGCCATTCTCCCTCTTTCCTTGAGTAATCAAGGTATAGCATTGAAGCTACCGCGTCGACACGAAGACCGTCTGCATGGAATTTTTCTACCCAAAAATGAGCTGATGAGAGCAGAAAGCTCTTCACCTCATTTCTTCCGTAGTTAAAAATGCAGCTCTTCCAGTCAGGATGAAATCCCTTTCTGGGGTCATCGTGCTCATAAAGCGATGTTCCGTCAAACTTTGCAAGTCCGAAAGCATCCCCCGGAAAATGGGACGGGACCCAGTCCAAAATGACCCCAATTCCGGCTCTGTGCAAAGAATCTATGAGGGTCCTCAAGTCATCGGGAAGACCATACCTGGCAGTAGGGGCAAAATATCCGGTTGTCTGGTATCCCCATGAACCATAAAAGGGATGCTCCATCACAGGAAGGAATTCTGCATGAGTAAAACCGTTTTCAAGAAGATATTTAGGCAGTTCCTCAGCAAGGCCAAGCCAGGAGAGATATCCGTTTTCTTCGTTCCTTCTCCATGATCCTGCATGGATCTCGTAAATGGACTGCGGAGCTCGGAGTGAGTTTTTCCCTCCTCTGGATGAGAGCCATTCACTGTCCCCCCATTTGAAGTCAGTCTCCGGACATATCTTTGAAGCAGTATCCGGCGGCGTCTCCCAAAAAAAAGCAAAAGGATCCCCTTTGTCCAGTTTTTCTCCTTCAGAGGTGGTTACACAGTATTTGTAGGAAGTCCAGTCTTCAACACCCGGGACAAACCCTTCCCATATGCCGGAAGAGTCCCATCTGGGTGAAAGTTTGTGGCTGTCACTGTCCCAATCGTTAAAATCTCCCATAACAGATACTTCGGCAGCATTGGGTGCCCAGACAGCAAACAGAACACCCGACGTCCCTTTGTGGGTCATCCTGTGCGCACCGAGAAAATTATAAAGTCTGCAATGGCTGCCCTCTCGAAAAAGATAAATATCCGTCTCTCCGGCCAGGCTCAGCCCATGGATGACATTGCTCTCCATTTCATTTTTCAACAGACTCACCTCCCCGGAAGTATTGATGATATTATAGCTGATAAGCCAGTATACTAACGAATCTGGCCCTTATGATCCGGAGGTGTGTATATGAATTCGCTCTTTTCATACAACAGAACAGATGAAAGGATAATATCCCTTCTTAAGAGTGCCATCGGAGACAACAACGTATCTTCCGATGAGGAAAAACTAATTTCATACTCTCATGATGAAGTCCCTTCATCCGCATATGAGAGGGAACATAGGGCAGAAGTACTTGTGCTCCCTGAAAACACCGATCAAGTATCTGAAATAATGAAAATCGCTTCAGCCAACAGGATACCCGTTACTCCAAGAGGAGCAGGCACCGGACTTTCCGGAGGAGCACTTCCCGCATTCGGGGGTATTGTTATGTCCTTTGAAAAAATGAACAGGATCATCGAGCTGGACGAAAAAAACCTTACAATAACAGTTGAACCGGGTGTGGTAACATCAGAAATAAGCAAAATGGCAGCAAGGCACGATCTTTTGTACGCAGGTGACCCCTGCAGCGGAGATGCATCCTTCATAGGGGGAAATATCGCAGAAAACGCAGGCGGAAACAAAGTTATCAAATACGGTGCCACCGGAGCTCAGCTGCTGGCACTTGAAGTAGTACTGGCAGACGGGACGGTTACATGGTTCGGCGGCAAAAGACGCAAAGACGTCACAGGACTTGATTTTACACATTTGATGGCAGGATCTGAAGGTACTCTTGCCATAATTACAAAAGCTGTCCTAAGGCTTCTGCCCCTGCCCAAATACTCAGTTGACCTGCTGGCTGCTTTCCCTGACCCCGAAACCGCTATAGCATTCGTACCTCAAATAATTAAAAAAGCAGGCATAATACCCGCCTCAATAGAATTCATGGACCAAAGATCCCTGCATCTGGTCGAAAAATACCTTAACAATCCTGTACCCGCAAGTGATGCGGGAGCAGCTCTCATTATCCAGCTGGAAGAAAACGACCATGAGGTTCTAGAAAAACAGTACGAGAAAATTGGGATGCTTTCAAAGGAAAACGGCGCAAATGAAATTTACGTAGCCGACACCAGGAACACAAAGGAAAGGATCTGGCAGGCAAGAAAGGCAATACCGGAGGCAACTTCATTCTTTTACAGCAGGTATACCAAAGAAGACCTGGCTGTACCGATCGACCGGGTACCTGACCTGCTGGAAAGCATCAAAAGGACCTGCTGCACAAGGGAGCTAGAGTGGGTCGCCTACGGGCACGCAGGTGACGGCAACATGCATTGTACGGTTATAGGACCCGACTCAGATGACTGGCATAATATCCTGCATGATGTGCAGGAGGAAATATACAGATCAGTGGTCGAAATGGGAGGGACACTTTCAGGAGAACACGGCATCGGTTTCAAGAGGAAGGGATCTATGAAGCTTTTTATCGATAAAGGACAGCTGGAGCTTATCAAAAGGGTAAAACTGGCATTTGATCCCGGCAATATCCTTAACCCCGGAAAAATCGTTGAATGGGATGACTGACAAGAAGCAGAGGGGATCCCCGATAATCAGGGAGCCCCTCTGTTTAATTTTTAAATTTCTAATTTACGCAGCTCCCTGCGAAGGATCTTACCCGCTGCGGATATCGGGAATTCTTTAAGAAAACCTATTTTTCTGGGAACCTTATAGTGAGCAAGATTTTTTTTGCAGAAGTCAATAAGCTCCTTCTCAGTTGTATCTTTTCCGTCTTTTAGTATAACAAAAGCCTTCACAATTTCTCCTGCCACTTTATTTTTCTCTCCCACCACAGCTGCTGAATTTACTGCAGGATGCTGACAGAGAACATTTTCGACTTCCTGCGGATAAACATTGAAGCCGCTTACTATGATAATGTCGGTAGCCCTGTCAACGATAGTTACATAACCCTCTTTGCAGATCCGAACTACATCACCGGTGTTGAACCAACCTTCCGAAAATCTTTCTTTTGTATTTGCCTCGTCCCTGAAATATCCGGAAACTACCGACGGACCCTTTACCCAGAGTACCCCTTCTTCGTTGATGTCCAGGATTTTACCTTCACTGTCCCTTATTTGCACCTCATAATCATCGAAAAACTGACCCACAGTACCCAGCTTTTCATCATCAGCGCTATGGCCTACTGCAACGACCGGAGAACATTCAGTCAGTCCGTAGCCCTCAAGTATTCCTACCCCCATATATTCCCTGCACCTTGTGTTAAGGTTTATGTTAAGCCTGTCTCCGCCTGTTATCACAAATTTAATTCCTTCCAGGCGCTCTCCTCTTTTCGCCAAAGCCCCCAGAAGGAATACCATGACAGTCGGCACCCCTATTATACAGTTGGCCCCTGATTGCTTAATTGCCTCAATAGTATGGTCGACAGGGACAAAACCAGGGAGCACTGCTTGCCTCAGGCCGCTCATCAATGACAGCATCCCTGCCATGTTGAAACCAAATGAATGAAAGTTTGGCAATACGTTGAGTATTACCGAATCATCATCAAGAAGGCCGGGGACATGGTTTTTAATCGGATCAATATTGGAGAGCAGATTGGAGTGTGTGCACGGCACTGCTTTAGGCCTGCCTGATGTTCCGGACGTTGAGAATATTACAGCATGATCCCTGGTCTCAGGAATTCCTTCGGCACATCGGAAAGACGGCAAAGGACCTTCCGAAGATGCCGTAAAGATGCCAAAATCGGCTCCATCGGGCAGACAAGCAGTAAGTTCGCTTCCCTCCGCAACTAACACTGCAGCCGGATCCAGTACTCGCAATGTTCCTTTGAGATTTTCAAGACCTGACCTTGAGTTTAACGGGGCAATGGCGCCGCCGAGCTTCCAGCATGCTATTGAAAGTGCAATAACCAACGGGGAGTTGGGAAGAATTATTGCGATCCTCTGTCCTTCCCTGAAACCACCTTCCTTTAATTTGCTTTCGCAGTCGGCGGCCATTTCATTAAGCCTGTCCCATGACCACCAGCTGCCGTTCCACCAAAGGCAGTCCTCTGTCTCCCTGCCCTTCCACTTTGTTTCGAACCTTATCTCAAGCCTTACATCACCGGATGCTGACAACATAGAAATATCTCACCTGCTATCACTCAATAATATTATTTCATTTTAAATTGATCTGGCTCTCTCTTAATGGCGGACTATGGTTCTTATCTCATTCAACGTTACTGGTCCTTATCCTTCTTTGGAAAATGCCCTTCTCGTTGGGGCAGTAAACCAAAGCCATTGCCTTATTGAGAGGTCCGTGCGTCCTGGGGTCAATGGTAACTGTAGCATGCACAGCCGGAAAATTTCTCGTCGACAGAAGCGCGTGCCTTATAGCCTCTCCCCTGTAACCAGAAGCCTGATAAAAGGAGCTTGCGATCCAACGCACTCCGTCGTATGCCAAAATCGCCGGTTCAACATCCCCCGGAGGGCAATCTTCATTGTAGAGGGTCCTGTAATCTTTCAATACTGAACGTATCTGAGGATCAAGGTCTGAAACTTCATTTATCCACCAGCTTCCGGAATAAGTATTGTCGTTTGCAGAAAACATGTTCTCCCTGTATCCTTCGGCGATTATGGCGCTTCCGAATCCGGCTTCTCTTGCAGACCTGAAAATAGCCCTGAGATCTAATTTCTTTCCGGGAACAATAAGCACCTCTGCACCGCTGTGAGCTATCGCTCCCATTGCGGCAGTGTGGTCTGAAGTATCTTTTAAAGGCCCGCTTATATCCGCAGTCACTCTTCCGCCAAAAATCTTGACCCATCTGATCGCCGCTTCGTGGAGAACAATGGAAGTTTCATCATGCGAATCATAAAGAAATGCGATATCTTTCTTCGAAAGGCCCTGAACGGCAAAATATGCAAGCATCTTCGCCCTGGCGTCTGTATCATTGGCTATACGGAATGCATAAAGATATGGCTTATCTCCTTTCATGAGCGAATCCGAGCCAAGGTCCGATGCAGTTATTACCAAAGGAACGCTGATCTCATCGGCTATTCTCGCCATCGCCCCGGCCCTTTCCTGTGATGCGGATGTCATCATTACAAGTATGCTTTTATCCTCCATCGCTTTTCTTACGCTTTTTTCTGCTTCAGATAAACTTTGAGGCAGGTCATAACCAACTATCTTGACCATGTAACCTCTGATCCCACCCTGCTTGTTGATCTGCTCTACCGCCAGCTGTGCTGCCCTGAGCTGATTATGTGAGGACTGTGCCGCAACTCCCTTCATTGGAGCAAAAAATGCTATCCTGAATTCGTCACCTACGGGGTTTCTCTGGCTGCCGATCTGAAAAAACAGGACAACTATTGCCATCAAAGCAACTATCAGAACTATGCCGTTATAAAATGACTTCTTCCTTATCCACATCGTCCTGGGTTTATTCGAGATGCCTCCGGCTATACGCCTGAGGTTGCCCGGCCTTGCTATCAGGTCCTCTGTATCTTCATTCCTGCAGTATGCGCGATCTTCCTTTATGACCTGCCTGATTATACGCAGAATATTTTCTGCCTCTTCAGCGGAAAACCCCAGATGCTCAGACAGTTTCGTCCTGAAGTACATTTCATTTTTAGTGGTTATTCTTGAATTTACAGTCCATCCTGACCTGATCATGTAACGCAGGGCAAAGGTAAGCCTGAAATTTCCGGCACTGTCTGACGGGTTCCTTGTTTCAAGGAACTGAGAGAGCCTGTCCGGATCTTCAAGAATACAGGCACCATACTCTTCAGTCAGTTTTTCAAGTACTTTTTTTATCGCTTCAGTCAAATAAAACACTCCCCGCTAAAGAGTATAGCGTTGACTTTGCAGCTCCGCAATAAAGAGAACGGACCGGGCAGGAAAATACCAGTGGCTCAAGAAAGTACAGAAGCGCAGGGCCCGACAGACCGTGCGCTTCTGTAACAACATAGTAACAAAGCAATATTTATTTTAACCCTTGTTGAAGATCTCTTCCCTGATCCTTTTTTCCTTTTTTTCATAAAATGACAGGAGCAGAGGCTCAAGCATTATTTCAGCCTTCCATCTGTAAGGCCACCTCTGTTCACCTTCCCTGTCTCTGTAAGAAAGTACCGCCTCGTTTCTTTCTTCCGAGCTGTAACATTCGGAGACGCAGATCTTTCTAAGTTGGATAGGGATCATTGATTCTTTGCAGTCCGGACAGGGAGTCCCGGGTTCAAAGAGGAGAAGATCCGCAACTTCAGGACTGAAATCCCTTCCCCAGCAACATCCCGTCCTATGGTAGTCGGGTCTGTTGCCGCCCACCACGAAGTTTCTGCCTCCTTCAAGCGACCTGTCAGCTACCATGTAAACGCCTTCAGGGACACCTACAGGTCCGCAGAATCCTGCGACTTCGCCAAAAGCTGATACTATTTCCTCATTCTCAGCCTTCCGGAAAGACGCCCCTTTGAATTTAGAGTCCACATAGGAAGTCAGCTTGTTTATACTTATGTTTTTATCTCCCCTTATCATCGCAAACAGCAAATCTTTTTTCCCATCCGGCGTTATTACAGTGTAGAGCATCGCTTTCAGCGTCTGGGCAGGGTCAAGTCCGAGCTGATCGCAGAGCAGTTGGATAGTATGGGCTCCCGGGGTATGGACGTCCCTTACATCTTCTTTTTCCTGTTCTGAATTGACCTCTTCGACTGCATAAATATTGGGGGAATCGGCATGGAAATAGGTGCCGCATTCGGAACATGTCAGACCATCTATCTCAAAAAGGGAACCTTTTTGAGCAGAACAGACACCTGTCATACTGTTTATTGTTTTAGGGCATGCATTGAGCAAATAGTCGAAATCAGTCAGGTAGCGTTCCATTATTGATCGGATAGTATCAGCTGCCATTGCTGCCATATTTTTTGCATCTTCTTCTGTTTTAGACCAGCCCCACAACCTTAGCTTCCTGTCAGAAGAAGACATCCATGAAAGAGCCTTATCCCCATATTCCCTAACGTAGCGCTCAGCCAGAGAATGTACCGATTCTTCGGCAGAGCGGCAGTCGATATGCTGCATGCCGTTATTTTCAAGAAGAGCTTCAGTAAGCTCTTCAGCAATACCATTAATGATGCTCCTTCCAATGGGAAGGAGTATTATCTCTCCGCTTTTGGCGTTGTAAACGCCGGCGCCTTCCATTACCAGGCTGATCAAGCCGGGATCTTTGACCTTTGCGGGGGGATTTTTAGTTTCGGGAATAAAAAGTTCTCTCATTTGCCAGCCTCCTTTTTAATATCAGGTTATATAGTACTACATACTTTGAAATATATCCAATTGTATATTATTAAGTGTTTATGATACCTTATGAACGCATTTTGATCTTCACGGATCAATGGTCCCGTAAAAAGCTCGACAGTGACCGTCATAAGTGATAAGTTACTTCCCGGAGGCCTGATAATGAAGAATCTGTCACACCGCCTTTTTCTGATTATTTCACTGCCGGTGCTGTTCCTTGCAGCAGTGGCCGGATGGCGTGTGGATGTCTTTCAGATGACAGCTTCTGACGGAAGTATGATATTCCAGTCGCCGGTATCCCTGGGACACAAATTCACAACTCGGTATATCCACTCAGTTGAACTGACCCCGGTAGAGGACGAGTACAAAATACTGAATGGTCTCCTCTGGACATGGGAAGAAAGGGTCCGGTCAACAAATGCCGGACTTCCTTTTGACAAGCCGCGCTACGGCAGATTTATTGACACCGGAGAATGGATGATCTTCCAGGGAGGACGGATGTCTTGGAAAGAATATTACTACAGGATAGGCAACAAGAATATCGGACGCAACCAGATAACGCTTGAACCGTTCGGCCGCAGGAATTTTTATGAATTGTTCGAAGGAGAAAGACTGGTGATAAGAATAATTAAGATGCCCATTGCATTGGCAAGGTTTTACCGGACTGAGACACTCCAGAGAGCCCCAATGGGAGTACCTCCTATGGAAGGCGGATCACGATGATCTCAGATAGAGGTCGGCCATAAAAAGCAATATGCCCGATGCCCCTATTATTACCTCAGGAAGAGACCCGATTTTTTGCCTGTACCTGTAAACCGCTTTATTGATCGTTCTTCCGGCAAGCGGAATTAAAATTACCTGGACCAGCGTAAGCCTTACCCAAAAAAAGATAAAATCAATGAGATACATTTTAAAACCTATGATCCCTATTATTATGGACGGCTTAAAGGGACAAAAAACTGAAATTATTACAGCAGGCGCTATGGAGGACCTTACAGCATCAAAAATTTCCGGTATCTGTACATTATCCAGGATCCTTGTCTTTGTGACTCCTCTTGAAGGAGAGACAAGTAAAAGAAGCAGCAAGAACAAAATTGCACCCAATTTTCCTGGTAATCCTGTCACAGCCCATATCGATGTTGCAGAAAAAGTCCCGAGGCTGAAAATACTTCCAGGCATACCACTGTTCAGGGCATACCAGGCAAGCGTCCCCCCTATGAATATTAGTGTCACTGCAAATTTTGAAAGAACAAAGAGTTCTTTAGGATCAAAGGACTGGTATATTTCTCCGGAAAATATCTTCATCCCCCTGATATACAGCCCCTGTGCCGCCAAAAGCAAAAATATGATGATGACCATGTCGCCTTGAGTTTCAACGAACTGTGGAAGGGATCCCATCGGTATAAATAGAAATATCAGAAGAAGTGAAAGGCATGCTGCATATAGGAAGACTGGAGGACAACGGTCAGAACAGCGACCTGTAAGAAAGCGTTCATACGGTGCCAAAAGAGCAGCATCCGTACCCTGGATACTATAGAGTACATTTTCGACTCCAATTAAAAGCAAAGATAATGTCAAAACCAGCATCAAGAGAGAAATGCCTGAGATTACATTCAGCAATATAGAAAGAAGCATCATATGACCTTTCCCTGATCAAAAAAAGAATGTTTGCTGCACCGTTGAATTATACTACATCGGAGAGACCCTTTTCCCTAAGTTTAGTCAGTACTGCGGGTTCGATGATCTTTAAAGTCCGTTTCATGTAAAAGGCAAGAAAAATGGCTCCGACGCCAAATAAGAGACCCGAAAAGGTTCCTCCGAAAATGTCAGCCGCAGCACCGGCCGCCAACGACCCAAGCGGCCCGATCCCAATATTTCCTACTGTATAGAGACTCATCACGCGACCTCTTTTTTCCTCCTCTATTATGCTCTGAACCAACGTGTTGAAACATACCGACCCCGTCGACATACCAAATCCCAAAACTGTAAGCGCAGCACACGACAGTTCTATAGATCTCGAAAGAGAGAATACTGTCAGGCCAAAACCAAACATCCCTACGCTGTATATCGCCCTGATATGAAGCCTGTTTACCGGCACCAGGCTTGCCTGATAGATAACCCCTATTATCGCTCCCAACCCTACAGATCCAAGGAAAAATCCAAGTGTAGATGCATCGCTTTGAAATATGTTTTTTGCAAAATAAGGAAGCAGAGTAACGAAAGGAAAGCATAGAAAGAAGAAGCCCGCTGATGTGATGAGTATTCTTTTCAAAGCACTGAATCCCATCGTGTAATCAAGTCCTTCTCTAAAGCTTCTCCATCCGCTCTGACGCAGAGGAATTTCAACATTTTTTATCTTAAGCCGTGTCAGAGAAAATATTACCGCTATATACGACAGACCGTTCAGGAAAAAGCACATTGTCTCTCCGACTGCCTGAAGGGCAAAGCCGGCAAATGCCGGGCCCACTAAACGTGCCAGGTTAAATACAGCCGAGTTGATAGTAAGTGCGCTGTTAAGCTGATCCGGACTGTCAAGCATCCTTACAACACAGGATTGGCGCGCAGGGAGGTCTATGGAAGTAACAAGTCCCAAGAAGAAGCTTAATAAGAGTACCTGAGAGTATCTTATCACCCCTGTGAGATCCAGAAATGCCAGAGATAAAGCCTGAAGCATACATAGGGACTGTGTTATTATGAGTATCTTTTTCATGTCGTATCTGTCAAGGATAGAACCGGCAAAAAAGCCTGTGATAAGTATAGGGGCCTGGTTTGAGAGATCAACAAGACCAAGGCCGGCAGCAGAATCCGTAAGCCTTAAAACGAGCCAGCTCATCGCAAGCCTCTGCATCCATGTACCAATTAGAGAGACAGACTGTCCAAATATAAAGATCCTGAAATTGACGGCCGCAAGAGCTGTAAAAGCCTTCATTCGATATATACGGCTCAGCATATTATCATTCTCCGGGTGTAGTATTGGATAAAGTATACCAGAAGCACCATCTCGGAATGGACGCAAAAAGAAGGGACCCCGCAAATGCGGAGTCCCCGTAACTATGTTTAAGACAAAACCCTTACTTAATGAGCCCCTTCTCTTTGTAGAACTTGGCTGCACCGGGATGCAGAGGTGCTGTGAGTCCGTCGAGTGCGCCCTTAAGTGTGATCTCTTTGCCCTTAGCATGGACTGCTGCGATGTCGTCGAGGTTCTTGAACATTGAGCTCACAAAATCATAGATCTGCTGTTCGGGAACATCTTCGTGGGTGATGAGGATCGCCATGACGGCAGGTGTGACTGTATCCTTGTCAATACCCTTATATGTTCCGCCGGGGATCTTGCTTGCAACAAAGAAGGGATACTGCTTGTGCAGCTTGTCAAGGAAGGCCTTGTCAAAATTGAGGAGGCCTACGTCCTTGGTCGTTGTGAGGTCCATGATCGCTGCTGTCGGGAAACCTGCGACAACGAAACCTGCATCGATCTGGTTGTCCTTGAAGCGGCTTGATGTCGCTGCAAAGTCAAGGAAGTCGGCTTTCTTAAGGTCTTTGTAGGTAAGTCCGGCAACTCCGAAGATGGCCTGTACGTCGCCTTCAACGCCTGAACCCGGTGCACCTACGCCTACGCGTTTGCCTTTGAGGTCATTGATCGACTTGATGCCGGCATCCTTAGCTATAACGACCTGAACATGTTCGGGGTAGAGGGAAGCTACCGCGCGAATGTTCTTGAGCGGCTTGCCCTGGAACATAAGCTGGCCGTTTACCGCCCAGTAGGTGATGTCGTTCTGGACGAATGCTATTTCGATACCCTTTGTAGCGATAAGGTTCGCATTTGCGACAGATGCATTACCTGTCTCAGCCGTGCACTGGATCTTGCCTTCCTTTGTGACCGCTGCCGCAAGAGCTCCGCCTACGGCATAGTAGGTACCTGATGTTCCTCCGGTTGCGACTGACATATATGTTGCTGCTGATGCAACTGCTGTAAATGAAAGTGCTGCGAGAAGCGCGACAACTGTTACGATGATGACTTTCTTCATTCCATGTTCCTCCTCATAATTATTTTATGTTTGTTGGACGGATCTTTTGAGATCCGAATACAACCAGATTCTAGAACAAAACACACCTTTAAGAATCAGTATTTAATACATATTATCACTGTTTTTATCAACTATTCTGACTTTTCTGCACCTTCAACTGACGCATCTTCAGAAGCTCTTATTTTTGCTATCCGTTTAGCCTTGGCCATCTGGATCACAAATATTAAGACAAAGACCGCAAGTCCGCCAAGGTCAGACATCGTACCCGGGATCAGCAGTGCAAGCGCTCCGCCAAAGGCCAGCAGACGCAAATACCATGCCATCGGAGCCTTGAAGTATCCTATGGTGAACATTGCCAGCAGGAAGACTCCCAGGAGTGCAGTGAATATCGCCTGTATCATCTGCATAGGCACAACGTCAATAAAGAGCAGCATAGGGTTATAGACATAAATATACGGGACCAGGAACCCTGCAAGGGCAAGCTTGAAGGCAGTAACGCCCGTTTTCATAGGGTCAGAGCCCGCTATGCCGGAACCTGCGTATGCGGCTAGTGCAACAGGGGGGGTAAGGTCAGCCGCGATACCGAAGTAGAAGACGAACATGTATGCAGCTTTCGCCGGTACTCCCAGTTTGAAGAGGGCAGGTGCGGCCATGGTGCTTGTGACTATGAAGTTTGCCGTGGTTGGAAGCCCGGTGCCAAGTATTATGCTTGCAAGCATGGTGTAGAAGAGCGTAAGTATCTTGCTTCCGCCCGCAAGAGTGACGATAGCGTTCGCGATACGTAGTGCAAGACCTGTCAGCGTTCCCATACCAACGACCATGCCGACAGTTGCACATGCGCACGCAACTCCGATCGCTCCCCTTGCACCTGACTCAAAGGCCTCCATTATGCGAGGGGGGGTCAGCCGTGTTTCCTTGTTCAGCCATGACAGAGCGAAGCTTACAAGAATTCCGTTGAAGGCTGCCCTGAGCGGAGTGAATCCGGCAAGGAGGAAATAAATTATCGCGATCAGAGGAATGAGAAGGAAGCCCTTTGATCTCAGCAGGGGCCAGAGAGGAGGAAGCTGAGCCCAGGGAATACCCTTCAGGCCAAGGCGCGTAGCCTCAAAGTGGACCTGGACCATTACTGCAAAGTAATAGAGCAGAGCAGGCACGACTGCCGCAAGCGCTACTTCGATATACGGAACTCCGAGGAACTGGGCCATGATGAAGGCCCCCGCTCCCATGACGGGAGGCATTATCTGTCCGCCTGTAGATGCAACAGCTTCAACGGCACCGGCAAAGTGCGGTTCATAGCCGACGCTTTTCATAAGAGGTATAGTGAACATTCCTGTCGTACAGACATTCGCTACTGACGATCCGGAGACTGTTCCCATAAGTCCCGAGCTGACGACCGCGACCTTCGCAGGTCCGCCGGTCGACCATCCGGCAAGAGCCATCGAAAGGTCGATTATGAATTTTCCAAGACCGGTCTTTTCAAGGACAGACCCAAAAAGGATAAACATGAACACGAAGGTCGAGGACACTTCAAGAGGTGTGCCGAAAATTCCTTCCGTTCCCAGGTACATGTGGTTTACGATACGAGGCACGGAGAATCCCCTGTGGGCTATCATCTGCGGGAGAGATCTGCCAAAGTAGCAGTAAAGAAGAGCTACGACCGCGATACAGGGCAGGACCGGGTTCGATATCCTTCTTGTAGCTTCCAGCAGAGTCACTATGAGAATAAAGCCCATTATCAGGTCAGTCTGGGTCGGAAGTCCGGCCCTCGTAGTCAGGTCATTGAAAAATACGACCAGATACATTGCCGAGGCTACACCCATTGCACCAAGAATAAAATCGTAAAAGGGGATACCGCTGGTCTTCGAGTGTTTAGAGCTTGCCGGGTAAAGCAGGAAGACAAGACACAGGGTAAAGGCAAGATGGACTGCCCCCTGTTTCTGGGCCAGAAGGAGCCCGAAGCCTGACGTGTAGAAATGGAAGCAGGACATGGCTATCGCGATCAGGGTCACAAGTTTTGCCTGCCAACCATCAAGGGCCCTGAAACGAGCTTCCGTGTCATACTTGCGCATAAGATCGTCAAGATTTATCTTCTGGTCCACCTCCTGCGTCGATTGCGCTGTTTTAATTTCTGTTTCGCTCACTATAAATTCCTCCCTCTTGGAGACTTTGCATAAGCAATACTTTATGTAAAATCACTTTTAATATTCGTTGATATAATTTAATCTGTCAAGGCATCTCTAAGAATTTTGAATATTTAAATTTTTATTAATTTAATCTGATACTATTTTACATATCGAAACAGAACGTGAAGTGCCGAGCCTGTTTGCTCCTGCTGCTATCATAGCCAGCGCACTTTCCCTGTCTCTTATTCCCCCTGACGCCTTCAGGCCTATTGCCGGAGGCAAATTTCTTCTGATAAGTTCAACATGTCTGACAGTTGCACCCCCTGATGAAAACCCTGTCGAAGTTTTTAAAAAATGTGCACCGGCCTTAACTGCCTCGCTGCAGGCTTTTAATATTTCGTCGTCTTCCAGAAGGCAGGTTTCAAGGATCACTTTGACCGTACATTGAGGAACAGATCTCACGACCCCCGCGATATCTTCTCTGAGCAGGTCATATGAACCGTTCTTTACATTTGAGATATTCATCACCATATCGATCTCTGCCGCTCCGTCCATATAAGCCCTCTCCGCCTCGTAAGCCTTCGATGACATTGTGTTGGCTCCGAGAGGAAAACCTACAACAGAACAAATCTTTATACCTTTGCCCTTAAGTCTTGCCGCAGCCAGAGGCACATAGCAGGGATGAACGCATACTGATGCGAATCTCCACTCGGAAGCCTCCTCGCAGAGCCTCAGAATGTCATCTGTTTTCGCAGCAGGATCCAAATTTGTGTGATCTATTAAAGATGCGAGGTTCAGTTATATCACTCCGTTATTATTTTATCCCAAACCCATGTTTTTTTACTACTTCATCGAAGATAGACAGACCGGGAAGGGCGCTTGCCCTGGGATATCTGTGGGTTATCCTGTAATAGACAAGATCCGGCGGCGCTTCCGATATCCTCTGGAATACGATCCTGTCGTTTACCATCTTAAGCTCTTCCATTGCAGAGCATGGAACCATGCACCAATGCCCGGGCTTGTCCATGAACGAACCTGCAAGGTTGACTGAATCGAGCCTCATTTTCGCCGTCCTTATGGGGTCCCATACATGATCATGCCAAAGTCTGTAGCCACTGCTCCATTCAATGTAATATTCCATCTCCGGCATCAAAAACTCCGGCCTGATAACATCTGCGCCATTCTCTTCTTCGTCGGGTATACGGGCTACTACCAGGCTTTCTTTAAAGAATGGATCTATCTGGACGTATCTTGTCGTCTCCTCGTGAAGGACAATTGCAATGTCTATTGCGCGGCTCTCAACTGCCTGGTACATTTGGTCGGTAGGGTCTGTCAGCAGTCTGAGGTAAACAGGAGGTTCATGTTCCAGCAGGTCTTTGTAAACCTTTGGCAAAAGCCTGTAATTTACCGTCTCTGAACCTCCTATCGCCAGAGAAAAGGCAGAACCGGGATTACGGGCGTTAGCGATCTCCCTGCTCACCTCCTGCCATTTGAGAGCAAGAGGGAGAAAGCTCTCTCCCGCAGGAGTAAGGCTTATTGATTTCATTCCCTTCTGCCGGTCGACCAACATCATGCCCATTTCGCTTTCAAGCTCATTGAGGTTGTAACTGACAGTAGATTGAGTTACATTTAATAGCTCCGCAGCCTTTCCAAGTGTTCTGGACATAGAAACGGCCAAAAAAGTTTCGATCCCTTTTTCGTGCATTGGCTCTCACCTCAACAGAAGGATTAAAACGCTTTTTGACTATAATTCCAATCCCGGCATATTGCAAGCAATTATGATATCACTTTGACCTTTATGATCCCGATAAGTCTTGCCTTTCGGCAAGGAAGGCAGGCGGGCAGGCCGGTGTCAAAAAGCTTGACCAAAGCCTGCCCGTTTATAAAATCGTCACCTTATGCTTTTCTTCCTGTCTGTCCTCCTGTGGACGGACCATGATGCAAAAAATGACATTGACAGCGCAGCTGCAGTACATAGGAGGATCTCTATTATCCTCATGAAAAATCCATTCTCACCTTGTGAGCAGAGTCAGCATTGCTCCCGCAGCAACAGCGGTACCTATCACCCCTGCAACATTGGGGCCCATTGCATGCATTAATATGTATGATCCCGGAAATTCTTTCTGTACGACCTTCTGGCATACCCTTGCCGCCATAGGAACTGCCGATACACCTGCAGCACCGATGATCGGATTTACCTTTCCGTTCGTCATAATTTTCATTGCCTGTCCGAAAACAACTCCTCCGGCAGTGCTGAAAATAAATGCAACAAGACCAAGGCAGATTATCATTATTGTTTCAATTCTGAGGAAAGTATCTGCGTTCATAGTCGCCCCGACAGATATCCCAAGGAATATGGTCGTAGCGTTAAGCACCTCGTTCTGAGCAGCAAGGCTGAGTCTCTCAGTACATCCGCACTCACGAAGAAGGTTCCCGAACATAAGCATTCCAATAAGGGGTACAGAAGCCGGAAGGATCAGTCCGCATGCTATCGTAGAAACTATGGGAAAAAGGATCCTTTCGCTTCTTGATACAGGGCGAAGCTGTTCCATCCTGATGGCCCTGTCTTCTTTGCTGGTGAGGAGTTTTATCACCGGAGGCTGTATCAGAGGGACCAATGACATATAACTGTATGCTGCGACTGCTACGGCAGGAAGAATGTCCTTTGCCAGCTTGGCGCAGAGATAAATAGCAGTCGGACCATCAGCTCCTCCGATTATACCTATACCTGCCGCTTCCTGGATCGTAAAACCCATGGTCATTGCTCCGATAACTGCAATAAATACTCCGAGCTGGGCAGCTGCCCCTAGCATAAATGTTATCGGGTTTGCCAGAAGCGGTCCGAAGTCTGTCAGCGCGCCTATCCCCATGAATATTATTATTGGATAGAGTTCATGATCTATCCCAAATTTTACAAAATAGAGAAACCCGCCTTCATCAATAATTCCGGAAAGCGGAAGATTGACAAGAAGACATCCGAATGCTATCGGGAGAAGCAGGAGAGGCTCAAAACCCTTTACAACTGCCAGATAGAGCAGAACAAAGGAGACAAAAAGCATTACCAGGTTGCCGCCGCTCAGGGCAACGACCCCGGACTGGTCAACGACACCCTTGAGCGCAGTCATGTAAAGTTCCATTTCAGTTGTTCTCCTTTTGAGTCGTTTTTGAGGATTTCGCCGCAATTGATGCATTGACCAACTTGTGGGTGGCCACCATGACGAACATAAGACCGATGATCACAAGGAAAACTATGCTCAATGATATGAAGGACATTACTAAAGCACCCGAGGGACCGGTAAAGTGAGAACTCATCGAAGCAACTGCAGACATTTATGCAACCTCCTGATTTAAACAGATAATAGAGAAACAAATTGAGATATGTGCTTACAGTGCAGTCAGCGGTCAAACTTTTCCGCGCAACTGCAGCAACAGACTTCCGGCGGTAACTTCAGCCGAAGAATATGCAGGATATCAGATGACATGGTCAGATAAAGAGGTGGATTATTCGAGTTTGCGAGTCGTTATCGCGTTTGAAAAGGCTTTTGCGTAAACATTGTCCGATATGTAAAGGCGTACTCCCTGTAAAGTTAAGGAAAGCCCGTCAGGTACACCGTAAGGCGAAGCCGCCTCAGAATTCCTTGAGACTGTCTTGTTTCTTGTTCTGCCGTTTAGCTGTACCGGGTTTCCGGCAGTTTCACAGGAGCTTCTCAGCGCAGCAGGAAATTCCTCTTCTGTTGGGTTCTGAGATAATGGGGCACCGGGTATTTCCAATGTTCCAATCCCTGATGCTGCATCATGCGATTTAGGTATGCCAGAAGCAATTCCTCTTTCGTGAATCAAAAAGGATAAAGAGGCGGGGACAGAAAGCGGGGAAATGGCAAAAAAGCCGATCAGAGAAATGAGCAGCATTCTTTTCACAAAAACAGTAAAGCTTTTGCAGTACATTTCTATTTTGGCCCCTAATCCGGCAGATGTGATCATTATCTCTGTCACTGCCGATAAGTAATATCATCCTTAATATTTACAAGGATACGGAAGACGTTATACCACTTTGTGAAAATAAATGCAAGATGTCAAAAAACGGGGCGGACACTTAAGTGCCCGCCCTGCAGAACTAATTTTCAGCCTCTGTTTAGATGAACGCCGGTTCGAAGAAGAGATCGTTCTCGGCAAATCTTGAAAGACGGAAACGATAAAGGTCCACGAAAGGTTTCTCTCCCATGAGGAGCTCTTTGCAGACTCTTCCTCCCGAAGGTCCGAACTGAAGTCCGTGACCGCTCCAGCCACAGTTCACCAGAAGTCCTTCTATCGGAGTCCAGTCGATTATTGCGTTGTGGTCGGGAGTGTTGTCGTAAGGACCTGACCACTGGCGAACCACCCTTACTCCGCTGAGCGCCGGGATCCTCTTGAGTACGCTCTTCGTTACGCCTTCAAGGAACTTCGCGCTGTTTGTAGATTCTGTGATATGCGGCTCACCCGGGTCATCGCGGCCGAACATGAAGGTCCCGTTCGGGCACTGTTTGAAATATGCACCGTCATCAAGGCAGAGGACCATCGGGCAGTCAAAAACTTCAACGGGCTCTGTTATGAGTATATTATGGCGTTCAGGATAGACAGGAAGATCTACTCCCACAGTCGCCGCAAGAGGTGTTGACCAGGGGCCGGCAGAGAGAAGGACCTTCGGTGCATGCCACTCTTCTCCGTCTTCAGTGACTACGCCCTTTATCTTGCCGTTTTCGGCCAGCAGCTTCACTACGGGGCAATATGTCTTTACTGTTGCGCCAAACCTGCGCGCTGCGTGACCGTATGACAGGGTCAGAGTCTGAGGGTTGATGTGGCCGTCATCACCGCAGAAAGCGGCTCCGATGATGCCGTCCATGCAGAGATAGGGCCAACGGGCCTTAATTTCATCGGGCTTCATCATTACTGAAGGTATATCCATACTCTTCTGCAGATCTACGTTCTTCTGAAGCTGAGCAAGAACAGAGTCAGCATATGCTACCCACATGTATCCCCACTGCGTAAATTCAAGAGACATGCCCGTATCAAGCTCTTCCTCAAGGGTCGGGAAAATTTCAAGGTTGTACTTTGCCATTGCAAGGTTTACTTCTGTTCCGAAATGCTGGCGAAGACCGGCTGCGGAACGTCCGGAGCCGCCTGAGCCAAGGTATTCCTTTTCGAAAAGGACTACATTTACACCGGCTTTTGCCAGTTCATACGCGGTGGATGCTCCGTGAACTCCTCCGCCCACTATAATTACATCAGCTGTTTTTACAGTCATAGCACCCTACCTCCTATTCGTTATCTTCGGCCAATAGTTTGGCTTTGACCGGTTTCACCGGAGGCCTGATAACTCCAGGCAGAAGCTCTGCTACTGGTTTGCCGGTAGCCTTTGAGAGCTCGCGGAGGATTATGTCGCGGCAGCCTCTGCCCTGGCAGGGTCCCATGCCTACGCGAAGGATCCTTTTAAGTTCTTCAAAATTTGTGTAGCCGGCATCGATCCACTTGCGGATCTCGTCTATCTCTATTTCTTCACAACGACAGATGATATTTGCTTTTTCTGTCATGGCTAGCACACCACCTTGATGGCGCGGATCTCTCCGACCAGTTTTTT
>DAIRTK010000012.1:0-31948 GCA_036803945.1 Synergistaceae bacterium
AAAAAACTGGTCGGAGAGATCCGCGCCATCAAGGTGGTGTGCTAGCCATGACAGAGAAGAAGAATATCATCTGTCGTTGTGAAGAAATAGAGATAGACGAGATCCGTGAATGGATCGCACGCGGTTATGACACCTTTGACGAACTCAAGAGGGAACTTCGCGTAGGCATGGGACCCTGCCAGGGCAGAGGCTGCCGCGACATAATCCTCCGCGAGCTCTCAAAGGCTACCGGCAAACCCATATCGGAAATTGATCCCGGAACCATCAGGCCTCCGGTGAAACCGATCAAGCTCGGCCTTCTTGCCGAGGACGAGTAGGAGGTGCGTATGATGGATTTCCCGAAAACAGCTGATATTGTAATAATCGGCGGAGGCGTTGTAGGCGCTGCAACTGCATATTATCTTGCAAAGTCAGGAAGAAAGAACGTCGTACTGATTGAGAAAAACACCGTATGTTCAGGTTCGACCGGACGCTGCGGAGCAGGCATCCGCGCACAGTGGGGACTTGAACTCAACTGCCGCCTGGCCCTCTCTTCCCTTGATACTTTCGAACAGCTTGACGAGGAGCTCGGTCTTCCCACAGGACTCAACCAGGGCGGATATCTTCTCGTGGCATACAAGGACAAGGAATGGGCACAGTTCAAGAAAAACGTGGAACTTCAGCACAGCCTCGGCATCAAGACCGAGATCTTCACAGACGTCAAAAGGGCACAGGAAATATGCCCAGGAGTAGCCGTAGACGATGCACTTGGCTTCACCTTCCATGCAAGGGACGGACACGCCGACCCCTTCCTCACCACATTCGCCTTCCAGGAAGCCGCGAAGCGCTACGGAGCTAAATTTTACAAATTCACTGAAGTCACAGGACTTAAGGTCGAAGCAGGCAGGATAAAAGCAGTAGAGACTACCCGCGGGACAATTGAAGCCGGTCAGGTAGTAAACTGCGCAGGCGCATGGGCGCAGGATATAGCAAAGATGGCAGGCATCAAGCTCCCCAACTGGGCAGAGCGCCATGAGATCCTCATCACTGAACCCGTAGATCCGGGCGTATGCCCCCCGATGCTTATGAGCTTCAGCGGAAACTACTACATCCAGCAGCGTCCCCACGGTTCGATCATCGCAGGCGAAAGCCCCGCGCATGAACCTCTCCTGGAATACACTGCAACAGCACACTCAGTTGCAAGCATAGCAAAGACGATAGTCAAGATGCTCCCGAGGGCAAAGGACATCCGAGTTGTACGCCAGTGGGCCGGATACTACGACATGACGCCCGATGCGGCTCCGATCCTTGGCGAGACAGATGTCAAGGAATTCTGGCACGCGACGGGCTTCTCCGGCCACGGATTCATGCTCGGACCTGTTGCCGGACAGATCATGACAGCCCTCCTCAACGGAGAGACTCCCGCAATAGACCCGACAATAATGGACTACCGCCGGTTCGAGCGCGGAGAGCGCATAGTAGAGCCCAACGTAGTCTAGTAAAGATCAAGGGAACACTTTAGGGGCGGGTCGCCAGACCCGCCCTTTTGCATATCAATATGCCTGCGCCTTTCTTAAATCAAGCACAGAGATGGCTTATAATCAGTCTGAGGTGATAACCAATGGAATTCAACAATATAAGAGGAAATACCTGGGTCGCCTGCGGACCTGTAAACATAGGCGCCTATGTTAAAGAGGGAAAGGCCGTCCTTATAGACAGCGGGAACGACTCCTCATCCGGCAGAAAAATACTGCGCCTTGCCGAGGAGAAGGGCTGGAAAATAGAACTTATTATAAACACACACTTCCACGCCGATCATGTCGGAGGCAACGCCTTTATACAAAAGAGGACCGGATGCGCGATCGCAGCTTCGGAAAAGGAGGCTCCCTTCATTAATATGCCTGAGATGGAGCCTGAAATACTTTGGTCCGGAAGGGCACCAAAGGCGATCTGCAATAAATTCCTGCAGGCAGAACCTTCAAAAGTGACCCTTACCGCAGAACCGGATTCCATTATCGAGGGATGGGGGCTCAGGGTCGTCCCCCTGTACGGACATGCTCACGGACAAATCGGCGTGCTCACTCATGACAGTGTCCTCTTTACAGCCGATTCTGTCATATCAGAGAGGATACTTAACAAGTACGGGATCCCCTTCACTGCTGATTACATCAAGGCCATGGAGACTTTCGACATGCTTGAGGGCTTCAAAGCGGACTATTTTGTCCCTTCTCACGGAGACATATGCAAAGACATCGCGCCTGTCACAGCTTCCAACAGGAGATGCCTGACCGCGCTGAGGGATGAGATACTCGAAATATGCTCAGAAACTTACACTATAGATCAAACCGTCGGAAAACTTGCCCTGAGACACGGAATTGATATGAATCTGCCGCAGTATGTCCTGATCAAGAGCACTGTGGCTGCAATAATTTCACCTCTTATTGATTCCGGGAAAATTTTCTGTTCTTTTAAAGAGGGGACTCTTGCGTTAAAAAGTATGTCATAAGCTCCATCGATAGGATTTTCTCTTTTAGCTTTTTTAAGAATATAGGGGTAAAATAGGTGCCGTTATCTGTTAGGAGGCATCACATGGACAGGAACCGGCTTTATATGCTTCTGGGCGATCTGGGAATACTGCTTGTCGCATTGATATGGGGAACTACAAACGTTGTAATAAGGGATGCACTTGAAGGAATAACCCCTCTTTGGTTCTGCGGGCTCCGTTTCGCGATAGCCTGGATCACGGTAATGATCTTCTTCGGGAAAAAGGCATTTCTGCTTCCCAAAGATACACGCCTTAAGAGTACGCTTGTGGGGATGGTCTTCATATGCGCCTATCTGAGCGGAGCCGTAGGCCTGCTTTACACAACGGCAGGCAACCAGTCCTTCATTATTTCAATGTCCGTGGTCCTAGTTCCGCTCTCTGTATGGATCATCACAAAAAAGTTCCCGGGGTGGTATGTTGTGACATCTGTGCTGCTCTGCACTGCAGGCATGGTAGGCCTTATGCTCGACGTAAATCTCTCGGTGAACCTCGGTGACCTGCTCAGCTTCGCGGCATGCGTTTTTGTCACGATATACATTCTGCTTGTGCAAAAGTATGTGAGAGGCGTCGACCCCTACGCTCTGACCTGCTGGCAGGCTTTCGGCGGAATGCTTCTCGCTGTTGCTGCAGCAGTAATATTCGAGCCATTTCCCGCTAATATCCCTCCCAGAGCATGGCTGGCACTCATCCACACAGGCACGATAGGCTTTGCTCTTACACTCGTCATACAGACAGTTGCGCAAAAATATACCAACGCCACACATGTGGCCATCCTGCTCTCCACTTCGGGAATTTTCGGGTCGGTGGCGGGAGTAATGTTTATCGGCGAACCAATGACCTTAAGGATCTTTATTGCTTCAGCCTTGATATTGGCAGGGGTAATAACTGTGGAAGCCGTGCCTGCCCTGAGGAAAAAATACCGGGAGCGTGAGACTGAGGCAGAACGGCAGCTCACATGATAAGCCCCTCCCAGGCTGAGTAGAGTGCTTTCACAGCAGGTTCAATTTTTTCAGCTGTGATGCCTGCGAATGAGATAACGGCAGTCTGATGCCCCTGCGAAGATGAAAAGATTTGATCCACGATTATCCCGTACTCCTGTGACGACTCCAGCAGTTCCTTCTCTTCCGCATTTGTGGTGACCGTAATGGCAACACAGAGTGAGGCTTCCATAAGACAGCATTCTGCCCTTACGCCAAATACCTCATCGAGTGTTTTGAGCATTTCCCTGCTCTTCGCAAGATATGCCTTCCTGCTTCTCCTGATGTGTCGTTCAAGGTGTCCGTTTTTGATATATCCGGCGAGGGCAAGCTGTTCGATCTTGCTTGATGTCTGATCGTAGAGCGAGCTCTTTATCCCCGCTCGTTCCGCAAGGTCTCCTGGGATCACCATGTAGGCAATGCGAACTGAAGGAAGGAGAAGCCTTGAAAAGCTGCCAATGTATATTACCCTTTCCGGAGAAGCTCCCTGCAGCGATGGGACTGAGCGTGAAAAATAGCGAAGCTCTCCGTTGTAGTCGTCCTCCAGTATATATGAATCACGCTCCCTTGCCCAGTCGACCAGTTCCTTTCTCCTCCTTGAGATTTTTGAAAGGGACATATGGGGCCTGTTCGAGGTGATGTCGGCAAAAAGGTCATATTTCCCTGCATGAAGCCTTTTGCCGGGAAGCTCCCCGGCATTGCCCACATATTCCACCTCCCAGCCGAAATCCCTGAATATACGTTCGCCCCTTGTGTAACCGGGACGCTCGGCAGCTACAGTCCCTGCCTTTCCGATCATCCTGCACAGCTCGGTAAGGAGCTGCTGTGTGCCTGAGGCTATTACGATACGGTCTGCCGATGTCTTTACCCTTCGTGCCTCAAAACAGTATCTGACCAACTCATCCCTCAGCTCATATTCACCCTGAGGGTCCCCCGCAGAAGTGATCTTTTCCTGCATGTTCAGGGCAGCACGCAGATGTTTCCTCCAAACAGGGATATCTGCGGTCTTCGCATCTATTCCCGTACTGCTGAGGTCATATTTAACATCCTTCTTTGGCACCGGCTCACGTACCGTCCCCTCCATATTCTGCCCGGACCTGTTAAGTGCATAATATCCGCTTTTGGGCCTGCTCTCTATGCAGCCGTCAAGCTGAAGGTGTATGTAGGCGTTTTCAACAGGAGAGCGGCTTACTCCAAGCGAATCCGAGAGTTGCCTTACCGAGGGCAGCCTTTCCCCGGCCACTATGATCTGCCTCTCAAGGGCTTCAGCTATTCCGTTGTATATCTGATTCCACATGGGGATCTTTGAATCACTTTCTATGGAAATGAAATCGCATATCACTGAAAGAGCCTCCAATCTGTCATGTTAAAAATAGTAAAATCTGCACATTGATGGAATGACAATTGAGACATATAAATAATAGTACGCTCTAAGAATATACACAAGGAGGAATTGTCACCATGGTCATAAGCGAACAGGTAAAACTCAATAGAGATCTTGCAAAAATGCTCAAGGGCGGAGTCATAATGGATGTTACGACCCCGGAGCAGGCGCGCATTGCGGAAGATGCAGGCGCATGCGCTGTTATGGCCCTTGAGAGGATACCTGCCGATATCAGGCAGGCGGGTGGAATATCGAGGATGAGCGACCCCAAAATGATAAAAAACATCCAGACTGCGGTTTCCATTCCTGTAATGGCTAAGTGCCGCATAGGCCACTTCGTCGAGGCTCAGATCCTTGAAGCTATTGAGATCGACTACATTGACGAGAGCGAAGTGCTTAGCCCTGCAGATGACGTTTACCACATTGACAAGACCGTGTTCAAAGTCCCGTTCGTATGCGGAGCAAGAAATCTGGGAGAGGCTCTTCGACGTATAGCTGAGGGTGCCACAATGATAAGGACCAAGGGGGAACCGGGCACCGGCGACGTTATCCAGGCAGTCCGCCACCTTAGGGCCATGAATGCGGAAATCTCCAGGATCCGGTCAATGCGCAGGGACGAGATATTCGAGGCTGCCAAAGAACTTCAGGTCCCCTATGATCTTCTCCTTTCAGTACATGAGGAGGGCAGGCTTCCTGTCGTCAACTTCGCCGCAGGGGGCGTGGCCACTCCGGCTGATGCGTCTCTCATGATGCAGCTGGGTGCTGAAGGCGTCTTCGTGGGAAGCGGCATCTTCAAGTCGGGCGATCCCAAGAAGCGCGCCTCTGCGATAGTCAAGGCTGTCACCAACTACATGGATCCCAAAGTTCTTGCAGAGGTTTCAGAGGATCTTGGCGAGGCAATGGTAGGCATCAACGAGAAAGAAATAGCGGTACTGATGGCGGAGCGCGGGAAATAACTATGGCCAGGACCCTCAATGTCGGCGTGATCGCCGTTCAGGGTGCCTTCGAAGAGCACTGTAGGGCACTTCGGAAACTTGGGGCAACTGCAAAGGAGATACGCTCCATTTCTGATCTTTCAGCCAGGCCGGACGGGCTGATCTTCCCCGGAGGCGAGAGCACGGCTCAGGGAAAGCTTCTTCGAGAATCAGGGCTTTTCGATATGATCCTGCCAATGATAAAGGAAGGACTCCCTGTATACGGGACCTGCGCGGGAATGGTACTCCTGGCAAAAAGGATCGATAACGACATCAGGACCCATTTTGCAGTTATGGATATCACCGTAAGACGGAATGCCTATGGAAGGCAGCTTGGCAGTTTCATGACTACGGGGGATTTTGCAGACAAGGGCAGGATACCCATGTATTTCATACGGGCACCCTACATTCTATCAGCGGGAAAGGATGTTGCTGTGCTTTCCTCCGGGGATGGGAAGATAACTGCCGCAAGGGAGGCAAACATGCTCGTTACATCCTTCCATCCGGAGGTAACCGATAATCTGACAGTCCATTCCTACTTCCTCTCGATGATCCGGTAGGACCATTCAAAAGAGGGTCGGGCGAAAACGCCCGACCCTCTTAATTTGTTATGTCAAGGCTGAGGTTCAGGCGAGGAGCTTCCTGATGTTGTCCAGTGGTGGCTTCCTTTCGTACAGGGGTGTGTGGTCGCCTGCTTCATATGGCGCCTGATTTTCCTCGAAGGTTTTTTCTGCTTCGCTCCTGTATATGATCCCCAGCGGGTAGGGATCAGTTTCCATGGACAGCCGCATCGCCTCCAGCTTGTCTGAAGCGTCTCTTTCGTCATCCAGCCATTTGGTGCTCTTTGAGAGCCACTGCCAGGTGTTCACCTTGTTGAACGAAACACAAGGCTGGAATATGTCGACCAGCGCATACCCCTTGTGCCTTATAGCCTTTACAATTATATCCTTTGTCTTCTCCGCATCCGCGGCCGAGGCCCTGGCCACAAATGTCGCCCCACATGAAAGGGCCAGCAAAAGAGGATTCAGAGGTTTGCTTGTCACCCCGAAAGGCTGGGTAGAAGTCTTCACCCCGATCGCAGTTGTCGGAGATCCCTGCCCCTTTGTGAGTCCGTATATCATGTTGTTGCACACGATATTGGTGATGTCAGGATTTCTCCTTATGGCGTGCATGAAGTGGTTGCCGCCTTCTCCGTACATGTCGCCGTCGCCTCCGACGGCAATGACAGTCAGGCTCCTGTTTGAAGCCTTTATGCCTGCGGCAAGGGGGAGGGAGCGGCCGTGAAGGCCGTTTACGCAGTTGCATTTGAGATAATGCGGCATCTTTGCAGCCTGACCTATCCCTGAAGCGACCACCACTTCTTTTGGATCAAGGTCCAGTTCTGTGAGCGCCGCCTTCAGGGATTCAAGTATTTTGTAATCCCCGCATCCGGGGCACCATGATATCTCTCCGGTGTAATCAAACGGTGTCATGTTCATTTCCGGCACCCGCCTTTCCTATGATCTTGCGCCAAAAAGTCTGCCGAGTTCCCCGACAAGCTCTTCGACCGTGAACTGGAATCCATTGTATTTGAGGATCAGATCGTCAGCTCCGATACCCGTCTGTGAACGGACGACCCTGGAGAACTGTCCGGTGGCATTGCCTTCGACGAATATCTTCCTGCAGGGGGATTTGATCACCCGGCACAGTTCCTCTGAGAGCGGATAGACCTGCTCGCATCCCACAAGCACCGCTTCTTTTCTGCCAAGTATCTCCATAGCCTCCTTCAGGGGCTCGAATACAGACCCCCAGCATATCACTGCAGTCTCATATTTTTCGGGCCCTATGACTGTGGGAGGCAGTGCTTCTCTCTTCATGGCCTCCATTTTTTTCAGCCTTTTTTCGACCATGCCCTTCCTCAGAGTCCTGTCCTCGGTTATGTGGGCGTCTTCTGTATGCTCGTGGCTGTCAAAAGATACGAACCCTTCGCCGTATCCCGGTACTCCAAATGGCGAGACATACTCACCTTCCGGAGGGAATGCATATCTTTTGTAACCGCTCTCCGTTTTGAGCGGCCGTATCGGCTCCGGCACGGAGGAGGGATCGGGCCTTTTTATGTCGTAACCGCTGTCAAGGAGATACTGGTCAGTCAGTATTACTGTCTGTACCTGGTATTTGTGCGCTGTGTGAAATGCCTGCCCTGCCACTCTGAAAGCGCTCTCCACATTTATCGGGGAGTAGAGGGCGCGCGGGAATTCGCCGTGTCCCGCATAGAGCGCGAGTTCAAGGTCTGCCTGTTCCGTCCTTGTAGCAAGTCCGGTCGCCGGTCCCGGTCGCTGAGCAAGGTGGACCACTACCGGGGTCTCGGTTATCCCTGCCAGGCTGAGACCTTCGCACATCAGGACAAAGCCGCCGCCCGAAGTGGTGGTCATGGCCCTTGCTCCCGCATAAGCGGCCCCGACGACCATGTTTACCGCGGATATCTCATCCTCCACCTGCTCAACAACACTTCCGAGAAGTTTCGCGTTCTTGGCGAAGTATGAAAAGACTCCCGTCCCCGGCGACATCGGATAGGCTGTTATGTAATTGCAGCCGGCGGAGGCTGCGCCAAGGGACACTGCGCTGTTCCCGTCAAGGAAGATCTCACCGACAGGCGGTTTTTCGGGTTTTGCAACGATGGGCCTTCCGCCGACATGATCTCTTCCAAGTCCGTATCCGACCCTGAAGGCTTCCTTGTTTTTCTCCGACAGTTCCGGATCCTTAAAGCGCTTCTCTATAAGTTCGTCTGCGGAGTCTTCCCCCAGCATGAATATCCCCGCTATAAAGCCTGCGACCAGCATTGAGGAGAATTTAGGGCTGCCAAGCTCTGCCGCCCTTTTCGCAAGGCCAAGGTCTGTCATCTTCAGGCCAAGTGATGCGATCTCCTCTCCCATTACCGAGGCATCTCCCATGATCTTTGTCTCTTCCGTCAGATTTTCTGTGATATTGGACCTTAGCTGCGGCGATAGCGCGAAAAGCCAGTCTATCCGCTCAACATACGCCCTCGCGGGTCTGGTCGAGACCCTTATCTGAGTTGAATTATTGCCTCCCCTTACCCTTGACATATATTCCCGAGTCGAAAATACGTAGTAGCCGGCCCTTGAAAGTATCTGTCGCGCAAGGTCTTCCGCAGTCTGAAGTCCAAGACCGGCAGCTGCACAAAAGGTTACAGTGACCTCGGATCCGGACGATTGGATCGTTTTCATATTTTTCCCTCCCTGGCTGTGGCTATTCGCAATAACACATCGTCTTTTAGAGATCTCATTGGATGCTGAATTGGGTAATTTTTTGAACGGTTTTAAGAGTATACATTGACAAACTGCACCCTTCAAGTGACCTTCCTCGTAAATTGCTGACATATTTTGACATAAGATAAAATAGTTATAAAATATTCATTGCAGTAAATAACACAAAAATACGGAGGCATTGCAATGGAACTCAAAGGAAGCAAGACAGAGAAGAACCTGTGGGAGGCTTTTGCAGGGGAGTCGATGGCGCGAAACAAATACACCTATTTTGCATCAGTTGCAAAAAAAGAAGGGTATGAGCAGATAGCAGCTATTTTCCTCGAGACAGCCGACAACGAAAAAGAGCATGCCAAGCTCCACTTTAAGGCACTTTCAGGAATTGGCTCAACTGCTGAGAATCTTAAGGAAGCTGCTGAGGGCGAAAATTATGAGTGGAGCGACATGTATCCCAAAATGGCAAAAGAGGCCGATGAAGAAGGCTTCAGTGAACTTGCGGAAATGTTCAGGAACATAGCCAAAGTAGAGGCGGAACACGAGCAGCGTTACAGGGACTTTGCCCAAAATATTGAAGAAGGGCATGTCTTCCTGAAGGACGGCAAGGTCTTCTGGAAATGCCGCAACTGCGGGGCAGTATTCGAATGTGCAGAAGCCCCCCAGAAATGCCCTGTCTGCAACCACCCACAGGCACACTTCGAGATCCGGGCCAAAAACTGGTAAGTTTTTAACGGCACCGCCTTTCCGATATATTCAGATAGATCTAGGGGAGCGGCAATGCCGCTCCATTTTTATTATGTAAATATCACCTTCCGTATCTTTTCGTTTTAAATTGCGCTTACCGACTTTCTTCTATATAATACAAATCATAGCTGCTCAGAATTGATGAGCAGCCAGACGCAAAAGACTGAAATATTTGCGAGGTGCAATTATAGTGCGTTCATACCAGGAGGACCGGATCAACCTGATGGTCCTTGAAGCGGCAGAGTCAGCAACTGTACCCCTTGGAGCAGGTTCAGTCTCGATAATGCTTCGGGATAGGGGCATACTGATCAGTGAGGCAGGAGCAGGAAGGATACTGAGGTCACTGAGAGAGAGGGGCTTTCTCAAAAAAGTTGGCTTCAAAGGCCACGTTCCGACCCAGGAGGGCATCAAAAAACTCACTTCCCTAAGGACGGCAAGGCAGGCAGCTGAAACATTGGATCTTCTTATGAAAAATTCGGGGAACCTTAAGGGCCATTCGCTCACGGACATCCTTACAGCAAGAAAGGCGATCGAAAGAGAGGCCGCAATGCAGGCTGCCCTCAAGGCTACCCCCTCGGACATCTCAAGGCTTGAGGAGATCATCGAACAGCAGTACAGGGAGATGGGGAGAAAGAGCTATTATGCCGATATCTCCGCTGATTTCCACCATGAGATAATCAAGATAGCACGTATGCCACTGCTCAGAATGATGTACGAATTTATCGGACTTTCAGTAGAATGGCAGATCTTTTTCATTGAGACCTTCAAGATTTATGACACCCCCCTCAATGTTCCCCATGAAAATATTTTAAAGGCAATAAAAGAGGGGGACCCCAGAAAGGCAGCAGACCTTATGGAAGAGCATCTGAGCGATGTTATCGAAAATGTTAAAAATTTTTCTGACAATAAATAATTGATATACAGAAGGGAGTGGAAGGGATGAAAATGAAAGGTGCCCAGATTCTACTTGAAATGCTAAAGCTTCATGATATAAAACATATATTCGGCCTCCCCGGCGAGACTACCCTCGGACTTTACAGGGAGTGGCATAATTTCCCTCAAATAAGCCATATACTGACGCACGACGAACGCGCAGCAGCCTTTATGGCCGAGGCCTACGCGAAGGTTACCGGAAAAGTTGGGGTCAGTGAAGCCCCAAGTCCGGGTGCGGGACACCCTGTTCCGGGAGTGATCGAATCTTTTACCGGATCTGTTCCGACCCTTTGCCTGACCTCAGACGTACCCTTTAACAGCGACAAGAGGAACATGCTCTCAGGATTTGACCAAAACAGGCTTTACAGCTCTATAACAAAGGAAAGCATTCTGGCAACAAGAGCAAATGACCTGCCATTTCTTCTGAGACGGGCTTTCAGGGTAGCAGTAAGCGGGAGACCCGGTGCCGTCCACATGCGCATACCAATGGATGTATATGAAGAAGAGGCAGAAATCAATGACCTTTACCCCGATCCCTGCATGGCGAGGTGGCCATACCAACGTCCCATAGCCGATCTTAAACAGGTCGAAAGGGCGATCGAACTTCTTGCCGCAGCAAAGAGACCCGTTATCGTATGCGGACAGGGAGCCCTGGTATCTGGCGCCGGAGATGAAGTAATCGCCCTGGCAGAAGAATTAAACATACCTGTCGGATGCACCATGACAGGAAAGGGAACTATATCTGAAATACATCCTCTCTCGATCCGCCTGATCGGTGCAAGGGGAGGAACGAGCCATTCGAACAGATTCCTGCAGACAGCGGATCTCGTATTTTTTATAGGTTCAAATACTGATTCAGCAGATACCGACGGCTGGAAGCTGCCCCTTTCGACAGAAGGCCCGAAGATCATTAGCCTCAACATAGACGGAGTGGATGCCTCAAACAACTACAGGACCGATGCGGTCCTGGTAGGCGATGCAAAGGCCACGCTCGGATATATGATCCAGAGGATAAGTGGATCCGTGATCAGGGGCAAGGCCGGAAATGCCGCAGAAATAGCCCCGGCGATGGCGGAGCTCGACAGATCTACGGAGGTGCCGTGCAGATGCACCGGCATTCCGATAAACCCGATCCGTTTTGTTAAAGAACTTGAGGCGCTGCTTCCGCAAAAAAGCTTTGTCGTAGTTGAGCCTTCGATGGCAAGCATCTTCTCCGCAGCCTTTCTTGTCCAGAAGAGGCCGGGACGGATGTTCGTATCAAACTACACCAACGGGGCTCTCGGTTACTCATTGCCGGCAGCAGTAGGGATAGCGGCTGCCTACCCGGACAGCACGGTATTCGCGATGGGCGGGGATGGAAGTTTTCATTTCAACTGCGGAGAACTGGAGACATATTCCAGGCTTGGACTGAACATAAAAATGATCCTCTTCTGCAACGACGTTTTCGGATGGATAAAGGGCGAGACCCGGCATGTCTACCGTTCCGACTTCTTCGCCACCAACTTTGGAAAAGTCGATTACGCCGGAGTGGCGGCAGCTTTTGGCGTCAGGTCATATAAGATCGATGCTCCCGAAATGATAACAGCGGTTTTGGAAGAGGCCGTTAAGTACAGGGGGCCCGTACTGATAGAGGTCCCCGTCCCGGATGAGTCGGAACTTGTACCGCCTGTACCCAGATGGACGGAAAGTGCCAAAAAAAACGGGATCCCCTGTTGTTATTGAGAATGGGAAGCAATAATGGCCCCATTAGCTATTATTACTTCAAAATGCCGATGCAGAGAGACTTTAAAGACCTTACTCTCTCCCCATAAAAGAAAGGACGGTGCTTTGAATGAAGACGAAAAAAACAATAGCAGCTGCGCTTATCATCTGTTCAATGCTTTTTTCAGCCCCTTTTGCATATGCAAACATAGGGGATATACTGAAAGAGGGGGTACTGATATTCGGCGGCGGAGCATTGGTAAAGGCTATTGGCCCTCAGCTGAACGACTTTATCAACACCCTCACATTCAACAGGGGCGTAAGGTTTGACGGTTACACAAAAGTGGTCCCGATAGTGTCGATAGGCAACGGAACAAGGATAGGCGCCGCACAGGTCGGAGGGGTCACAAAGGAGGCGGTCGATCGTGTTAAGGCTGTGGGACAGCTTGAGGGAGAGTTCAACAGGATAAGGGCCCAGGCACTGATACCGATAGATTCCGAAAACCCGCTCCAACAGTTTAAAAGGGTGCAGGGCGTCGGAGTTACTGCGATCATTGACGTAAAGCTTTAGGAGCATAGAGTTCCCAGTGATATCTTAATGACAGGACAAATGCAAAGTGATGCAGTTGAAATATTCCTCGAGTCAGTGAACGAGATGCTCCCCGGCAAAGCAGTCCGGAGATCCATTAAAGATGCATGCCTGAAAGAAAGTATTATCCTAACAGGTATCGGCAAGGCCTCCTGGAAGATGGCGATGGCAGCTTCTGAGGAGCTCAGCGGACAGATCAGATGCGGAGCGATCGTCACCAAATACGGACACTCCGAGGGACCTATATCACAAATAGAAATATTTGAAGCCGGACACCCGCTTCCTGACAGCAACACGCTTAAAGCGACAGAAAGGATATTGGATATTACTAAAAAGGCAGAAAAAGGTGAGATCATTCTCTTTCTCGTATCAGGAGGAGGTTCGGCCCTCTTCGAAAAACCTGCAAAGGGGCTCAGCCTGTCCAGGCTTTCTGATATTACAAATCGTTTGATGCTTGGCGGGGCCGATATAAATGAGCTAAATTCGGTTAGGAAGCATCTTTCAACTGTAAAGGGAGGACGGTTTGCAGTTGGGTGCCTGCCTGCCAAAATCTTTCAGATAGTCCTTTCTGATGTTATTGACGACAGACTCGACATCATAGCATCGGGTCCTGCTGTAGCAGACGGATCAACATCCGAAGAGGCGCTGTCGGTGATGAAAAAATACGGCATCCCTTTATCCGATGATATTATATCTTTGCTGGAATCGGAAACACCCAAAGAGGTAAACAACGTATCGACCCTCATAGCCGGCAACGTCAAAGGGTTATGCCTGGCAGCAAAAATGGCAGCGGAAAAAAAAGGATACATTTCTCATATAGTTTCAGACAGGATCCATGGAGAGGCCCGGGCAGCAGGTGAAGAAATAGCTGCCCGGATCCTTCACGAAATAGAAGTTATGAAAGACGTGAAGAAGATATGTATGATATGGGGAGGTGAGACTACCGTAAATGTTAAAGGCAGCGGAAAGGGAGGACGCAGTCAGGAACTCGTGCTTGCAGCCGCCGGGAAGATTTCAGGGATCAGCGGCGCAATTGTCCTCTCTGCAGGTTCTGACGGTAGCGACGGACCTACGGACGCAGCAGGAGGTATAGTTGACGGTTTCACCTGGGGAAAGATCCTCTCTGCGGGCCGTGACCCTATGGAGATGCTTGAAAACAACGATTCATACCGTGCTCTGGATATGGCCGGAGCATTATTAAAAACCGGTCCGACAGGCACTAATGTTGACGATATTGTGATCTGCCTTGCAGGGAGCCATCAGCCTTAAGCTTAACCTGACTTTCACCTAATTTTATTAATTTAACTGATGTTATTACGTCAAGAAAGCTAATACCATAAAATATGGTTTTTGTTAATATTAAATAAAATTTCTGTTTTTCTATCTGAATAACACGGGGTGTAAAAATGCCAGAGAGGTCCGGGAAGTATTTTAAAAGCTTTTTCCTGATAGTGCTTGGAGCTGTCCTTTTACTGGCATTCTCTGCCTTTGCATCCACTCCCTCAGGGAAAACGAGCAGCGATCCCGTGACAATAAGGGTGGGATACTCCACACACGAAAGATCGACACACATATCTCCGAAAAACAGAGAGTACGGGTACAGCTATGACTTTCTTCAGGAAATTGCACAGTACTATAACTGGGAACTGGAATTCATTCCCGGCACAGAGAGGGAATCTCTTGAAAGGCTGTCGGACGGGAGAATAGACATAATCAGCCACATTCATTACAAAGAAGAACTCAAAGACCAACTGGACTATTCTGCAAGGGAGTCCGGATCATGCAGGGTTGGCCTATATTCACTAAAAGTCAATGAAGGTCTCGCTCCAAACGATTTGAGCTTGTTCGACGGAAAACGAATCGGAATTTTTGCTCCGGAAAGACAGACAAGAATGCTGAAAATAAATCTGGCTAATTCCGGCATCAAGGCCAGCCTGATTCGTTTTGAGACGGACGAGGATCTGATCACGGAACTGAAAAAAGGCAATCTAGAAGGAGTCCTGATATCCGGGAACAGCATTCCGGAGGATCTCAAAACGATCAAGGTTTTCCCGGAAGAACCATTCTTTTTTGCAGTTGCAGAGGGAAACAGTGAACTTCTGAAAAAGGTCGACCGGGCCATGCATGACATATTGCTTATGAATCCTTCCTTCAGAAACGACCTATATAAAAAACACTATGGTAAACACCTTTCATGGGAATCTATCCTGACTTTGGAGGAACGGGAATTCATTCAAAGATCTCCGGTCCTAAAAGTTTCATACGACCCCATCTGGCAGCCATTCGAGTATTACGACAGAGAAAAAGGCAGTATGGCGGGCATAAATTCGGAGATCCTCCGGCTGGTCAAAGAGTATACCGGCCTAAAAATACAAGTGGTCCATTCACCTGCCTGGGAAGACGCGCTGAGGATGATGCGTGAGGGGAAAATTGACATTCTTACAGGTGTGAACAGAAGCTTCGTATGGGGATCAAAAAACAATTTCAGGATATCAAGACCTTTTCTCAATGCTCCCATAGTAATGGTCATGAACAGGAAGGGATTTCTAAATAAGGATAAGATAGCCCTCCCAAGAAACTATTTCCTCTCAGAGGTAGTAGAATCATTCCACAAATTTGATGACACCGTATACCTAACATCGCAGGAAGATTGCTTTGACGCTCTGATAAACAACAAAGTATCTGCCACATTTGCAAATTCCTATGTCGCAAATTATCTGATCAGCATGCCCCAATACAGTGACCTGTACACGATCAATTACGGAAACCTCAACGAGCAGGTAGCCTTCGGGATCTCAAAAAAGTGCGATCCGATCCTGCTCTCCATTATAAACAAAGCCCTTAACTCTATACCCGAAGAGACGATAAACGGGATAATAATCAAGCACAGTTACAGTAAGGGCAAGATATCGTTACTGGACATGATATACATCCACCATGTCGAACTGGCAAAGGGTATCACCGCGATACTGGTCCTAATAATTTTTGCACTTACTCTGGTCAACATCATTAAGTCGCAGGACAAAAAAAATCTTAAGGAACTTCTTTACCATGACGCATTAACAGGATTCAAGAACTACAACAGTTTTCTTGAGGAAGCTCCTAAGATAATAAAAAACTACCCTGAAACAAATTTCGCCGTCCTGTTCATCGACATAGTCGAATTCAAGTTCATCAACGGAACTTTCGGATATGATGAAGGAGACAGGGTGCTTAAAAACGTATCCCTTGCCCTGGACAGGAGTATCGACAGGTCAAAAGAGACATTCGCAAGGATCACGGCAGACCATTTCGTTGTGCTCCTCAGTTATGAAAAATTCAGATCGATAGACATCAGGATCAAGATCATTTTCGGAGAACTGGAAAAGCTGGCGTCAAAAGGGAATAAAAAATACAACATTATATTCAACGGCGGGGTATATCTGATAGAAGACCGCGGCATGTCGATGAACATAGCTGTTGACAACGCCGGATTTGCAAAGAACGCTATAACACAGAAACACAAAACGGCATACGCATATTACGACAAAAAGATACTAAGCAGGATCAACAAGGAAAAAGAGATCGAGACTTCCATGAGAGATGCACTGCGAAAAGGAGAATTTGTACCCTACCTTCAGCCCAAGATCGACTGCAACACAGGCAAACCGGTAGGAGCTGAAGCTTTGGTACGGTGGATAAGGCCCGACGGTGAGGTCATACCTCCCTCACTATTCATTCCATATTTTGAAAAAAGCGGATTCATCACAAAAATTGATATGTACATTTTCGGAGATGTCTGCAGGATACTCCGCAAATGGATGGACAGCGGCAAAGATGCTTTTCCCCTTTCGTGCAATTTTTCATATCATGACATTGTGGGAAGCAATTTTACCAAATACCTCAAGATAATGTCACAGAGGCACAATATCCCGCCCAAAATGCTTGAGCTTGAACTTACTGAATCAGTAGCGGCACAGCATATAGATCTTGTAAACTCCTGCGGAAAAGAACTGTCAGATTTCGGATTTAAGCTTGCTATTGACGATTTCGGCGCAGGCTATTCATCACTTTCGCTCCTGCAGATACTCAAAATAGATGTCCTTAAGCTTGACAGAAATTTTGTACAGCGCGGACTTTCAGGGAAACTTTCCCACGACCTTGTTGAAGGACTTGTAAAGGCATTCAAGCAGAATTCGATGCAGATCGTCTTTGAAGGGATCGAGACCAAAGAACAGCTTGATTTCGTAAGGAGCCTTGGATGCAGTGTAATACAGGGCTATTATTACTCAAAACCTTTGCCGGTCAGTGAATTCGAAGAAAAGTACCTGTGATGGCCGAAAAATAAAAATGGGGCGGCTAAATTACACCGTCCCATTATTTCTTCTATTCTGCAGCCTTCTTGATTATATCCTTAATTATATCTGTCCCTTTTGGAGTCATATTTACGATATCTTCAAGATCTGTGTCTGAAAAATTGGAAAAATCGAATTTAGCTCTCTTCAGTATGGCTGTTCCAATGTGATGTACTGCTTCTTTATTCTTTTTGTAAATTCGGCCTTCCAGTTTTTTCATCTTTTCATCAAGTTCTTTCATAAGAACTTCCGGACTTCTTCTTACTCTCTTTGAGACTCCTTCTTTTTTCTGTTTTGGCATAATTTGATCGATCCCTTCATATTATATTTATATTATATAAAATTATATCAAGTATACATTACAGCTTTTGCAGTATATCTAAAATATGAGATGTTGTAAAGAGATGTTCAAGTTAATATGGATTAAGAAGCGTAAAAATAAGATCATTCGTCATTCCATAGTATTATATTGATCTCCGGAATGATTTTAATAAAATTTTCTCTTTTTAAATACTCGCCTGTGTTTTTAAGTTCTTCAATATCCGTATTTGTAATTTTTGTATCGTAATCAAATTTAGCCAATAATTTTTTGGCCTCGTTTTCCTGAAGCCCGGTCTCTTTCCCCAAAAGCGGAAGGACTCTTTCCGGAGAACGCGCCGCCTCAATTAGTATCTTCTCCCTGAAAGCAAGATATTTTTCTATCGCCGCAGGGTGTTTTTCAGCAAATGAACGCCTTGCTGCAATGAGGCTGAGCCCCCTAAGGACCCCCCTCCCGTCTTTAAGTACCCTGCAGCCTCCCTTTTCTGCCCGGACTATTTCCGTACCTGCAAGAAGAGCTGAGTCGACTCTTCCTGCGATCAATGCAGATGCAGAGGCATTAAGAGTCATAGGAAAAAATTCAACGTCTTTCTCGCTAAGACCCTCTTTACGAAGCAGTTCGACAAAAAGCTGGTGTACTACAGAACCTCTCAGACCTGCGACCTTTTTGCCTTTCAAATCAGATATTCTCATTATCCGAGGATCTTTGACCACAACCGCAAAAGCTTCAGGAGACCTGCTGTTTGCTCCTATTATCGTCATATCAACGCCATTTGCGATTCCGACAAGAACTGCACCCGCACCCAAACCCTCAACGATGTCCAGTTCTCCTGCGGCGATCGCCTGTACCTGTCTTGGACCTGAGGGCAGATCAATATACCTTATCAGGTATTCCCCTTCAAAAGCCCTTTCATATGCCTTCTGTTCCATCGCTACTATTGAAGGCATGTTCAGCGGCAGTTTCCACATAGCTATCCTGATCTCTCTCCCGCTTGCCCCTGCATCAGGAGAAAGATAAAGAAGAAAGGCGATCACCAAAACCAGGTTTTTTATCAAAGACATGACCTCCTAAAAATTATCGGGGAACGGCATTCACCGCCGACCCCCGATAAGATGTATTTCCGCATATCTGCATCTCTTATTTTGAAAGGGATTCCTCAATAGCTACAGCAACAGCGACAGTCGCTCCGACCATGGGATTGTTGCCCATGCCTATCAGTCCCATCATCTCCACATGTGCAGGGACAGACGATGAACCTGCAAACTGCGCATCACTGTGCATGCGTCCCATGGTATCGGTCATCCCGTAGCTTGCAGGTCCTGCTGCCATGTTGTCGGGGTGGAGTGTCCTGCCCGTCCCTCCTCCGGAAGCAACTGAGAAATATTTCTTTCCGTTCTCGACCGTCCATTTTTTGTATGTCCCTGCTACAGGGTGCTGGAATCTGGTAGGGTTGGTCGAGTTTCCTGTGATCGATACATCCACTCCCTCGTGGATCATTACCGCCACACCTTCGTTTACATCATCCACCCCGAAGCAGCGGACTTTCGACTTTTCTCCGGTTGAAAAGGGGCGTTCCTCGACTATCTTCAGTTCGCCGGTGTAATAATCATATTTGGTCTCTACAAGGGTAAAACCGTTTATACGGGAGATTATATAGGCTGCGTCCTTGCCAAGGCCGTTAAGTATGACCCTGAGGGGCTCTTTTCTGACCTTATTGGCAGTCTTTGCTATGCCTATAGCGCCCTCAGCTGCTGCAAATGACTCGTGGCCTGCAAGGAAGCAAAAGCACTTCGTTTCCTCACGAAGAAGCATCGCCCCGAGATTTCCGTGGCCAAGCCCCACCTTTCTCTGGTCTGCAACAGAACCGGGTATACAGAAGGCCTGAAGACCCTCTCCAATCTTTTCCGCAGCCTCGGCAGCCGTTCCGGCTCCAGCTTTTAAAGCCGCAGCAGCACCAAGCGTATATGCCCAGACTGCGTTCTCAAAAGCTATTGCCTGAACTCCCTTGACTATATGCTCGACATCTATTCCACGTGAAATGCAAAGGGCTCTTGCCTCTTCAAGATCACTTAACCCGATCTTCTCAAGATAGGGGTCGATCTGCCCCATTCTCCTTGCACAGCCTTCAAATGTGACCATTATTATCTCCCCCTCCTTACTCTTTGCGCGGATCTATCACTTTTGCCGCTTCAGCAAAACGCCCGTAGGTGCCTGTGTTCTTTTCCAGCGCTTCCTTGGGATCGGCTCCCTTGCGTATGGCTTCCATCATCTTTCCAAGCTGTACATATTTGTAGCCTATTACCTCGCTGTTCTCGTCCAGGGCCAGTTCCGTGATGTAGCCTTCAGCCATTTCCAGATACCTGACTCCCTTTGGAAGGGTGCCGTACATTGTAGCTACCTGGGAACGAAGGCCCTTGCCCAGGTCCTCAAGACCCGCCCCCAGGGTCAGCCCTCCTTCTGAAAAGGCGCTCTGGCTCCTTCCGTATGCTATCTGAAGGAAGAGTTCCCGCATAGCAACGTTTATCGCATCGCAGACAAGGTCTGTGTTGAGCGCCTCGAGCAGAGTCTTGCCCGGAAGGATCTCGGCAGCCATTGCTGCCGAGTGGGTCATTCCCGAACAGCCAAGAGTTTCCACGAGAGCCTCCTGTATGATGCCCTCTTTTATGTTCAGCGTAAGTTTGCAGGCTCCCTGCTGAGGAGCACACCACCCAACCCCGTGGGTGAAGCCGGAAATGTCCGAGATCTGCTTAGACTCGACCCACTTCCCCTCCTGGGGAATAGGGGCCGGACCATGCTTCGGACCCTTTGCAACGCATATCATATCTTCGATCTCTCTTGAACATTGCATGTGACTCATCCTCCATAGTGATTTTGCGTATAAAATTCCATTGCCTTATGTCTGCAGTAAGGACCTCAGTACTCCCATTCAAACGGGGGACTGCCGGCACAGATCAGCCTTTTCTTCATATCTGCACAGATATTGTCCAGGGCAGCTTCGGTTCGTCCCTCGCATCTTGCCACCAGGACAGGCTGTGTGTTGGAGACCCTTACAAGCCCCCAGCCGTCCTTATATACTATTCTGACTCCGTCCACGGTTATTGTCTCCAGGCCTTCTGAAAGCGCCCTTTGCTTCACCCTTTCCACGACCCCGAATTTTTTATCATCAGGACAGTCATACCTAGTCTCTATCGTCGAAGGATATACCGGGATCACAGACATCAGCTCGGATAATTTCTTATGAGTGTTGGAGAGGATCCTGCAGAGACGGCCTGCCGCATAGAAAGCGTCATCATAACCGTAGTATTCATCCGCAAAAAACATGTGTCCGGATACCTCCCCCGAAAAGAGAGCCTTTTCTTCCCTCATCTTGGCCTTAACAAGAGAGTGTCCGGAATTCCACCATATAGGCCTTCCGCCAAGCCTTACTATTTCTTCGGGAAGCGCCATTGAGCTCTTTACCTCGCAGATCGCCAGCGCACCTGGGTTTTTATGCAGGATCTCCTGCCAGTAAAGGGCCATCAGCCTATCGCCCCATATGATCTCGCCCCTGTCATCCACCACTCCTATGCGGTCCGAGTCTCCGTCAAAACCGACCCCCAGGTCCGCTCCTTCTGCCAGTACGGTCTCAATTAGTTTGGGGAGGTTTTCCCTCTTGGTCGGGTCAGGATGGTGATTGGGAAAGGTACCGTCCGGTTCGCTGTAGAGTTCCACAACTTCACAGCCTATCCTTCGGAGAAACTCGGGGGCGTATATTCCCGCAGTCCCGTTGCCAGAGTCACAGACTATCTTAGGCTTGCGGGGTCCCAATTCTGTCTTTGATACAAGCATGTCCAGATACTCTTCGTTGATCCCGGCAAAGCGGAGCGATCCGGGATCAACGGCAGTCTCCATCCGGTCTTCTTTTATTATTCTCAGTATTTCCTGGATGTCCTCGCCCCAGAGAGTAGCCTTGTCGTACGCCACCTTCAGGCCGTTGAATTCCTTCGGGTTATGGCTTCCTGTCACCATGATGCCGCCATCTGCCTCATAATGGTACATGCTCCAGTAAAAGGTCGGAGTAGATACGAAGCCGATGTCTGTAACGCTTATTCCGGCCTTCATCATTCCTGCCGCAGCTGCGGCCTTTATCCTTTTTGTTGAAAGACGGGCATCGCCGCCAAGTGTCGCCTTTTTAACGCCCCTGGCCAAGAGCCATGTCCCGAACGCATGACCTATCGACATTACGAATCCGTCAGTAAGTTCGGTATCGGCGATGCCTCTGATGTCATATTCCCTGAATATGTGTTCCGGCACGAAAGCCATGTGAACACCTCCATTAAAATTGCCTAGGTCATAATTATAGACTAATGGCATCTTTAACTCCAGCTGCCCGTCTTCATGGACTTGATGAAAAAATTCTTATATAATATTTACATAAGGTAAATTTCACTTTCAAAAGGAATAAAAATCTGCCGACAAAGAGATGATGAGATGGAAAAGATACGGATCGAAAAAACATCTGCGCCAAAAGAAAAGTGTGACGTAAGCAAAGTAGGATTCGGGACAGCTTTCTCAGATCACATGTTTATCATGGACTACGAAAAGAGTAAAGGGTGGTACGATCCCAGGATCGTTCCATTTGCGCCCTTCAGTATCTCCCCCGCTGCTACCGTACTTCACTATGCACCGGAGATATTCGAGGGTATGAAGGCCTACCGTACGCCTGACGGAAAGATACAGCTCTTCAGGCCTGTCGAAAATGTAAAGAGGATGAATATATCGGCTGAGCGCATGTGTCTGCCGCAGATAGATGAAGATATGATGATGGAGGCACTACGGGAGATCGTTAAAGTTGACCAGGACTGGGTCCCGAGTGAACCCGGCACATCGCTTTACATCAGGCCCTTTATGTTCGGCACCGACGAGCAGCTGGGCATCCATACGCCTCATCACTGTATCTTCTCGATAATCACGTGCCCGGTAGGCTCCTACTTCAAGGAAGGGATCAACCCCGTACGCATAGCGATCGAAAAGGATGACGTACGGGCTGTAAAGGGAGGCACAGGCTTCGCCAAGTGCGGCGGCAACTATGCCGCATCTCTCCGCGCCGGAGAAAGGGCTGCCGCGCAGGGTTATTCACAGGTCCTGTGGCTTGACGGAGTAGAAAGGAAGTATATTGAGGAAGCCGGAGGTATGAACGTAATGTTCAAGATCGACGGAAAGGTGGTCACTCCTGCCCTTCTCGGATCGGTACTGGCCGGTATAACAAGAAAATCTCTGATAGAGATACTCGAGTCCTGGAACATACCGGTTGAAGAACGCCTGGTCAGCCTCGACGAGATTCTTGATTCCATAAGTACAGGCCGTCTTGAGGAGTGCTGGTGCTGCGGTACTGCAGCCGTAATCTCGCCGATAGGCGAACTTGCCTATGACAACAAAAAGTATATTATCAATGACTTCAAGACAGGGGAGCTCACCAGAAAACTCTATGATGAACTCACCGGCATCCAATGGGGCAAGATACCGGATCCTTTCGACTGGACAGTCCCCGTGGTATAGTCTTAAATTTTTAAAAATCACTGAGGGCCGCCGGAAGATTTGGCGGCCCTCATGTATTATCAGTATCCCCCGGGTATCTTCTCTCTGAAATTACTCGCCTCACGGTCAAACAACATGAGCTTGAGCGAGATATTTTCTATCTGTCTCTTTACCTGTTCCGGAGAAGTTCCTCCGAGAGTATTACGGCGCTCCATCGATGTTCTGGGCGAAAGGAGCGGGAGAAGGTTTTCTCCGACTTCGGGGATGTGGCTCTGCCACTCCTCCAGCGTCAGTGATGTAAGGGGCTTTTTGCTCTCCAGACAGTATCTGACTATCCGTCCCACCTTTTCGTGAGCGTTCCTGAAAGGTATGCCCTGAAGGACCAGGTATTCGGCAACATCTGTTGCCAGGATCAGGCCGTCTCTGAACCCACTGTTTGCTGCCGCTTCGTCAATTTCTACCTCACTGATCAGTGCGGGGAGCACAGAGAATATCCCGTGCAGACATTCCAGTGTCCTAAGCAGCGAGCGCTTGTCGTCCTGAAGATCACGGTTATATGTCAGGGGTATACCCTTTGTCATCGTCAGGAGGTCCATCAGAGCCCCGTTTAGCTGTCCGGCCTTTCCTCTGAGGATCTCGAGGACATCCGGGTTTTTTTTCTGAGGCATTATACTGGAGCCAGTGCAGAATGAATCCGGAAGCTTCACCCATCCGAACTCGGAAGAGAAATATATGATCAGATCTTCTGAAAGCCTGCTTACATGTCCTCCGAATACCGCCGCAAAGTACAGAACATCCATGAAATGATCGCGGTGGGCGACTGTATCCATACTGTTTCCCGATACGGAGGAGAAGCCAAGGTCCCTGCAGGTAAACTCCCTGTCAAGGGGGAGGGTCGATCCCGCCAGTGCGCCGCAGCCAAGCGGGGATTCATCAACTGAATCGTAGGCGTCAAAGAGCCTTTTGGCATCCCTCATGAAGGCGTGGGCATGAGCCATCCAAAACTGTCCCATCGAGATCGGCTGAGCCTGCTGAAGGTGTGTGTACCCCGGGACTACAGTTCCTGCCTGTTCGTCCGCTTTTTTAAGCATGATCGAAATGAGGTTTTTGAGTCCTTCCCATATATCCAGAAGTTCCTTACGCAGATAGAGCCTGACAGTCGTGTTGGCCTGATCGTTTCGGCTCCTGCCCATATGAAGCTTGGCGCCCGTAGCGCCGCAAAGCTCTATCAGCCTTGATTCTACATTCATATGGACATCTTCGAGCGAGACCTTGGGGACGAGATCCCCGCTCCTGATCTCATCAGCTATCAGACCAAGGTTTTTCTCAATAAGGGCGGCCTCGTCTCCTGAAAGGAGACCCACGCTGCCGAGCATCCGGACATGAGCTATGCTTCCCCTTATGTCCGCCAGAGCCATCATCCAGTCCAAATCAAGCGACTGCGTAAATTTCTGAACTGCTTCGTCCGTGTCCTGAGAAAAACGGCCTTTCCACATCATCTATCCCGTCCTTTGCTTTCTTTGGCATATTTGTAAAAATATGCTCCGATAAGGTGGAAACTATTATAACAGCACTTATTCGGGGCAGGGCAGACCTGATCCTGCACGTAGGCATCTGCCCCGGTCTCTCTTACTCTTCATTTGAGATACGGGCCAGCCTTGAACCTGCCTCATTCTCCGCGCCCCTAAAATCAAGGGCCCTGGTCCATGCTCTCTTTGCAATTTCGGTCATTCCTGCGCCTTCCCAAAGGTCGCCACACCTTATCATGTCGTTTCCGTCAGTTCCCCTCATATCAGCAAGGGCACCAATGTGGACCTGAAGGGCTGCCATGGATATGACATCCAGCGTGTTGTGATAAAATACCCCTCTTAGTGGTGAAGCATCCGAGCTTACAAGAAAGTTGGTATAGATCCCGGGTATCTCCCTTCCCGGCACATCTTCTCCGCTTCTGTGGACGCCGAGGATCCTCTGCTCGACCGATGAAAGAGAGCACGAAGGAAGCCGGCCCCTGTAAAAGTGCCTTGCAAGCATTAGCAGGTCCATGTGCGGCCGCCCCTCCCAGCAGGGAGCGGACTTTGCCAGCCTATGCCTTATCCTGAGCATTGGGAGGTCAAAAAACTTACCGTTGAAGGTCACCAGTCCGTAATCACCCTCCGGAAGCTCTGACTCAAGTGCTCTCAGCCAGTTCTTCTCCCATGCAGGTCCTGCCATGAAGAGCTGAACGATCCGAAAAGATCCTTCTTCGTTGAATCCCAGCCCGACCAAAAACGCATAGGCACCTCTGCTTCCGGAAAGTCCTGTGGTTTCAAGGTCAAGGTATACCGATCTCTTCATGCCTCCCCAGAGAGAGAGAATTTCACCGGATTTGGATGTATCCGCAAGCGGATTGTGCCCGTACCTTCTCCCGTAAGGGATATCACGTTCCATCCTGTATACTCCTCTTGAGATCCACTCACCTTCCGGAAGTCCCGATACATCGATTTGGTTGGGAAGATTTGACCCCAAAGGTACCACAGGAGATTCAAACCCGCCCGGAAGAAAGGCGTCCAGCCTTCCGAACAGTTCCGTTTCCCGACCTTTGTTATCCTTCATCTGATCTTACCAGGTCTATGACCGTTATCTCCGGTGGGGCCATCAATCTGACCGGGGGACCGACAAACCCTGCTCCGTTGCTGACATAAAGATAACCTCCGCATTTAAGTTTTTTCAGCCCTCTTCCGTAACCGGCGATCCTGTGCCTTGAAGATATAAGGGGAAAAAGCTGTCCTCCGTGTGTGTGGCCTGAAAGCTGAAGGTCAAAGTGTCCCTCGGTACCTTTTTCCACGATCGGACGGTGTCTCAGCAGCAACAGGAATTTATCCCTCTGCTCCCTCTCATGGGAAAGCACAAGAATCTCCGAACGTGAGAGGTTCCACTGTTCCTTTATCAGGTGATCCTTGTCATCTGCCCCAACTATCAGTATTCCAGCCGCTTCGGCAGTCTCCGTCCTCAGAACTTTCATTCCTGCGGATTCCATAAAGAATACCGCTTCATCTATATCATCATAATAGTCGTGATTCCCCGGTACTGCGTAAATTCCGTACTTGGGCCTGATCCTCCGTAGCATTGCTGTTTCACGCTTTCGACCTGTCAGGTTTCCATCGGCAAGATCCCCTGTCACAACAACAATATCGGGATCGGCCTCCCTGACCCTGCGAAGTATCTGGGCAAGCAGAGGCAAACCTACGAACGGACCAAGGTGGAGATCCGTGAGTTGTACTATCCTCAGTCTTTCGCAGTTTTCGGGAAGTTTTGAGGTAGGCACGCGGATCATCGTCTTCTGGACGGTGTTGGCCTGTTTTATGCCTGCTCCGACAATTATAAAGCCTGTAAAAAATGATACCGAAAGTTTGAAGCCTGCAGAGAGGGGAAGGCCTGTAAGATTCTTTAACAGGTCAAGAAGGATGAGTGCAAGAAAGGTAAGGACAACGAATAGCACCCACACTCCGCCGACCCTGTCAGTCCATTTTCTTCCCTTGTCTGATCTGATCCTTTCCGTTCTCCTTGATATAAAGAGAAGAAACATCATAAAAAAACTTAAGGCGAGCCAGATAAAGCTCAGGATCCCTTCTCCAAAGGCCAAGGCAAGTCTGAAAAATAAAAAAATATGGATGAACAGCACTGCCGAGCCGCATATTATCCATAGTATGGGATGTTCAGAGAATCTTTTCTCGTAAGCTCTGTCTTTCATTATATCTGCGCCGAGTACAGTCTCCCGAATGACTCAAGTATCTTATGCCATATCGGCCTCTTTTCCCATTCATTAAGTTTAAGTTCAAAAGAATCTCCTGCGTCTTTAAGGAATTGCTCGGCAAATTCGGAATTTAGTTTTTCATGGTATATGAAGAGCTGGTCTTCAAAGTTTATCTCAAGGCTTCTTACGTCCATGTTGCAAGTCCCTACGGAGCATATGTCGTTATCAGCCAGAAGGGTCTTTGTATGGATGAATCCCTTCTGATACTCATAAACCCTGACCCCTGCCCTGAGAAGCTGTTCAACATTGCCTCTGCTTCCCCAGAATACAAGGAAGTGATCTCTTGCAGAAGGCATCATCACTCTAACATCGATGCCTGCGAGGGCTGCCGTTATCATGGCGTTCATAAGGATAGGCCCGGGGACAAGATAAGGGGTCGTTATCCAAACTCGTTCCTTCGCCCTTGATATCATACTGAAATATCCCATGGATATCGAATGCCACGCATTGTCTATGCCGCTTGCGACCACCTGCATAGGGGTTACAGGTAATTCTGAAAGATCTTTTTCCGGCATATTTTCGCAGTCTTCACATGATACTTCGTCACATATTTTATCCGGGTCCTCACCTGATCTCATGCACCAGTCGTAGAGGAAAATTTTGTGGAGTTCTGCGACTGACTCCCCCTCAAGACGTACATGCGTGTCACGCCAGTAACCCAGATGGCCCTTACCCAGATACTCGTCTCCGATATTCAACCCTCCGGTAAAGGCGACATCGCCGTCTATCACTATTATCTTCCTGTGGTTGCGAAAATTCATCTTTCTCCTGAACATGGGGAACGAGACCGGCATAAATGAATGGCAGTCAACACCCGCGCTGTTAAGGCTTTCAATATATTCTCGCCTGAGTTTCCAGCTTCCGACTGCATCATAAAGCACACGAACTTTTATTCCCCTTAAGGCCGCCTCTATAAGGAGGTCTCTTATCTCGCGGCCGATTTCATCATCCTTGATTATGTAGTATTGCATGTGTATGAACCTGCTGGCATTTCGCAGTTCATTTTTGATCGAACCGAACGTTTCCTCTCCGTCGATAAGCACATCTACCCGATTCCTGATAGTCAGGTCTGCTCCGCTTACAGAGTGTATTGCCCTTCCTATGAGAAATCTTTTGTCACCTGTAAAGGGTGTCTGGTCTATCCGAAGACCTTTAGACGGTTTGAAGAGTTTTTTGCTTTTTATGCTTTTAAGGTCCGGGCCAAGGATCATATAGACAATTACCCCTATTACAGGGACCAGCACCAGGGTAAGCAGCCACAGTATCGTCCGGTCGGGGTTCTGTCCTTCCATGAAAATGACTGTTCCTATGATGAATGCGTATAGGACAAGTATGTGCCAGGTGTAATTTTTAGCATTATGTAAGAAGGATGTTAAAGCTGAGGCGAAGCGGGGATGGAGCGAAAGCCCTTCTTTTACGGAATATACAACAGTCTGGTCTGCAAAATCTATTATTGTGGGCATCAGACCTGCTATGAAAGCAGCGAGGACCATAAACAAAACAATTTTAGTCATCTTCCACATAAGTCTCTCACACCCTTCAGCAATCTATTATATCTGATATAATTTATAGTCGTATATGCTACTTTGCAGGAACTGGAGAGGTCTTTATGATCCGTTTAAAATTTGAACCGCGTCTTGACAACCCTGCATGGGTAAATGTTTTGATCCCTGTCGCAGCTGTCATTTTAGGCCTCTTCGCAGGAGGCCTGCTCTTTTCAATATTGGGCGTTAATCCTTTCGAAGCTTACTGGGCTGTGCTGAACGGAGCCTTTGGAAGTATATACGGACTGAGCGAGATAGTTACCAAGGCTATCCCGATCACACTTACTGCACTGGCCGGGCTTATCTGCTACAAAATGCTCATCTGGAATATTGGGGCGGAGGGTCAGCTCTGCATGGGTGCAATAGCTACTGTAGCCGCCGTAAGATATCTTTTTGTGGACAACTGGGCGGCTATGTTCTTCATCATGTTCATGGCGGCAGCCATTGCCGGAGGTCTGTGGGGGGGAATAGCAGGATTCCTCAAGGCAAAATGGAATGTGAACGAAACTATTACAACACTTATGCTCAACTATGTGGCGATAAACATCTCCGAATATTTCATATACGGTCCCTGGAAGGACCCGATGAGCTGGGGGTTCCCTTTCACTGCGAATTTTCCTGATTCCGCAAGGCTATGGGTATGGGGTAACACCAGGATACATGCCGGTATTTTCATTGCTCTGGCAGTAGCCCTTATCCTTCAGGTAGTACTTAAAAGGAGCAAGTGGGGATACGAAATAAGGGTGATAGGTGAAAATCCCCGAGCCGCACGCTACGGAGGCATGGACATAGCTAAAAATATACTTATGGTGACTTTCATAGGAGGAGCCATTGCCGGCCTGGCGGGTATGGGCGAAATAGCAGGACTGCACGGAAGGATGAGCAGAGGCTTCACCATGGGTTACGGCTATACCGGGATCTTAGTTGCATGGCTTGCAAGGCTGTCCCCTATATACGTGCCCCTGGTCTCCTTCCTTATGGGAGTACTGTTGGTCGGTGGGGATACTCTCCAGGTCGTTATGGGCCTGCCGCTTGCAAGCATTCAGATACTTCAGGGACTGATCCTCTTTTCCGTACTTGCCGCCGAAACACTTTCAAGGTTCAGGATAAAGATAGTAAGGGTAAGTGCAGGCCCTGCAGAGGAGGCAAAATAGATGGATTTCCTTATAGCAATACTCGCTTCCGCAGTAAGAAGCGGCACCCCTGTCCTTTACGCGACACTTGGAGAGGTTATCTCCGAGAGGGCCGGAGTCATGAATCTCGGCCTGGAGGGAGTAATGCTGGTAGGAGCATACACCGGTTTCGCGGTAACAAGGTCTACGGGGGATCCATGGCTGGGGATCATGGCATCATTCCTCGCCGGTGCGGCTATAACCCTCGTCCACGCATTTCTTTGCATTACACTGATGTGCAACCAGGTGGTAAGCGGACTTGCCATGGTTCTGACAGGCTACGGCCTGAGCGCGCTCCTTGGCAGGGGTGTCATTGGCGAAACGATATCAGGCATGGCCCCTCTCAAGATGCCGATACTTGGGGACCTTCCCTTCATAGGACCCATATTCTTCCAGCACAACGCGATGGTATATGCCTCATACGTTCTTATCGCAGCACTGTGCTGGTTCCTCTTCAGAACACGCCCGGGACTCAACCTCAGAGCTGTGGGTGAAAATCCCCGGGCTGCCGATGCAATGGGGCTTCCTGTAACCGGAATACGTTATTTCTACTGCATGTTTGGAGGGGGACTTGCAGGAATAGGAGGAGGCTACCTCTCTGTGGTCTACGCTCAGATGTGGATCGAAGGGATGACATCCGGAAGGGGATGGATAGCTGTAGCTCTTGTGATATTTGGCCTTTGGAATCCTGCGCGAGCGGCTTTGGGCGCATATCTCTTTGGGGGGGTCGAAGCACTCCAGCTCAGGATGCAGGCAATGGGGTCGAGCATTTCTGCATCGCTGCTGCTTACCCTGCCGTATCTTATGACTATCATCGTCCTGACGCTGGTCGCGATTAGGGCAGGCAAGGGTATACTGCTCGGGGCTCCCGCATCTCTCAGCGTCCCCTTCAGACGTGAAGACAGGGATTAAAGTATAAATAAACTTTCAGAAAGGGCTGTCGGTTTTTCAAAAAATTTTCAGCCCTTTCTTTTTACTCATGTTTGACATATAGCTCCGGAGGAGGCTGCAATTTTGCTGGAAAAATATGCTCAGGAAATTTCTGAATACCTCAGCGGGTTGATGGGCAGGAGCATAATAATAACTGACATTAACGGTATCATAATCGGTTCCCCGGCAAAAGAGCGATTGGGTAAATTTCACCCACCTTCACTTCCATGCATAAAATATAAAAAAATGAGTTTCGATGATGAAGATGCCGCCCGTAAGCTCGGAGTATGGTATCCGGGATCTACATTCCCAATTTTTTTCAACAATCAGGTGATCGGGACAGCCGCCATAGCAGGAGAACCCGAATTGGTCCTTCAGTTTTCGACTCTGGTAAAAAACCAGATCGAAAGCATGCTCAGGGAAAAAATTTACGCACCTAAGTTTCGATCATCGCAGAGCAAGATCGATGAGTTGGTCAGAGACATAAGTTCGTTCGACCCAAGAAGGGAGGATCTGTCACAACTTCCCGAAAGAGCTGAAAGACTGGGTATCCAGCTTGATGTCCAAAGAGGTGTCATCGCAATATTCTTTTCCAATTTTCGTGGTCTCGGCCTCGAGAAAAACCCCGTCCGCCTTTCATACACAAGTAACTCAGACCCTATAGCTGACGAAATTGATTATGGGGCCACCCACTCAAGAGTAATAGAGATCCTGAGGGAGATATTTCCTGACCCTCAGAACATAATCGCTTCTGTATCAAGAGACAGATTTGTCATTTTTTGGAGAGTCGAGAACGTTGAAGATGAATCTCTGTCAGAACTCCTGGACAGGGCCAAAGGACTTTCTATGGAAATATGGGAAAAACTAAAGGATGCTTCAATTGAGACTATCATTGGCATAGGACACCCGGCGCAAAACATCTATGAGATGCCCTTTGCATACAGTAATGCCTGGGAAGTTGTTGCCATAGCGGAAAAACTTTCCATACAGCCAGGAGTATACTGTTTCAACGACATGCTGATGAAACACCTGCTTCTGTCGGTAAATCACAGTTATTCGCTTAAATACATTGAAAAAAAACTTGCCGAATATCAGGAAGAAAGCGACACCGAGGACCTGTTAAAGACTTTCATAACTTACTGCGAATGTTTTTTCAGCAAACAAAAAGCCGCTGAGACACTTCATCTGCACAGAAACACGCTCGCTTACAGGCTCGCTAAAGTTGAAGAAAGATATCGAATTTCGATTGAAAA
>DAIRTK010000013.1:0-30002 GCA_036803945.1 Synergistaceae bacterium
CCGCACCGCGTAGTCGTACCGCATCTGCAACAACGTTAGCTATTATACCGATTTCCCCTGACATGTCAACAGGTTTCGGAATCATTTTTTGATATCCGGGTCACCTTCTGATAAAGAGGGCTTTGCCCCATTCTGCTCCTGTGCCTGCCCATATTACAGGGATCCCTGCCTCTTCCTCAATGAACTTAATGTAATCCTGTGTCTGGATAGGCAGGTTCTTAAAGTCACTGTAGATCGAGAGCTCTTCCTTCCAGCCTTCAAATGTCCTGTAGACCGGCCTTGCCCTGTCAATGCCGCTGTCTGTTATGTCGAGGATGCTTTTTTCGGCTCCGTCAATATTGTATGCGGTACATACCTTAAGTTCATCTATACCGGTAAGGACATCCAGCTTGGTAAGTGCAAGGGCATGTATCCCGTTTTCCCTTATCGCATACCTGAGGGCCGGGAGGTCCAGCCAGCCCAGACGGCGCGGTTCCCTGTTGACGCCCGTAAATTCTTTTCCCCTGTTTCTTATGAATGCTGTAACGGCGCTGAACTCTTCAGTTACGAATGGTCCGCTGTCATTCCTTGTCAAATATGCCTTTGCAACTCCAATTATGCGCATGGGGGAGTTCCATCTCAGCCCGGTTCCGGAAAGTGCTGCCGCAGAGAGGGAGGAGAGTGGCATAACGTAAGGGTAAAGGCCTCTTTCTACGTCATTCAAGGTCCCGTCGCATGCCTCAAATAAAATTCCAAGGTTTTTTGCAACAGACCTTTCAACTATTTCCTCCGGATCTCCCAGGTAGGGGATCAGCTTTTCTCCCCACCTGATGCATCTTTCAAAGAGTTCATTGGGGTCTGAAGGCTTTTCACCGTGAATTTTCGAAAAATATTCATTTTTGACCGAAAGGTTCTCTTTTATCTTTTCTCTGAGGATTTCAGGGGTCAGCAGGTCTGCCGTCCTTATTCCCATCCTTCTGAATTTGTCTGAGCAGCAGTGGCCGAAACCCTGTTCTGTCATTGTCCTGTTTCTGTCATGCCCGAGTCTTCGCCCGTCCAGGACATCCAGTTTTTTATGGTAGTCCAGTATAAGGTGGCAAGACTTGCTTATCGTCAGCCGGGCCTTGAGGACGCCTGCCTCCTTGAGCATTGCTATTTCGTCCGAAACCTTTTCAAGGTCCAGCGTTACGCCGCCGCATATCAGGCACTTCTTGCCGTCATGGTGAATCCCGCTGGGAAGGTAATTTACCCTGAAATTCTCCCCGCATGCAAAAATTGTCCTTCCGCCGTTGGAGCAGCCCTGAAAACGCACAACGACATCCGACCTGTTGGCAATGAAGTCAATTATCCTTCCCTTGCCCTCATTGCCCCATTGCGTGCCTATGACCATGTTTGTCTCTGATCCTGTCATTCCTGTTCCTCTTCGCCCTCTTTTTCTTTCTGCCTTTCTCCCATCTGAGGAAGCGTTACCAGTCTGACCGGAAGCTCTTTATATCTCTCGTTCAGATCCTCAAGAAACAGGAAAGTGGCCGGCCTGAAGTGGCAAATAACTATCATATCCCCTTTTTGTTCGGCCGTCTTTACAGCCTGTTCAAACCTGGCCCTTATCGAGTCTTTGTCGGGGGTGCCGTCGAGGAATCCCCTGTTCTTAAAGGCTTGGATCCCGGCTGCTTTGGCTGCCTCATAGGCAACGCTCTTGCCGGAAGTCCTGCTGTCAAGAAAGCAGAGTTTCCTCTCCTTAAGGATGTCGATGACCGGGACCATTATGTCCCATTTTGACGTTGCAAGGGAACCCCTGTGGTTGTTGATACCTATCGGCGACGGAAGAGAATCAATGGCTTTGGCTGTTATTTCCCTTATCTTGCCTCGGTCCATTCCCTCTCCTACAAGGTATGCCTTGGGATCCTTGTCTATCTCTGCCTGCATCGGCAGGTGAAGAAGGTATGGAATCTCTTCTGTATCTGCCAATTCCGCCGTCTGAGCCGCATATCTTGTGTAGGGAAGGATCGCCCATGTCAGCGGGAGATCAAAAGTTGCGGCCTTTTTTGCCATGCTTAAATCGTTTCCGCCGTCATCGACAACTATGGCAAGCATCGGTCTTTTGTCTGCACTCATGACGGGCTCCCCGGAGGTGACCGGGACGTCCCCGCTCAATGCAGCCTCTTCCTCTTCAGCTTCTTGAACGGGTTTTGAGCCGATTATTACTTTGGCCCCCTCTTCACCACCGAAAAGAATTACTGCAGCCTTTGATCTGAGATCTGCTGCCTTAAGGGCAACAATATCGATCTGTCTTACCAGAGCGGGAGAAAATTTATCAGGGTACTGCCTGCATAAGACAAAGAGCAGCATAAAGGAAACAACTGCAAGCAAAGCCAGTTTAAGCAGAATTTTTATCAGGCTTTCTTTGCGTTTGTAATGGCGCCCCATCTCATCCACCTTTTCTACTTGGCGTTTTTAGTCTTTTTTGCGACTTCTTTGCGAAGTATTCCAAGGCCTTTCTGCAGCTGTTTGTCGTTCTTCTTCTCTTTCGTTATCTCTCCCTCGACCTTTACGTTCGGCTCAAGGCCCTTATGGTCGATAACAAAGCCGGAAGGCGTTGTATAGCGGGCTATTGTTATGTATATGCCGGAGTTGTCCGGGAGATTGAAGAGGGACTGGACTGATCCCTTTCCGAATGTTTTTGTTCCGACAATTGTCGCCCTTCTGTGGTCTTTGAGAGCGCCCGCGAGTATTTCGGCGGCACTCGCACTTCCTTCGTTGACAAGTGCGACCACGGGAAGCTTGTTCGCCCTTCCCTCAACAGCATACAGGGTGTCGTTTGCCTTCTCAAAACGTCCCTTCATCCCAACGACCACACCGCCGTTTATGAACTGGGATGTCACATCCACGCAGGAATTAAGAAGGCCGCCCGGGTTGTTCCTTAGGTCTAGAAGTATACCGGTCGCCTTTTTCTTTTTTGCATACCTTATCATCGATTCAAGCTCTGAATCTGTTTTAAGGTTGAACTGGTTGATCTTGATGTAAGCGATCCTTCCGCCAAGCATTTCCAGCCTGACAGTCTTTATCTTTATTATTTCCCTTACTATGGTGAACTCAAGCAATTTTTCTTCGTTTTTACGCCTTACGCCTATCTTGACAGCTTCACCGGCGGGGCCCCTGAGGAGCTTGACAACTTCGTCGCTTGTCATTCCGATAACGTTCTTCTCGTCGACCTTGACAATTTCATCCAACGGCTTTAACCCTACCCTGTCGGCAGGGGTGTTTTCGATCGGTGCTATTACGATGGTCCTGCCCTCACGGGAGGTGATGTATATTCCAAGGCCCCCGTACTCGCCCTCCATTTCGAGGTTTTCTTCCTCCAGCTCCTTCGGTTCCACAAAGCGCGTGAAGGGGTCCCCGACTGAACCGACAAGGCCTTTCATCGCCCCGTAATACATTTTTGTGTCGTCTATGGTGCCTTTCTTGTCACCGTCCACCTGATAAGTTTCAAGGGCCAGCTTGGTCTGCTTGATTATCGCAAGCTGCTGGGGAGAGAAAGGAAGTCCTTTGGGCCAGTCTGCACTGACAGCCTGCGGAGTCATATAAAAACCCGCGGCTATAATTAGACCCAGTACTATGCCAAGAGCTATGTCCCTGTATTTTTTAAACATCAAGACCACTGACCTTTCATATATGCAAATATATCTTCAAATATCAATTCAGATACCTCATGGGGTTTACAGCATCCCCGTTCACCCTCGTCTCGAAGTGGAGATGGTTCCCTGTCGCTACTCCGGAAGACCCTACCCTGCCGACCACGCTTCCTCGGTTCACCTTTGCTCCCTCCGTACACTCAATAACAGAGAGGTGCGCATAGACTGTGGTGAGATTGGCGCCATGGTCGATTATTACAACATTTCCGTAGCCGCTCAGCCATCCCGTAAAAAGTATTTCCCCGGTGTCGGCTGCCCTTACCGGAGTCCCCTTCGGGGCGCTTATATCGAGACCGGTGTGGGTTATCTTTGTTTTGAAAATCGGATGTACCCTTGTCCCGAATGTGCTGGTGATTGTCCCCTGTACAGGCCATGCGAGCCTTCCGCCGCGATAATAGACTGTCTCAGGTTTTCCGGGGTGTCTTTGTGCAGCGATCTTTCTCTTTTCGGAAAGCAGTCTTTTTATTGTTGCCTGAAGCTCCTTTGAAGCCCTTAGAAGCTCTTCCTGCTGTGACATGTAGACATCCTTGTCCTTCCGGACTTTTGCAAGTATAGCATTTCTCTCGTTTGCCGCACCCTGAAGTTCGGTTGTCTGTTCCTTTAATTCTTTACCGTGTGATTCCAGGCTCACCTTCTGCGTCTTCAGCTTTTCCTGGGTATCACTCAATTTTTTCTTCTGAGTTATAAGTTCGTTTATTAGGCTCTGATCCTGCTCTGCTATCTTGGTAAGCAGGTATGAATTCGCAAGCGCATCCTCTGCCCCCTGTGAAGAGAGCAGCAGATTGAATTCGGTCACACCTCCGTACTTGTAGATGGATACCAGCCTGTGCCTGAGAAGGTCTTCCACCTCTGCGATCCTCTTATTCTTATCAACTATCTCTTTAGAGAGTTCGACAATATTCTGGTGCACTTTCTTTATCCTGAGGCTGACTACGTTTACCTTCTTCTGGGTAATGGTGATCTTCTGGCTCAGAACTTCTATCTGCTGCGTGACCGCCTTTTCCTTCCTGGTCGTTTCAGTGAGCTTCTTTTTTGTGTTGGAGATCTGCCTCTGTATCTTCTTATACTCTTCTTCCTGCTTTTTTATCTGCCTGTCAAGGTCATCTTCCTTTTTTTCGGCTGCATAAATCAGTCCTGCCGAACATAAAATAAGGACTGCAGTCATGATCAAAAAAAAGATCTTATAGCTGAAGGACGTTCTGCAGGATAAATTCATTTTAACCTCCTTGCAAATAACTTTATAGCGGCTTGGATGCTTTTCTTATAAACTTCTCGACTGCCATAAGGCTTGATATCAGGCTGACAGTTCCTCCGCAGCACACAAGCATGAAAGCCAGCTTTCCCGTGAGCCTGGGGGATTCAATGAACGGCATGAAGGGAAGCATGTCTTTCAGCCTGGTCACTGCTGTGTAATATGTACCACCAAGCAGCAGAGAGGCCAAAAATGCTCCTGTCAGGCCAAGAATAAAACCCTGTATCACAAAGGGCAGCGTCACATATGTAGATGTAGCGCCTACCATCATCATGACGCCGATTTCCTGTTCCCTCGAATAAACCGATATCCTTATGGTGTTGAAAAGGACTACCCCGCTTGCAGCTATCGCAACAATAAGCATAATTATCGAAAATTTTTCTACGAAGCCCGATACCCTTGTAAGTTTTTCCGCTACCCTGCCGGCATAAACAATATCCTCCACCTCCGGGACTGCTACCAGCAAACCGGCTGTTTCAGCTACCTGCGAGGCCTTTTTGACCTTTATCTCCATGCTTTCCGGAAGGGGGTTTTCTCCAAGCAGCATCACTGCCTTAGCCTGCTCCCCTATCCTGGAACGGAGGCGCTCCAAAGCCATTTCTTTGGTTACGATTTTGACCTCCTTAACATGCGGAAGTCCTTTTACAGCCTTTTCTGCAGCCTTGACATCAGCCTTTGGCCTCAGATATGCCTGTATAGTCAGCTGGTTTTCGAGCGAACTGACAATGTTCCTTACATTAAGCACAAAAAGCGTGCTTGCTCCTATTATAAAAAAGACAGACATCGCAGTGAAAACAGTGAGCAGGCTCATTCCCCAGTGGCGGACTATAAGCCTCCAGCCGTCCCTGCACGCATACCTAACAGCCGCCATGAAGTTCATACCTCCCCTGGTCTTCATCCCTCACTATTCGTCCCCTGTGGATCTCAACGACCCTTTGCCTGTAAGTGTCTACCAGGTACTGGTTGTGTGTCGCCATCAGCACAGTGGTGCCTGCAGCATTGATACCGAGTATGAGCTGCATTATCTCGTCTGCTGTGTGATTGTCAAGGTTTCCTGTAGGCTCGTCGGCTATAAGGAGTGACGGTCCGTTGACTATGGCCCTGGCTATAGTCAGGCGCTGCTGCTCCCCTCCGGAAAGCTGGGGCGGGTAGAGGTTTCTTCTTCGCCAGATCCCTACCAGCTTAAGGACCTCCGATACTCTGTCGGCGATCTCCTTTGGCGGAAACCCCATAACTTCGAGAACAAATGCAACATTCTCGAATGCGGTAAGGTTTGGAAGAAGCTGGAAACTCTGAAATATAACTCCTATGTCACGCCTGAAAAGAGCAAGGTCAAACCTGTTTATCTTTCTCAGAAGGTGTCCTCCTACGCTGATCTGTCCCCTTGAGGGAACGACCTCGCGTGTGATGCACCTCATCAGTGTTGTCTTTCCCGATCCCGTCTCTCCGACAAGATAGACGAACTCTCCTTTTTCAACCTGAAGATATACATCCTCAAGCGCGATTATGTCGGGATCAAATATCTTTGTGACTCCGGAAAATTTTACATCCATATATGACCATTACCTCCTGCGGAGCGACCAGGCCTGCGCTGCCGCGTTAACTATCTCTTTCCAGGTGAGTCCGAAATATTCCCTCAGTTCTTCGGGATTCCCGCTGTGGACAAACTGGTCGTCAATGGCAACGAATCTGACCGGCACAGGATAAGTACTGCAAAGGCATTCGGCAGTAGCGCCGCATAGCCCGCCCACGGAACTGTGTTCCTCAGCAACAACGCAGCATCCGGTCCTCCTTACAGAGGCAAGCAGCGTCTGCTCCGGAAAAGGCTTTATGCTGTAGCAGTCAAGAATTTCTATGTCGATTCCCTGCTGGTCCAGTATTTCTGCTGCTTTAAGGGCCTGATGGGCCATTATGCCGCAGGTGCATACAGTGACAGATGTCCCTTCCCGCAGAAGCCTGGCCCCTCCGAAACTGAAATCTTCATCTTCGTTATTGCTCAGCTGCGCAAGAGGAGTCTGACCCAGCCTGAGGTAAACAGGGCCTTCGGCCATGTTCGCGGAATCTACCAGTCCTCTGACTGAATTCATGTCCGATGGGACGGCAATGCTCATATTGGGGATCGCTCTCATCAATGTCAGGTCCTCTGTCATAGTCTTTGAGGCTCCCTCTTCTCCGCATGAGAGACCGCCGTCAGCAACGGCTATCCTCACCGGCAGAGAAGGAATTGCAAGAGATTCCCTGATCTGTGAGTAGCTCCTGCTCAGCATCCTGGACGAGACACCTGCGACCCAAGGTTTCTTTCCGCTGAGTGCAAGTCCGGCCGCATTAAGTATCATGTTTGAGTCAGAAGCGGATGATATCACCATCTTATCTTCGGGAAGGTCCTTAAGGGGCCCCAGGTCAATATCCATCTCCTGGGCCACAAGGACAAAATCATCTTTGTCTGCCAGCGTTGCCAGGTATCTGCAAAAATCATCCCATGTACAGGATCTTGTTTTCTCATCCATTCGGCTTGCCCTCCAACTCTTCCAGTGCCCTGTCCATAGCTTCGATGCTCAGAGTTTTTTTAGGTCTTGCGGGGTCTGTATCCACAAACGATATGCCCCTTCCGTTTCTGAGCCCGGCAATGACAGCCGCAGGCTGAGCCGGGCCCTCACTTAACGCATTGAAGGTCTTTTCCATCGATTCAAAGTCAGAACCCTCTGTCTCAAATATCTTCCAGCCATATCCCGAAAGCAGTCCGCAGAACTCGGCAGCCGGGAAATGCCTGTCAGAAAGAGCGTTATGCTTTTGTACAACTATAAGTATCATATTTGCTATATTTTTGTCGGCGCATCTTTGGGCTTCGACCATAAAATCAGCAGATGTGCAGTCTTTCTCTTCCATAAGGCAAAATACCCTTGCGCCGGACTCTCCCCTTTTAAGCGATTCCGCAATGCCTGATGCCAGAGAAAGTTCAGTCCCTGATGTAACACAGGGGGCATCTATCCCGGGTGTCCTCCTGTAGTCCGGCAGAGCCTGAAGAATAGCGCCAAGCCTCCTGTAATGCCATAATTCTTCCCTGCCGAAAAATCCTCTCCTTGCAAGAACGGAATAAAGAGCCGGAACTCCTTCCTCGGTCCCCAAAATAAACCTGTCCCTGTCATTTCGTCTGGGGCTTGCCGAAAGCAGAAGCATCTCTTCCCAGTAAAGATATACAAGCAGGTCAGACAGGAGCAAAGGAAAATCTAGCGGACCGGACCGTGCTACACCTACCATCCGCACAATGTCCTTCCTTACCTCTGATGCTATCCCTTTAAGTTCATTTATCCTGGCAGTTTCCATATGTGTCTCCCAATACGGCACAAAGGCCTTCCCTGAACGACAGAGCCACTTTTTTCGCCGTCTCTTCAAGTATACATGCATCCGGAGGGGAAGAGAACTCCGCTCCGGCTGAACCTGTTACAGGAATATCCCATTCTTTGCAGAAAGAGACCACTTTAGGGTCATACGGGGCGCCGCGCATCGGAAGTCCGGCAAGAAATGAGAGGATAATGAAATGAAGCCTCATACCTACGGCACAGCAGCTCCTGTTCAATATATCTTCAAACTGGGACAAAGATTTTACAACAGTAATTTGATCCAATTTTAAAGTACCATTGTATACATACTTTTCAAACTCTTTAAGATCATCGTCCGAAAAAGCAACAGCCGCTATGCCCAGTCCCTTCTCTTCTGCGGCCTTCATTGCAAAACTTACTGCCATCCGTGAAGTTTTTTCATAGCCGGTCCTCAGGTTAAGCAGCAGCCTTTCGCCTCTCTCAAAGTCTCTTTTTACCCTCAGAGACATCACCAGATCCGGCGACTGTGTGCCGAAAAAACCCCAGTTATTGAGTATCCCGAGGGAACCCCTGTTTCTTACATTTCTGTAAAGACACCTGCTGAACGCTTTTTTTGCCATATAAGAACCGGCCGCCGTGTTAAGGGGGCCTATGGACTGTCCGACAGCCCATGGGGTGACTGAACACATCCGGGCCATATGCACAAGCGAACAGTAATAAAAACATGACCTGGTGCTTGTCCGGTCCTGGAAAAGGCCTCCGCCTGCAAGCAGCATTGTCTTTGAATCTTTAAGGGCTCTCCGGATCTCTGTAAGTTTCCATCTGTCAAATGCACGTATGCCAAGGGACTCTTCAGAAGCTTTCGGATCGGCAGAGAGGAGAGCTATCCTCTCCTTCGGGACCCCGCAGTTCTCCAGCAGCCTGACTGATGATTCCGCAAGGAGTTCGTCCCCGAGATTGCCGAAGCCGTAATATCCTGCCATAAGTACATCAAATGCCCGGGTCAACTTCCGGCCCCCCGGGGCATCATTTTCCACAGCGGCTTCAACGCAAAATTTATGACGGCAACTGCCGCGGCTCCTATGAGAAGCCCCAGCCACCAGCCGTTTAAAGTCCTTATAAGGCTCAGCATATATAGAGTGTGGAAATGACAGAATGTATTGAGCGCCGAACTGAATGCCAGCACAGAGACTATCCTTACTGCTTCACGATAGCCGGGTATCCACGACTTTCTTACCAGATACCAGTAAATTACAAGAGCCGGATATCCTATCAGGAATTCCTTCGTCCTCGGCCTTACAAGCAATGCCCTTTCCATAAACTCGCGGAATGCGACTTCCCAGCCCGGCACATTTGATACGTTGTCGCTCCTGAGTGCCATTATCAGCATTGCAAGCATCATTATCCCTATGAGGAAGAGCTCTCCCCATACAGCAGGCCTGTTTATGATGTCAAGCATGGATTCAGGATGGACCCTTCTTATGAGGTCATGGATCAGGACCAGAAGAGGGGGCAGAAGCAATGTAAGCTTGACGCCTGAGAAGGGTGTCAGGCGCAGCGCAGCCATAGTCGTACCATAAAAGGCCGCTATTGCGGTCCCTCCGGCGACAACGATAAAGAGACCTCTGATCGCCCCGAAGATAGGCTTCCTGTGGCTCTCAAGGGCTGAAAGCGCTGCCTCGGCGGCTGCAAATGCCCCGCAGTATCCGCCTAATATTTTCGCGGCAAGAGGCACTTTCCACATCCCCCCGGCGACCAGAACCGAAGCAAGCAAAAGAAGAGACAAGGATTTTATGCTTACTTCCTTATCCTCCTCACCCTTCAGTCTCACCGCATAGAACCACCCGCAGAATATCAGCGTGATCCCGCATGCAAGTGCTCCCGGCATGCTTTCCGGCCATTCCTGAAGGTAATCGGGCCATCCGAAATCATAGCCCCTTGCCCTTATTGACCCGTTCATGAGCCTGAGATCATCGGCAAATCCTCCAAGCCTGTTTCCCATATTGAGATCATAGGGCCTTGCCATGATAAACCTTACGGAACGCTCATGGACAGCTCTTACGAAACGTTCTGCTATCTGCACCCTTGTTATGTTCCTTGAAACAACTTCATCCCTGGTAAGGCTGTGGAGAGGTATGACCATCGGGTACATGGCTTTTGCAAAACCCGATGCACCTACCTGCTTGACAAACTCTGTCTGTGAAAAGGTTATCCCTTTTTCTTTCATCACACGGGCGAGGGCACTGTGATCCGGGTGGCCTGCCATTATCATCCCCGAAGCTGTAACATTTTTGATCTCTTTGTATATTGACGTCAGATAATCAAACGCTGCTGCAGTATCTGCGGGATCAGAGGCAGGACATGGGCCCGGCCTGAACAGGACAGGAATATTGTTTGCCCTGCAAAAATCAAGGGCGATGAGATCCGGAAGAAAAGCGGCTGTTTTAAAATCCACAGTGTTGCCCGGAAGTATGATTACATTCATGCCTGATGCATCTGACGCCTCCGTTGAAGGCATCTTCAGCTTTAGATATCTGTAAAGCGCTTCATAGTATCCGGAAGAACGTTCCATGACGATAACTGCCCTGTCCGGGAGTATTTCTGCGGACGTAAGGCCGAATTGTTCTGCCGGGCCGTATTTAAGGGGCAGGGGGTTGAGAAGGGAGATCTCTTCACCCGTAAATTCAGAGACAGAAGCTCCGATAACTCCAAGAGCGCTTATTTCTTCCCATACTTTTTCCGAAGTTGACCCTGACTGGAGTGCAAGAGTCATAAGATCCCTGAATTCTATAACGAACGCAACCGTTTTATCGGACTCTTCCGACCTGAGCCTCGGCATCATTCCGGCCGAAGCAAGAAGCATCACCGCAGCCATTGCTGCCAAAATTATGTTCCTGGCTTTAAGGTTTTTCATGACACTGTCCTCCATTGTTCAGAGAGCGGCCATCCGAGGTCTGCAAACATCCTGCTAAGTCTTTGCAGCGGAAGTCCGACAACGTTGAAATAGCACCCGTCGATCCTTTCGACAAGGAGCATCCCCCGCCCCTGTATAGCATATGAACCGGCCTTGTCATAGCTTTCACCGTTTTCAACATACGATGCCGCCTCTGCATCAGTCAGATCCCTGAATTTGACCTTGGTCCTTTCAGCTTCGACCAGTTTGCGGCCGTCCGGCGCCATCAGTGCTACTCCGGTGACAACCGTGTGGATCCCGCCCTGAAGTTTTCTTATCATTTCCACTGCCTCCGCAAAATCTGAGGGTTTTCCCAGTATCCGGCCTTCCGATATTACTACGGTGTCAGCACCGATGATCCACCGGTCAGGATTCTCCATCCGCACTGACTCAGCCTTTGTATTGGCAAGACGGCAGGCCATCCTGCCGCCATCTTCCCCCAAAAGCGGAATTTCTTCAACACTTGGAACAATGATATCAAAATCCCAGCCCAGTTCTTTCATCAGCATTTGCCTCCGCGGGCTTCCGGAAGCGAGGATTATCTTATTATTCACCTTGAGATCAGGACTCCGGCAATGGCCCCTATAAGGGTCCCCAAATTCATTTTGAGGGCAAAATGGAAACCGAACCTGAGCATCAGAAGGTCCACCTGTCTGACATCTACAGCAAAATCAATGATGTCAGTGAAAAGAGAGGCAGAAGCACTGAAGCGCTGAAGGAACATGCCAAGCCACGTACCGAGGACCAGGCAGAGAAAAATTATGCCCCACCTTATCCCGCCAGATTTAGCAAAAGCCATTACCACACCCCCAGAAATGAAATCGCTATCGAAAATGAGCCGATAAGAAGGCAGTAGATCCCAAAGATCCACCATTTAGAAGCTATGACAAGTTTTTTCAAAACGAACAGGGAAGCGATCCCGCTTAAAAATGCAGCCGCGGCCCCTAAAAACCATCCCTGCGGAAGAGAGGCTAGGAAAGGGTCCATGCCTCCTACTTCTTTTGCCTGCAAAACAGCTGCGCCTGCAATAGCGGGTATGGAAAGCAGAAAAGAGAATCTGAAGGCCTCTTCCCTGCTGATGCCTAAAGCCGTGCCTGTCATTATCGTCATGCCCGAACGTGATATCCCCGGCATGACAGCTATGCCCTGCGCGATACCGACCAGTATCCCGTCAAAAAGCCCTATCCTGCCCAGCCCCATGCTTATAAAGCGGCCGGATGTAAGGACTATGCCGGTAAAGAGAAGGCCTGCCCCTACCATAAGCGAGTTCAGCATTGCCTCCTCGGCAAAATCCTTAAGAAACATCCCTATTGCTCCGGTAAAGAGAGTACCGACGATAACAGCCCATCCTGTGGACCATCCGGGGCATTCCCTGTTTCTGCTGTTATAAATCCCGGAAAGCCATTCGCCCGTCAGCCTCAGGATATCTTTGAAAAAAAACATCACTGTTGCCGCCATTGTAGCGACATGAAGTACCAGGTCATAGGAAAGGGGCGGCATTTGCGTCCCTAAAAATATCTGTGCCAGTGCAAGATGTCCGGAACTGCTTACGGGAAGAAACTCTGTAAGGCCCTGTATCAGGCCTAAAAGAACGATTTTATGATCCATATTCTCTTACACCTCTTAATCTATTCAGCTCAATTACACGGGCGTTGAACCCTATATGCACCGGGGGGTCGATCGGTGCCGACGGCATGCAGAGGAAAATGTCCGGATCTTATGCTCCCTTGCTGTGCATGCGTTCAATGTCAAAAACCACCATGGCGATGTTGTGTGCATGGTCTCCGACCCTTTCAAGGTTGCTCAGGATGTCTATAAATATCACCCCGGCATCAGGGCTGCAGCCTCCTGCGTTTAACCTGGCAATGTGCCTTGCCCGGAGCGTCTTTTCCATGTAATCTATCCGGTCCTCAAGATCAAGGACCTCCTGGGCCACTTTGGGATTTTCCTCTTCAAGCGCCTGCATGCTTTTTGCGACCGCCGAAACCACAAGGTCAAACATCTCTTTGCACTCCTCCAGTGCTTTCGGAGAAAATTTGAGCTTATGATCCTGAAGGAACTGGTACATTTCCACCAGGTTCGTAGCATGGTCCCCTATCCTCTCTATGTCTCCCACTCCGCTTATGCATGAATTGAGTATCATTGACAGGTCGGGGGAGAGCCCTGCCTGTCCGAGCTCCGTCCCATATCTAACTATCTCGTGCGTTATTTCGTTGACGTTACGCTCCATCCTGTCGACTTCTGCGACAAGCTTTTCATTGTCCGCCAGGAACATCGTCCTGCATGTCTGTATCATCCCGAGTGCAGATATACCCAGGCGTATCATCTCTTTGCGGACCGCATCCACGGCAGCGGCCCTTGAAGCAGTGATGAGGGTAGGATTGAGGAACATCGCTCCGAGGACTCTTTCATTTTTGTCGTCGGGCAGGATCTTTCTAATAAACTTTGAGTACTGCGAGACAAACGGAAGGAACATGAGTGCGATTATTACGTTGAAGATGGTATGGGCGTTGGCGACCTGCCTTGATATGTCCGAAGCAGTATTTTCGATCAGTGATGTGTAAAATGGCAGGCACATCATTATGACCACGGTACCAAGCACCTTTATCATGACGTGAGCTGCCGCCGCCTGCTTCGCAGACCTGTTTGCGCCCAGTGAGGCAAGCACCGCGGTTATAGTGGTCCCTATGTTGTCTCCGAGGATTATCGCTATCGCTGTCTGGAGCGGAACAATGCCCTGGGATGCTATTGCCATGGTAAGGCCTACGGTTGCCGAGCTTGACTGTACCAGCAGGGTTATGACCAGTCCGGAAAGGAATGCAAGGAAAAGATGATCGCCAAAAACGGTAACTATTTCCGGTCTCTGCTTAAGGAATGCGAGGGGCTCCTGCATCATTTCCATTCCTATGAAGAGCAGTCCGAAGCCTATAAGCCCGACACCTATCTGTCTTTGTCTCTTCTTCTGACAGAGGATGCACAGGCCTGCTCCTATCATTGCGCACAGATACGCCAGGTCAGTGATCTTGAATGCTATCAGCTGGGCTGTGACAGTCGTACCTATGTTTGCCCCCAGGATCACTCCTATTGCCTGTGTAAGGCTCATGAAGCCCACGTCAACGAAGCTTACCACCATTACCGTTGTTGCGCTGCTGCTTTGCAGGATGCTTGTCACTGCTGTTCCGAGAAGAAGACCTTTCAACGGTGTTCCAGTCAGGGATCCAATAAGTTTCCTCAGCCTGTCGCCTGCAATTATCTGGAGCGATTCCCCCATGATGATTATTCCGTATATCAGGATTCCTACTCCCGCAAATACCTGTAACATTGAAGTAATGGACATCATATCTCTCCTCGGATATCAGCGGCCGGTCGACCCGGCCTAAGTCTTTTATTCAACATATGTAATGAGTGGTACGATCACGGGGTAATTTCGGGATACTTTTCCAAAAACATCCCTGATCCTCTTCCTAATTTCCGTCGGGAGCGTTTCCGGTTTTGCGCCGGGTGTACGGGCAAACTGTTCGAGCCCCATTTTTACAGCATTTTCAAGTTCTTTGAATGTACTGCCGTCTTCAGTAGAGAAGACGCTCCCCTTAGTCTGGATCTGGATGGGTCCTGCCGGGCGGAATTGTTTGTCAAGCGTTACCGATACCGCAACTACGCCGTTTTCCGAAAGCTCCCTCCGCTCCCTGAGGAGGCTGCCCTCGAATTCCCCGAGTGCGATGCCGTCCACAAGTACGGCTCCTGCCTGTACCCTGCTCTCTAAGGAGGCACTGCTTTTGCTTTTGAACTTGAGAACATCTCCGTTCTGCATTACAAAAACATTCTTTGAGGGGACCCCCATCTCACGTGCAAGCTGGGCATGACGGACAAGGTGCCTGTACTCTCCGTGTACCGGGACAAAAAACCTCGGCTTCAGCATACTGAGCATTATCGTCAGCTCATCGCGGGCGGCATGTCCGGATACATGGATCTTCTCCCCGCGTTCATAGATCACCTCGCAGCCGCAGGCAAAAAGCCTGTTGACTGTGTGGCTTACAAGTTTTTCATTGCCCGGGATAGGCGTGGCTGATATTATCACAAGGTCTTTGGGGCCGAGTTTTACCATCCTGTGGGTCCCTCTGCTCATCATAACAAGCCCGGAAAATGGCTCTCCCTGGCTTCCGGTCGTCAGTACGACCACCCTGTTGTCAGGCATGTGATCGGCCTCCTGCGAGGAGATTATGAGGCCTTCCGGAACATCGATATAGCCAAGCTCTATCGCAAGCTCTACGTTTTTGATCATGCTCCTCCCGGCGAGGACCACCTTGCGGTTAAATCTTCCCGCGGCATTGAATACCTGCTGTGACCGGTGAAGATTGCTTGAGAAAGTGGCAATGACTATCCTTCTGTCTTTGTAAAGCCTGAAAAGGCGTTCAAAGGTTTGCCCCACAGTCTTTTCAGATGGCGTGATGCCGTCTTTTTCAATGTTTGTGGAATCAGAAAGCATCAGCATCACGCCCTCTTTTCCAAGAGAGGCAAATGAACTGTAGTCAGTTCCGACTCCGTCTATAGGCGTTGGATCAAGTTTGAAATCCCCTGTGTGTACTATCATTCCCATAGGCGTGTGGATGGAAAGGGCCAGGGCATCGGGGATGGAATGGCATACCGGAATGAACTCGACCGAGAAAGCTCCTGCCTCAATGATATCTCCGGGGCATATCTCTCTGTATTTGGGCCTGTAGCTGGTCCTTGCATCTTCCATCTTGTTTCCTATCATGCCTGCTGTCAGCCTTGAACAATAAATCGGGACATCAAGCCTTGGAAGTATGAAAGGCAGGGCTCCAATGTGGTCTTCGTGTCCGTGTGTAATAAATATCCCCAATATCTTATCTTTATTTTCTATCAGGTACTGTACATCGGGGATGACAAAATCTATCCCAAGCATGTCTTCTTCAGGAAATTTAAGCCCGCAGTCAACGATGATTATGTCATTGTCATATCTGAAAACTGTAAGGTTCTTACCGATCTCCCCAAGTCCTCCAAGGGGGATAACGCTAAGTTCGCCTTTTCTGCTGTTATTCCTCTTTGCGCTCTTGTTTCTTCTCTTATCAATGGGCATATAAAAACAACTCCCCCTCAGCGTATTATCGTACCACTTAATACAACTTACAGCTATAGGGCCATAAATATTCTCAACACTTCAGTGTAACAATATCTCCTGCCTGCCTTTAGACCGCCATATTTTGCCGCTGTGTCTGGACAATGTGCGCAACTCCGGGTTGACAATGACGGAATATCCGATATAATTTTCACTTGTCATGTCAATGACCGATATTGACAGACCGGGCCATTTTGGGGTATGGTGCAACGGCAGCACGCCTGACTCTGGATCAGGTAATCTAGGTTCAAATCCTGGTACCCCAGCCATATCATCAGTGATGTGGTCCCTTCGTCTAGGGGCCTAGGACGGCGGGTTCTCAGCCCGTTAACAGGGGTTCGAATCCCCTAGGGACTGCCAAATATAAAGAGTAAAAGCCGGGAAAATTCCCGGCTTTTTACTCTTATTTTATTTCAAGCTATCTTTCTATTGATATGTATTCCTCATCCAGGTATTCGGATATTGTGTCGATCAGTACATCCTGCTGTTCAGGCAGGAAAGCAAGAGGCCAGACGGGGATATCTCCGTGAAACAATGCATATATTTTCTTGCCCTTGTTTAGGATGATCCTTGCATCGTCTATACTGTCCCAGGCGACATTCTGGATCTTTCTCTGCCCCCAGAATGACGTCTCCTTTGAGACTCCCTTTTCATCGATGTACATCCTGCGCTCATAGCCTGATACATATATCATCACGGCTCCGACAAAGATAGGTATAAATACGTTCCTCATCGAACCTCCGGAGATGAAGCTTCCCATGCCTAACCCTGTGAAAAGGATCCCTGTGGCTGTGGAGATCAGCTTGGCCCACAGGGGAAGTTTTGTTCCGGTTACACCCTGTATGGTTTTGGGCATATGACTATTTTGCGGCCGCAGGAGCCGGTATTCCTCCTAGATTTATAAGTGCTTCCTCATCGATCTTGACAGTGAATTTTGATTCCAGGTCTTTTATCTCCTGCTGGAAGTATTGCTTCTGAAGAGCCTGTACTGCCATCTCTCCCGATTCCTGGAAAGAAAGCTGTTTGCCCGGACGGCGCTCGGTAACTTCGATTATGTGCCATCCGTAATCGCTTTTTACGGGACCTACCAGAGAACCTACGGAAGCCTCTTCTATTGCCTTTTCCACCTCGGGGACCATCATGCCCTTTTCGACCCAGCCAAGGTCACCGCCATTGGCTGCGCTGTTGGGATCACGGCTGAATTCCGATGCTGTCTTTGCAAAATCCTTGGTTTTATAGACCTCAAGGGCGGCATTCAATGCATCTCCCTCAGTCTGGGCAAGGATGTGCCTGGCATGCGCCGCAGGAGCCTGATAGAATTCTTCTTTATGCGTATCGTAATAATTTTTTACAGCCTTTTCGCTCATGTCCCATTTTGCGGCGTTCTGTTCAAAATAGGCCTGCATAAGTATCTGCATCGTCTGCCATTTGATCTGGAAAGCAACATCGGGGCGTGATTCGAGCCCTTTTCTTTTCGCAGCCTCAGTAAACAAAAGGGCATGGGCCATCTGATTGACAAGGTCCACTCTCTCCGGGAGCGTCGACTGCGCAAGCATGAGGCCTACCATCATCTGATTCCCTCCGGCACTTGTGGCCATCATGTTCAATATCTCTTTTTCATCAAGCGTCGATGTTCCGACTGTAAGGATCGGTTTATCGGCAGCCGCAGCAGCGGAAGCCCCCATAATAAGTGCCATGGAAAAAACTGCAAAGAACTTTGTTGCCCTTTTGAATGACATTACAAAACCCCTCCCGGATATTCCTTCTGATTTATTAGCAGCAGAACAAATCCTATCACAAAAGAGGAAAACCCGAGAGGATAAAAATACATATTGTCTCCCGGGCTCTCCCCATAATATTAACTTTCGGCCTTTTCGAATTTAAGCTCTCCTTCAGACACAGTGACAGAAATCTTTTCTCCCGCCCTGACTGTGCCTTCCAGCATAAGGTTGGACATTGAGTCCTCGACCATCTTCTGTATGGCTCTGCGAAGCGGCCTGGCACCGTATTTGGGATCATAACCCCTCTCAAGCAGCAGTTTTTTGGCATCTTCGTCAACTTCGAGCGTAATGCCGCACTCAGATGTCCTGGCTTTTACCTCTTTAAGCATTATATCGACAATTTTGAGGAGCTCTTCCCTGCCAAGCGGGTTGAATACGATGATCTCATCGACCCTGTTCAAGAACTCCGGCCTGAAAACTTTTTTAGCCTCTTCTGTAACAGTGGACTTCATCTTGGCGGTATCTATCCCCCCGATGATCCCTTCGGCCTCGGAGAATCCAAGGCTCCGTCCCTTCATGGCTTCGCTCAGGCCAATGTTGCTGGTCATTATTATTACAGCGTTCCTGAAGTCTGTCAGGTGTCCCTGCCCGTCTGTAAGCCTTCCGTCCTCAAGCAGCTGCAGCAGCATGTTGAATACATCAGGGTGCGCCTTCTCCACTTCGTCAAAGAGAACTACGGCGTATGGACGGCGTCTTATCGCTTCGGTGAGCTTGCCGCCCTCTTCAAAACCGATGTAGCCGGGAGGCGCCCCTATAAGTTTAGCCGCCTCGTGCCTTTCCATGAATTCACTCATGTCAAGTCTGATCATGGCATCTTCACTGCCGAACATGAACTCTGCAAGAGATCTTGCCATTTCGGTCTTGCCTACTCCTGTAGGTCCGAGGAACATGAAACTGCCGACAGGTCTCTTCGGATCTTTCATCCCGCTCCTGGATCTCCTTATGGCCCGGGCTACAGACTGAAGTGCCTCATCCTGTCCAACAAGGCGCTGCCTGATCTCCTCTTCCATCCGCAGCAGCCTTCGGCTTTCCTCCTCAGTCAGCTGAGTGACAGGTATGCCTGTCCACTCTGATACGACCGTCGCGATATCTTCGGCTTTGACGTCGGGGGTATGCTGATTTCTTGATTCCGTCCAGGTTTTTCTGCGTTCTGCCGTCTGTTGGATAAGCTCCTTCTCCTGATCCCTCAGGTCCGCGGCTTTTTCAAACTCCTGGGCGCCGACAGCAGCCTCTTTCTCCCTTCGTATATCAACAACACTTCTCTCAAGCGCCTTGAGTTCTTCCGGGATTTCCAGAGTCTGTATCCTTGCCCTTGCGGAGGCTTCGTCGATCAGGTCGATAGCCTTGTCCGGCAGAAACCTCTCGGTTATGTACCTGAGTGAAAGCCTGGCTGCCGCTTCCAGAGCATCATCTGTTATCTTTACCCTGTGATGTGCTTCATAGTTGTCCCTTAGCCCCTTCAATATCCTGACGGTATCCTCTTCCGTGGGTTCCTCGACCTGGACGGGCTGAAAACGCCTTTCAAGTGCGGCATCTTTTTCGATGTACTTTCTGTATTCATTGATGGTGGTCGCACCAATTACCTGGAACTCCCCCCTTGAAAGGCTGGGTTTGATTATATTTGCAGCGTCTACCGCACCCTCCGCGCCGCCTGCTCCCACCAGTGTGTGGATCTCATCGATGAAAAGAATTACCTTTTTGGCTTCCCTGACTTCCTTAACTATCTTGCGCATCCGCTCTTCGAACTCGCCCCTGTACTTTGTCCCTGCAACAAGGTTTGCCACATTGAGCTGCATCACCCTTTTATCCTTAAGGATCTCAGGTATCTCTCCCGAAACGATCCTCTGGGCAAGTCCCTCAGCTATTGCCGTCTTGCCTACTCCGGGTTCTCCTATAAGGACCGGGTTGTTTTTTGTCCTGCGGGAAAGTATCTGGACTACCCTCTGGATCTCCTTGTCTCTCCCTATTACCGGGTCAAGCTCGCTGTTCCTCGCCATCTTTGTAAGGTCAATGCCTATCTGGTCGAGGGTGGGAGTCCTGCCCTGCTGTTGGCTTTCCTGCCTCGTCGGCGCAGCATCCGTGGGACTTATCGGGTCGTTTTCATTGTCAGCCGGGTTTCCGTTGAGTATATTTCTTACCATCATGCGTGTCTTTGAGAGATCCATACCATGTGATGCAAGAAGCTGTGCGGCCATGCCTTCTCCCTCGGCAAGGATGCCGAGCAGGATATGTTCGGTGCCGATATAATTAACACCCATTTTCCTTGCTTCTCTCATGGAAAGGTCTATTACCAGCTTGGCCCTCGGGCTTGAAGGAAGGTCCACCGGTTCAGGCCTTGTCCTGCCTGTCCCTACGAGACTCTCTATCTCGGCTTTGAGCACTTCGGGGTGGAGATTGTAGTTCGAGAGTATCTGAGTGACTATTCCGTCAGCGTCGTCAAGAAGTCCCAGCAGTATATGCTCAGTACCAACTACTTCATGTCCAAGGCGCAAAGCCTCACTGTGGGCAAGCTGAAAAACCCTCTTGCCCCTTTCGGTAAAATTCTGCCACATTTGGCCTCACGCATCCTTTTCTATATCGGTATCGTTTTCCAGATCTTTTATCTGATCCCTTATCTGAGCCGCAAGTTCGTAATTCTCGACCTTTACCGCCGCAGCCATTTCGTCCCTGAGAACTGAAATTTTGTCCCTCTGTACAGGTGCAGACTTGACAGTCTCTGTGCAGGGTATCTTCTCCGCACACTTTTCTTCTGCAGCTGCAAACATGGACAATGATATCGACTCTCCGCAGTGCGGGCAGGCAAACTCTGCTTCCCCTTCACCGTTCTGGCCCGTCACAGCAGGGAAAATGAGATCCCTGAGGGCCTCCTGAAGATCAAGCATCCCTTCAAGCGAAAAAGTCATCTTCATCATTCTTGCCGCTTCCTCAAACGGTATGACCTCTTTTGCGCACTGCCTGCACAGATAGTCCACCACTCTTTTTCCGTTCACTACCCTCATAAGATGCACTTCGGCTTTATTTACACCGCAGCGTTCGCACAGCATAAGGATCACCTCATCCAAGCGCAAGGCTCGTAAGTATTTTTTTCAGCAGTTCGGCCCTCATAAGATCCCTTCTGTAGGGCGATACGTCAAAGAGGGATCTTCCGTTGTCTTCCTGGCTTCTCAGCGAAACCTCTATTATCAGGCGCTCTCTGGGAGAAATTACATCCCTGTTCTGCAGATTGACAAGAAGCCTTCTGGCTTCCTGCTCTGTTATTGCATTCCCTACAAGATCGGCGAGATGCACGACTTCTTCATCGCAGTTGCTGAATGTCAGCTGTATAACTTTTATGTAACCATGCCCGCCCCTCTGGCTTTCGACCAGAAAGCCGTTTTCCGGAGCAAAGCGGCTTCTGAGGACATAATTTATCTGACTTGGGACACACCCGAACCTCTCCGCCAGATCCTTCCTCCTGAGGGATACCTCTCCCTCATCGTTCTCTTCCAGAAGCTGGGCAATATATTCCTCAATAATTTTTGTAAGGCTTGACGACGGCAGAGACATCCGAATCACTCCATTTCCATGAACTGTAGCGATTATATAATTTTGGTCAGTATAAGTCAAGAATATTGGGGAAACAAAAAGGTATCATATCCGGTGTCGGCAGCAGATGCCGGCAATAAAAAAGAGCCGGGAACAGACCGGCTTCAGGCGATCACAAAAAGTTCAGGGGCATTTAAAAAACGGGCCGTTACTCGGTGTTTTCTCCGACCTTGCCTTCTTTGCCTTCAATGAGTCTCCTGATATTGCTTTTGTGGCGCCATGCGGAAAGTGCTGCGAGGAAAAGCCCTGCCAGATAATAGGGCCTCGGCATCCCGAACAGGGGCATAAGAAGGGCTGAAGCGAAAAGAGCCGCTATGGAGGCTACACATACGTACCTTGTAGTTTTCATTACCGCATACCAGACCACTCCTCCGATAAGAGCGGGAAGCGGATTGAAAAAATCAAAAAAGCCGAACACACCGAATGTGGTAGCAACGCCTTTTCCGCCGCGCCAGCCAAGCCATATCGGGTAATTGTGTCCCAGGACGGATGATACTCCCGTAAACGAAAGTATAATGCTGCTGTCCGTAAAGAAGGATGCAAAAAGAACAGCTATCCCGCCCTTAAGCATGTCAAAGACCGCAACTGCTATCGCCCATTTTTTTCCCAGCACCCTTCCGGTGTTGGTAGCTCCGATGTTACCCGAACCGAAATCACGGACATCCTGCCCCTTCAGTATTTTTACCGCCAGATAGCCTGTAGGGCAGGAACCCGCAATGTAACCGAACAAAAGCCATATAAGGGACATAAGATCACCCGCCTCTGAGATACTTATAGTTTAAAATGATAACAAAAAGGCGCCATCCCGAATAAACGGAACGGCGCCCGAAATTTCTGAAAAACTACCTCTTGAGGGCAGTCACCACATCGTTTGTGATATCGATGCCGCCGTAGTAAACAAGACCTTTGTTGAGCACTATCGTGATCCCCTTTGTCTTGGCGACCTTGGCTATGGTCTCATTGATCTCCTTGAGGATGGGATTCATAAGCTTTGCCTCTTCTTCCCTCATCTCAAGCTGCAGAGTCTGGACGATATTGGCCTTTTTCTTTTCGTCTGTCTCCTTGTCGAAAGCAGCCTTTGCCGCTTCGGACTTCTTCTTGCCGATCGTCTCTATCTGCTGCTGCGCCTGCTTGAATTTCGGGAACTGCTGGAGTATTGCCATTTCGTCAACAAACCCAACTTTTTCCTCTGCTGCCGATGCTGCGGAATATACAGAGAATATTGCAAGAATTGCAACCAATAAAACTGTCAATTTTTTCATACGGTGAAACCTCCTGTAATGTCCTGTCTGAGCACACGGTGAATTTTATATCCTGATACTGATATTGTCCATAGCTTATTTTACCATTCTGCGCCTCAGAGGGCGCTCCCGGACCAGACATTTGCTGTCATTCCCTATCAGGTCGGGACGGCCTGCCTTGATAAGGGCCTTTTTTACCGTATCTGCATTTTCCGGCATCCAGTACTGCAGGAGTGCGCGCTGCATCTTCTTTTCTTCATGTTCCCTCGGCACATATACATCTTCGCCTGTAATGGGATCTATTCCCGTATAATACATACAGGTGGAAACAGAACCCGGTGTGGGCGTAAAATCCTGGACCTGTTCAGGTCTCAGCCCGCTGTCTCTGATGAATTCCGCAAGATCTACAGCCTCCTTTAGAGCGGAACCCGGGTGAGATGACATAAAATAGGGGACAAGAAACTGTTTCATTCCAAGTTCCATGTTTTTCTTCCTGTAGGCACTTATGAATTCAGCCGTTACATCCCTTGGCACTTTCCTCATCCGCTTCAGCACGGCCGGACTTACGTGTTCAGGAGCTATCTTGAGCTGGCCGCTGATGTGGTAACGGCACAATTCATCAAGGAAATCGGTATTCTTATCCTGAAGGATATAGTCGTACCTTAAGCCAGATCGGATAAAAACCTTTTTTATCCCGGGAATTTCCCTAAGCTTTCTAAGGAGCACAATATACCTCGAATGGTCAGCTTCAAGTTTTTTGCAGGGAGAGGGATAAAGGCAGGCCTTGTTTGTACATGCACCCTTTTTATCCTGATCCCTGCATGAAGGGATCACAAAATTTGCCGTAGGACCTCCGACATCATGTATATATCCCCTGAACTCCTTCATTTTTTTAAATGACCTGGCTTCATCCATCATCGAGTGGTCGCTTCTGGTCTGTATTATCTTCCCCTGATGCATGGAAATTGCACAGAAGGAACATTCTCCGAAACAGCCCCTGTGGCTGGTAATGCTGAAGCGCACTTCTTCAATTGCCGGCACACCGCCTGCACTGTCGTAGTCCGGATGCCAGGCCCTTGTGTAAGGCAGGCTGTATACCTTGTCCAGCTCTTTCTCCGTCATGGGCCTCGACGGCCTGTTCTGAACGACATGCCATGCTCCCTGGTCCTGTATCAGTCTGTTTCCTCTTATGTGATCCTGCTCAAGATAGAATTTTTTGAATGCCTGGGCAAACATCTTTTTGTCTGATCTGACTTCTTCAAATGAGGGCAGGACTACTGCATCTGCAGCTTTCTCAGGTTCATGGGTCTTCCAGCAGGTCCCTGGAACATCTCTTATCTGGCTGGCAGCCCTGCCTTCAGAAAGCCGGCGGGCGATCTCCGTTACAGGGATCTCTCCCATCCCGAAGACAAGCAGATCTGCCCTGCTGTCGGCCAGTATGGATCTTCTCACATCATCGGCCCAGCAGTCATAGTGGGCGATCCTTCTCAGACTGGCTTCAATTCCGCCGATTATCAGAGGCACGTCCTTCCAGAGCTCCCTGATCCTGTTGCAATAGACTATCGTTGCCCTGTCGGGGCGAAGTCCTGCCTGCCCCCCGGGGGAGTAGTCGTCCGTCTTCCTTTTCTTGCCGGACGCTGTATAGTGCGAGAGCATCGAATCCAGGTTTCCCGCAGTTACCATTACCCCTAACTTCGGTTTCCCCATCTTTTTGAAATCCTCGGTACTGCTCCACTTCGGCTGCGCTATTATACCGACCCTGTAACCCAGGTTTTCAAGCCACCTGGATATAATGGCATGTCCGAAACTTGGGTGGTCAACATATGCATCTCCGGATACTACAAGGAAGTCAAGCTCTTCCCAGCCGCGCCTTTCCATATCGTCCCTGTTTACAGGCAAAAAATTATTCCTTTCGCCCTTTTGTTCGTTTGCATTTTTTGGCAACGGTCATCTCTCCACTATCTCAGATCACTGACATGCTGTAGAATTTAAACTTATTTGTCTGAAAACACCTCAGTAATAGTGCCCCTTTTTGGTTCTTCCTGCTATAGTATATCCTTAGGATTGAGAGGGATCTTTTTGAAAGAGAGCATCAGGCTTGATTCGTTCAATTTTGAACTCCGCAGGAATGCCGGAAGAAAACGGATCAGCGTCGGCATCGACCCGATGACAGGCGCATATTTTATCTCTGCCCCTCTTTCCCCAAGCAGCGGGGAGATAGTGCGTATCCTCTCTGCAGACATTGGCTCTGTCATGGATAAGATCATCAGCAGAAATATAAAGATCCCGCCGGACAAAAAATATCAGGACGGAGAAAAATTCTTATACATGGGAGCAGAATATCCACTGATACGCAGGGACATCAGGGGAAAGGCGCCTTCACTGACTCTTGCTGACGGCTTTTTCGTTATTGACAGCATGGAGAGGGGCAATGAACGGAACATTTTTGAAGCATGGTACAAAAGGGCCCTTTACAATGAGATAAGGGAGATCCTTCCTCTCTGGGCAAAGAAAATAAGGGTGAACCCGTCATCAATAAACATAAAAACCGTCAGGTCAATATGGGGCAGCTGCTCACCGAAAGGCAGCCTTACATTTTCCACCAGGCTGGCCCTTGTGCCTCATGAGCTTCTTGAATATGTCGTTGTGCATGAACTCTGTCACCTTCGTCATATGGATCATTCCGAAGCTTTCTGGAAAGAGGTATCAGGATCCATAAGCGACTTCAGGGATAGAAGAAAAATTTTAAAAGAAAACAGCTGTATATACAGATGGTGGTAAAGACTTTCGTTTGGGGAACAGGAGCTGCTTATAAAAAATGAATGATAATTTTGCTTATCCCAACAATTTTCTGCGTTATCTGGGGACCGGAGGCGCCAGATTCACCATGCTGAAACAGATCAGGAAGACGGGGGGCATCTGGTTCGCATACGGCGGACTCAACGGCCTGATCGATCCCGGGCCCGGGTCTCTTTACCACATATGCACCTCATCCCCAAAGCTCGATCCGCATGATCTGAGGGCAATACTTCTGACACACAGACACCTCGACCACAGCACAGACCTAAACGTGACGGCAGAGGCAATGACCGGAGGAGGCTTTGAAAAACAGGGCACAGTCGTCCTTCCGGAAGATTCCGCGACCGGGCAGGCACCTGTCCTGCAGAGGTATATAGCACAAAAGGTCGGCTCTGTGGTGACAGTCGAAGACGGAGTAAGGGTCGATCTCGGCATGGGTGTGTCGGCAGAGCCGGTGCTCCACATCCACCACGGAGTGGACTGTTATGGCTACATATTTCGCAAAAATGGGCTGAATACATGGGGTATCATAAGCGATACAAGGCCTCTTGAACATCTGGCCGAAAGATACCGTGAATGTTCTTTCATATCTGTCAACGTAACCTTTCCCAACAAAAAACCCAGGCTTGACCACATGTCTGCGGAGGACGCCGGTGAACTGCTGCAGAAGCTTCACCCCCGTTTGGCGGTAATGACTCACATGGGAGTGGTAATGATAGAGGCAGGACCGGAAAAGTTCGCAAAAATGATCTCAACTGAAAAGACCCGGATGATAGCCGGCAAGGACGGAATGGTAATAGACCTTGACCTGCTGAAAGCATTTTATGAAAAAGAAGAATGTGCCGCAGAAAGTTCTTTTTTGCCTATGGAAGAGTGACATAAAGCCTTGCGGAGATAAGCAGAGTCACAAAAAGGTTCATCTTTATCGAGTAGACCTCTTCGGACCATGCTCTGCTGCGGTCAAAGGGCTGACAAAAAGGAGATTCTTCGGGAAAGCCTTTTCTGGGATATGGGAAGAGCGACGGCACGTTTTTAACGTACGATACATATTCCGGACCGAATTTGGACTCGAGAAACTCCTCTTCGGCAGGAATAACTATCAGGCAGTAAAGCAGAAGGAACGCCGCAGCAAAGGCCGCGACCCACATCCAGCCAAGCATGATCGACCATCCCAGCCCCATTATAAAATTACCGGCATAAAGCGGGTTCCTCACCCACTTGTATGGTCCCCAGGTAACAAGGACGGGTGCTCCTATCTTCTCAGTCCTGTATTTGGGTATATAACCGGCCGCCCAGTATCTCAAAATCTGGCCTGATAAGGCGACAAGCAACCCCGCGGCAAAACGGCCTGCTCCGAAGCTCCCGGGGAATACAAGTGCCGTCAGGGCGAATACGGCCCAAAAGAGCCCTCTGCATTTGAACGCTATTTCGCTGATTTTTTTATTGACCGGCATTTTCTAATCTCTCAGCCTCTTCCTTCATTACTTTTTCAGCCCCGCCCCACCCTAGCATTTTTATCGCTACGGCGGTACCCAGTGCTATCCCGGTATATTCTGATATGAGACGCCAGGCGACGGCCATCACCCCTGCAAGATTCCAGGGTACAAAAAGGCCGAAGACCGCTGCCGCACCGCCCTCTGCCGCACCGCTTCCTCCAAGTGTGGGAACGAAGTAGAGCAGAAAGAGAAGAAGTGATTCTGCCAGCATGCACTGCATATATTCAACCTGGAAACCGGCTGCCATGATCAGGCATGGCATTATGGAAAGGTAGACCCACAGGTGTACCACGGCAGTCAGTACCGAAAGCATGAACCAGTATCTGCCCGTTGACTGGAAAAGCCTGATGTTGGTGCTGTAATTGTCTATTTCGCGGTTGGCCCATCTTGCTGCACCGAGGAGAAGCCTGGGCTTGAGTATTCCAAGCCTTTTCATCCTCACCAGGAAGCCGTTGCTCCACCTTTTTATCCATTGCGGCCTTACTATGCTTATCACAAGCACGAATGAAGCAAGGACAATAAAGGCCAGGACATATACGACAAACCACTTCAGCATCGTATGCTTCTCAATAAATTCTGCCTCTGACACGATAGAAAAAGGGATTATCAATGCAAGCAAAAAGATTATCTGAAGTGTCCTTACCAGCGTTATTGCAACAGATTTGCCCACTGATACGCCGTTCTTGTAAAGAAGATATATCTGGAACGGGCCTCCGCCGCTCTGCATTGGGGTTATGGCACTTCCAAAATAATTGATCCAAACTACAGATATTGTTTGCCTGAATGACAGGTACTCGCCTGCGGCCCTTGCAAGAAATATGAACTTACACGCATCCAGACACCACCCCAACACCACAAGAAGCACTGCAACAGAGAGCAGGACGGGGTTTGTATCTTCAAGGACATTGAATGTTGCCGAATCGATACTTAGAAAAAGAACACTGACTATCGATACAATGACGATGCAGATAAAAATCGTGAAACTCTTTCGTACTGTCAAAGTCCATCCTCCTTTGGGTACAACGGATGAGGGAGGGGGAATGCTCAACAAAAATACCTAAAAAAGGATACTACCACAAGAAAACTTCTTTGTCCTGCATCATACTGCGTTTTTTTAGCTCATCCTTGCTGAACCGAAAAAATCTTCCGGAAGGAGCGGCAGCCCCTCATTCCACGCAAAAGCAGCGGCTTTGGTGCGGTCCGCCAGATCCAGTTTTTTAAGGATGTGGCTGACATGGTTTTTTATGGTCTTCTCTGAGAGGAAGATTTTTTCAGATATCTCCCTGTTTGTAAGTCCGTGAGCTACCCAGTAAAGGACTTCCCTTTCCCTGTAAGTTATGTCGTTGAGGGGATCTTCTGCGATTAAATCTTCGACGGTAGGATTTTTCAGAAACTCTATCACTTCGGGGCTAATATAGCGTTCGCCCCTCATCACAAGACGCAGCGCCGTAAGAAATTCCGCAATGTCGCAGCTCTGTTTAACTGCACCGACAACGTCCATCCCGCCAAGCAGGGAAAGCATATCGGCACTCCCGTCCCTGATCATAAAAAGGAACCTGATGTTCCTTACGCTGCGCCTGATCTCCTTCGCAGCCTCAACTATAGTCAGATCTGAAAGGATCTCTCCGATTACAGCTACGTCAGGCTGAAATTCGATGCAGTTCCTGAGTGCCTCCACACCGCTGTTTACACCGGACATCACAGAGACGTCAGGCTCTTTCTCGACTATCGACTTCAGTGCGTCAACAAAAAGATTATTAGCGTCTGCAAAGACTATTTTGCTTTTTTTCATAAAACCTGTCCCATCTGTGATAGGATTAAACTCATACTTATTGCGTAGCCAGGGAGGTCTCTCCACTGAAAGAAGATTTTAGAGAAAAATATCCCATATCACAAAAGATCATGCGTTTCGTCGGTGAAGCTATTCGAGATTATAGCATGATAGGACCGGGGGACAGAATAATGATCGGACTTTCGGGAGGCAAAGACAGCCTGATCCTCTCCCTGGCGCTTGCTGCCCTGCGCCGCAGAAGCCCGGTAAAATTCGGCCTGGCCGCATGTCTGATCGACCAGACGGGGGGATCGATGGAGACGGCAATGTTAGAGGATTTCATGAAGGAAATCGAGATACCTCTGAGCATATCCAGCCACCCCACTTACAGCATTATGAAAGAGAGGGACGAAAGGTCGCCCTGCAGCCTCTGCGCCAACCTGCGAAGGGGGATACTTGCCGGACAGGCCAGGGAAGCCGGGGCAAACATCCTTGCCCTTGGCCACCACAAGGACGATGCGGTGGAAACAGTCCTTTTGAACCTTTTCTACGGGGGGCGTTTCAAATGTTATCAGCCCAATATGTTCATGAGCAGGACAGAGATAAGGGTGATAAGACCGCTTATTTACATCGAGGAGAGACGGATCGCGATTGAAGCGGAGAGGCTTAAACTCCCGGTGACCGGTGCATGCTGCCCATACAGCGGAAAGTCAAAACGGCTGTCTGCAAAAAAGATCCTTGAAGATATGGAGAAAGAGATCCCTGAAATAAAAAGCAACGTGATCCATGCGCTCAAAAATGTTCTGGAAAGCGATGTCTGGTAAGTTCGTAAAATATGCGGCTGACAATGATCCTACTTTCTTGCCAGCCCCTTTATCTCATCAAGACTTGAACAGCGGTACCGGATCACATACTTTTCAAGGTCTTCGCTTATTTCTTTTCCGGCATCAAGGTTTCTGAAGAAAGCCGTGCCCACTTCAACAGCGGACGCACCGG
>DAIRTK010000014.1:0-25000 GCA_036803945.1 Synergistaceae bacterium
TTTAAGGAGAGATTTTTTATGAAAAAGATATTGCTGGCAGTACTGATCGTTTTCACAGTCGCAGCAGGCTTTGCTTTTGCTGCAGATATGCCCGGGACCCTGGGGATAACATATGTCAAGGCTCCGCTAAATGTTCCTTCTATAGTTGCAAAGTACAACCAGGTATTCGAAAAGGCTTATCCCGGAGTAAAACTGAGTTTTCCTGAAATAACAGAGGGCCCGAAACAGACAGCAGCCCTTGCGGCTGATGAGATAGGAATTGCCAGCTGCCTCGGTTCCACGTCAGCAATTTTGGCCGCATCCGAAGGGCTTGATGTAAAGATAATTGGCATCTACTCAAGGGCTCCCAAAGCTTTCATGATAATAGTGAGGGATCCTGCAATAAAGAGCGTAAAGGATCTCAGGGGCAAAAAGGTTGCGGGGCCGAAGGGTACTATCCTGCACCAGCTTCTGGCCGCCGCCCTCGGCAAAGAGGGCATGTCAGTCAAAGACGTTGAGTTCGTTCAGATGGACCTCTCGTCAGGCGCCAATGCACTCTCTGCAGGAAGCGTCGATGCAGCACTTCTTGCCGGACCTGCAGCCTACAAGGCCCTTACATCGGGGGCGCGTATGCTTAAAAACGGAGAGGGGCTCGTTGACGCAACGATAGTCATAGCTACCACGGAGAAGTTTGCCCAAAAGTACCCCGAGGCTGTCTCAAGATTTATGACGACGCATAAGAAAACGCTCGAATGGATCAAAAAGAACCCCGATAAGGCCGCAGAGATGACACAGAAGGAAACAGGACTTCCGATGGAGGGGGTCAGGATGATGACCCCGTGGTATGATTTTGACAGCAAGATCAGGAAGAGCGATATGGACGAACTGGCAAAGACCCAGGAATTTATGATAGAGAACGGACTTCAGCGCAATAAGATAGATGTGGATTCAATGATAATGAGGTGAGGCAATGGATCTTCAGTCAACTCCGAGAGCCAACCGGCTCCACATAGGTTTTTACGGCAGGCGAAATGCAGGAAAATCAAGCCTTATCAACCTTGTCACCGGACAGCAGACAGCGCTTGTATCGGATCATGCGGGAACGACCACGGATCCTGTAATAAAGAGCATGGAGCTGCTGCCCCTGGGGCCCGTGGCAGTGATCGACACAGCCGGTCTTGATGATGAAGGAGACCTTGGAAGGCTTCGCATTTCAAGAACAATGGAGATGATGGACAGGACTGACCTTGCCCTTCTTGTGGTATCTGCGGCAGATGCGGGTGAAACATCGCTTGAAAGGGGCTGGCTCGAAGAACTTGGGAAGAGAAAAATACCCGTGATCGGGGTACTCAGCCAGATCGACAGGGTCGGGCAGGATCGGGCTGAAAATATAAGGTCTGAACTTGAGGCAGGCCTTGGAATTCCATTTACGCCTGTATCAGCGAACGAAAGAGGATACAGGGCTGAGCTTCTATCAGCAATCGTAAGGAGTGCACCCACTGATTTTGAGAGCCCCACACTCGTCGGAGATCTCTTTAACAGGGGAGATGCGGTGGTACTGGTCGCCCCGCAGGACATCCAGGCGCCAAAAGGAAGGCTTATACTTCCTCAGGTACAGGTGATCAGGGACATCCTGGACAACGGGGGACTCGCACTCACCGCGACACTGGATCAGCTGCCAAAGCTCCTTGACTCACTGAAAGAGCCTCCTGCGCTGGTCATAACTGATTCGCAGGTATTTACACAGGTAAATTCTCTTCTTCCACGCGAAGTTCCGCTCACATCCTTCTCCATAGTTATGGCCAGAAGCAAAGGGGACCTGGCGACCTTTGTGAGAGGTGCAAGGGCTATCAGCGGCCTTAAGGAGAGCGACAAAATACTTGTGGCCGAGGCCTGTACACATGCCCCGCTGGAAGAGGATATCGGCAGGGAGAAGATACCGAGATGGCTCAGGGAAAGAGTTGGCAGCGGACTTACGGTCGACATTTCCACCGGACTTGATTTTCCGGCCGATATGAAGGAGTATTCCCTTATCCTTCACTGCGGGGGCTGCATGTTCACAAGAAAACAGCTTATGTCGAGGATGATCAAAGCCGATGCAGAAAATGTCCCGATAACGAATTACGGCGTTGCTATCGCTGCGATCAACGGGATACTGGAAAGGGTAATTGAAGTTTTTCCCGAATTCAGGGTGAACACTCCGGGCCCCCTGCAGTAAGGGGCGATTTTTTAAGGAGTCAAAGGAGATCTATCTGCTCAAAAAACGGCAGTCCTGCTTCCGACAACGGGGTACTGCCGTTTTCCTCTTAATTGTGATATGCTATGCGCGTATGAGCGCACATAGCCAGACAGAAGTGCGTTCATCATAAATCAAGGAGGTCGATCGTTGGTGAGTTCCGACATATCGGGCAGTATCATCCTGCTAGTCGTTCTATTGATACTCTCGATCTATTTCAGTGCGACAGAGACGTCAATAACGGCAGCAGGGAAAGGGAAGTTACTCGCTCTATCTGATGAATACCCGCATCGCCGAAAGGGTTTCCTCTGGCTTGTAGACAACACAGCCAAAGCAATAAACGTTACCCTTATAGGAAACAATCTTGTAAATATCGCAGCAAGCGCAGTTGCGACAACACTGGCGCTGAAGTTTTTCGGTGCATTGGGTCCGGCACTTGCAGTTGCGGTAATGACGGTCCTTATCGTTATATTCTGCGAGATCCTGCCCAAAAATTTTGCGATAGCAAAAAAAGAGGGTGTACTGCTTTTCTCGCTGCCCTTCCTCAAGCTTTTCAGCACGATAATGACTCCGGTCACCTGGTCTTTAAGGCTTGTTCTGAGGATCTTCGGAAAAATAGCGGGTATGGATCTTGTATCCTACAGTTCCCTCATTTCCCGCCAGGAAATTGACCACATAGTCTCCGAAGGCAGCGCGGCAGGTGCGCTTGAAGAGGATGAGCGCAAGATGATCCACGGAGTTATTGCATTTGAAGAGACGAGGGTCTCTGAAGTCATGGAGCCCCGGACCGATGTATATGCCATCGAGCAGGAAGGTACCGCGGAAGAGGCGGTGAATATATTCCTTGAGAGCGGACATTCGAGGATCCCGGTCTACAGGGAAGACCTCGACCAGGTCATAGGCATATTATATGCAAAGGACCTTTTGGGGCCGCTCGCCCATAACGAAAAGAACATCTCCATCCTCAAACTGATGAGGAAGCCGCTCTTTGTACCTGAGACCATGAAGACAGACGAGGCCCTTGATGTTATGAAAAAATCAAGGACCCACATTGCCATAGTAATTGACGAGTATGGCGGAATGGCGGGGCTGATAACGCTTGAAGACCTGATAGAGGAGATAGTTGGGGACATACAGGATGAATACGATACTGAGATCCCCGAGATACAGGTCGAAGACGAAAATACATATCTTGTCCAGGGACTTGTAAACCTTGAGGAGCTTTCCGATGCTCTTGCATATCCTTTCGACACGGCTTTTGAGGATGTAGATACGCTTGCAGGGATGGTGCTGGAGCTTTCAGGGGACTTCCCCAAGCAGGGGCAGCTTATCACATACGGCTCCTGGGATATACATGTGCTTGAGGTGAAGAACCACAGGATCATGCAGGTCAGGATGAAATACATAAAGGAGCGGACAGAGGGTCCGATCTCCGATTAATGCCGTCATTCAAAATAAGATAATAAGGAGGGCTTCCCGTAAGGGGAGGCCCTCCTTCGATTTATGCTATTCGGGTTTGGGATAACGGTTTGCCTTGCCTGTCATTTCTGTTATACGGATCTTTACCACCGCAGTGACACTGAGCTTTTCTTCAGTCATAGGGCCTTTTGGTCCCCTGTAGTGATCCATCATTATTTCAAGAGCTTCTCTCTTTGATTTATTGTCCTCTATGAATTCTGCGATCCCGCGGCCGGAAATGCTTTTGTACTTTGTTGTAAATTTTGTGGGGTCCTCATCGTGCCGCACTATTTCCGCATCAACTGTGACGTTGAAGGCTACTTTCTCATTCTCTTTGAGCAGATCGATCTTTTTCCCCTCTTTGGCGCAGTGGATAATTATAAAGTCATCGGTGAACCCGTAATTGAGAGGCACGATATATGGCCATCCGTCTCTGCCTGCCATTGCCAGTTCTATCCATTCGCCCCGGTCAAGAACTTCCATCATCCATTCACGCGACGACACTTCCCTGTCATTTCTTCGCATAAATTACACCTCCTGAAATATTCTCAGGCGAGTATATGACAAGAGTAAGAGGAGCACAACAAAAAGCGCCGGGCGGTGATAAGGCCCGGCTTTTACTCAGAAGAAGCACATTTATTACATTGTCAGGGTTTGGGGTAGAAGTTTATTTTTCCTGTCAGTTCCGTTATTGATATCCTGATAACAGCAGTTGCTTTGAGCATCCCTTCGGTCATTGGTTCCTTAGGACCGCGGTAATGGTCCATCAGTATCTTAAGTGCTTCCCTTTTTTCTTCGGGATCTTCGATGAACTTTGCGATCCCCTGGCCTGATACGCTCCGGTATTTCATGCTGAATTCCGATGGATCCTCTTCGTTCCGGACTACCTCCGTGTCGATGGCGACATTGAATGCCACCCTGTCGTTTTCTTTGAGGATATCTATCTTTTTGCCTTCCCTTGCGCCGTGGATTATTATGAAATTATCCCCGAAACCATAATTGAGCGGAACAATGTATGGCCAGCCGTCCTTGCCCGACATTGCCAGTTCCATCCATGTCCCCTTTTCAAGGACCTCCATCATCCACTTGCGTGAAGTAACTTCCTTGTCTTTCCTTCTCATAATAACACCCCCGGATATATGCTCAGATGATTATAAAACCAGAGAAGAGAGAGCACAATTAAAAGGACCGTCCGGAGCACACATTAAATGTCACATGCAGAGCAGATTGACACCTAAATATTAAGATGCTATTTTAGCACGATGATAATATGTGGTTTCGAGTGGAGTGATAGACATGTTTCATTACAAAAATGCATCAGAAAAAAGTTTCAGCGAAGATCCGGCCCTATTCTCGTCAGTCAAAGAAATAATTGACAAGGTAAGGGAAAAAGGTGATGCGGCGCTCTCATTTTACAGTGAAAAATTTGACGGACTTGCCATGGATTCCTTCAGGGTACCGGCAGAAGAGATAAGCAAGGCATATTCCGGCATATCCCCTGACCTCCGCAGTGCCATAGAACAGGCAGCTTACAACATAAAGAACTTTGCCCTGCTGCAGCGTGATACCCTGAAACCCCTGCTTGCCACAGAGACATCGAGGGGTATATTTCTTGGCCACAGTGTTATCCCTGTAGATTCTTGCTGCTGCTATGTTCCGGGAGGAAATCACCCCCTTTTTTCAACAGCCCTGATGCTGGTGATACCGGCAAAAATTGCAGGGGTCAAGCGTGTCTGCGCTGCGGTCCCGCCTATGTCAGGAAGCAGTCTTCCGCATCCGGCCACCCTTGCTGCGCTGAAGATCGCAGGTGCCGATGAGGTATATGCAGTTGGAGGAGCCCAGGCTGTGGCAGCTTTTGCATACGGCACTGAGAGCATTGCCCCCGTGGCAATGATAGTGGGTCCCGGAAACAAGTATGTAACGGAAGCCAAAAGGCAGGTATACGGAAAAGTCGGGATAGATTTTGTCGCCGGTCCGAGTGAGGTGCTGGTCATTGCAGACGAAAAGGCGGCCCCGGCGATAATAGCCGCAGATATCCTTGCTCAGTCTGAACATGACGTGGATGCTGCCGGTATCCTCATAACCACATCAAAGCAAATTGCCGAAGATGTCTCATCCGAAATCAATGAACAGCTAAGCAAACTTGATACAGCTGATATAGCTGCTGATGCATGGCATAAAAACGGACGTATAATCATAGTGGATTCTCTCGAGGAGGCTGCGGCGATATCAAACGATATCGCTCCTGAGCACCTTGAGATAAACACCGTTGACCCGGACAAAATCCTTCCTCTGCTGACGAACTACGGATCCCTGTTCATAGGGGAGGGGTCGGCGGAAGTTTTCGGCGACTATGTTGCAGGTACCAACCACACCCTCCCGACTATGGGTGCTGCGAGGTATACGGGAGGAGTATCAGTAATGACTTTCCTCAAAGTCTGCACATTCCAGCGAATAACTCCGGAGGGAGCGGATCTTTTGGCTCCCATAGCCGAGGTCATGGCGGAAAACGAGGGACTTTCGGCACATGCCGGTGCAGCCCGGGCAAGGATGAAAAAAAAGCACTAGCCTAAAGCCGGACAGATATGCCCCTTTCGGACAGATATGCCCCTTTCGGACAGATATTTTTTTAGTTCCCGGATGGGGATCTCATTGTAGTGGAATAGAGATGCGGCAAGTACGGCATCTGCCCTCCCTTCAATGAAAGCATCGTAAAAGTGGCGGTAGTCGCCGGCTCCGCCGGAAGCTATGACCGGGATATTTACACTTGAACTTACCGCATGGGTGAGTTCGAGGTCATAGCCTGCCTTTGTCCCGTCCCTGTCCATGCTGGTAAGAAGAATCTCTCCTGCTCCGAGCTTTTCTGTTTCCAGAGCCCATTTGACGGCATCAAGCCCTGTAGCCGTGCGCCCTCCGGCAGTATAGACCTCCCAGGTCCCGTCAGTTTTTCTTTTTGCGTCTATTGCAGCAACGATGCACTGACTGCCGAAATTCCTTGCGCCATCCGTTATTAGTTCAGGTCTCTTGACTGCCGCAGAATTTAGGGAAACTTTGTCTGCTCCTGCCCTGAGTACGGTCCTGATGTCTTCGGCAGTTCGGATGCCCCCCCCTACCGTAATAGGTATGAATACTCTCGATGCCACTGCCCTCACCAGGTCTGAGACCGTATTTCTTGCGTCACTGGTGGCTGTTATATCGAGAAATACTATCTCGTCGGCCCCTGCCGCCTCATATGCCGCAGCGCATTCCACAGGATCCCCCGCGTCTCTCAGGTCTACAAAATTGATGCCTTTGACGACTCTTCCGTCTTTAATATCAAGGCATGGAATTATCCTCTGTGCGTACATTTTCAGTTTCCTCCTGCCAGTTCAGCAAAACGTCTCAATATGGAGATGCCTTCAGCTCCGCTCTTTTCAGGATGGAACTGACATCCGAAAAGATTGCCCTCTTCCACGGCAGCGTCAAACGTTGTCCCGTAATCCGATAATGCAGAAACTATTCCTCCGTTATCCGCTTTTACATAATATGAGTGTACGAAATACATAAATGGCGATCCGGAGAGATGCCCAAGCAGCCTGCTTTTCTTTTTTGTCATTATGGAATTCCATCCCATATGCGGGATCTTCAGCCCCTTGTCTGAAGGGAAGAGGAGTACCTTTCCGCGAAACACACCCAGACCGGGAACCCCCGGGCTTTCTTCGCTCTCTTCAAAAAGCAGCTGCATCCCGGCGCAGATACCAATGAATGGCTTTCCGCTCTTTGCCGCAACTTTGACTGTTTCTACGAGCCCCTTGCGTTCCATCTCTGCCATTGCGCTTCCAAATGCTCCGACACCCGGAAGTATGAAGCCGTCTGCCGAAAGTATTTCTGAGGGAGAGGATGTCACTGTTCCCGGGAAACCGATAAAGTCCAGTGCATTCCTGACACTTTGGAGATTTCCTGCCCCGTAGTCAATTATCGCTATCATCTGTCTTCATCCTTTTTGTGGCGGGAGGCCAGTTCACTTAAGACATCGTTGAGCGATACGTCAGAAGATATGCATGCCACCAGAAGATGATAGAGCAGATCTGCCGCCTCATAACGAAAACCTTCCCTGTCCCCTGTTGCTGCTGCAACAGCTGTCTCCACGCCCTCTTCCCCTACCTTTTGGGCGACCCTTGAGGGGCCCTTTGAAATGAGCTTTGCCGTATAGCTCTCTTCAGGGTCCTCGTTCTTCCTTATGTTCAGATATTGCCAAAGCCGCCCGAGGAAGGTTGCCTCCGTCGAGTTTTCTTTTCCCCAGAGCGAGCGGTAGAAACACGTTCTCTTTCCGGTATGGCATGCCGGTCCGGAGGGTTCGACTATTGCCAGCAGAGTGTCTCCGTCGCAGTCGATTCGCAGTTCGATGACCTTCATAACATTCCCGCTGGTTTCTCCCTTTTTCCACAATTCTTTTCTTGAACGGCTCCAGAGAGTAAGGTGGCCTCCCTGTGCTGTCTCCCTAAGGGCCTCTTCGTTTGCCCATGCGACCATAAGTATCTCTGCGCTGGTCGAATCCTGAACAACGACCGGAACCAGCCCCTTTTCATCAAATTTGATGAGCCCCATATCTATGTTCATGCTCTATTGTTCCCTCCCGGATGCTGCCTTCAGGCCATCCGAGACCGTGATCCCGCCCTCGTAAAGGCTTTTGCCCACAATGACCCCTGCCAGCCCCAAAGCATTCAGCGATATGATATCGTTCACAGAGGTTATCCCTCCTGCTGCTACTATATCGTTTTTACCCTCTGTCAGCCTGCTGTATAGCCCCGGGTCAACTCCTCCCATCAGGCCGTCTCTCTCTGTGTCAGTAACGAGGAATATTGAAAAACCGGTCTTACGCAGCCATGCTATGGCTTCTTCCGGAGTCATCTCTGTTTCGCTCAGCCAGCCGGAATGGACGACCCTGCCCTTCCTGATATCTATTGCAGGCATTGCCGCAGGACCGAACTCGCTTGCAAGGTGGCTGGGCATGTCCTCCCTTGTGAAAAGGAGACTTCCGATCATGACCCTGTCAGCTCCTGCAGAGAGTGCATCCCTGATGTTTCCCTCAGATCTGAGCCCTCCGCCGTACTGAACGAACATGCCCAGTGACGAGATCTGTTCAAGGATCTGCAGATGGCACGGATGTCCCTCTTTCGCCCCCTGCAGATCTACAATGTGGATATGGGTACATCCTGCGTCCAAAAAACTTTTGGCTGTTTCAAGAGGAGAGAGTCCATAATTTTTTTTCATTGAAAAGTCCCCTTTGGTCAGCCTTACAACATTTCCGTCAAAAAGATCCACCGCAGGGAAAAATATCACAGCCATATCCCCTTTGTGCTTGGCGTCTGTTCTGATGGAGACAGTGCCTGCCTGAGCGCCATCCCGACACCCTTAAAAACAGCTTCCGCTGCGTGGTGGGAATTGTCAGTTTCAAGGAGTGCTATGTGCAGTGTTATACCGCCTTCTCGTGCAAAGCCCCTGAAAAATTCGGGGATCAGTTCCATATCGAAATCACCGCATTTTTCTGAAGGGAAGGAACCGGAGAAATATGAACCGCCTCTTCCGCTGAAATCAAGTGCTACCCGGACAAGTGAACCATCCATCGGAAGCAGGCACCAGCCATAGCGTTCGATTTTGTTCTCTCTGGCCCGTTCCCTCAGAAGTCGGCCCAGAACTATCCCGATGTCCTCTGTGAGGTGATGATGGTCGACTTCGGTATCACCGCATGCCTTAATTGTTATCCCGATGCCTGCCCTGCTGAACATGAGGTCGATCATGTGGGCGATGAAACCGCATTCCCGGATCTCGATCTGCCTTTCTGTCCCTGGGCGTCCAAGGGAAATTTCGATACATGTCTCATTGGTCTTTCTGCTGATCTCTGATGTCATGCCCCGCATCCTCCCCTGACATAATTTTCTATCGAATTCACAACACCGAACATGGAGCGCCATCTCAGCTGTACAGATCCCGCCCCGGCAACCAGCCTGAGTGATACAGGAGCTGTTTCCTTTATTACAATGAGCCCGTTGGCACGGAGCGTGTTTCCCGTCTCTACAATATCGAAGATGCAGTCACTGAGCCCCAATGCCGGGGCAAGCTCTACAGATCCGTTTAATTTTAGGATCTTTATCTGAACACCCCAGGAATTGAAAGTATTCTCGGCTATCCTTGCATACTTTGTTGCGACTTTTAGCCCCATAAGACTGCAAGCCTTGCCGTTGAATTTCATTGCAGCAGCCTGAGTCCCTGCAACAGCCATAAAGCATTTGCCCCTTCCCGTATCTGTAAGCTCCACGAGAGAGATCCCCGATTCTTCTATTACATCACTTCCCGCGATCGCAAGGTCAGCTGCCCCGTAATGTACCATCGCCGGCACATCGGATGGTTTTGAAAGGAGGTAACGAAAGCTGCCCTCGTCTATTACCAGATTCCTGCCCGGTTTTTTGAGTTTTTCGACAGGCAGCCCGGCACCTTCAAGTATTTCTATGCAGTTTTCAAGAGAGCGCCCTGTGGGCAAAGCAAAAGTCAGCATGTCACAGCCTCCGGATCAAAGTCTGCCAGATCGTATGTCTGGCCGTTAATAAGGTTTGTTACTTTTTTTATTGAAAAATCAGCCCAGTACCTGTACTTGCGGAGTTTGGCCGTTTTCATCGATTCGCAGCGGTCGGAAGTCCAGCTCAGCTCGAAGGATATTCCTTTTTTGTAAAGTCCGTCAGCGTATCTCAATCCTTCTGCAGGATCTACGGATCCGCACCAGATCATCATTTTGGGGGCAGGAGATCCGTCTACGCAGTGTTCAGCCAATTCCTTTATGTTTAGTGCGAATCCGGAAGCCTCTCCCTCCATACCCACTTTTGCGAGAAGCCCGTCATATCTTCCGCCTCCACCCAGGAGAGAAGCTGTCACGGAAGAATATGCGTTGAATATTGGGCCGCTGTAGTACCCCAGGTCCCGGATAAAGCCGAGATCGATGCGTACCCTCTCTGAATATCCGAGCTTGCAGAGTGAGTCGCAGAGCTTTTTCAGCGGCATGAGTACAGATGGATCATCCATCATAAGCATTGCCTCAGCGATGACCGAACAGTCTCCCTTGAGAGAGGGCAGTGCCTTAAGAATTTTTTTTCTCCTTATATCCATCTCAGTCTTGCTTAGGATCTTTGAATATTCGGTGTAGGTGCCCTCCTGAAGTGCACTTACCAGAAGCTCGGCATCCTGTTCCGGCAGTCCTTCAAAAAGTTTTGCCACCACCGACATGTCCCCTATGACTACGATAGAATTTTCTATGGAAAGTTCGTCCAGAGTCCTGAGCAGAAGGGATATTACTTCTGCATCGGTGCCTGATCCTTCCCAGCCTATCAGTTCTATCCCTACCTGGTTCTCTTCAAGGTTGCTTTTGGGCGGAGCAGGAGCCGAGAAGACCCTGTCGGCATAGCAAAGCCTCAAAGGGCGCTCATTGTCGTCATAATGGCTGCTCAGATAGGCAACAGCGGACAGTGTCAGATCTCCCCTCAGTACGCATGGTTCACCGAAGGGGGAATTAACGGTGATCAGGCGCCGGGCTCTGGCCTTTGAGAGTTTGCCCCATACATCTTCCACCAGCTGCAGCTCAGATGGACTGAAGGGCCTGTAGCCGTACATTGAGAAAATTTTAAGCGCTCTGTTTCTGCAGTATTCGAGCTTTGCAGCTGCCGGGCCTCCGATATTGCTGCAGCCCTTAGGGTTTCTGTTCATGGCTGTATTTGATATCCTCCTGTGTCTGCTTTTATCTTTGTTAAAAAGCAGACCGATATTTTGGTCTTAATATCATTTTACTTAGTTAAACTGATAGCTTGCTAGTTTTGCAAGCGGGCTATATAATAACACGCGTTTGTCTCTTTTGCAAATGTGGAGGAATGGTCATGAGAATAAACTTTATACCCGATGCGCTGATATTTGACGTGGACGGGGTGCTCCTGAACGTAGAGAGGTCTTTTCCCGAAGTTATCCGTCTTGGCATAGAAACGGGATGGGAGACAATATGCGGAGGCAGGAGCGACTCCGAGGGATACACTGCCGATCATGAAAGGATATTCAAAAGGCATGGCTCTTTCAATGACGATTATGACATTGCATGGACGATGCTTTCCTTATCTGCCTCAAGCGGCAGTAAAAGCAAATATCTTTCTGAGTCCCTTCCTTCACCGGAGAGGCTTATTGAGGAGCTGAGCACATTCAGCGGAAATGTAATATCATGGATAAGTTCCGTCTACGGCACCCCTGTGCCCAGAGATGCAGTCAGAAAAATGTGTGCGGACCTTTATTTCGGTACGGAAGAAGTCCCCGGCCTATACAGGCTGGAGATCCCTATGCTTGGGTACCACTGGGAAAAACTCCCCCTTCCGGTAGGTGTTTACACGGGAAGGAATATCGCTGAATGGGACCTGGCCAAAAAAACTTTGGGGTGGCAGGACTTCCCTGATGAAAGGATAATACACAGCGACACCGGTATTCACAAGCCCTCGCCTGAAGGGCTGGAATTGCTTTCAAAGAGGCTTGGATGCAGCCAGCCGGTCTTTTTCGGAGATACAGGCAGCGACATGAAGGCTCATGCAGCTTTTGGAAAGGGACATTTTGTGGCTATAGGAAACCTCCTTCCGGAGGCGGAGTATATTTATGAAGATACTGAGGGTGCTGTCAGAGAGATAATTTCCCTCATTGAGGAGGCGTAACGGATGGACAAAAAGGAACTTTTTTACAGCATGGCACGCAAGAATATAAGAGACCTTGAAGAGTATGACCCCGGGCCCGCATTCCCCGAACTTGTCCGAATTTCCTCAAACGAAAACAACCTCGGCGTATCAGGGAAGGCTGTTGAGGCCATCAGAAAAGCCGCTGCGGAATGCAACAGGTACGGGGACAGCAGATGTGACAGCTTAAGGGAGAAGCTTGCAGCCAAACATGGGCTGACCCCTGACCGTTTCGTGATCGGGAACGGACTTGACGGTATTTTTACCATGCTTGGACGCGCATTCATAGAACCCGGAGACGAAGTAGTGTGCGGGGAACTTACCTTCTCAGTCTACGCAGAGATGGCGGAGATAATGGGAGGTAAAGCTGTAAAGGTTCCGATGACGGATAAGATGGAACTTGATGTTAACGGATTTGTCGCATCGGTCACAGAGAAGACAAGGATGGTCGTCTTCTGCAATCCCAACAATCCGACAGGTACGGCGGCCTCTGCGAAGGATATCAGGAAAATGCTGGATTCAATACCTCAAAAGGTGCTGTTCGTCCTGGACGAGGCATACATTGAATTTGCCGAAGGTGAAACAGCTGACGGACTTACCCTTTTGAATGAATATCCCAACCTGATGGTATGCAGGACATTCTCAAAAGTATACGGGCTGGCCGGACTGAGGGTAGGGTGGATAGCAGGGGATGCAGAGCTGATCAAGTATCTTTACAAGGTCAGGGAGCCATATGTTGTATCTTTCCCGGCTTCTGCAGGAGCCGAAGCCGCGCTTGACGACACAGAGTTTTTAACGAAAAGCGTTGAAATGGCAAGAAATGAGAAAAAGAGGTTTTATGATTTCTTTTGCTCAAACGGCATAAAATTCATCCCTTCACAGACCAACTTTATTCTTCTTCCCCTTGGGGATGCTTCTGCCCGCATCAGGGACGGACTGCTTAAAGAGGGGATCATAGTGCGCCTTCTCCGTTTCCGCGGCAAGGGGATAATAAGGATCACCATAGGACTTCCTGAAGAAAATACCCTGCTTATGGAAAAATTCATGGGGGTATACAAGGCTGCAGAATAGGACAAAGGGTTGACAATTATACAAAAGGTGAATAAAATTACCCCCAACATCTTAAAAACAACGAACTGAAGTCGAGAGGAGGCACTGGGACATGACACATATCAATTACAGCATTACATCTTGTGGCAATGTTACGCAGTTCTCCTTTATCGGCGCGGGTCCCCTTCACGGGATCTGCGCTCCGGCTGCTTGATCGGGAAAATAACACCGAAAAAGAGTATCGTTGCGTAAATCGCCGTTGAAGCAGGGACCCGCAGTTGCGGGCCCTGCTTTTTTGTGCCTGGGTCAAGGCACATAAGGATTAAAAAAATGATCATCCGGGAGGAAGAGGAAATGAAGCTGGTAATAAGGAACGTTGAGACGAAAATATCAAGGATACGCTACACACTGGAAAAGATGGTCGAAAGGGATCATCCCTACGCACAGAAAATGAAGGAGTTCGGAGTAAAGCCCGAACACATAAAAACGGCGCGCGATATGCAGCTGCTTCCTTACACCACAAAGCAGGATCTGCAGAACCATTATCCCCTGGGGTGGCTCAATGTCGACAGGAAACATGTAGTCCGTTTCCATGCGACTTCAGGTACAACAGGCAATCCTACAGTTGTATGCTACACACAGAACGACATAAAGATGTGGAGCGAGTGCGGAGCCTGGTGCCTGGGTCTGGCCGGGCTTGATGAGTGGGACACCCTCCAGGTGTCGTACGGATACGGACTCTTTACAGGAGGACTTGGCATGCACTACGCAGGTGAGCGGCGCGGGCTTGCTGTGATACCGGCCTCGGGCGGAGCGACGGAAAAACAGGTCAGGATGATCAAGGAGATGGGAGTCACAGCGCTGGCATGTACTCCCTCCTACGCTCTCCGCATATCCGAGGTGTGGGATGACATTGACCCCAACCGTTTTTCTAACGGAGGCACAAAGCTAAAGATCGGGATAATCGGTGCCGAACCATGGTCAGAGGGTCTCAGGAAGCGTCTCGAAGAAAAACTTGGGATAAAGGCGCTGGACATATACGGGCTGAGTGAGGCCATGGGACCCGGGGTGGCAATGGAGTGTGTCCATCAGAGCGGTCTTCATGTCAATGACGAGGCATTTCTGCCGGAGGTGATCCACCCTGAGACGCTCAAGAATATGGAGGACGGAGAAGAAGGGGAACTTGTCCTTACTTCCATAAAGAAGGAAGCTTACCCGATAATCCGCTACCGCACCAGAGACCGCACACGCATCCTTCCCGGACCCTGCCCCTGCGGTGATCCAAGCGTACGCATCGACAGGATAGGAGGAAGGACAGACGACATGCTTATAGTCAGGGGGGTCAACGTATTCCCTTCACAGGTAGAAGCAGCCCTCTGCAGGGTCAAGGATCTGACTCCCAATTTTGTTATAGATGTGTGGAAGAAGGACGGAATGGATGAGATCGAGATCACGTGTGAGCGAGCTCCCGAAAGCGGTGCTTCCGATATCGAACACATAAAGAACGAAACTAAGAAGCGCCTGAAGGACAGTCTGGGGGTAAATATTGACGTAAACATTGCAGAACCCGATACGATGCCCCGTTCGGAGGGCAAGGCGGTACGCATAAAAAGACACAAGGAACCTCACGGACAAAATATTTAGAAGAAAGTTTTCAGTAAGGGAAAGCGGTAAAATAGTAACTCTTTTTGGACTTGACAATCTATGAAATATTATCTAAACTTACGCGCAATGTCGCACGAATGAAGGAGGCACTGTACATGATAATGGATTTTGTTGAAGCGATGGCAAATATTGACCTTTCAGTTGCAGTGTACTCTTATCCCGGCACGGATCCCGACTCGCGGGATCAGTGTTTCGGTGCCGTGCGCTGAACATCTGATCCGGAAGTGAGGACGGGGTCCGTGATTATCGGACCCCGTCCTTTTATTTATTGAACTTTTTTAGAATTGACCGGGAGGAATCGTAATGGTACACAGTGAAAGCGCGTCAGGAAAGACATCGGAACTCAATGCAGTTTTGAACAGATTGTGGGAACGCAATCATCCATATGCGGACAAAATGAAGGATGCGGGGATCAGCCCGTCGGATATCCGTACGCCCAAAGATATCGAAAAACTGCCCTTTACTACCAAACAGGATCTTCAGGCCCATTACCCCCTGGGTTGGCTTGGCTGTGAGAAGGATGAGCTTGTGCGCTTCCACGCCACATCAGGTACTACAGGCAACCCCACTGTTGTCGGATATACAGCCAACGACATATTCTGGTGGAAGAAGGCGATGAAGACAGCTTTCCGGAGGGCTACTTTGACATCTAAGGACATACTGCAGATATCGACAGGCTACGGCCTGTTCACGGGAAGCCAGGGGTTCCATGATGCGGCGGAAGATATGGGGATCACTGTCATCCCGGCAAGCGGAGGATTTACCGAACGACAGTTCAAGCTCATGCGCGATCTTGGTACAACAGTCTTTACATGTACTCCTTCCTACGCAGTAAAACTCTGTGAGGTATGGGATACTTTTTCAAGCGAGGAGAAGTCAAAATACAGCCTCCGGCTTGGCATCTTCGGAGCCGAAGCGTGGTCGGAAGGGCTTAGGACAAAGATCCAGGATACCCTGAACATACCTGCCATCGACAGCTATGGCCTTTCAGAAGCTATGGGACCCGGTGTAGGAATGGAATGCCTTGAGAGGAACGGGATACATCTTTTTGACGAGGGCTTCATATTCGAAATAATCGATCCGGAGACACTGCAGCCCCTGGCCCCCGGAGAAGAGGGAGAGCTTGTCATCACCTCACTTAAGAAGGAAGCCTTTCCTATAGTACGCTACAGGACCCGCGATCTTACCAGCATAATGCCGGGGGTCTGCAAATGCGGGGACAGAAGCACCAGGATCGAAAGAGTCAAGGGACGTTCAGATGACATGATAATCATCCACGGCGTCAATGTTTTCCCTTCAGTCATAGAGAAGGCGCTCTGCCGTGTACCGGGGCTGACGGCCAACTACCAGATCAAGGTCTGGGAAGTAGAAGGTTTTCAGCAGATGAGCGTTGCATGTGAAAGGTCTGCTGACAGCCCTCAGGATATGGCGGAGACGCTTCTGGAGAAGGGCAAAAAATCGATCCACAGTGCGCTTGGCATCCATGTTCCGCTGACTGTGGCAGAGCCCGGGACACTTCCCAGGTTCGAGGGAAAATCAAAACATATAGTGAGGCAATAACGAGCCTGATACTTGACGAAAATCTAAAATAATGTAAAATGCTTTTCGGCGCTCCATAACAGGAACGCAATGGTCCGTTTGCCGGTGTAGCTCAGTTGGTAGAGCAGCTGACTTGTAATCAGCAGGTCGGAGGTCCGAGTCCTCTCGCCGGCTCCAGAAAATCAAGGGTCTGTGGAAATTTCCACAGACCCTTTTTGGTACCGTTTCCTTGGTGATGCCTTTTTGCTTCTGAATATATTGGTTTTGAGGCTTACTTAACAGATACGGCAATTCTATTCAACATCGATATCGATCGCTGCGCTTGATTTCTCTTCCTTAGGGACGGTTATCTTCAGGAGTCCGTCGCTCAGCTTTGCCTTGATGCCCGAAGAGTCTGCATCGGCGAGGTGTATTGTTCTGCTCATAGATACCGAGCGTCTCTCCCTGTGGATGTAGTTCTTATCCTTTTCTTCCGTGCTTTCGTTCTTTGTTACTGAGATCGTCAGCTTTCCGTCATCCAGTCCGAGCTTGATGTCTTCTTTGCTGAGGCCCGGCATTTCGGCTTCGATAAGGTACTCCTTACCCTTGTCCTGTACGTCGACCTTGAATGTGTCGTAAGCCAAGGTCCGCTTCATGGGCCATTCGCTTGAAAAAAAGTCATCAAGCACGTTGTAAAAGTCCTCAAAACCGGCCTTTGTTGCCAGATCCTTGTTCCTTCTGTTGAAAGGTACCAGTCCAACCATGATCAACAACTCCTTTTATTGTATAATTTTTATTGTTAGCACTCTTTCTATCTGAGTGCCAACATAATTTATCACGTTCATTTTTCTTTGTCAAGATATAATTGGTCACTCTTTGTCAAATACGTAATTTTTACGATGGATAGAGATGTTAAATTGACATATATCGATATGTGTTTTATATTTGATTATGGGATATGTAGAATTTATATTGGCTTCGCCAACATGACAGGGGGAAACAAAATGGCCGGATGTGATCCAATAAAGGATAAAGGATTCTGTTCCTGCAATAGTAAAAAGATCCTGGTCGAATATCTTTACCTTGACCTTAAGACCTGCGACAGGTGCATCGGTACCGATGCCGTGCTTGAAGAGGTGCTCAAAGAGATCAGGCCGGCTCTTTCGTGTGCCGGATACGAGGTCGGATTCAGGAAAGAAGAAATATCATCCAAGGAAATGGCAGAAGAATACCGCTTCTTCTCCTCTCCCACTATACGTGTCAACGGGATGGATATCTGCGAGTCGGTAGCAGAGAACAGCTGCGGTTGCTGCAGTGATATCAGCGGTACTGATGTCGAATGCAGGGTCTTTCAGTACGAAGGTGAAGAATATGAAGTCCCTCCCAAAGAGATGCTGGCTTCTTCAATTCTCAGGGCTGTCTTCGCACCAAAGGAGGAGTGCTGCTGCGGGAATTACGTTCTGCCGGAAAACCTGAGATCTTTCTTTGATGGGAAAAATAACAAAAATTCATGTGCTTCCGGCTGATAAGAACAAAACATGATCGTTGATCATGTAAGCCAAAGAGTACGGTAATTTGATCGGTTGACTCTTGTAGTTTATGTGGTAAAATCGCCACATAGATAGGGGTGAATAGATCAATGGCCGAGAATAATACAATTCTGGATCAAAAAGTTGCAATACTGAAAGGCATTGCCCACCCTGTCCGCCTTGCTGTCGTAGAAGCTCTTGCTGATTCTGAAATGTGCGTATGCGACATTGCCGAAATGTTTCACTTTGACAGAACGACGATAAGCAAACACCTTGCCCTTATGAAGAACCTGGGGATACTGGAGGATCGGAAGGAAGGGCTGAAGGTCTATTACAGTTTGAGGATACGCTGCCTTCCGTCGATGCTTTCCTGTATTGAAAAGGTAGTTGAAGGAAACGATCCTGAAAGAGTGTTCGTAACGGGATGCTGCGGGAAATAAATATTTGGGGAGGAAAAATATGATGAAGGTACAGATACTTGGAACAGGATGCCCGAAATGCAAAAAGCTTGCAGAACTCACAGACCAGGCTGCAAAGGAGTTGGGACTTGATCTGGAGATCGAAAAGGTGACCGAAGTAGCGAAAATAATGGACTTTGGAGTAATGACAACTCCCGCGCTTGCTATTGAGGGCAAAGTAGTCCTTGCGGGGCACCTTCCAGCATATGAAAAGTTGAAGGAGATCCTTGTGAAGGCGAGCCCTGTTGAAGGATCAGGCTGCGAAGAGTCGGGAGGGTGCAGTCTCTGAGGCTAAATTAATGCCGGCGGTGCCGGCATCCATCAGCCTTACCGGTAAGAAATTTTAAAACAAGAGCATCCCCGCACTCGCGGGGAATTTCTTAAACCTAATATGTGCAATAAATGCCACATAGAACAGAGAGACGGAGTTGATCGGTTATGAGTGATCGTAAGAAATTTTTATGGATAGCAGGGTTTTTCCTGGTTTTCTACTTCCTCCCTGAGGGAAATGAGCGTGTAGCTGCCGGGGTGACTGAATCAATAGCAATGATGTCCGATTACGCAAGGGAGCACGTTCTTCTTTGCCTTGTTCCTGCATTCTTCATTGCCGGAGCAATTTCGGTATTCATAAGCCAGCAGTCCGTCATGAAATATCTTGGTGCGAAGGCTGAAAAATGGATAGCCTACTCCGTAGCCTCTGTTTCAGGCACTGTCCTTGCCGTCTGCTCATGCACAGTACTTCCCCTCTTTGCCGGTATCTACAAAAGAGGTGCGGGACTTGGCCCTGCAACTGCCTTTTTATACTCCGGCCCTGCAATAAATGTCCTTGCGATAGTACTTACAGCCCGCGTTCTCGGGCTTGAACTGGGAATAGCCAGAGCAATAGGCGCTGTTATCTTCAGTGTTGTAATAGGGCTCCTGATGGCTGCCATATTTGGGAAAGAGGAAGCGGCCAGGCAGGAGGAGTTTGCTCAGTTTCCGGAAGAGGAGAGTGGAAGGCCTCTTTGGAAAACAGTTACATATATGGCAGGCATGGTGGTCTTTCTGGTCTTTGCAAACTGGGCTGCTCCCAAGACGCCGAATTCCTTCTGGGAAACCGTTTACGGCATGAAGTGGATACTGGCCGGACTAGGCCTGGCTGTAACAGTGCTTACTTCTCTCACGTGGTTCAACAAGGAAGAGAGAGGGGAATGGTTCACATCGACATGGGGATACGCACTGCAGGTAGTGCCACTGCTTTTTGGCGGGGTCCTTGTCGCAGGATTCCTTCTTGGCCGTCCCGGTCATGAGGCCCTTATCCCGAGCCGATATGTAGCGATGCTTGTCGGAGGCAATTCCCCGGGTGCCAACTTCTTTGCTTCTATAGCAGGAGCGTTTATGTATTTCGCCACCCTCACTGAAGTTCCTATACTTCAGGGCCTAATCGGAGCCGGAATGGGCAAGGGGCCTGCATTGGCCCTCCTTCTTGCAGGCCCGGCTCTTTCTCTTCCCAGCATGCTTGTCATAAACAGCATCCTGGGACCTAAAAAGACTGTGACGTATATTATTTTGGTCGTAATTCTCTCGACAGTTGCAGGCATGATCTTTGGAATGATAGCTTCATAAAAAGGGATCTACATCTATACTTATACAATTAAGCTTGAGTGACGGAGGTGCGGTTTTGGATTCTTATCTGCTTTATGGGATAACGATAGTTTTGCTGCTGATGTCTTTTTTCAAAGACACAAAAAAGACCCGAATGGCTCTGAAAAAGGGATGGAAGGCTTTTGACAACATACTTCCGCAATTTTTGGTGGTCATCCTCTTTGTCGGCGTCATGCTTGCCGTGCTGGACCCACAGACCATATCAAGGCTTATTGGGAAAAATTCAGGATGGATCGGAGTTATACTGGCCGCAGTGGTCGGATCGATAACACTGATACCGGGCTTTGTTGCTTTTCCTACCGCTGCGCTTATCCTTCAGGCAGGTGCGGGATACATGCAGATAGGAGCATTTATTTCGACCCTGATGATGGTAGGAGTTGTAACCATACCTGTGGAAATAAAATATTTTGGAAAAAAAATTACCCTGCTGAGGAATTTTATGGCCTTCATCTTTTCTTTTTTAGTTGCTTATGTAATTGGAAAGGTGGCCGGCTGACTTGTTTAATTTGATCAAAAGATACAAAGGTTTTCTTCTTGTACTTGCCTGTATCGGTCTGCTGACTATCTTCAACAGGGGCATCGGAATTAAGGCGATCTCAATTTCTGCACGCTCATTTGTCGAAATGCTCTTTATAATCCCGCCGGTTTTTGTTCTTCTGGGACTCCTTGATGTCTGGGTCCCAAGGGAAAGCATGATCAGGTTTATGGGCGAGGGGTCCGGGCTGAAGGGAGTCCTGCTTTCACTGTTTATCGGCTCTGCTGCAGCAGGTCCGCTCTATGCGGCGTTTCCTGTTTCAGCTGTATTCATGAAAAAGGGAGTCAGTTTTTCGAACGTTATGATCTTCATAGGTGCATGGTCTACAACCAAAATACCTATGGTCCTCTTTGAATTTGAATCGCTGGGGGCATCCTTTGCACTTACGAGACTTCTTGTCGATATACCCGGAATAATAATTATCGCGTTGTTGCTTACAAAGTTTGGAAGCAGGGAAGAAATAAGCGAAATATATGAAAATGCCGAAAAGATGGGTTCAGGTTCGTAAAACAACGACACAGTCATTTTGTGACGCAATTATTAATTAACAGTAACCATTTCTCTCCGTAGTCGGTATAATATTGACAGATGCGAATATACTCACAGGGGGAGAGGGAAGAATGAATGATCACGCCGAACATTCGTTGCTTTTTAAGGCTTTATCCGATCCGAACAGAATAATGATAGTTGACATGCTTTCATGCGGCGAGCTCTGTGCCTGTACCATACTAGAGGCTTTCAACCTCTCTCAGCCAACCCTTTCACACCATATGAAGATCCTTTGCAGGTCAGGCCTGGTAGTTCCGAGAAAGGACGGCAAGTGGACTCATTACTCCCTGAACAGGGAAAAATTTATGGATTTTATTTCTTTTATAGAAGAAATTTCATCAGACGCAGGAAAAGAGCGTCGTTACTTTGATACCAAATGCTGAATCATAAAACATCCTCTTTCACTGACTGATACAATAATAAACTTCAGGGCCGGGAAGCAATGATCCCGATCCTTTTCCTATTATTTGCAGGAAAATTTCCCTTTTAGTTCAGTCACTTTTTTCTCAATGGTATTTATTACCTCTATGAAGGCATCGTCTCCTTTCCCGGTCGGATCGTCCAGCCCCCAGTCCTCTTCATATGCCCCTTCGATTGGAGGACATGTCACATTGCATCCCATCTTGATCACAACGTCAGGGGCCGGGATGTCAAAGATAAGTTTTGAAAACTGGTCTTTTTCCATATCGATCCCGTGCAGGCTTTTCATCAGCCGGACCGCGTCCTGATTGATCCTGTCCTTTAGTTCTGTGCCGCCGGAGTAGCTTTCAAATACGTCCGAGGCCAGTTTTTTCCCGAGGGCTTCCGCTATCTGACTTCTGCATGAGTTATGCACGCATACAAAAGCTACCTTTGGCTTGCCGTTACAGTTGATCATAAATATATTTTTGTCATTTTCCATTGCAGATCCTCCCATGTGTGTATATCTCGTTTTTCAACATTGAGTTTTGACTCTGTTAGAATTGTAATATCCCTAAGAAAAATTAATTAAATTGACAAACGTCTATATGAGGTATATATTAACGCCCGTAGTACCAAATATCAAGCCTGAACAATCTATACCAATATTTTCTGACAAAGAAGCGTGACCGCTAATGGCAGCTTGCTGCAGCGAAAACCAAACTCTTTCTGCTTCACTCACAATTATGGACAGGCTCGGCTCATTCAAGGCAAGATGGGGGATCGCCATGGATCACTCCATGAAAGCCGGACTTTACGCCATGGGACGTCCTGATGGACATTCTCCCGTCCTTGTTACTTCCAATTATAAAATGACCGTAGACAGAGTGAGGAAAAACCTTGCCGGCAGGGATATATGGCTCCTTGTTTTGGATACGGATGGAATAAACGTCTGGTGCGCTGCGGGCAAAGGGACATTCGGTACCGAGGAGCTTGTCTCGCGCATCCATAAGACAGGGCTTCGGGAGAAAGTGGACCACAGGGAGCTTATACTTCCGCAGCTTGGTGCTACCGGCGTATCCGCCCACGAAGTAAGAAACAGGAGCGGCTTCAAAGTTGTATACGGACCTATTCGGTCGGAAGACATCCCATATTTTCTTGATAACGCAATGACAGTGAAGCCATCAATGCGGAAAGTTCGGTTTTCTCTTCTTGACAGGCTCGTCCTGACACCGATGGAAATCGTGATAGCAATGGAATTGATGCTAAAGGTATTTGGGGCAATGGCAATTCTTTCAGCTTTAGGCATCCTGCCCGTTGAAAGGTCAGATTACCTTGGACTGCTTGGTTCAGTCTTCATGGGCACTTTTGTATCCCCGCTTCTTCTTCCCTGGATACCGGGAAGGGCTTTTTCCTTTAAAGGAATGATAACAGGGGCCCTATGGGCAATATCGTTAGTTCTGTTTATGTTTTCCAAGGGGAGTACGAATTGGCTGCAGCTCGCCTCTTATATTTTGATCCTGCCGTCGCTGTCAGCTTTTTTCACAATGAATTTTACAGGTTCGTCGACATACACTTCCCTGTCAGGAGTGGAAAAAGAGATGAAGACCGCACTTCCATTTATTGTGACGTCTCTCTCTGCAGGAACCCTGATAAGGGTAGCTTCATTTTTTATTTCATAAAGGTAAAGGAGAATACAAATGGAGCTTAAGTATCTAAAGGGTGTTGCTGAATTAAAACTTGACACGGACAAATGCATCGGATGCGGCATGTGTGAGTTAGTCTGTCCGCATGCCGTCTTTTCCATAAGTGATAATAAAGCCCGTATCAACGACATCGACCAGTGCATGGAATGCGGAGCCTGTTCGATGAATTGCCCTGTCTCGGCAATAATGGTAAGAAAAGGTGTCGGTTGTGCCTATGCGGTACTGATGGGGATGCTTGGCGGGAATAAAGAGGGAGAAGGTCCATCCTGCGGTGGATCGGGCTGTTGCGGATAGTATTGAATAAATAACTCAGGAATGGATTCCCGGGTTTTCAGCAATTATGGATCAGCTTCCTACTGTTGTCACCATTCTGAATGATTCAGATATATAATCTATCGGAATAAATTACCCGAAAGGAATGGTGTTTGAATTTTGATCCGCAGCCTTGCACCTATAATGCTTCTCCTTGTTTCAAATGTTTTTATGACATACGCATGGTACGGACATCTAAAACATATGGGTTCAAAACCCCTTATTTTTGTGATACTGGCAAGCTGGGGGATCGCATTTTTCGAGTACTGTTTCCAGGTCCCTGCAAACAGGCTCGGGCATCAGATCTTTACCCTTCCGCAGCTCAAGATAATGCAGGAAGTTATAACAATGTGTGTATTTGCAGCTTTTACCTTTTTCGTAATGAAGGAGAAACTTACCCTAAATTATGTTTGGGCCTCGCTGTGCATGGTGGGCGCCGTCTTCTTCATATTCAGGCCCAACTGAGGAACCTTGGTCCTGCAGGACGAATGAAGGAGAGGATAAGAAAAAAGAAACAGCTGTCTATTGCAGACAGCTGTCGTTGATTTTAAGATTCCTGACTGGCACGGGATCTTCAAACAGGGTGGTTGCCGAGGAGGGTAACGGATTTTTCGCTATCTCTCTTTCCTGAACATGGCAAGCAGGATCGAAACCAGGGCTATACAGGCTATCACTGCCGGTGCAATAAAATTGCTTTCCATTGGATCTCCTCCCTACGTATAACGCATTCATTCTGTCCGTATTTGAATTATAGGGAAAAAGTTGACCTCGGAATATTGTGCGGCACATGATTTTTACCGGTAAAATCATGAAATAGTGTCAGTGAAAATCGCTATGTTTAACTGGAGAAAGTCTCGGGTCGTGAAGTTTTTTCTGCAGGGTCATTCAACGACGAACGGCACTAAAGGTACGACGATGCTTACACTTGTACCCTTTCCCGGTGTTGAAACGATATCAAATTTTCCTCCGAGTGTCTTAAGCCTCTCCCTTATACTGAACAGACCCATTCCTGTCTTATTGGGATCCTTTGGTTCAGCAGCGTGGTTTGCTAAACCCACTCCGTTATCCTCGACAAGCAGATGGACTTTCTTTGTTCCCCATCTTGTCTGGACAAGGACTTTGCTCGCTTTGGAATGTTTGGTCACATTTACAAGGAGTTCATGGGCCATTTGATATAGGAGGACCTTGGTATCTTCGGGGATCTGTTGTTCTGTCCCGTGTGTGAGGAAACGG
>DAIRTK010000015.1:0-27958 GCA_036803945.1 Synergistaceae bacterium
TGGAAGTCCAGGACCTCGATGAGGGCAAGTCACAGATAGCACACGGCGAGACGATCCGTGAAACCTCCAACATGATATCCTTTATGGCCGATGTCATTGGCATCAGGGACGATATGTACATAGGAAAAGGCAATGCATATATGCACCAGGTCGTTGATGCCGTCAAAGAGGGATACAGGGACGGGATACTGGAACAGAGACCGACTCTGGTCAACCTTCAGTGCGATATAGACCATCCTACACAGGCAATGGCAGACCTGCTCCATATGATCCATGAATCAGGGGGCATCGAAAAGCTAAGGGGTAAAAAGATCGCTATGACATGGGCATACTCTCCTTCCTACGGCAAACCGCTCTCCGTCCCCCAGGGAATAGTAGGATTGATGACAAGGATGGGCATGGAAGTTACTCTTGCTCACCCCGAAGGCTATGAGATCATGTCTGAGGTCGAAGATATCGCAAAAGAAAACGCAAGGGTATCGGGCGGCAGGTTCACAAAAACCAACAGCATGAAAGAGGCTTTTGAGGGAGCCGATTTTGTCTACCCCAAGAGCTGGGCTCCCTTCAAGGCGATGCAGAAGAGGACTGATCTTTACGGAGCCGGCGACCATGACGGGATCAAGGCTCTTGAAAAGGAGCTCCTTGCCCAGAACGCCCTTCACAGGGACTGGGAGTGCACCGAAGATATGATGAAAATTACGAGGGAAGGAAAAGCACTTTACCTTCACTGCCTCCCTGCAGATATTTCGGGTGTAAGCTGCGAGGCAGGAGAGGTTGCAGCCTCGGTATTCGACAGGTACCGCGTTCCTCTCTTCAAACAGGCCAGCTTCAAGCCATACATTATTGCCTCCATGATATTCCTCAGCAAGGTCCGGGATCCTCAAAAAATGCTTGCCATGCTTGAAGGAAAAGCCTGCAGACGCTGGGAGCTTTAAAAGCTTGAAAGAGAGGGACCGCGCTGAGATCGGAAAGATCATTTTCAACGGCTCACTTTGGGACCCGAGATTTTATCCGGCCTATTCTCCAAAGGAGATGCTGGATATGGGGGTATTCGGAGGCACATACCTCAACAGCGTAAGAAATGAGCTGCCTGCTGAATGGTTTTCAGGGGAGAGGGTGCTTCCGCCCGGAAACAGGCCTGACATCTCGTTGAATTACTTTAAGGTCTCCTCGGGAATGTCACTGTCAGAATGGCAGAATAAGGGCTGGATAATGACTGACAGGCTTGGCTGGTTCCATTGGTACTGCAATTACTTTCTTGGAAGGCGGCTCGGTGAGGACGAGATCCAGATAAACCGCTGGAGGCAGTTCTGTACGCGCCATTCCGCACAGATACACAAAAATCCCTGGCAGCCGAGGCTCAGGCAAAAACAGGGGCTCCTTCACTGGTCGTACGACTGGCGTGACAAATTCCTCGAATGCCGGGAGAAAAACATCGCCCACATAATTAGTTCAGTTCATTAAAAAGACGGCCGCGTTTTTTCGGCCGTCCGAATTTTAGTGTTTTGATGCGAACAGGCCCGACAGATCCTGTCTGTATCCTTTCAAACTAGAAGGTCGAGTAGTCGGAGTCCTTCGGATCCGCTATGAACATGTGTCCGGGAGCATGGGTGATCGCAAAGGGCGGCTTGCTGTTCATGACTACGGCCTGCGGAGTCACTCCACACGCCCAGAATACAGGAACTTCACCTTCCCTGATCTCAACAGGGTCTCCAAATTCAGGCCTGTTGATGTCCTTTATCCCTATGGCTGCCGGATCACCGATGTGAACCGGTGCTCCGTGAACTGCGGGAAAACGTCCGGTGCAGAGCGCGGCCCTTACGACCTGTGAATGTTTTACAGGCCTCATGCTTACTACGGTGGGTCCGCTGAGACGGCCGGCAGGATTGCACTGCATATTGGTTATATACATGGGGACATTGCATCCGCAGTCCATGTGCCTGATCGGGATCCCGGCCTCAAGGAGTGCTCCCTCGAATGAGAAGGAGCAGCCTATCAGGAATGCGACAAGATCTTCTCTCCAGTATTTCAGCACATCCGTCGGCTCTTCCTTGAGCACGCCGTTTTCCCATACGCGGTATCTTGGGATGTCTGTCCTGACGTCCGATCCGGGGGCTATAAGCTTTGCTTCCCCATCTCCGGGCTCTGTCACGTCAAGGATCGGGCATGGTTTGGGGTTTCTTTGGGCAAAAACAAGAAAATCGTAAGCCCAGTCTTTAGGCAGAACTATCATATTGGCCTGTACATGACAGTGTGAAAGGCCTGATGTCGGGTGCGTCCATTCACCCTTTCTGATGAGTTCCCTCATCTCCTTAGGTGATGCGTGACGATAAGGGGCAATATCAAACGGCAGTGTCATCCCAATACGACCTCCTTTAAATTTGTAACTTTGACGGACGCAGCTTCAAGTGCTTTGCGGACCGACTTCGCCATCTCGACCGCTTCCGGCGTGTCACCGTGCATGCATACGGACTGGGGACGGAAGTTTATCACAGTCCCGTCGACAGCCTCGACCTTCCCTTCAGTGACCATCCGAACAACGCGTTTTGCGGCCTCCTCAACGTCATGGATGATCGCTCCCGGCTGTGAACGCGGCACCAGAGACCCGTCAGGCATATATCCCCTGTCCGCGAACGCCTCTGCCGCGAACGGCACCCCCATCTCTTTTGCAGCCCTCTCAAATTCGGAGTTTGCAAGTCCCATCAGTATAATGTTCTCACCCGAGTCCTTTACTGCAAGGGCTATCGCTCTTGCAAGTCCTGGATCCTTCGCAGCCTGATTGTACATCGCCCCGTGCGGTTTGACATGCTGCAGGTCCAGTCCGTTCGCGCGGCAGAAGGCGCTCAGCGCTCCTATCTGATATAGACAGTCGGCATATTCTTCTTCGGGAGTACAATTCATGTTCCGGCGTCCGAAACCGACCAGGTCGGGATATCCGGGATGGGCGCCTACTGCCACTCCTTTTGCGGCGCAGCCGGCGATAGTTTTCTTCATTACAAGGGGATCTCCGGCATGGAAGCCGCAGGCAATGTTGGCCGATGTCACCGCATCCATTACAGCCTCATCGTCGCCCATGCAGTATGCCCCGAAGCTCTCTCCAATGTCACTGTTCAGGTCTATCTTGTACATTTATGCTCACTCCTTGTCACAGTATTTCTTCACAGGTTATGTCGTAGCTCTTTCCCTCCAGGGTCAGCTTAAAACTTGTCGAAAGAGGCGGAGAAGCAGGCACAGGAGATTTGATGTCAAAACGTGAAACGTACGAGGCGCGAAGTTCCTTGACCCTCCCGACCGCATCTTTGATCCTCCTCTGTTCCTCCGTCCCATAATGTACGTCTGCCTTACGGAAACAGACTTTGCATCCCGGCATCTTCTGGACAAGGGCCTCTATTGAAAGCGGGGAGAGCACGCCTATCTTTGTGTATCCTCCGGTCGTCTGGCGGTCCGCAAGCATTATTATCGGCATTCCGTGTCCCGGTATCTGTACAGCTCCAAGCGGTATCGCGTCAGAAACTATGTCCGCCCCCTTATCCGTATGCCCGACCTTCGGGCCCTCAAGACGGCATCCCATCCTGTCAGATTCGGCAGTTATCGTGTATTCCGACTCAAAGAGCAGCATTTTGCCCTCTTCGGTAAAGGCGTCCTCCTGGAGACCCGTGATCAACGCAAGGGGCGCTTCCGGATCCTGTGCCAAATGCAATTCTTCAGGAATTTGAAATCCGCACAGCCTCTTCCAAAGCGGTGAGGATTCCCCGACCTTTATGACATCTCCGTTTTTAAGGGCCCGTCCCTCTACCCCGCCGATCTTCGCGCGCATATAGGTAGAACGGCTTCCCATAACGGGGGGAATATCTACGCCGCCCGAAAAACATAGGTTTCCGCGACATCCTTTTCCTTTGGGTCCCGTGAAAGTTATCACATCTCGGTCCTTCAGCAGGACAGCTTTCCATGATCCCAGCGCCTTGCCGTTTACACTGAATCCAAGGTCTGCCCCTGCGAAGACTGCCGCTCCCTCACCCCTGACTTCAATATCAGGTCCCAGGAGCGTGACTTCGAGTGCTGCGGCATCTTCAGGGTTTCCTAGCATCGTATTTCCCAGCCTCAGCGCAGGAAGATCCATCGCTCCCGCCACAGGCACTCCGCTTGACTGGTAGCCCCAGCGTCCCAGATCCTGCACGGAGGTGAGCATTCCAGCCTTTTTGATGATCAGTTCCATGGTTATTTCGCCTCCGTTATGAGGGGCTTGTAGGTCCCCGCAGCCACTTCGGCCTCAATTTTTTTATATTCCTCTTCCGAAACGGGGAGAAATCGCACCTCATAGCCCGCCTCTATCAGAGTTGGCCGCGAGGCTTCCGGCGTGAAGAGACGGAGCGGAGTCCGGCCGATGAGCTGCCATCCTCCCGGGCTGTCGATAGGATATATGCCGGTCTGTTTTCCAGCTATCCCGACACTTCCGCCTTTTATAACAGTACGGGGGTTTGTCAGCCTGGGCGTTGCTATGCTCTCGTCCATTCCGCCAAGATAGGCAAAGCCGGGCATGAATCCTATCATGTAGCAATGGCATGCTTTGGCGCTGTGTCTCTTTATGACTTCGTCCTCAGATATGCCTGCATGTTCCGCAACGTTTGACAAGTCGGGGCCATACTCACCGCCGTAACAGACGGGTATGGATATTTCGGTCATAAGAGCTCCTGCATATCTTCCTTCTGTTATCGAAGTTCTCCGGGCAACCCTGACCACATCCTCAGCACTGATGACAGTAGGATCAAAATAGACGGCAAGCGATCTGTATGTCGGAAGGCACTCTGTTATCGGAATTTCCTTCTGTTCCGTCAGATATCTCTTAAGGTCCATTACCGCATCATTCGCACTCCTGTCGATCTCATCGGCAAATTCGACAACGACACAGGACTCCCCTGCAGTAAGGTATCTCGGTTCGTTTATATATACAGGCACTTACATCACCCCGTTATTTTCTGATCAATCTTTTAACGATCCTTCGAACTGGTCTGAAACGCCCTGATGTAGTAACATATAAGGCGCTACAAATAGATATTCAATACGGAGGCAGTGATATTATGGCAAAACAGCAACCCGAAGGCGTCTACCTTTATATCGATGACAGCGGTTCAAGGTTCATTGCAGTAGTTGACGCGTTTGGAACTGCAAACATGCTGCCCTGGAAACAACCCGGGGAGTTCAGCAACATCCAGGAGAAGAGCTGGAACCTCCAGGGAGAATTCATAAGGCTTAAAATATCCGACTGAATATATTTTCGCTTCTTTCTGCTGAAAATAAGCCCGGAATTATTTTCCGGGCTTATTCTTTTTCATTGAGCTAAAAAAATGTCCATGACTTCTCTGACCTGTAAGTAAATCAGATGTTCAGTGAGATCTCAGAGATCTTTTCGAACCACTCTTTTGCTTCGGCCGCGTCCTTCTCAAATCCCTCGCGTCCCATCAGTCCGTATGTATATTTCTTTCCCTGCTCTACTCCCGGCTGGTCAAAAGGATCAATATCCATCATCCTTCCGGTCAAAGCAGTCATGTACTCATAGTAAAATATCAGGGCTCCAAGTGTCAGGCAGTCTATCTTCCCGGTTTCTATCCATACCAGCGGACGCCCGTTCTTTACTATTGCTGCGGCGGTGCTCATCGCCTCAAGTCCCAGCATTTTGCCGATATCTGCGTTGCCGAGGTAGGAGAGAGGGCCGAGAGCTTCGCAGTCGACCGGAGGCACATATACTTTTTCTCCGTGGTCTTTAATGTTTATTATCGTGAAGAACTTGTCGTCGGGGCCGTCTGTGTATAGCTGGACCTGTGAATGCTGGTCAATTGCTCCAAGCGCCCTGACCGGTGTTGTTCCCCTGCCTTCTTTTCCAAGGCTTTCGCCCCACAGCTGAGCGAACCATTCTGCAAAATAGGCCATCCTGCTGGAGTATGGCATTAATACTGCCATTGGCCTTCCCATTTTTTCGTGGTAACAATGCAGGGATGAAGCCATCCATGCCGGATTGCTGTCGATCGATAAATTTTCAAGAAGGCTGTTTTTCATAATGGCCGCACCCCTCAGAAGGACATCAATATCAATGCCTGCAGCAGCTGCACTGATAAGTCCCGCTGCAGAGAGGACGGAATATCTTCCGCCCACCGAGGCGGGAAGGTCCATGACCCTGCATCCGGAGCTTCGTGCAAAAGATCGGAATATGCCCTTTTCGGGGTCTGTTATGACAAGGATGTCGCCATCGGCACTCCCTCTGAGTTTGATCATTTCATTCCTGAACCAAAGGAACTGGGACATCGTCTCAGCTGTGGCGCCGGATTTGCTCACCCCGACCAGGGCGACTCTCCCTTGCTGAACTTCTTCCCATATTGAACAGGTCTTTGTCGGGTCCGGGTTGTCGGCAAGATGGAATTTGGGCTTCGCCCCTCCGAGGTTATGATAGTCGCCAATGATGGCCTGGTTAAGCATGAGGTTTCCCAATGCTGAACCGCCGATGCCTACATGGATGATCGAGTCGTAGCCTTTCAGCCATTCTGCCGTGCTTTTGATCTCTGTAGTATCGGCACCGGGAAGATCCATCCATCCGTGACCTTCCGTCTCCCGGGGAGTCTCTTTAAGCCATGCGGCAGCTTCGGCACACGCTGCCTCGTTTTCCTTTTTGAAATTTTCAAAAGAGGGGCCGCCGCTGCCAAAAGCTCCCCCGAAATTAAATGATATCGACAGCTTTTCCATGAAAGCACTCCCCTTCGGGGTCAGTTTTGTATTTATTTCAGCAGCCCGGCTTCCTTAAGCGCTTCGGTTATCCCGGGCTTATCAAAACCCACAATGTACTTCTCACCGATCTGTATTACAGGGACTCCCATCTGCCTTGTCTTTTTGACCAACTCCATGGCGGCTGCCTTGTCCCCGGCCACGTTGACAACGTCATACTCCACATTCAGCGACGAAAGATACTCCTTCGCCTTATCGCACCACGGTCAGGTATTTGTAGAGAATACTTTTACACCCATGTCCTATCACTCCTTCTATAGATGATTAGCCCAAGGATCACTAGAAATTATTATAACGCGAATACCCTCATTTATTAAAAGCGGAAAGTGATAACTCGCCTTCTGCACACATTATCCCGAACCATTGTTGCATAATTTCTCTTTTGGGTGGTTTGCTTTTGTACGCTTTTAGATGTTGCAATTATTCACAAATTGAGATAGATTTAACAACGCATGTTTAAAATTTATAAACAAGTTTTTTTAAAGAATCTTTAGAGGAGGTACATCATGTTCAAGATCGTTTCAAAGCAAAAGATCGCACCCAAAGAATTTGACATATGGGTCGAAGCCGAGCGCATTGCAAAGCATGCCAAGGCAGGCCAGTTTGTCGTTCTTCGCGTCGATGACAAAGGAGAAAGGATACCACTTACTATCGCAGATTATGACAAGGAAAAGGGTCTTATCCGCCTTATTTTCCAGGTAGTAGGCAAGACCACCGCTGCGATGTCATGCCTGAATGCGGGGGACTCCATCCGGGACATCTCCGGCCCTCTCGGTACGCCCAGCGAAGTCGAAAAGTTCGGCACTGTACTTATGGTCGGCGGCGGAGTCGGAATTGCCGCTCTCTATCCGATCATCAAGGAATTGAAGCTTGCAGGCAACAAGGTCATCACCATACTGGGCGGACGCACTTCGGAACTGGTTATCATGAAGGAAGAATGCGCTGAATACTCCGATGAGCTCATCATAACCACTGACGACGGCTCCGAGGGTATGAAGGGCGTTGTAACAGAGGCGATGAAGATGGTAGTTGAGCGCGGCGATAAGGTTGACCGCTGCTGGTGCATCGGTCCCTCGATAATGATGAAGTTCGGTACAAAAGCAGCAAAGGAACTGGGCCTTCCCATAATCGTATCGCTCAATCCTCTGATGGTCGACGGAACCGGAATGTGCGGCTGCTGTCGCGTTACGGTTGATGACAGGATCTTCTTCGCATGTGTCGACGGACCCGAGTTTGACGGACACAAGGTAAACTGGGACGAGTTTATGAGCCGTCTTCGCCAGTACAAGGACGAAGAGAAGATCTCCATGGATAAATTTGAAGCTGAAGTAGGTGAAGCATCATGGCAGTAACATTTTCCAAGTGGAAGACCCCGATCAAGGAACAGGATCCGGAAGTCCGTAAAACCAATTTCGGGGAGGTTTGCCTGGGCTACTCAATAGAAGAGGGAATGAAGGAGGCCGAACGCTGCCTCCAGTGCAAGACAAAGCCCTGCGTTGCAGGATGCCCCGTAGCGATCGACATACCCGGTTTCATCAAATGCGTCAGAGACGGAGACATGGCAGGCGCAGCCGAAATCATGGATAAATACACCAACCTGCCGGCTGTATGCGGACGCGTATGCCCCCAGGAAACACAGTGCGAAGAACTATGCACCGTTGCAAAGATGCCCGGATTTGAGCCCGTTGCAATTGGAAAGCTCGAGCGACTGGTTGCTGACTGGAAGTATACACAGGAAAAGGCAAAGACAGAGAAAGCAGAAGCTGTTTCTAAAGGCAAGGTCGCTGTGGTCGGTTCAGGACCTTCGGGTCTGACCGTTGCAGGAGACCTGGCAAAGAAGGGCTATGATGTTACGATATTTGAGGCCCTTCACGCTGCAGGCGGAGTGCTTATATACGGTATCCCGGAATTCCGACTCCCCAAGAGCATAGTCAAGATGGAGATCGATGCCATGCAGGATCTTGGCGTCAAGATAGAATGCAACGCGGTCGTCGGAAAGAACATAACCATGCAGGAGATCATGGAGGAGTTCGACGCCTGCTACATAGCTGTCGGAGCAGGCGCACCTCACTTCCAGGGCGTTCCCGGCACCACGCTGAACGGCGTCTACTCAGCAAGCGAATACCTTACAAGGATCAACCTGATGCACGGCTATGAGTTCCCCAAATTCGACACCCCGACCAAAAAGTCAAAGAAGGTCGTCGTAATAGGCGGAGGAAACGTCGCCATGGACGCCGCCCGTTCGGCAAAGAGACTTGGTGCCGACGAAGTCACGATCGTCTACAGGCGTTCCCTCAAGGAACTCCCTGCACGTATCGAAGAATATCACCATGCTGTTGAGGAAGGCATCATCTTCAAGTGGCTGACAAACCCCACAGAGTATGTCAACAACGGCGAAGGCCAGCTCTGCGGAGTAAAATGCATACAGATGGAGCTTGGAGAACCGGATGCCTCCGGACGCAGGCGCCCCGTGCCCGTCGAAGGCAGCGACTTCTTCATCGAAGCCGACTGCGCTATTGAGGCGATCGGTCAGGGTTCAAACAAGGTCCTTCTCTCTACCTTCCCCGAGATGAAGCTCAACAAGTGGGGATACATAGAGGCAGACCCCAAGACCGGCGCCACATCAGTGCCGGGAGTATACGCAGGCGGAGACATCGTAACAGGCGCGGCTACGGTCATCCTTGCGATGGGTGCGGGCAAAGACGCGGCAGAAGCTATCGACAAGTACATAACAGAGAAGAAATCAAAGTAATAACAGGATCAGTTTATAACGAAAAAGGCCGGACCCACAGGTCCGGCCTTTTTTACGCCTCTTCCTTAAGACATTTATGAAGCGGCATCCAGCAAAAAAACTGCATAGCCAAAGAGCCTGCCAAGACAAATATCCCTATAAGACGAAATGCTCCGCTTGCTCCTAGCAAGGGAGATATAAAGCCAAAAATAAGGGGCGTTATTACCCATCCCAGATCAATTGCCAGAAGAAGTGAACCTGTCGCTTTTGGGTGGTATTCTATTGAGAGCAGGTCTCCTATTATTGACAGATCGGTCGGAAACCCTGCACCTATCCCAAAACCAAATATCAGGCCGAAAATAACAAAAGATATCCAGCTGGAGCTGAAGGAAAGGCAGAGCAGCGAAAGCCCCATAAATCCGGCCGCAGGAGCTGCAAGCAGTATTCTGGGAATGTTGTTCATCGTCCTGAATCCTGCCGTCCTGATGATCACGGCGGCAACAGCCACAGATATCATGAACCATGAGACAGGAACTCCCCTGTCATCTGCCAGAGCAGCGGCGCACAGAGTAGCTCCGTCGGCCAGTGACATGAGGAAAGCTGTAATGTAAAGAGTCTTTACTCCGGGACAGCAAAGCATGTTTTTATAAGTTCCCCAGAGAGGCTTATCCTTAGTTTCTGCCGCAATGTCCCTTACCTTGAGGCTTATTGCAAGACAGATAAGGGCAACCAGTACCGGCAGCCATAGATAGTATTTTGTTTGTCCCATTTTCAAAAGGAATTCCGACAGCGGGACTATCGTCGCCATCGGAAGCATCGATCCTGTAGTAAAAAGAGCAAAACCTATTCCTCTTGTTCTGGCGTCAAGTATCATCGACTGATAGGCGATAGTTGCGACTATAAATACACTTGCACTTATACCGGAAACGGCCCTGAAAAAGAGAAGTATCCCGGGGTCTGAAAGAGAGAGGGCTATTCCGGCTGCTGCAGCTGCTGATATGACGGAACTGCCTATAAGCGCCCTTCTTATCCCAAGGCTCTCCATTACCCAACTGCCAAGCGGCCTGCAGATTATCATCGCCATATAGAAAATGCTGAGAAAAAGCCCGACTGCCCTGGGCGATGCTCCTGAAGCACCGTAAAAGGGACCAAATACAAAATAGACGTTAGAGAGACAGTTGATCCCGTAATACGCAAAAAATACAAGGAGGACCTGTTTTGAGACCTTCATCGGCTACATCTCCCATTAATAATGATCGCAGGCCGTACCGAACAGTTTTTCTGTAAACGATGAATTAGTTCGGACAAAAAGATTCAATATAAAACGCGAGACCCTCCGACGCTTTTGAAACGTCTCGGATCTCGCGGGATGATCGTTTAACGGGGCAAAGCCCGCGGGGATCGCTATTCTTCCTCTTCCACGCGCTCCTTCTCCGCAGCCTCGATGACCTTCCTTGCTATTTCACCCGGGACCTCTTCATAGTGTGAATATTCCATGGTAAAGGTGCCTCTTCCCGAGGTCATCGAACGGAGGATTATGGCGTAGCGGAACATTTCGGAGAGCGGACACTGCGCCTTGACGACCTGCAGCTTCCCTTCGCTGTCTATGCCCATAATGCGCCCCCGGCGACTGTTGAAGTCTCCCATTACATCTCCCAGACACTCTTCAGGGACCTTGACCTCAACGTTCATTACCGGCTCCATGAGTATCGGCATCGCATCAGCCATTGCCTTCTTGAAGGCGAGGGATGCGGCTATCTTGAATGCCATTTCCGAGGAGTCTACATCGTGGTAGGATCCGTCATATATCGCGCATGAAAAGTCAGTTGCCGGATATCCCGCCAGATAGCCTCTCTGTGCAGCTTCCCTTAGGCCCTTTTCAGCAGCGGGAATATAGTTCTTCGGTACCACTCCGCCTACAACTCGGTCAATGAATTGTATGCCGGCGTTCTTTTCGAGCGGTGACAGCTCAAACCATACGTCCCCGTACTGGCCGCGTCCTCCGGACTGCTTCTTGTGCTTGCCCTGAGCACGGGCGGTCTTCTTTATCGTCTCCCTGTAGGGGACTTTCGGGGTCCGTGTTTCAAGGTCTACCTTGTAGCGTTCCTTGATCTTCGAAAGCATTATATCCAGGTGCATGTCGCCCATTCCTGAAAGCACTGCATCATTCGTCTCGGGGTTCTTGACGAAGGAGAGGGTCCTGTCTTCCTTAAGGGTCTTGGTAATGGCTGTTCCCAGCTTGTCTTCGTCAGCACGGCTCTTGGGCAGGACCGCAACGCTGTATACCGGCTGCGGGAAATGTATGGGACGGAACTGGAGAACTTCGCCCTTTGTGCCCAGAGTATCTCCCGCTGTAGTGCTTTCAAGCTTGGGGATAGCGACTATGTCGCCAAGCACTATTTCCTTTTCCTCTGTACTCTCCTTGCCCTTCATGAAACGGAAGGAACTGATCCTCTCCTCTTCGCCCTCTGTTACGTTAAAGACTGTCTGGTCGCTGGTCAGAGTACCTGAGAAGACCTTTACGAAGGAGAGCTTTCCGACATATGGGTCGACCATTACCTTGAATACAAATCCAAGGAAGGGGCCTTTTTCGTCGGGGGTTATCTTAACGACTTCCTCTCCCTTAAGTGCAGCCCGGTTGAGCATGTCCTTTGGTGAGGGCATGTAGTCTGCTACGATATCCATAAGCTGATATACCCCGATGTTTCCTGTGCCTGATCCCGGAATGATCGGGAATACCGACCTGGAACATACGGCCTTGCGAAGTACTCCCTGCAGTTCTTCAAGAGAGATCTCCTCACCGTCAAGGTAGCGCATCATCATCTCGTCGTCTGCTTCAACGGCTCTTTCCACAAGTGTTTCGCGGGCTGCGGCAACTGCATCAGCCATATCGGCAGGAGTCTCGCCCTCAGTGACATCCTTGCTTCCGTCGCCTTTGTACATGTATGATTTTCCGGTCAGTACGTTTACCAGTCCTTTGAAGTTAAGTTCGCTGCCTATCGGCAGATAGATCGGTACCGCCCTGTCCGAGATGTTTTCCTGGATATCCCTGACCACTTCCTCAAAATCGGCGTTTTCGCGGTCAAGTTTGCTCACGAAGAAGATCGCCGGTGTTTCAAAGTTTTCCGCAAAGGCCCAGACACTCTGGGTCTGGACTTCTACGCCTGCAGTCGCGTTTACAAGGACTACAGCCCCGTCAGAGACCCTCATTGCGCAGCGCTGCTCACCTACGAAGTCTGCGAAGCCCGGCGTGTCAAGTACATATATCGTTTTATTTTTGTATGGAACAGTTGCAAGTGAGGTGCTTATCGAAATGCCGCGCTTCTGTTCCTCTGAATCAAAATCCGAGACAGTGTTCTTGTCTTCGATCTTGCCCATTCTTGAAATAAGTCCGGCATCGTAAAGAAACGCCTCGTTAAGTGATGTCTTTCCTGCTCCTCCGTGTGAAATCAGAGCAATGCTGCGAATATCTTCAGGTTTACGTGTCCCCATTTATTTCACTCCTTCTGATGAAGCTGAATGTACTTTTTCATGGTTACAGGGTGCTCCATAATTTATCACAACCTGTTGATGATAACCTTTGAGGCACCTTTAAGTCAATCATTGTATGAATAAAAAAGGACGAAGAAATCAACATCTTCGTCCCGGTATTTATTGAAGCATTGAATTCACAAGTGACGCCACCTCAGCAGGGTCGGCAGATCCTCTGGTCTCTCTCATTACAAGCCCCTGGAGGAATTTCACCTTTGCGCCCTTCCTGTCGTTTCCCGCCCTCACTGTCTCCACGGCTTCCTTTTCGCTCTCGAATACCTTCCTGATGATTTCCTGAAGGGGCTGGCCGGTCACCTTGCCTGCAGAGACCCCGCATTCCTTGATAGCCTGATCAAGGGCGAGTCCTTTGTCTACCATTACGGCAAGGACATCCTTCGCCTGTGTATTTGAGAGCTCTCTCTTCTCAACTTTGATTATGAGTTTGCCAAGCTCACCGCCGGAAATCGGGAAATCCTCTATCGGAAGATCCTTCTCACGAAGCAGTCTCTGCACTTCCATGCGCATCCAGTTGGCACATTTTGCGGCCGGAGCACCCGCTGCGACACATCCCTCAAAATAGTCGGCAGTCTCCTTCTGCTCGGTAAGCTGCCGCGCCTCTTCCTCAGAGAGCGAATAATCACTGATGAACCTTTCCCGTTTTTCCCAAGGCATCTCAGGAAGGGCCGCCTTGATCTTTTCAACATATTCCGGGGCTGCCGAGATGGGCGCAAGGTCCATTTCGACATAGTACCTGTAGTCACGCTCCCCTTCTTTGCTTCTCATAGATCTCGTTACGCCTGCCACATCGTCCCAGAGGCGGGTCTCCTGTACGAGGCGCCCTCCTTCGTCAAGAACTTTATTCTGCCGGGCTATCTCGTACTCAAGAGCGCGCTCTATAGACCTGAGGGAGTTTACGTTCTTGATCTCTACTCTGGTTCCAAGGCCTCCGTCAGGTTTGGTAAGTGATACATTGACATCGACCCTTAGCGAGCCGGACTCCATTTCTCCGTCAGAGACCTCCAGGTAGCGCGCCAGCTGCCTGATCTGTGTTATGTAAGCAAGGACCTGCTCAGCTGAATTCATGTCCGGTTCGGAGACTATCTCCGAAAGGGGCATGCCTCCGCGGTTGTAATCCACAAGTGAATAGGAAGCTCCGGTCAGCCGTCCGTCCGATGTTGGATGTACAAGCTTGCCCGCATCTTCCTCGAGATGAAGATGATGTACCCTGACTCTTTTCTCTTTTCCTCCGGCGAATATATCGACATAACCCCTTACCGCGATCGGATGTTCATACTGTGTGATCTGATACGCTTTTGGCAGGTCTGCATAAAAATAGTGTTTTCTGTGAAACCTGGTATTGTCATTAATTGAACAGTGAAGCCCAAGGCCTATCTTTACAGCAAGCTCAACTGCCCGGTCGTTGAGTATAGGCAGAGTGCCTGGCACTGCAAGGCAGACCGGGCATACGTTTGTGTTTGGCGTTGCTCCTATATAGTCGCTGGAACAGCTGCAGAAAAGTTTAGTTTTCGTCTTCAGCTGAAGATGTATTTCAAGGCCTATTACAGGTTCTCTCTTCATTCGCTCCAGCCCCCTTTCTTTTCAATATCAGCGATCGCCGGCGAACCGACTTCGTTTTCTATCGCCTGAGCAAGCGCAAGGAGGCCGGCATCGCCAAAGCGCGGCCCTATCAGCTGCACATTCGTAGGAAGTCCCTCTTCGGTGAATCCTGCATTCAGACTTATGCTCGGAAGTCCTGCCAGGTTAGCTGTAGAAGAAAACGCATCCCCAAGGTATATGCGTACAGGGTCTTCCTCAACAAGCCCCTTTTTGTAGGGAAGGGCCGGAGATATGGGACAGATCAGCGCATCTACGCTGCTGAAAAGCTCTGCGTATTCGTCTGCGATCATCTGCCTTACTTTGGTCGCGGGTACATAGTAGTTTTCATAGTACCCCCTCGTAAGAATGCATGTCCCTATAAGGATGCGCTTGCGGACCTCTTTGCCGAACCCCTGGTTGCGGCTTCTCTTGTACATATCAAAGAGGCTCCTCCCATCGGCATGATGTCCGTAGCGCATTCCGTCAAAACAGGCCAGTTTTGAACTCGCATCTCCAAGAGCCACCATGTAATAGCAGGCCACAGCATGTTTCATGGTTATCGGCAGCGATGCCTCAACTATTTCCGCGCCCGCTGATCTGCAGTGGGAGGCCGCTTTTTGAATGGCTTCAACAAGCGGTTTGTCCATACTCTCGGCATCAAAGCCGGTCAATACAGCTATCCTCTTCCCTGCGATCCCGGAGAGCGCCTCTTCAGAGAAGGATGGCCTCCGGTAAGCGTCACATGTAGTATCGTTTTCATCCGCTCCGGCAAGCACATCCATTGCCAATGCCATATCTTTGATGTTCCTTGTTATGGGTCCGACCTGATCCAGTGATGATGCGTAAGCAACTATTCCGTATCTGCTTATCTGTCCGTATGAAGGTTTCATTCCCTGTACTCCGCAGAAAGCTGAAGGCTGTCTTACCGATCCGCCTGTGTCGCTCCCAAGGGCGATCGGAGAAAATGCTGCAGCAACCGCGGCTGCACTGCCGCCTGAACTTCCGCCCGGCACCCTGCTGAAATCCCTTGGGTTCAGTGTCGGGCCGAATATCGAGCTCTCTGTGGTGCTTCCCATAGCAAATTCGTCCATGTTGGTCTTGCCCATCAGGACAGCTCCTGCCTCTTTCATCCTTTTTACAGCTGTGGCGTCATAATCGGGGACCCAGTCATCAAGCATTTTGCTGCAGCAGGTGGTCCTTATCCCCTCAGTGCAGAAATTATCCTTTACCAGGAAAGGGACTCCGGCAAGCGGCCCCGGATCTTCGCCCCCGGCAACCTTTGAATCAATATCTTTCGCATCTCTGAGGGCGCTTTCTTCGGACAGGGTCACTACCGAGTTGATTTTGTCGTCAAACTTTTTTATGCGTTCAAGGTGCGCTGATAATACCTCCGAGGCTGTCCATCTTCCATTTTTTACTCCTTCAGCGATTTCGTGAGCGGGTAGTTTGTGGAATTCCATTCCCTACTCCTCCTCTTCCGTTTCGATGTCGTCTCTGGCTATTATTCTTGGAACACGGAAAAAATCTCCCTCTCTTACCGGAGACTGGTCAAGAAAGGCGTTTCTGCCTTCCCAGGAAATCGCGCTGTCTTCCCTTCTGACGGGAGCCTTTATGACATCCCATTCGAACGGGCTGACATTGGAGCTGTCCAGTTCCTGCATATCATCGCACATTCTGAGCACGGCGTTGACCCTGTCAAGGACTTCTGTATACTCATCCTCCGGAAGCCCTATGCATGAAAAGCCAAGGACCTCTCTGAGCCTTTCCTCGTCCATTATCATTTTCTTTATCATTCCTGATCCCTCCAGGCTGTCGGGAGCACACTAACTGCGTGCTTCTCTCAGTTTTTTGATAAACTCTTCTTCATCCAGAATTTTTATCTCCAGTTCACGTGCTTTGCTGATCTTGCTTCCCGGATTTTCACCGGCCACGACGAAATCTGTCTTTTTGCTGACACTGTCTGCTGTCTGGCCTCCAAGAGACCTAATCTTCTCAGAAGCTTCGGAACGGGTCATTGAAGAAAGCTCACCTGTAAGGACAAATTTCAGCCCGCCCCACGGAAGATCCCCTTCTAAAACAGGAAGGGCTTCCTTTGACATGTTTACCCCTGCCTCTTTGAGTCGTTTTATGACTTCTCTGTTGTGAGGCTCTGAAAAAAAAGCTTTCAGGGATTCGGCGATCACCGGACCGATTCCCCCGACTTCACCGAGAGTATCCCTGCCGCTTAACGCTGCATCAGACAAAACCTCTATAGAGCGAAACCTTTCCGCAAGATCATAGGCGGTCCTTTCGCCCACATTTCTTATCCCGAGAGCATTTATAAGTGCTCCCAGCGGCCTTTCTTTTGACCTTTGCACAGCTTCAAGGATATTTCGGGCCGATTTTTCACCCATCCTGTCAAGCGAGACCAGTTCGCCTTCATTGAGATAATAAAGGTCTGCAAAATTTGTCACCTTTCCTGTGTCGACCAGCATTGCCACTATCTTGTCTCCCAGACCCCTTATGTCCATTGCGGCTCTTGAGGCGAAATGAGATATGCCTTCTTTGACCTGTGCAGGACATGACCTGTTCGTGCATTTAATCGCAGCCTCGCCGGTAAGCCGGACCGCTTTAGAGGCGCAGACAGGGCATTCTCCGGGTATTTTGAAAGGCAGGGTACCATCAGGTCGCTTTTCTTTCTCTACCCTGATGACCTCCGGAATTATCTCCCCCGCTTTATGCACAAGCACATAGTCGCCTATGCGGATGTCCTTCCGGTCTATCTCGTCCTGATTGTGAAGTATAGCCCTTTTAACGACAGTACCTGAGAGTCGGACCGGCTCAAGTACTGCTGTAGGGGTAAGAGTTCCCGTTCTTCCGACAGTTACTTCTATGTCCAGGATCTTTGTGACCTTTTCTTCCGGCGGGAACTTGAATGCTATAGCCCATCTCGGAGCCTTTGATGTGGACCCCAGACTCTCTCTTATCGCGATGTCATTCAGCTTAATTACGACACCGTCAGTGTCGATCGGATGTTCAAATCTTTTTTCTGCCCATTCATCAAGATAGGATTCTGTCTCTGCGAGGCCGGAGCAGAGGCGTTCCGAGCCCTGTGCAGGAAGTCCGATCCCGGTTATCGTTTCAAGCATTTCTTTCTGATTTCTTATCCCATGGCTTAAGGGGTCAACTATCTGATACAGATATATTTTCAACTTCCTTGCAGCGGTCACTTTGGGGTCCAGCTGTCTTACACTTCCTGCCGCAGCATTTCTGGGATTTGCAAAAAGAGGCTCGCCAGCCTCTTCCCTTGCGGCGTTCAGTGCTTCAAATCCTTTTTTATCCATGCAGATCTCACCGCGGATCTCCAGCCTTCCGGAGATATTCTCTTTAAGTCTCAGAGGCAGGCTCTTTATCGTTCTGAGGTTGGCAGTGATATCCTCACCCACCCGGCCGTCACCCCTTGTCGCACCTCTTACAAAGATCCCGTCTTCATAAACCAGGGAGACCGCAAGTCCGTCTATCTTTGGTTCACAGAGAACTTCAACATCCTCGCGACCAACTGCCTGGGACATCCTATTGAAAAATGAGCGCAGATCTTCCCTGTCAAGCGCATTGTCCAGGCTCATCATCGGTTCGCGATGTTCGATCTTGACAAAACCTTCCCTTGGAGCCCCTCCTACTCGGTGTGTAAGCGAATCGGAAGTCCGAAGCTCAGGGTATTTTTCCTCAATTGCAGCAAGTTCCCTCAAAAGCATGTCATAGTCAAAATCCGATATTTCAGGGCTGTCCTGGACATAGTAGAGCTCCGCGTGGCGTTTCAATTCCACGCGAAGCTCAGATGCCCTATTTTTTATGCTTTCGGGTGCTGCCATCTATTTCAGTCCTTTGGTTTCATGGTCGGGAAGAGTATGACGTCCCTTATGCTCCTTGAGTTTGTCAGGAGCATTACGGTCCTGTCTATTCCTATCCCCATCCCGCCTGTAGGGGGAAGTCCATATTCAAGTGCGTTTATAAAATCTTCGTCAAATGGGTGTGATTCCTCATCGCCTTCATCCTTCTTCTTTTCCTGATCCATGAAACGTTCCCTCTGGTCCAGAGGATCATTAAGCTCACTGAACGCATTCGCGAATTCCCAGGCATTGATGAACAGCTCAAACCTGTCTGTTATATCAGGGTTCTCTTTGTTCCTCTTCGAAAGCGGTGAGATCACTGTTGGATGTCCAAGCACGAACGTAGGCTGGATGAGTTCCTTCTCAACGTACTCCTCAAAGAATAGGGGCAGTATGTCATATCTTGTGTCAGTCGGCTTTATCTCAAGTCCGCGGATGGCTGCCTGCCTGCGGGCCTCCCCGTCAGCTATCGCGCTGAAATCTATCCCTGTATGTTCAGTCACGAGCTCTGTCATAGTTGCCCTGCGGAAGGGAGGATTCAAATCAATTTCTGTCCCCTGATAATTGATCACTCTTCCTCCCAGTTCGTCGGCACATGCTACGATTATCTCCTCGGCAAGGTCCATCATATCTTCGTAGTTGGCATAGGGCCAGTAGACCTCAAGCGAGGTGAACTCAGGATTGTGCTTCATGTCCATGCCCTCGTTCCTGAACTGCTGGCCTATTTCGTAAACTCTTCCCAGCATCCCGACTACCAGCCTCTTCAGGTAGAGTTCTGTTGCAATTCTCAGGTACATATCTATGTCGAGCGTATTATGGTGTGTTATGAAGGGTCTGGCGTTGGCACCCCCTGCTATCGTTGAAAGTATGGGCGTCTGGACCTCAAGTGTGCCGTGGTCGTCCAGGACTCTGCGGAAAGCCTGTATGATCTTTGTCCTTTTGCGAAAAGTATCCCTTACCTCCGGGTTTGCTATCATGTCAACGTAGCGCTGGCGATATCGCACTTCCATGTCCTTAAGTCCATGCCACTTTTCGGGCATGGGTCTCAGTGCCTTCGAAAGAAGCGAGAAGCCCTTGACAGACAGAGTAAGTTCGCCGCGCTGTGTCCGGAAGGGAACACCCACGACACCAAGGAAATCTCCGGCATCTACCCATTTTTTGAAGAACGAGTATCTCTCTTCTCCCAGGACATCAAACTGGAAACAGAGCTGAAGCCTTTCATTTTCATCTTCAAAAGTCGCAAAGGCCGTCTTGCCGTGGCGCCGGACTATCATTACCCTTCCGGCAGTCTGTATCTCGTCCTCTGACCATTCTTCCTCTTTCAGCGAATCATAATTTTCTTTCACATATTTTAGTGTATGCTTCACATCCCAATAGTCCTGCTGAAAGGGATCATATCCCTCTTCCTCGCGCAGTCTCATCAGCTTGTCTTTTCGCTGACGAAATATTTCCTCTTCGGGTGTAATATTTTTTTGCTGCTGTCCATCCTTCTTTGTCTCGTCCGACAATTGGATCACTTCCCCTGTAATATTATCCGGCCTGTATAAGCTGCTTGAACTGAGGTAAGGGCGACTGGTCAGCCTCCGATAACTCCGTTGGGAAATTTATCCCTGCTTAACTCAAGTCCCGGTAGATCCTGCACATTTTTCCAGTCCATAAGCAGATCTTCCATCTCCTGCCATGTCCTGGCCACCGCTCCCCGCCTTCTGAGCCGGGCTGCTCCTGCAAATCCTTTGAACAATGCCGCCAGCATCCTTCTGGATATCATCATTGCCAGTGATTGTCCCTCGGTATTATAAATGCTCCGCCCCAGTTCGAGAAGAAGCTCTGACTGGAAATCCAGGGAGGGCTCACAATATTTTTCGGGTACTTCCGCCCCCAGTCTCCTGAGTGTCTTGGGTATCAAAAATACATCCTTCAAGATTCCTCTTCCTGCAAGGACCGCGACGCAGCCCCCATTTAAATATTCCATAAGATCTTCCGGTTCATAACAGTCCCCGCTTCCCCCTATCATTCCGGGGAAACGTACGGCAGCTTCTTCAACAGCTTCCCTTGATGCGCTGCCTTCATATCTTTGGGCGGGAGTCCGGCCATGAATAAAAATCAATTCGGCACCTGCATCGAGGAGTCTCTCGCAGTAGTCGCATGTGCTGATCGGGCTTCCCGCCGGCATGATCCTTATCTTTGCCCAGACAGGCAAACCGTTCTTTTTCATTGCCTTAATTATCTTTGCGGAAGTATCCGGATCCTCCATCAGTTTTGACCCGCTTCCCTTTTTTGTTACCTTCGGCATGGGACAAGCCATATTTGCCTGCAAGGCCTCAAACTTCCTTATGTTCAAAGCTGCCTCTGCACCCCGTGCCATGTCATCTTCATTTGAACCAAAAAGCTGGAGCACAACAGGACGTTCCTCATCTGCCCCGTAAAGGAGCTCTTTAGTTTTTCTTCCTTTGTGGCAAAGTCCGAGAGCGCTTACCATTTCTGTATGCACAAGCCCCGCACCAAGATCCCTGTAAAATTTTCTTACAGATGCGAACGTAATGCCTGCAAGAGGGGCAAGCCATATCGGATTCTCCGTTTCTACACCTCCGATATTTCGAGGATATCCGTCTGCAAGTGGCGAGAATGCTTTAGTTGATGCAGTTTCTTTCATAAATGATCCTTAGTCCCTCTATCGTAAGCCACTGGTCGACCTCACGCACTATTTCCGAATGCTGAGCGAGTATAGATGCATGTCCTCCTGTAGCTATGACCCGGCACGACACTCCAAGTTCCTTAAAAACCCCTCTTAGCAAAGTGTCGACAAGCCCTACCATTCCATATACTATCCCTGACTGTATAGCCTCTGTGGTATCTCCCCCGATATAGTGAGCCGGTGCCTCAAGGGCTATCTGAGGTAATTTCGCGGTACGGGAAAAAAGCGATTCCATCCCAAGCTCCATGCCCGGGGATATGGTTCCCCCTATATAGGCACCTTCAGAAGATATTACGTCCAATGTTATTGCTGTCCCCAGGTCGACAACAATTAAAGGGGCCCCGTATTTTTCGACGCCCGCGACTGCATTCAGCAGCCTGTCAGCACCCAGGCCTCCCGGATTATTGATCTTCACTGCGAGCCCCGTATCAAGGTCAGGGGCAACCCTCAGGCATGGGACGCCTATGTAGTTCCTTATGCCTTCAATAAACATTTCGTCAAGGGACGGCACAACGCTCGCATATACAGAAGCACTGATATCCTCCTTGGAAATTCCGGAAGCGCTGAGCAGACCGAGTATCATGAAACCGACTTCATCTGTGGTCTGCTTTCTTGAAGTCAGCCTCCAGTGTTTGATCAGGTCTTTGCCTTCATATATGCCCATAACTGTATTGGTGTTTCCTACGTCAAGCACAAGAAGCATGTCCGATTCCTCCGGGAACAGATTTTATTCAGCTGCAGTGAACTGCATTAAATTGCATAATCATCCGTTAAAGCAAAAATCCTCCTTATTTTACAACAATCAGGCTAATAAAAGGACCAGAAGAGAAAACATTAATGCTATTGCAGGGATCCTTTTAAGCGGCATTCCGGAAGCGTATGATGCTGCCGCAAAGAACAGGAAGCAGGCAAATAGGGCAAGGGGTAATGTGAGCATTACATTCCACGGCATCACTTCTGCGATCTTTCCGGAAAACATATCCCAGCTTTCAAGAAAATACTCGCATATCGCTGCTGTCTCATAACTAAAGGGCAGTCCCATAAATGCCGGCAGAGAGAAGAGAAAAATTAATGGGAAGATGACTGAAAATAGAGGGATCGCAGCAATATTGACAATGAGGCCGACAACAGGCACTTCCCCAAATGCTGATGCTATCAGCGGAGCTGTGACAAACCAGACCGCTGCAGATCCCAAAAGTACTCCCGGCCATTTATGATCTGTAATGCCCGCAGAAGCACATATGGTCAGGGCGGCAAGCATGGAAAGCCTCCATCCTATGTCATGGAATGCCCAAGGGCAGTAAAGAAGCATTATGATGCCTGCCACACTGATACTGTTTAACGGGTATGAAGGTTTGCCAAATAAAAGTCCCAGAAGATAGACCTGCAGCATTATGCCGGCCCTGACACCTCCGGTCGGAAAAGCTGCAAATCCCAGATATGACCAGATAAGAGCAGATATAATAACGATCTTTATCTTGCCCCTTTTGAGGAAGATCCCTGCCAGAGCCGCCAGTATGCCTACATGGAAGCCGGATACTGCAAGAAGATGTACCGTTCCTGCTTCCCGGTGCTTTTCAGTTAATTTTTTATCCCTTGCGCCAAGGGTAAGTGCCAGCATGTATCCTGACATCAGTTCGGGAAGTTCTTCACGTATTTTGCTGTCCAAAAAATTCCGCCATCTGTATATACCTGCAGGAGGGGATGTTGTTTCAACATCGAGAAGTATAAGCTTTTTTACTGCTCCCTTTGACTTCCAGAAAAGGTACTCATCAAACCGGCCCTTTCCATTCCCCCTTTTGAAATCAAAAACCGCACCTCTCAGCCTTACTCCGGATCCCTCTGCAAGTGCTGCTGAAGGATGCACATAGGCTGTCATTTTTCCGTATGGTGTTGAAATAAGCAAAGCTCTCCGGCGTCCCCACTCCCTGTTCATAAGCACTTTGCCTTCTGAGAGTATGGTGGATGGTATCGGTTTTTCATTACACATCCTTATGTTAAGTGTAAGGGATACCGCAAAAGTCACAATGATCACGGTCAGCAATGTTGCTGTCCATCCTCGCGGGGGATCTGCAGTGCCCGAAAATATCCAGCAAAGGGATGCAGGCACGGAAATCAGAGCGGAAAGAAGGATCGGCTGCCCTGCCGAACATGAATAGAGCGAAAAAGCAATGCCAAGCAATACTGCAAAAGCCGGGGCGTATGATAAGGGACCATTCCTTTTATTGAGCAACTGTGACTAAGTTTTTGACCGCATCGTATTTTGCCGGTCCTATTCCTTTTATCTGGAGAAGATCCTCTTTCCTTTTATATGCGCCGTTTTTTTTCCTGAAATTTATTATGAGCTGGGCCGTTTTAGGACCGACACCCGGAAGCTTTTCAAGGTCTTCCTTAATTGCAGTGTTGATATTGATCAGATGACCGGATCTGTCTGTACCTGCACTGCTTCCCGTTCCTGGAGCCGGTGCCGCAGGAAGGATATTTTGCTGCGGTGCAGGCTCCCCTTTTGCGGGAAACTTGATGTGGGCACCATCCTGAAGCATTGCAGCAAGGTTTACCGCTTCACGATCTGCATCGGGAGCAAATCCTCCTGCTGCATCGAGTGCCTGATAGACCCTGGATCCTGAAGGTATTCTGTAAATGCCCGGTTTATTTACAGAACCTGTTACGTATACGACCCACTCTTCTTTGACAGGATCCCTGCCTATCGCGCCGGCACCGTCTGCTCCCCCTGATGGCTGCTCTGCAGCAGCATTGGATGATACATCTATCGTATCTTCCATCACCGGCATCATCTGTACAGTTGCCTTGCCGGCTGTTTCCTGGCCAAAGCGGCCTTTAAAGGAATGGAGAAGTACCGCCGCACCGATGAAGCAAAGCAGTCCGAGGACTATCAATATTCCGTTTCTTCTGTTCCCTCCCTCTCCATACATGAAAGGACCCCTTCCTTAATTTATTTCTCCTTCAAGAGACCAGTGACTGGCTCTTGTTATCCTCACGTCCACATATTGACCCATTAATTCAGGACCGCCCCTCACTATGACGACCTTGTCACTCTTTGTTCGGCCCTGAAGCGCACCCTCTCCTCTCGGTGCAGTCCCGTCTATCAATATCTCCAGTTCCCTGCCGACATATTCTTCGTTGAGTTCACGGGCAAGCAGGGACTGCATTTCATTTATCAGGTTCAGCCGCGCGGCCTTCACCCTGTTGTCTGTCTGGCCTTCCATAACAGCGGCTTTGGTGCCCTCTCTGGGTGAGTAGGCGGCTGTGTGTACGATATCGAACCTTAACTCTTTAAGCAGATCGTATGAATCCCTGAAATCTTCTTCCGTTTCATTGGGGAATCCGACGATCAGGTCTGTTGACAGGCTTACATCCGGAAGGACCGAACGGATCTTTTTTACCAGACTTATATATTCGTTCCTTGTGTACCCCCGGTTCATCTGCTGCAGTATACTGTCGCTTCCTGACTGGACAGGAAGGTTTATCGCACGGCATATCGACGGAGTTGCCTTCATCACATGAAGAATGTCTTCGTCGAAATCCTTCGGGTGCGACGTAGCAAAACGGAGACGCCTTATGCCCTCTATTTCGGAAACGTCTTTAAGGAGGGAGGCGAATCCGTATTCGCCCGTATTATCCTTGCCGTAGGCGTCGACATTCTGACCGAGGAGGGTTATCTCCGATACCCCCGATCCTGCAAGTTCCCGGCACTCCCTGATAATTTCGGTATGGTCGCGGGACTGGAGCCTGCCCCTCACATATGGAACTATGCAGTAGGTACAGAACCTGTCACATCCATAAGTTATCGTTACATAGGCCTTGTATGGATTAGTCCTTTCTGTCGGCACCACTTCCAGATCCAGGAGAGCCCTTGGATCATCGTCCATGAAAAACCTAAGCGAGCCGTCGGCAAGTGCAGCCTCTATTCCCTGCGGGACCATTCCAAGGTGTCTCGGTCCTGAAACCAGACGCACACATTGAAATTTTTTTGCGACCTGAGGCCCTATTCTCTGCGCCATGCACCCGACCAAAGCAACCGCAGGCGATCCGTTATTCCTGTATTTGAGGTTATAGCGTCCTATCTCGCTTACGACCTTCTGCTCGGCCTTTTCCCTTATGCTGCAGGTAACCAGGACTACTACATCGGCATCTTCCTCCGGAGACTCTTTCCAGCCCGAATGGAGCATAGAGGTCCTTATCCTGTCACCGTCATAGGAGTTCATCTGACAACCAAATACCCTTATTGCAAAGCTTTTCAAACTCTTTTATCCCCTTTATGCTCTTCGTTTACCCTAGGCATTATATGCCCTGAGAGAGAATCTTTCCACTTTGCGCTGTATAATGTTACGGTATCGGAGGTGTGCTGATGAAGAAATACATAATTTTATCCCTTGCAATACTTACCCTCGCAATGTATCCGAAGTTCTCCCCGGCTATTGCCGCAGATGTCCTTCCTGAGATCAGCGGCTGGATCAACGGTGAACTGCGAAAGACTGAATTTGACACGGTTTCGGGAAAAAGGGGCTTATGGCTGGAAAGAAGTTACAGGAACAGTGCCGGTGTACCCTTTCACGCAGTTTGGATCGAGGGCTCGGGAGAAAAGGGATGGTCCCCGTCAGATAAGGCAGAATCAGAAGACGACGGTCCGCTGGGGAGCGGAGCCAGTTACAGGACCATCTCGATAGATCAACAGGGGGCTCTCATCGAATACCATCCCGTAACAGGACTGAGCCTGTCGGTAAAAGCAGGAACAAAGGGAACGCTGACGCTTGAATCAAACGTTGCCAACGAGGAAGAGATAATATCCGCAGCTCAGACCCTGATAAGGAATATTCTGAAAGGAGAGCCGCAATGAAAGAAAAAAGCATAAAGATCATGAAAGACGGTCCCTATGTTGCTGCGGGTAACATAGACCTGACAGAAAAAATCATCAGGCCTGAAGATGACAAAACAAAGGATGAAAAATATGTCTGGGAAGACGGCGGAAAGATCCCTCATGGCGAAACATACGCCCTCTGTCGCTGCGGAGCCTCGGAAAAACACCCATTCTGCGACGGAAAACATTTACAGGTCGGCTTTGACGGGACAGAAACGGCATCCAGAAAACCATACAGGGATCGTGCCGAACTTATAAAAGGGAAAAATGTTGACCTGCTTGATGACGGAAGATGCGCAAGGGCAAGGTTCTGCTACAGGGAAAAGGGAGATGCCTGGTTTCTGGCCTCATGTGACGACAGCTCCGAAAAAACTGTCTGCGAAGCTGTCAAATCAGCATCTGAATGTCCTGCGGGAAGGATCACTGCCATGACTGAGGATGGCTCATGCATAGAGCCTGAACTTGAACCGGCAATTGAGATAACCCAGGATCCCGAAATGGGAGTCAGCGGCGGTATATATGTAAAAGGCGGAATACCCCTTATATCGGGTGACGGGCATCAGTATGAGACCAGAAACCGGATCGTATTGTGCCGATGCGGAAAATCAAAGGACAAACCCTTCTGCGACGGAGCTCATATTGAGGCAAAATTCAATGACAAAGGCACTCAGGATCGCTGAGATCTAAACAAATAACAGACAACTCAGTATTTTAAAGGGGCCGTTCCGCGATCTTGCACCAGGCAGGCATCATTGTCGGACGGCCCTTTTTTTGACGTAAACAACTATTGTGCCAGCCAGTCGTTTTCCCTTTCTGTACCAATGGCGTCAAGCTCATAGGGAGTGGTCTGGTATACAAAATAGTTGAGCCAGTTCATAAAGAGAAGGTTGGCACTGCTTCTCCAGCTTACGAGAGGCCTGCGCCTGTCATCGTCTTCAGGATAATAGTTCCTGGGGACCTCAATGGGAAGTCCTGCATTCTTATCCCTCAGATACTCTTTTTCAAGAGTTCCTGCATCATATTCCGAATGCCCTGTTATAAATATCTGCTTTCCCTGTTCAGTCTTTACAACGTAGACCCCCGCCTCCTCCGAAGAGGCAAGGATCTGCAGCTCAGGCACCAATTCCACATCCTCCCTGTAGATCGTTGTATGACGTGAATGGGGGGCCATGAATATATCGTCAAATCCCCTGAACAGCATAGAATTCTTATATTCCACCTCATGCGGGAAGACTCCGAAAAGCTTTTTCGGAAGCGGATGCTTTTGTATGCCATAGTGATAATAAAGAGCAGCCTGTGCTCCCCAGCATATATGGAGGGTGCTGTAGACATGTGTTTTGCTCCACTCCATTATCCTGCACAGTTCTTCCCAGTATTCGACATCCTCAAATTCCAGCAGTTCCACCGGAGCTCCGGTTATAACAAGTCCGTCAAACTTTCTCCCGCAGATCTGGTCAAATGTCTGATAAAAGGAGAGAAGATGCTCCCGGCTGGTGTTTTTTGCTTCATAAGTCGCGGTCTGCAGAAGCGTTAGCTCCACCTGGAGAGGGGTATTGCCAAGCAGCCGGGCAAACTGGGTCTCCGTCTCTATCTTGGTAGGCATCAGGTTCAGCAGTGCGACCTGAAGAGGTCGTATGTCCTGCTTGGCTGCACGCACTTCATGCATAACGAAAATATTTTCATTCAGCAGTGTCTGTGTCGCAGGGAGACTGTCCGGTATCTTTATAGGCATTTGTATGCCCCCTTTCTCTTATTTGAAACTAATAAAAAAAGGCAGCCCATATGTTAAATGGACTGCCTTAGTAGTTTTTATCGGGTATCGCGCCGCATCAGGGACGCGAACTGCCGTAATAAACTCCAAAGGCACTCCTGCGCATCATCAT
>DAIRTK010000016.1:0-4734 GCA_036803945.1 Synergistaceae bacterium
GTGGCTACGTTGTCGGTCCAGCTTTCGATGTCAAGGTCCACGTCTCCCGCGATTATCGCCTGCCAGTTCATGGTGGAGGATGCCGTCGACGTTTTCAGAACGTATCCGTCATAGGCGTTTTCGACAACTATCCTTGCTATCTCATTGTGAAGCTTTTGGCTGTCCCAGCCGTTGTCCGTAACTACGATCTCCGTCTTTGCCCAAGCCTGTGCCGGAATTGCGCAGATCAGGGCCATCAGTAAAAGCAAAAGCGCACCCCTAAGTTTTTTATTCATCAGTATCCCTCCGTTTATATGATTGCAACACTCCTATTCTTACATAAAGTTGTTACTTTTTCAAGTTAAAAATGCTTTGTCAGGAATTATTCCATGTAATCGGGAGGGTTTGAACCTTGCTTTGTTAATAATCCAAGGAGTCTTTTATAAGGAGGGTCTGAAGGAAATATTTTACCCTTGAATAGCTGCCCTCATCTCCCACAAAATAGAGAACGTCTCCCTCTTCAAGGAGTGTCGAGCCTCCTGGCGAAAGTATGAGGGACCCCTTTTTCTTAATGGCCACTACGGTAGCAGAAGTCGACTGCCAGAAGCAGAGCTCGGATATTTTTTTCCCAAGTGAAGGCAGCTTTCCTTCAAGGGTTATTTCGAAGGGGATGAACGGGTTTGTGGAGCGGAAGCGTTCCGTGAGGTCAACAAGCCGCTCTACCTCTTCTTTCAGCTCCGCGATCTCCTTCATCTGCCTCTCTGCTTTTTCCACGATGCTGTTCTTGAGGAAAGAGATGGTCCTTGCGTCCCTGCGCCTTGATATAAAGAGCAGGGCATTCTCCCTGGATTTGACCGTGACCCCGCTGCCTTTCTCAGCCTCGACTATCCCAAGTTCGGCCAGCACACACACGGCCTTTCTGGCAGTCTCCGAAGAGACCTGGTACTGGGAAGCGAGGGATGAGCGGGCGAATATTTTGTCCCCCTCGCGATAACTGCCTTCGGCTATCCTTGATGCGATGTCGGAAGCAAGCTGCTGATAGCGTGATTCGTGATCTGCTTTGTTGTTCATTTAAGGAACCCCTTTTCTTATTATGCTTGTCATCTTCAAATGAATATCTCACATTTATGCAATTGTATCAAATCGTCATAAAATTGCTTGCAACATTTTCATTTATATGATAAAAAACCACTAGTGATAGCGGTAATGAGGAGGGTAGGGTATTTAAGTCTATCATCACAAACCAAGTCAAGCATTCATCAAGTCTGACCTAACTGTATTACAGTTATTCGAAGGCCATACGGACAGCCGGGTCAAATGCCGAACTAGCGATTGTGATATCGTGTTGATGAGCTTAAGCTCAAATTTTGTTGCGGAGACCTCCGCGAAATTGTGTTCATAAGTTTTGAGTACTTGTGAATGGTCGACATGAGCAGTAAAAGTATTTATTACTGTATAGGCTCAAATAAACTACCAATATTTGTATATAACATCAATCAAATTAAAGTAGGGATCATGTATCAAGTACAACTATCCTTTTCTTGTCCAATGACAAAGAAAGGTGGTTGTTTTTTAGTTTTTAGGGGTGCAAAACACTCCTCGCAGAGATGAACACTCGTGCGGAGGCCATTTTCAGAAAGGAGCCTGAGATGGCCGAGAAAATTAAACTGTATGGCTTTAACAACCTTACAAAAACGCTTAGCTTCAACATTTACGATGTATGCTACGCAAAGACAGAGAGAGAAAAGAAAGATTACGTAGACTACATCGACGAACAGTACAACGCAGAGCGTCTTACCAACATCCTCTGCGATGTCACCGACATGATCGGCGCCCATGTCCTGAATATATCAAAGCAAAACTACGATCCCCAGGGAGCAAGCGTTACCATCCTGATCTCGGAGATGCCCATGCCTCCCGAGACCCTTGACCCTTCATGCAACAGCGGTCTGGAGATACTCTCTAAGCGTGAAACTGTATGCGGCCACCTGGACAAGAGCCACCTCACGGTCCACACATATCCTGAATTCCATCCGAACCAGGCCATATCGACCTTTCGTGTTGATATTGACGTGTCCACATGCGGAAAGATCTCCCCGCTGAATGCTCTCGACTACCTCATAGGAAGCTTCGATTCCGACATTATCACCATTGACTATAGGGTGAGGGGCTTCACCCGGGAGATGGACGGCAGAAAGTGCTACATTGACCACAAGATAGCCTCGATACAGGATTTTATTGATGCAAGGACCCTGCAGGAATATGATGCCCAGGACATAAATGTCTACCAGTCAAACATTTTCCACACGAAGATGCTGATAAAGGAGCTGCACCTCCAGAACTACCTCTTCAACAACGATGTGCTTGAATTCACCCCGAAGGAGAGGCTCGAAATAACCAACAGGCTCCGCAGGGAGATGATAGAGATCTACACGGGAATGAACGTCTATGAATAGACAGGACAGTACACCGATCTATGATGCTCTTCAGAAGTACATAGACAACAGGATCGTCTCCTTTGACGTCCCGGGCCACAAGCAGGGCAAGGGGCATAAGGCCCTTGTCGATGCCTTCGGCCAGAAGTGCATCTCGATGGATCTCAATTCAAGCAAGCCCCTGGACAACCTGACCCATCCGACAGGAGTCATAAGGGAGGCGGAGATCCTTGCGGCAGAGGCCTTCAGGGCAAGCCAGGCCTTCTTCATAACTAACGGCACGACAGCCGCCGTTCAGAACATGATCTTCTCATGCTGCAGACAGAACGACAAGATCATAATGCCGAGAAACGTCCACAAGAGCGTAATAAACGCGATGGTTATCTGCGGAGCCGCACCTGTCTATGTGAACCCCGGAATAGAGCCGGAGCTTGGGATAAGCCTGGGGATGTCAGTAAGCGACGTAAAAAAGGCAGTGTCGGAAAATCCCGATGCCAAGGCAATATTTGTAAACAACCCAACATATTACGGTGTCTGCAGCGACCTGAGAGAGATAGTAGGCATTGCCCACGATGCGGGCATGCTGTCCCTTATAGACGAGGCCCACGGAACACATCTCTATTTTGGCGATGACCTGCCCCTTTCCGCGATGGACGCGGGAGCGGATATGTCCGCAGTCAGCATTCACAAAACTGGAGGCTCCCTTACCCAGAGCTCGATGCTGCTCCTTGGTCCCGGCGTCGATGCCGAAGCTGTGAGGCAGATAATAAACCTGACACAGACGACAAGCGGCAGCTATCTATTGATGGCTTCGCTCGACATAGCTAGGAAGAACCTCTTCCTTAACGGCAGGGAGATATTTGGGAAGGTCTGCTCCCTCAGTGAATATGCAAGAAGAGAGGTCAACAGGATACCCGGCTTCAGGGCTTTCGGAAAAGAGATAATCAACGGAGATACGGTCTTCGATTTTGACTCGACAAAGCTAAGCATTCACACTCGTGCGATGGGCCTTGCCGGGATAGAGGTATATGACATCCTGAGGGATGAATTCGGAATACAGATAGAATTTGGGGATATCGGCAACGTCCTGGCCATTATTTCCGTAGGAGACAGGGAACTCGAAATTGAGAGGCTGCTCGGGGCTCTTTCCGAGATACAGCGCCGCTTCAGCAGAGACCCGATGAACATGCTTGACCACGAGTATATCGATCCGCAGGTGGCGATGACTCCACAGCAGGCTTTCCACGCAAATAAAAAAAGCGTTCCCATCAGGGACAGCCTTGGAATGATAAGCGCGGAACTTGTGATGGCATATCCCCCCGGGATTCCGATACTTGCGCCCGGAGAGCGCCTTACAGCTGAAATAATCGACTATATCAGGTACGCCAAGGAAAAGGGATGTGTAATGACCGGCACCAAGGATATGGAAATGAACAATATTGAGACGGTGGAGGAATAAAAAATGGAATACTGGTATACGGAAGAACACAGCGAAAACGTCAGATTTTCCATCAGGGTAGATAAGCAGCTCTATTCGGCGAAGAGCACATTCCAGCGGATAGACGTCTTCGAAGCCGAGGAATTCGGCCGTTTCCTCACGCTTGACGGACTTATGATGCTTACGGAGAAGGATGAATTCATATACCACGACATGATAGTCCATGTTCCGATGGCAGCGAACCCCGGCATAAAGAAGGTCCTTGTTATCGGAGCCGGTGACGGCGGCACTGTCCGCGAGCTCACGAGATACAGTACGATCGAGAAGATAGACATGGTTGAAATTGACAAGATGGTAGTCGATGCATGCCTCGAGTACATGCCGCAGACATCCTCGAAGCTCTCTGATCCGAGGGTCACCATCTACTACGAAGACGGGCTCAAGTTCGTCCGCGACAAGGTCAACATATATGACCTGATCATAGTGGACAGCACTGACCCATTCGGCCCGGGAGAAGGATTGTTCACAAAAGAATTTTACGGCAATTGCTACAAGGCTCTGACTGAAGAGGGGATCCTGGTCAACCAGCATGAGTGTCCCTACTATGAAAGCTATGCCATGTCGATGAAGAGGGCCCACAAGAGGATAAGGGAGTTCTTCCCGGTAACCCGTGTCTACCAGGCGCACATACCGACATATCCGTCAGGTCATTGGCTTTTCGGCTTTGCATCCAAGAAAAAAGACCCGATAAAGGATCTTGATGCAGACAGATGGAACAGTCTGGGCATAAAGACGAAGTATTACAACACAGATCTCCACCGGGGCTGCTTTGCCATCCCGACCTATGTAAAGGAACTGCTTGATGACGCCGATAAAGAATAA
>DAIRTK010000016.1:4834-24142 GCA_036803945.1 Synergistaceae bacterium
CTTTGCCATCCCGACCTATGTAAAGGAACTGCTTGATGACGCCGATAAAGAATAATGGGCCGATGGTCTTCATAGGGTGCGAAAGCAGTTATGACGAGGCGGACCTCGTCATATTCGGCGCTCCATTTGACGGAACCTGCAGCTACAGGCCCGGTTCGAGATTTGCCGGGTCTTCCATCCGCACCGAATCATACGGAATAGAGACCTACTCTCCCTATCTTGAAAAGGATCTTACAGATATCTCGGTCTTTGATGCCGGAGAACTGGACCTGCCTTTCGGCAACACCAGTGAAGTCCTTGAAAGGATAGAGGAAGCAGCTTCAGAGATAGCATCTGATGACAAGATACCACTGATGATAGGCGGGGAGCATCTTGTCACTTTGGGAGCTGTAAGGGCAATTGTAAAAAAACATCCCGGCCTTAATATTCTCCACTTTGATGCGCATGCAGACCTCAGGGACGATTACATGGGAGAAAAACTTTCACACGCGACAGTCATAAGGCGCTGCCACGAGCTTATCGGAGGCAAGGTATACCAGTTCGGGATCCGTTCTATGACAAGGGAGGAAGACCTCTGGGCAAGGGAGAACGCCGTTCAGAGGAAGTACGATTTCGGAACTCTGAATGAAGTTCTTGATTTGCTTAGGGGGAAACCTGTCTACCTCACCATAGACCTTGATGTGCTTGACCCGTCCATATTCCCGGGCACCGGGACTCCTGAACCCGGCGGAGTATCTTTTGTCGATCTGATATCAGCCGTTCATCGCCTCAGAGGACTTGATATAGTCGGATGCGATGTCAACGAACTTGCCCCACACTACGACAGCAGCGGAGTCTCGACTGCGGTGGCGTCTAAGGTGATAAGGGAGCTTATCCTTTCAGTATTATAAAAAACTTCTGATCAAATAAAGCGGGTGCCGGACATTAAAAAAGTCCGGCACTCTGCTTCTGTTCCGTATATGATATCCTGACTATTTCTCCAGAACCGCCATAACTCTGGCAGGGCCGCCGTCCTGATCTTTCAGTGGAAGTGGAAGAGCAGCCATACAGAACGCCTTTTCCCCCAATTTATCCAGATCCCTTAGGTTTTCAAGGATAACGAGCCCGCCCGAGAGCAATATTTTATGTATGTCATTTGAATCAGAATCGACCGCGTCTGCTGAAATTGCATCAAAACCTATACCCTTCAGCCTCTTCTCAGAGATCCATTTGGCGGAAAGAGGGGAAAGGACGGGATAACCCTTGAGATAATCCTCAGTACCCCATTTTTCTGACCATCCTGTCCTGAAAAGAATGAAGTCTGCTTCTGACAGCATTGATGAACTTACCTTGATGTCGGCAAGCTCTATCCTTCTTCCGGCGCAGCCCCTTACGTCAACTACCAGGCCGAAGCCGAAGAAGGTCTCGTTGGGGAGCCGGTCGAGGCTTTTTCCATCCGGCATCATGTGTGAGGGGGCGTCCATATGGGTCCCCGTGTGAGAGGTAAACGAGAGAAGCGTTGTCCTCCAGCCGTTCTCCTCCATTGTCGCTCCCTTTTTGACAGACGGGGGAATATCGCCGGGAAAGACCATCATTCCGTCTGTAATCGGCCAGCTGAGATCGATAACTCTCATACGCTATTCACCCAATCCGGTCATTCTGTTGAATTCCTGTATCTTCTGATCAATTTTATCCGCCATCCTGTGTACGCTTTTCCAGTAGTCCGGGTCATACCACTGGGCATTCAGCTCATCACTGGTCTTGCCCTGCTGCTCGACCCATGTGTAGTACTTCAGGTTGTGGATCCTCTTACGGTCATAGTAGTTAAGCTCCATCATCCCGTCGATGCCCATCCCCAGCACGAATCTCTGGTGGTCGACAGCAGCCCTCAGCGGAGAGTATGCCCCAAGCTCAGCGCGCATCTCTTCCAGCCTTGATGTGTACATCTCCATCGAGTCGGTAAGGACTGTCAGTATTACATCGTTCTCAGTAAGCTCGTAGTACTTGGCCATCTTTATGGCCATGGCGACGTTCGCGGCCCCGGATATGCCCATCAGGGGGAGCTGTGATATGAACTCATCCGACAGCCCCAGACTTCTGAGGTATTCCTGTCCCTCCGGCTCGTTGCTGAGGCGTATCATCCCCATACAGTTGTTGTCGTCGATAGCAAAGACGAGGTCTGTGTTTTTTACGTTGTGGACCCAGGGGATGTGCTTGTCTCCGATGCCCTCTATCCGATGTTCCCCAAAGCCGTTGAGATAGAGGGTCGGACACTGGAGAGCCTCTCCGACGCCGACTTTGCTCATAGGGAATATTTCCTTCAAGTAATCACCACATGCAGTTGTTCCTGCTGATCCGGATGTCACGACCACTCCGGCGTACCTGTCTTTAGGTCCCATAGCCTTTCTCAAAGCATCTTCCATAGCGCTGCCTGTCACATAGTAGTGCCATAAGTGGTTGCCCATCTCGTCGAACTGATTGAATATTACAGCTTCGGGGCGGGATGCCCGTATCCTGGCGACCTCGTCATAAATTTCCTTGACGTTGCTTTCTGTGCCGGGGGTGGCGATTATCTCCCCTGCTACCGTCCGCAGCCATTCAAAGCGTTCCTTGCTCATGCCCTCAGGAAGTATGGCGATGGATTCACATCCAAGAAGCTGAGCATTGTAGGCTCCCCCTCTGCAATAGTTGCCGGTCGATGGCCAGACTGCCTTCTGGCATGTGGGGTCGAACTGTCCCGTCACCAGACGGGGAACAAGGCAGCCGAAACTTGCTCCGACCTTATGAGCCCCTGTAGGGAACCATTTTCCGCAGAGCGCGATAATACGGGCCCTGACTCCGGTGAACTTGCTTGGGAACTCAAGGGTGTTAACTTCTCCAAAAAGCCCCCCTGCTTTTTTAGGCTCGTTCTTCCATGTAATTCTGAAGAGGTTTGCGGGATCAACATCCCAAAGGCCGGTATTCCGGAGCTTTTCCTTGATTTTGGCAGGAGTATTTTTTTCAGGATCCCTCATCTGTTTAAATGTGGGTATCAGAATGTTTCTTTTCTTTGCCAGATCGACTGCGTTTTTAAGTTTTTCTTCGTAGACTGTGAGGTCTATCACTGAATATTTCCCCTTTCAGAATATTTTCCGTATTTCATTTTATGGATATCAGTCTTGAAAATTCTTCAATGTCCGGAGAGCATGAGAGAGGTTTTCCCGCCGACCTCTTCGCGCTCTCGATATCCTTAAGCCCGTTTCCTGTAACAACTATCGCAACGGTCTCGTCCGGAGCTGTCTCCCCTGCGAGGGCCATCTTGCGGAATCCGGCAAAGCCCGTCACTCCCGCAGGCTCCCCGAATACCCCTGAAGAGCGTGCGAGTTCAGGTATGGCAGAGAGTATTTCATCATCTGTGACTGTCACTGCCGTACCTCCGGATGCCCTTATTGCCCTCAGCGCTTTAGCCCAGTTTCTAGGCGCGCCGACGGATATGCTGTCCGCTATAGTATCTGCCGGGCCGAATTCCACCACTTCGGAATTCTCCTTTATCGCCTTGTAGATAGGGCTTGAACCCTCAGCCTGAACTCCTGTTATCTTGGGCATCCTGTCGATGAGTCCCAGTTCGAGCAGGTCCCTAAATCCTTTATAAAGTCCGCCAATACAGCACCCGTCGCCCACCGAGATAAATACCCTGTCGGGGACCTCCCAGTTGAGCTGTTCGGCTATCTCCATAGCGCAGGTCTTTTTGCCTTCAACGAGGTATGGGTTTATTGCGCAGTTTCTGTTGTACCATCCAAATTTTTCTATTGCGGCAGTGGCCAGATCGAAAGCTTTTGCGTAATCTCCCTTTACCAGGACCACATTGGCGCCATAGACGAGAAGCTGTGTCACCTTTGCCGACGGAGCTTTCTCGGGGACGAATATGTAGGAGTCCAGCCCTGTCACGGCTGCAAAGCCCGAAAGTGAGCTTGCGGCGTTACCCGTCGATGCGCATGCGACCGTATTCTGCCCAAAGTCCAGGGCTTTTGCAACGCCCACGGCGCTTGCCCTGTCCTTGAGCGAGGCGGTCGGGTTTCTTCCGTCGTCCTTTATGTGAAGTTTTTTTACCCCATATTTTGATGCCAGTTTTTTATTTTCATAAAGAGGGGTCCATCCGGCAGCAAGCTCCGGTATGTTCTCGTCATTCAGTACAGGCATTATATCCATGTATCTCCACATGGACATCTCCCCGCAGAGGTAAAGCGAATCCTTAGTTACTCTCTTCTTTGCTTCACTGATGTCATAGAGGACGTCAAGAGTCCCGTCAAGTCCGCATACTTCACAGACGTACCTTTCCGGCTCCGGGCTGTACTCCCTTCCGCACAATACGCATTTAAGGATCTCCGGCCTTGCCATATTTTCACCCCTTATTAAATTGCTCTCGATGACCATTATACGTTGTAAGTGAATATGACGCTATTTGGATGTCGGTAATGGCATAAGGTGTACTTTTAAAATTAAAAAATTACATCTCTTTTTTTAAATAAATATTATAATGTGATATAAGGACATTGATTATTATTTTAATATTTTTAGGGAATTAAATGTGATGAAAGGAAATGCGGACAATGATTTTTTTTGTAAGAAGCGGTCCGGAGACAATAGTCTTTACTTTCACCAAAGATTTTGAAAGAGCTGAGCAGATACTGCTGAGCTGGGGTGAGTATGCCGGAAGTGACATAGAAGAGGCCTTCTCTTTTTCGGGTGAATTCAGCAGGATAGTGGTTGCCAGGATAATAAAAGGCGCAGAGCAGGAAGAAGTAAGGGTCTATATTTCGGAGACCAGCATACAACGCCTTCTCTGCATGATGCTGAACGCAAGGCTCGGCGAAGGTATCATTGAAAGCAGGATGCAGCCCGGCTATGTACTTATGAGGCTGCTTGGCGATATAGAAAAGGGAATTGAAAAGATCAAGGAGGATTTCGGGGGTGTTTATGTTCCGAACGAGCCATATTTCAGTGAACCTCTGCCTGAAGACTCTTCGGTGATCTACTTTACCTCTGAACCCCTCAACCACTGGATACCTCACTCAAAAATGCACGACAAGGCCCTTTATGTTACGGAACATTCAAAGGAGAAACTGATCGCAACGCTAAGGATGAGGCAGAATGAATACCTGGGGGATTCCATGGGCACTCCTGACTGGAACAGTATGGAGATCCGCATCGGTGACAAGGAAGGGCACTTCAGCACTCACAGAAAGAGGATATGGACTGCGGTCCAGGGTCTCCAGATCGGAACCATACTGGAAGAAGGATGGGAGAGGGAGTACACTCTGATGGGGAGAGTAGCTGATATTTACCTCCTAAGACTCTTTACCCCGCTTGACGAGGAATCTGTAAAGGGGTTCCTGTCGGGACTTGAATATGATGGATCGGGTGAGCGTATTGCTGATCTGGATCTCTATTTCAAAGGCAAAAAGATCAGCTGGAAGGAGAGAGGTAAAGAGGGAGGGCTTTCAAAGGCTGAACTTGGAATGGCTGCCAGGAAGAGTATGCTTAAAAGGCTTGACAAGTACTCGCTCGCCAAAATGCACAGGCTTGACGAAGAGCTTAAAAACAGCAGGTTATAATTATCTTTGCCCTTGACGGCAAGCGGAGAGGCCTCTCTTTTTGAAAGGCCTCTCCGCTTTTGTCTTTGATCATTCTTTAAGCCAGGTTTTAGAAGCCTTCCTGGGCGTTCCTGGCTATTATCTCTTCCTGCTGGTACGTGTCGAGGTCTACGAAGTAATCGCTGTAGCCTGCGACCCTTACGAGGAGTCCGCGATAGTTGTCGGGATGCTCCTGAGCATCGCGCAATGTATCTTCGTCAACTACGTTGAACTGGATATGGTGCCCTCCTAGCTTGAAGTAGGAGCGGATAAGGTTCTTTACTCCTTCAATGCCCTCCTCGCCGGCGAGGACAGATGGGAGGAAGCGCTGGTTGAGGAGCGTTCCGCCTGATTTGACCTGGTCCATCTTTGCGAGGGACTTGACTACAGCTGTCGGTCCCTTGCGGTCTGCGCCGTGGCTGGGTGATGTGCCGTCTGATTCCGGCATCCCGGAGAATCGCCCGTTCGGTGATGCGGCCAGCTTCTGTCCGAAGTAGTTGTGGCATGTCGTGCTGAGCATATTCAGGTGATATGTAGGACCAAGAATGCTGTGCCTGCCGTCTATCGCCCTGAAGAGGCTGTCATAGACCTTCTTCATAATATCATCAGCGTAGTCATCGTCGTTGCCGAAGAAGGGGGTCTTGTTCAAGAGGGTCAGACGCATCTCCTCTTCTCCCTCCCAGTTCTTTTCCATTGCCGCGACTAGTTCTTCCAGAGTGTACTTTTTGTCTTCGAATACATGCTTCTTTATTGCCGAAAGGCTGTCTGTGATCGTTCCGATACCGGTGCACTGTATGTAGTCACTGTTGTAGCGCGGTCCGCCATTGTAGTAGTCCTTGCCCTTCTGTATGCAGTCCCTGATCACGACTGAAAGGAAGGTGGCAGCCATCTTTGTAGCGTACTGATAGCGAAGGTAGTTGTCCACCTTGATCTTTGTCTCTATTGTGTAGTTGAGCTGTTTCTCAAATGCCTCATACAGGTCGTCAAATGTCTTGAATTCACTGATATCGCCTGTCTTGATGCTTGCCTGCTTTCCGGTCAGCATGTCTACCCCGTTGGTCAGTGTGTATTCCAGCAGCTTGGGGATATTAAGATAGCCGTGGAGCAGATATGCCTCCTTGCCAGCCGCGCCTGTCTCGATGCATCCGCTTGTTCCTCCCTCACGGGCGTCCTCAAGGGTCTTGCCTACGCGCATCTGTTCCTGGATGACCATGTCGGCGTTGAATACCGAGGGATAGCCCATTCCGTTGCGGAATACCTTTGCCGCAGCCCGGATAACGTTGTCCGGTGTGCGCTCGCTGACCTGAATGTTGCCCTGGGGCTGCAGAAGGCGAAGTTCGTCAAAGATCTCAAGGCAGATGTAGGTCACTTCGCTTGATCCGTCCGTACCGTCAGCCTTCAGGCCTGCAAGGTTGATGTTCGTAAAGTCGTTGTACGTTCCGCTTTCTGCAGCGGTCACTCCGACCTTGGGCGGCGCAGGGGTGTTGTTGACTTTGATCCAGAGGCAGGAGAGGAGTTCCTTCGCCGCTTCCCTGTCAAGCGTTCCCTCCTTTACACCCTTCTCATAGAAGGGTGCGAGGTGCTGGTCAAGATGGCCCGGACTCATAGCATCCCATCCGTTGAGTTCGGTTATCGTTCCAAGGTGTACGAACCAGTACATCTGGACTGCCTCCCAGAAGTCTCTAGGCGCATTTGCAGGTACATGCCTGCAGACATCGGCTATTTTGAGCAGCTCTGCCTTTCGACTTGGATCGCTCTCAACGGCTGCCATTTTTTCGGCAAGTTCAGCATGCCTTTCGGCAAAGATGATGACTGCGTCGCATGAGATATCCATACCCTGAAGCTGTTCGTCCTTCGCTGTAGCATGAGGATCGTTCAGGTAGTCAAGTTTCGCGCGTGATTCGGCGATCTGCTTTTTCAGATCAAGCATTCCGTTTTTGTAGATAAGCCCGTCTAGTGCTGTGTGACCAAGAGCTCTCTGCTCGCCGAACTCTGTGAATGTGCCTGCCTCGTACAGATTTATCCAGTCTTCCGGCATACGCTCGAAAAGCTTGTCCCTCATGCAGCGTCCGCGCCAGAAAGGGATGACCTTCTCTTCGTAGGTATCGATATCTTTGGGGTCTACAGAATAGTTCTGCTGATTTCTGATGTTAAGGATCTCCAGGTCTTCCCTTGAATGACATGTAAGCTCAGGAAAAGTTGAGACTGCCTTAGGTTTTGAACCTCTCTCACCAACGATCAGTTCCTCTTTCCCGATATAGATGGTCTTGTTTGCACAGATGTGCTTAAAGTTTAATGCACGCATTACGGGCATAGGAAATTTATTGTCGTTCTCTTTGTAGAATTCTGTCTCAAGAACGGCTCTCTCTATGCATATCGATGGATGTGCTTCAAAGCTTTCATCACGCAGACGTTTGATGCGTTCGTTCATGTTTTTTGCCTCCCCAAGTATTCTCTCAGACTCTGATAAATTTTTAAGTACTGCCCCGACCCTCACTCTATTGTGTTCAGGTCTGCCGCTTGTATTATGATGCGCCTGATGCGCATTGTATTCAGTACTTTTGTTTCCCTAACCGCCGATATGTGTTTTGAGCCCGAAGTTCTCAAGTATCCTTGCAGCGTTCCGCGTCTGGTTTTCTGTGGGAGGAAGCAGGTCCGGAAGCTTGTATTCCATGCTCCACCTCTCATGTTTTCCCCTGGCTACGGTGTGGTAGGGAAGAATGTTGACTCCCGTTATCCCTTTAAGTTTTGATACGAACTCTCCCAGTGCCTTGAGGTTTTCGTCGTCTGAATTAAGCCCCGGCATAAAGGGGAACCTGATATTTATTTTCGATCCAAGTTCTGAGATAGCGACAAGGTTCTCAAGTATCACAGCATTGTCAACTCCCGTATATTCCCTGTGCCTTGACGGGTCCATGTGTTTCAGGTCGTAAAGGAATAGGTCGGTATGCCTTGCTGCTTCCGTTATCACCTTTTTGTCTACGAACCCGCAGGTGTCAATTGCCCTGTGAAATCTTTCCCGCCCGCAGGCCTTAAGGGCTTCGATGACAAATTTCGGCTGCAACAGTGGTTCACCTCCCGAAAAGGTGACCCCGCCGCCCTCCCTGAAAAAGATCTCATCCTTTCTGAGTTCCTCCATAAGCTGGCCAACAGTATATTTTCTCCCGCAGAGCTCACGTGCCCCGGAAGGGCAGACATCTTGGCATATCCCGCATCCGTCACATAGTCCGAGGTCTGTTTTTAAAGAACCTTCTGTTGATGATATTGCTTTGTTGGGACAAGATCTGACACATGCTCCGCACCCTATGCACTTCTCACTCCTAAAGAGGATGAGCGGTGTCATCGACTGGCTTTCGGGGTTGTGACACCACCAACATGAGAGAGGGCATCCCTTCATGTGTATCGTTGTCCTCGTTCCCGGACCGTCATGTATCGAGTACTTTTTTATGTCAAATACTATCCCGGTGATGTCCAATACTTTTATGCCTCCTCAGAGATGTCCAGTTCGGAATGCTTTGCAAAATAATACTTCCGAATAAATCTTTCCTGGACCTGGAACGACCAGTGAACGTCCCTTATGTATTCGGCCGCCCCGTTGAAGTCGCCTTTTCTGAGCAGCTCGATCAGTGTCTTGTGTTCTTCGAGGGAGTGGAGTTCCCACTCCTTGACGTAGGTCTTGTTTCTCGGGAAATCGTACAGCCTTTCCCTGTGTATTTTTATATATTGCAGGATCTCTGAGTTGTCGGACATATTGAGATAGACATTGTGGAACTTCAGGTTTTCCTCGTAAAACAGGGGAAAATTGTTCTGGTCAAGAGCCTTTCTCATCTGGATGTTGCACTTTTCCATGATGTCTGCGTCACTTTCCCTGAAACGGAGTGCTATGTGTACCATGACCGATGATTCAAGGCCTCCGAGGATCTCGTAGATATTCCTGATCTTTTCGAGAGTCAGAGTATTCACGATAACCCCTCGTCTTGGGTATATGGTAACAAATCCCTCTGTTTCAAGCTGGAATAGAGCGTCCCTGAGAGGCGTCCTGCTCATCCCCAGCTCCATACTGATCTCGTTGAGGTTGAGGAAGGACCCGGGCCGGATCTTTCCGTCGTTCATCTGAAAGCGAAGGTAGTCGTAAACCTGTTCCCTCAGAGATTTTATCGTGAAAAAAGAATCACCGCTGCCACTCATTACATTACCCCTCTCTATAATTTTATCACAGATATATCAGATTGCAATAGATGGATTAAAAAATGTATTTTTCTGTCTATGCTACAATTTCAAAAAAGTCTGTCTCTTATTAGATATTTTGCCTAGGTTTCCGTTTGCTAACTTGATATATTTGTTTGTGGTTTGTATATAACAAAATATCCTGAAATATCTCACGGGTTTTATTATATAGCTTTAGTTGACGGACTTAAAGTAAGGTTGGATTTTTTGTTTTTCTCAAGAAATCGTTGAAGCTATAGGGCACGAGTGATTACAACTTTTCTGAAAAAGGTTATACTTTAGAGGTCAAAGAAAGATGCTTATATAAAGATAAAACACTTTAAGAGGGGGATCTTAATGAAAATTAAAGAATTCAAACTGGAGAGACTTTTCGCCAGATACTCTTCGAAGGCAAAATACAGGCTGAGCCAGTCAGCATGCGAATACTGCACCATGCAGGAAATACTCGACATGGCAGACGAGGAATGCAAGAATATGTGGGACAATCTCAGTCTTGGTTATACCGACCAGATGGGTTTTGCGCCTCTTCGTGAGGCCGTGGCCAAAAGATATATCACGATACGTCCTTCTGACATACTTGAACTTGTCCCTGAAGAGGGGATATTCATATTCATGAACACACTGCTGGATCCCGGGGACGAAGTAATTGTCATGCAGCCCTGCCTTCCGTCACTGTATGAGATCCCGAGGGCTCTCGGATGCAAGATAATCAAGTGGCCTCTCGAAGAAACTACATGGGGATGGAACCTTGATTTTAACTTCCTTGCCGAGAATATCTCCCCTAAGACCAAACTCCTCGTGCTGAACATTCCCAACAATCCCACCGGATATATACCTGTTAAGACTGAGATGGACAGGATTCTGAACATGGCAGACAGGATGGGGACTTGGGTGTTCTGCGAAGAGACATACCGCGGCATGGAACACGACCCGGCAGCAGCACTTCCCTCGTTGGCGGATATGTATCCCAGAGCTACAACTATAGGAGGCCTTAACAAGTTCGGACTCCCTGGCACAAGAATGGGCTGGCTTGTTACTAAAAATAAAAATATTCTTGAGAACTGTGCTGCATACAAGGACTATACCACTCTGTGCAACAATGCCCCCGGAGAGATCCTGGCCACGATCGCCATGAGGAACGCAACATATCTTCTGCAGCGCAACCATAAGATAGTCCTTGACAATCTTAATGTCGCAGAAAAATTCTTTAAAAAGCATAAGAAGGTGCTGCACTGGATCCAGCCTAATGGCGGAAGTATTGCTTTCCCCAAATTGATGAGGCCCTTCGATGTAACGGAAATGTGCGAAAAAGCAATGCAGGAAAAGGAACTTCTGATAATCGGCGAACGTGCCTTCGGTCTTGACACAAACAACTTCAGGCTGGGTCTGGGACGCAGGGATTTCAACGAAGCGCTTGACGTATTCTCAGAGATAATTGAAGAGATGGAAGATCAGGTAAAATAATATATTACAAAAATAAATTTTTAAGGACGGGGGCTTGTATATATGAATGCCCCCGTCTTATCCGGCACTTATAAGACCCAGGCTGCCCTTTTTTCTGTAACATGGGACCGTGGCTGAAGCGTCAATTTCTCCGCAGAAAAATATGTCTTCGACAAAGCCGAGTTTCTGAAGGATGCTGCCATGTTCGGATTCCATGCAAACGGACACCAGGTCAGGGCCAAAGTGATGCCACAGTGCCATCGCTGTCATCGCTCCTTCTGTAAGCTCCATCTCTGTGCCTCCGTTTGAGGGGGCCAGTGCCAACATCTTTTCCGTTATCATTCCGGCGCAAACGGCATCTTCAAGTGAAAACCTGCCGTTTCTTCCCGAAGCTACGACGCAGATGTTCCTGCCGGAGCATACAGCATCCCATGCTGCTGCCTCAGCGTTTCTTGCGCAGGCAACTATTACATGAGGACATCCTTCTGCTGCTGCCAGAAGAGCCTTAGTTCCATTGGAAGTTGTTATCAGAGCTTTTTCGGGAGCCCCTCTCCTTTTGATTTCAACAGGTGAATTACCGTAGTCGAAACCCTCTATCATTATGCCATCGGTCTCCCCCATAAGCATCCAGCCTTGCCCGAGTTCACCTTTTAACGTCATCGCATCTTCTTTTCCTGCACAAGGAAGAAGGCAGCCACCCCCACAGTCGAAAAAAGTCGTTATCTGTGTCGAAGCCCTTAGAATATCTACCACCAGCCTGCATTCATGCTTGTCCATCGGTTCGGCAGGTGTAAAAACCACATCAAATAAATACTTCAACCCGTGTCCTCCTAATTTTATATATATACCTATTATTCTCGTTACAGGTATAATAATAACTCTTTGATCAACACAAATTATAACAATGACCGACAGGAGGTAAAGAGAATGATGAAAATTCTTGTAGCTGTTGACTTTAGCCCGGTGGGCAGGGAAGTTGCCCATGCCGGGTATCGCCTAGCAAAAAAAATAGGTAAAGAGATAACTTTTTTCCATTGTGCTCCGCAGACAGCACGTTTTCTTCAGGGTTATGACATAAAGGCCTTTATATCTTCGACAAGCAGGGATGAGCAGAAAAAGATAGGTGAAATGGCAAAGCAGAAGCTACATAAGATCATGGAAGATGTATTTGCTGAAAACGGTGTTTCAGATTCCCTGGACATAGAAGAAATGATAGTTTTCGGAGAGCCCGGAGACGAACTCCTCAATTTTGCAAAAGAAAAGGATGTTGACCTGATAATAGTGGGCTACAAAAGCTACAGCGCGATAGAACATCTGTTGGTTGGAAGCACTGCGTCAAAGGTCGCCCGCTATGCCCCATGTTCGGTGCTTATATACAGGCCTGACAAGGACTGACACCATCGATCAGGCCTGATAACAGCGAGGCATTTTAAGGCCGCCGTCAGCTTTTATGCTGTTGGCGGCTTTTGATTTTTTTGTTTGATATAAATATTATATTGGAAGACCTCCTGAAAATATCTGAAAATGAATGCTACAATATCAGCAATATAAAGATCAGCAGAAATATTATTATCACAGGAGGTCGGCATTAGAATGAAAATGCTTGTGGCAGTGGATTTCAGCCCGGTCGGGCGGCGTACTACGGGAGCAGGTTACAGGATGGCGCAGAAGATAGCTTCAGAGATGACTTTCTTCCACTGTGCACCTCAGACTTCCCGTTTCCTTCAGGGTTACGACATCAAGGCGTTTGTATCTTCAAGCAGCAGGGAAGATCAGAAGAATATTGAGGATGCGGCGAGACAGAAACTCCATAAGGTGATGGGTGATGTAATAACGGAAAACGGCATTAAAGAGGGGCTTGTGATAGAAGAAAAAGTGGTTTCAGGCGAGCCGGCAGACGAGATCCTCAGATATGCTGAAGAAAATGGTTTTGACCTGATCTTTCTGGGATACAAGAGTTTCAATCTTATTGAACAGATACTGGTCGGAAGCACTGCAGACAAAGTCATCCGCTATGCAAAATGTTCAGTATTGATTTACAGGCCCGACAGAGCTGACCAGATAGACATCTGACATTGCCGGACATTTTTGGTAAAAATAAAAATGCCCGCGATCCAGCGGGCATTTTTTGTATTCAATGAAAATACAGGTTCTTTTTCAAGAATATTTAGACTATCAGCTTACCCTTTGCTCCTGACATGCTGTCCAACTGATTAAGGACATTTGCGCCCGCAACTTCTATCTTGGGCTTTTTTGCGGCCTCTTCACGCGCATATTCCTGAAGTTTCTTCTCATATTCCGCCATGGATCTTTTGATCCCTTCCACATCTCCCTTGATCCACTGAAGTATCCCGTCAGTGATCGTCCGGTACATCTCATCCTTAGGCTCGGCCTGGATAACTCCCAGCTCCTTAAGCATCCTGTATTCCTCTTTTACGGAATCCATGATATCTTCTTCAGTGATGAGTCCCTTCTTATAGAGAACGCGGTAAATGATGTTTGATTTTGTCTTGCTGTTTTCATCGTTTGCTGACAGAGACTCAACCCTTGACAGCAGCATTGTAATTATTTCTTCGAGACTGATCTGCATAGGTGCGGCCATTGATATATTCCTCCTGTAAGATGATTCTGCCGCTTATTCAGCGGCAATTTTTGCAAATACCAAATAGAAAGGATATCATAAATCAGCTAATGAGTAAAATGTGCATTGATTTATTATGCTTTTAAGCATATCGTTATCCGAATCTCAAAGAATAGGGGTAAAGATGTGAAGGCCAAACACAGACTTAAACATTTATTAGTCAAGATGGAAGTATTTGTAATGAGCGAATGGTCGACATTCATAATATCGACACTTGGCTCCCTGCTCTATACCATAGGTGTTATTGGTTTCACGCTTCCTTACAGATTCCCTGACGCCGGGGTTATGGGGATCGCCATAATACTCAAATATACCATAGGTCTGGCGCCTTCAATATCATCCCTTGCGGCAAACGCACTTCTTCTTGCATGGGGCTGGAAAGAACTTTCGAGGCGTTTCGTCCTCTGGACTGTATATAATGTCCTTTTGATCTCATTTCTGCTGGAAGCGCTCCAGTTCATAAAATTCCCTATGATCAACGATATGTTCCTTGTCGCGATAGCGGGAGGGCTGATCAAGGGTGTAGGCGGAGGCCTCATATTCAGGACGGGAGTCAGCGGCGGAGGTATGGATATAGTGATCGCCGTTCTGAGAAAAAGGTATGGGATCGAGGTCGGGCGTTTCAGCTTCTATATAAACATGCTTATTCTGGGAGGATCCATGGGGATCGTAGGAATGGAGAAAATGCTCTACGGATTTGTCTCAAGTTATGTCTCCGGACAGAGCATCGACAGCGTCCTTTCGTCCTTCGACAAACGCCGCCTGGTGTTGATAATGACAAAGGAAACCAAGCCGGTCGTAAAATACATCTCCGACGAGCTCCACAGGGGATCTACGCTTCTTTACGGAGAAGGAGGCTTTTCAGGAGAGGCGCGCCCGACCATAATGTGCCTTCTGACTCCCAGGCAGACCATGGTACTTAAGCGCTATCTGGCGAGAAGCCACCCAAAATCATTCATGGTAGTTTCGGAAGCATCAGAAGTTATGGGCAAGGGGTTCAAGCACTGGAAGAATATATAAATGGCTGTGTCCCCTAATTTACCTTTGTTTCATCGGGATACTTTTTCAGCACTTTTTCTTCATGGAAGAGGTCCGTTCCACCACATGGGAACGCCTATCGAATAGCCGAATGTGATCTCCCCGCTCTGGTCGTAAATTATCATTACTCTTGAACTGAAGTTGGTCATAGGGGCAGAGAGCGCAATGCCCGCTTCCCACCAGCTTTTGTCGTTTTCCCATTCCATCATTGCCTGACCAAAGTTGCCGAAGACTTCAAGGTTGATGCCTCCCCACCATGACCTTGCAACTGTCTTTGCCGCGCCCAGGTGTATCCAGTAAGCCTGGTCGCCAAGCAGAGGGTGGCTGGCAAGGCTGTAAAGCTCTTCGTTGGTCCCGAGGGAAGCTGCATATGCCGGGTCATCCACGTCTCCTGTCTTCAGTCCGCCTGAAAGGACGACGTTCCAGGATGGCCAGACAGGCAGATACATGTGGAATCGAGTATGTGTAACAGTTGTCTCTCCGATTGGGAACCAAATATCGGAATTGACTGAAAATCCTTTGGTCGGAAGGACCGGATCATCAAGATTGTTGAAGTGGAAATTTATATAAGGTCCATGAAGTGTTTCTTCACGAACGTAGTTGGTCCTGTCCACAGCATATCCAATTCCCAGTCTGGAGTTTCTCGACAAATCCCTGTACCAGGCAGCCCTACCGGTGTAACGTTCGAAATCATTGCTTGGGGCATTTAACGGTGCCATGCCCTCCTGACGTGCTGACAATACTATTCCAAACTGTGTATCTTGCTCGGTCTTTGGAGTGAAGTATCTCAGCATTGCCCCCCATCTGGAGCCGAATCTGAATTCAGCAGAGCCGACGTCTCCCTCAAGAAAGATGTCCCTCATTTGAGCACTGAAAGATATCCAGTTGTCGGGGTATGTATTGCTTGCATATCCGCTTAAGCCGAATTCGTATTTTGACGGTCTCTCAATTGAAAATACCACCGCTACAGTGTCATTTGTAAGGTTTTGTGCGCGTCCTTCAACGGAAACGAAATCATCTCCGGTGGATAGGATCTTGACCGCGTCTGCAATAGTTTCCATATTCAGGGGTTTCCCTATCCAATGGTCATATTTTGAGTAAAGTATTCTGGCCATACTCTCAGGAACGCCCTCAAACCTTATTTCGGCCACGGTCGGTTTAACGGATGATGGCGGGTCGATGTGAGCATATTCACAGTATTCCCTATCAGGGCTGCAGGATATGCTGCTGAGCTTTTCTACCATTGGTTCTGCTGCGGCAACCCCTCTGGCTATTATTTCATCGTAGCCCTCTGACTGGAGTATCCCGAAATCCTTCACTTTAGGAACGATAAGCAGGTCCGCTGCGGCCGCATTGACTTTCACCTGGTGTGTCATGAGGATCTCTATAGTCTGAGCCATTACTTCGATCATTGAACGGAGATTTTCTCTGTTTTTTGTAATATTTTCAGGCGATAAATTAACAGCTACTACGGGATGTCCCGGGAATATTTTTTTTGCTTCAAGCACGGGCAGGTTTGCCTTCAATCCCCCATCAACGAGAAGCCTTCCGTTCATTTCCCAAGGTTCGAATATACCAGGTATCGAAAGGGAGCCACGCAGAGCCGATGCAAGGTTGCCATCCCTCAGCACCACGGTCTCCCCAGTTTCGAGGTCTGTTGCAATGGCCGCGAAAGGTATCGGGAGCAGGTTGAAATCCGTTACGGTGACTCTTGCAGTCATTTCGTTCAGGAATGCATAAAGCCCCTTTGCCCTTAGCATGCCCCTGTTGCTGCGGGGTTTTTTATTCTCGTCCATATATACGTTGAAAACAGCCGAACCGCTGGAAGGGGGCCTGTTGTAATTTACATCGGCTGCTTCGGCAGAGGACCTGTTGGATATTATCTCCATGAGATCCACATCGGAAATTATCTCCCTCATCTCCTCCGCGTTGTACCCAGATGCGTAAAGGCCGCCTATTACGGCTCCCATACTTGTTCCGACAATAGCTGCTATCGGTATATTCTCTCGTTCAAGGACCTCAATAACGCCGATATGCGCCAGTCCCTTTGTACCTCCTCCCGATAGGACAAGGACTATGCCTTCTTTATGGGCAAATCCCCACTCGTCATAGTGCCTCTGTGCCTCCTGAAGGGCCTCGGAAGGGGAAGCTGCTGCAGACATTGGGTCAAGGACAAAAAATAATGATAATATCAGGGCAAATGATCTGAGGTATCTCTGCATTTTGAATATTACCTCTCCCATCTATGCTTACAACGACCAGAGCAGTTTTTACAATAAAATATGCACTTTGCACAGTGTAGTTGTTCTGTTCAGGGTCTTGTTTGTGCTCGGGCGATGATGACATCTCAATCTATATTATATAGGATAGGACAGACTGCTTTTCCTGCGTTTATGACAAGGATATTATAATGTTGATATGCCATATTAAACAAGAAATTTATGAAAGGCGGCCGTTTACTCTCAGGGGGGCAAAATATGGATGATCCGTTCGGCCAGAGATACAACATTGGAATAGATGTCGGCGGGACTAATACAGACGGAGTCCTCTACGACCCCGTTGGTAAAAGGATACTCTCTTTAGTCAAGCTGCCTACGGGACACTTTTCATATGCAAATGCCATAGAAAAATCATTAGCAGCTCTTATCGGAAATATTGGGGGGAAGCCCGGCAAAATAGCTTCACTCAACATTTCAACTACTGTTTCTACAAACGCTCTTCTGGAAGGTAAGGGAGAACAGTCAAATCTGATCCTGATCGGTTTTGACAAATATCCGCACATTATTTCGGATATTGAGGGCACTATCTCTCCGTTGTCTGTCCTTAAGGTAAGCGGAGGACACACAGGATGGGGAAAAGAACGTGAGCCTTTAGACCTCGCATCAGTAGAAAATTTTATAAAGGGCAGACAGGGAGAACTCTTTACAGTTTCCGCCATCTACTCTCCGAGGAATCCCGCACACGAAACAGCCGTAAAGAAGATATTGCTTGCAAATGGTTCGGGCCATGTAACCTGCAGCCATGAGCTCTCCTATTCCCGTCTTAACTCCGTAAAAAGGACTGTTACCGCATATCTGAACACATCTCTCGTGCCGCTCGCCGGCAGGCTTATCGATGACATAATTTATGCAGCAAAAAAATACGGGCTCTCCTGTCCGGTCATGTTTCTCCGAAGCGACAGCACCCTTGTACCTTCAGACTGGTGCAGGATGTTCCCTATCGAAATGATCTATTCAGGCCCCGCTGCAAGCCTTAAGGGGGCCCGCTGCATATCCGGAGAAGGCCCGGGCGGGACTTTCATTGTCGCCGATATAGGAGGTACATCCACCGATATTGGCATGATGTGTGAGGGCAGAGCTGTATTTAGTGAAGAAGGAGCAAAAATAGGCACTTACCGGACGATGATACCCTCGCTTGACATAATGAGCATAGCACTTGGAGGTGACAGCAGGGTGGATATCTGTGAGACCGGGGATATCAAGATAGGACCGGAGAGATCATGCCCGCTGTGCATGTCTGCAAAAAACCTCGGCCTTCAGCCGGAGACAGTGATAAATGATTTTTTGGGGGATCCCGTTCATGCCGAAAAGATAAGGATAACGGAGGCAGACCGCTGTTCCAAGCCGAGGATGTCCGGAGACGGAGGCAATATGTCCGGCCCGGCGAGATGGACAAGAATGGGATACTCATATACACCGACTGATGCATTCAATACGATGCAATTGTCAGATGTCGGAGATCCGGAAATATCGAAAGCTGCTTCGTGCCTGAGAGCGCAAAAAGCATGGGGAACGGGTTTTGATATTGCCCGGGGGGTTGCTTTGAAGGCACATTCGATCCTGGAATCATCGATCAAGGAGTACTGTGCAGAGTGGAGAGAGGTGCCCAGGGTCTACGTTGGGACGCCGGCAATGGTTTTCGCGGAGCTTGCCGGTAAGAGCGGCGCCGAGATAATGGTGCCTGAAGAGTTCGGTGTGGCAGGTGCTGTAGGAGCTGCTGCAAGTTCTATTGAACTTGCCTGCAGAGTATTCATTATGCACAGTTTCAGTGAGGAGAATTTCACTGCATTCCTGCCGAAATCAACGATCTCCTCAGGTGATTTCCCAAAACTTCTGGAAGAGGCGGAAAATGCAGTAAAAATTTACCTGGGCAGCCTCGCAGATAAGATGGGGTTTTCTGCAGTTCGCATAGTAATTGATAAAAAATTCAGCTATGCAGGTCATGAGGAAAACTTATCGACTCTCCTCTCCCTCTCGATGGAATGCCGTGCTCTTGTCAAAGATGAACAATAACAGGTATTCACCCTTGTAACTATATTGATTCCGTGCATTTTATTGTGCTTAATGCATAAAAAAGTAACATTATTAA
>DAIRTK010000017.1:0-24074 GCA_036803945.1 Synergistaceae bacterium
CGACTGTTCCGCGGATCATCTCTTCCATAACAAGTGAATAGTTTCCGAGCTGATTTGCGGGATAAACTTTTACCTCGACACGGCCGCTGGTCTTCTGCGCAATTTCCTTTGCCATGTCGTTCATTGTCTTGGTCGCCATATGGTCGGGGGGCGACTGTCCTGCGAAGCGGAAAACGACAGGAGCTGCTGTTGCCGGGCTTACTGCTGCTACAAACAGAAACATTACTGCAAGGATAACTGCAAATTTCTTCATCAATAAAACTCTCCCTTCAAGTTTCCATTTATTGTTTCCGATAATGACTTAATTGCTCTCCTTCGGTGCATGAGCCTATAAAAACTTTTTGGGTCGCTCTTTCTTACAGCCCTCCTTTCCTGCATCTCAGAGTGAAACTGTAATCTTTAAACTTTTCCCATAATTGCAAAACCTAATATTTCAAATTTGCCCAAATGTACCTTATCCTCAAATTACTGAAAAACAAGAGGATAACGAGAACAAATTACAACAAAGAAGCTAATTAGTCAATCTCACTTCCAATATTATGAAGACACCTGATATTTCTGCTTTAATATTTTTGTCGTACATTTTTAATGAAAAATGGTCTCCCATGATTAAATATCATTGTTTTTGCTAATAACTATTCATGACATGAATTTGATCGGCAAGTTTCAACTGTATAAATATTTCAGGAAAAAAGGAGCGAGCCAATTATCCCATATATAACAAGCAGTACGGGAGGATATTTTTTAAAAAATCTGCTTGTATTCATTAAAATAATACCTAAAATGAGCATCAGAACTGCTATGCCGCCATTTCCTGCCGTAGCAGTAAGAGGTGAAACAAGAGAAAGCGAGAGGAGGCCCGCAACTATCGGGCGGAGATTTTCTTTGAACTTTCTGCTTTTTTCCGGATCCACCCTTTTCAGGGCAAACAGGACAAAAGATAAAATCAACACAGGGACGGCGACTATGGAAAGGGTCGAAACTAAAGATCCGGCTACGCCTGCCTGCTGGTACCCCACAAACGTTGCGGCATTGACAGCGATAGGGCCAGGTGTGACCTGTGAAAGAGCAAGCACCTGATTAAATTGGCCTGGAGAGAGCCATTCCGTTGCCCTTACAAGCTGGTACTCTATCAGCGGGAGGGTTGAAAGTCCGCCTCCGAAGGCTCCTGCCGCTATCTGAGCAAAGGAAGAAGCAAGGTCAAGAAGAATGCTCATCTAAGGATCAGCTTCTCTCTTAACATATGTAATGCGAAAGCGGCAAGCATGGAAATCAGCGGATGGACTCCCAAAACCCCGATCAGGACAACTACTGCAGTAAAAGGAAGGATGTTCCACCATCCTGATGTAAGGGTCGACCTTACGTTCTCAAATACCACCATGGTGATTATCGCGCCTGTTCCCGCAAGGACTCCTTTAAAAAAACCCTGGACTGCCGTTATGTCGGAGCATTTGAGTATTACCGGCGAGAGTATCAGGACTATCATAAACGGCGGGAGGATCGCTCCCGCTACAGCTGAGATACTTCCCCGGATCCCTCTGTAGTGCCTTCCGAGCATCCAGGCAATGGTGACCGCAAGAGGTCCGGGTACTGAAGCAGCAAGGCTTAGCATATCAGAGAAATCTTCCTCTGATATGTCTTTTCTTTCTGCTATTGCAAGCTGTACCATGCCGAGTATTACTATCCCTCCGCCAAATGTCACCGCGCTGATACGAAAAAAGAAAAAAAACAGCTCCGACACCGTCATTACATTCAAATTCCTCTCATCAGATAAATATTACGGACTATGTTCAGGATAAAAACCGACTTTATGATAATTGATATAAATAGAAAAGAAAACATCATTGATATTGCGTAGCTAATTTTGAAAAGAGCAATAAAATTAAATATAATCTTTAACCGGAGGGCCATTTCATGAAAAAATTTCTTTTTTTGATATTTATCTCCCTTCTGTATATATTGCCTGCTTACGGCGTCCAATCTGCAAATATGCCATTGGCCGCCTCCATAGGCGAGGAACTTGTAAGTGAATTCCGCCCCGATTCGGTCTATGTGAAAGTCAACAGCAACAGCGCGTGGATAGAGTTATCTGGAGGCCGGATCGACGGCATCAGGATCGAAAAAATGAAACTGGAGGCCGACCTTATCGGACTGTCTGATAAAAAAGCAATTCAAAACAGCGGAGAAAGGCTGGCAGAGATGATAAAAAGTTCAAGGGGCGAAATGGTCCTTGCCGAAAAAGATGTCAATGACTATTTTAACGAAAACGAGGATCCCCGGGGATTTTCGGACCTGTCGTTTGATTTCATGCCTGACGGTTTCAGGGCAAAGGGTAAATTCAGGACCAGAATGATAATTGACATAGAACTTCCGATATCTGCAAAAGGCATCCTTGCCCTGCGTGAAGACGGGGTATATCTTGATAAAACAGTTATTTCCGTTAAAGGCATCTCTCAGCCGGAAGCACTGACAGAGATGATAGTATCACGTATCAACCCTCTGCTTGAGTTTAAGGAAATGCCCTTTCCTGTGATATTTGAAAAAATTGAGATGAACGAAAGTGCCGCTGTTTTGACCGGAAATCCGGCGGAATTTAAAAACGGCGATATCTGGTTGTGGAATAAAGCCGATTATTAAATGTGTTCTATGAAAGCAAATGTTTATGCATCTCCACAGAAAAAAGGGAACTGCAAAATCGTATCTTTTAGTCAAATAAAGTCTAAAGCTTCCCCATCATTATAATGATATTTTTATCAAATATGTCACAGTAATAAGGGGCAAAATATTTAAGACCCCCTTCGCTGATTTGTCTGAAGCATTTTTATTGATGTAAATTATTATTTTCTGAATTATTGGCTACATACACACATTTTTCATCCACACCCTGTGGATAAACCATGTAACTACGTCGAATTTCCGCTCTCTCTGCGGTTATTCAAAAAATCACAAACTTCCGCCAACTATTAAAATATTCCTAAAAAGAGAGTTTGTTTACTCTTCAGTAACATGCTATCCACAAAAGCCTTAACCTTGGGTAAAGGTTATCCACTCTGATTAGACCGATATGGTCATTTTTAATCAAATATATATGAGCTTGTTACATTTTACGCTTGCGCTTTATTCCTGCACCATTGCGCAATCCACATAAATACGGCAGATGTGTGTGGATATGTGTATATCTTATGTGGATTTAATTTGTTTAAAGTTTTTCTCAGAGCGAGATGTTCATGATACAATTGTTCGGACAGGCCTTTTTCGTTACTATCTGTCCCCCGGGGTGAAAATCTATGACCAAAGATCTAGACATTTTATGGAGTGAATTCAAGACGCACTGTGTTGACGCAATTTCCGGTTCCGACAGCGCGGTCAAAACATATCTTGACACCTGCCTGCCGGTCTCAATGAAAGAGGGTGCACTTCTCCTTGATGTGCCTACCCCTTTTGCCAAAGAACAGATCAAGTCCCGTTTTCTCAACAGAATGAATGATCTTCTTCTTGAAACCGGCTTCGGCAGCAGTATAGAGATCGAGGTCAGCCAGGAGATAAAAGAGGACATCGGAGCTGCAGGGCGAGCTGTAGCTGCTGCCGCCCCGGCAAAACTTTCCCTCAGCAGGAACGGGCTTAATCCAAATTATGTTTTTTCATCTTTCGTTGTCGGAAAGTCTAACAGGCTTCCCCATGCTGCTTGCCTTGCCGTTGCGGAGTCACCCGGCGTAGCTTATAACCCACTGTTCATCTGGGGAAAAGTCGGGCTTGGCAAAACACATCTGATGCACGCCATTGGACATCACATAGAAAAGACTCAGCCCAACACAAAGGTTCTTTATGTAAGTGCAGAAAAATTTACAAATGACTTGATTACTTCCATCAGAAACAATACGAACAATGAATTCCGTTCCCGTTACAGGGAACTGGATGTTTTAATGATAGACGACATTCAGTTTATTGCAGGAAAAGAACAGACCCAGGAGGAAGTATTCCATACTTTCAATGCACTTCATAATTCTAAAAAACAGGTCATCATAAGTTCCGACAGACCTCCCCGGGACATTCAGGGTGTTGAGGACAGGCTGGTATCACGCTTTGAGTGGGGGCTTGTCACTGATATACAGCCGCCTGACCTTGAAACACGTGTTGCAATTCTGCAAAAAAAAGCAGAGATAAAAAACTATGATATCCCTGACGAGATAATTCTCTTTATTGCTCAGAATATTCCAAGCAACATCAGAGAGCTCGAAGGAGCACTTAACAGGATAGTTGCATGTTCTGAGTTCAATTCGGATCCGATGACAATGGAGAATGTTTCTGTATGGCTGAAGGATCTTCTTCACGATACCCGTTCCGGTCCTGTAAATATCGGTCTCATCCAGCAGCTTGTGTCAGAAACATTCGGGATAACCATAGAAGATCTTCTTTCACCCAAGAGGACTGCCGATCTCGCGCTTGCAAGGCAGGTTGCGATGTACCTTGCAAGAAACAGGACAGGAGAAAGCCTGCAGCAGATCGGTTATGCTTTCAACAAAAAAGACCACACAACTGTTATCCATGCCTGCAAGAAAGTTGAGGAACTAATTAAGAATGATCTACGGGTACGCTCTTTTGTGGATAATATTGTAAGCAAGCTGTAGATTCTCTCTTTTTTTTCGTGTATATTTTTGTGGGCATTATTTTTTTTCTTAATTTTTTATTTTTTTTTGTGATTTCTGTGGATTGAAAATTATTCTAATTCGTTTTTTATTCACATAATAAGATCAGTTAGTTAAAGGCTTTAAAGCAGTTTTAAACAAATCCACAGCCCCTACTACGCCTATTACTGGTTTTTGATAATATACAGATAAAAGCAGGAGGTCATCATAATGAAACTGTCCATAAACAAAAAATCCTTCCTTCAGAGCTGGGGACTTGCAGAAAGAAGCACATCAAGTTCAAGCTCAATGAGCATTCTTTCTTCTGTTCTTGTAAAGGCAGGTGAAGGACAGGTAACATTGCAGGCAACAGATATAAGGACTTCGATAATATGCACAGCCTCCGGCATCAGTGTAATTGAGCCCGGAGAAGCAGTCTTCCCGGTCAAGATAGTCAGTGAACTTTTTAAAAAGGCTCCCGGAGAAGAATTCAGTTTGACAGTATCTGACGGCAAGGTCGTGCTGAAAGCAGGCAGGAGCAAATATAATTTCAGCACTTATCCTGTAAGGGAGTTCCCGACCCTTCCTACGTCATCAGAAGCAAAAATATTCTGCAGGATAACTGTAGGAGAACTTGCAGAGGTAATAGAAGAGGGAACGCTTGCAGCTTCTTCAGGTGAAGAATTTCCCCTTTATCTTTCCTCGGCAAATTTTCAGATTTCAGGCGGAATATTGAATATAGTTTCAACCGATACACGGAGGCTGGCTCTTTCCGGAGCTGCAGTGAGCGAAGGTACGGCGTCAGAGAGCGCGCTTCTGCCAATGAAGGGCATAAAGGAAGTACAGAGGATACTGGCCTCTTTAAGTCCCGAATCTTTGATTGAGATACTCTATGATGATGCACAGTTCTATTTTAAGTCTGACAATGTGGAATTTACAGTAAGAAGGGTAGAGTCTCATTTTCCGGCATATGAAAAGATTTTGCCCAAGTCTCACTCAACCACATTGATCCTGGACAGGGGAGATCTAATTTCCGCTCTTGAGAGGGTAGATGTTATAGTCAAGGATTACAATAGGATGGTCATCCTTGACATTGCAAAGGAGAACAGGTTTGTAATGAGGGGAAGGGCTCCGGATTTCGGCAATGCAAAAGAAGAGATCTTTGCTGAAATATCGGGGGAGGACCTTAAGATAGCCGTAAATTCCAAGTTCTTCATGGAATCATTGAAAGTGCTCAGAGAACCTCAGGTTAGGCTTTCTTTCAATGGATCTTCGGGACATATGGTCGTAAGAAGAGCAGACAGTGATAAATTCATCTGCCTTATAGCCCCGATAAACCTTACTGAGGAAGAGCTGAATTTAAGTGACAGTGAACCGGATTCGGGAGATGGGATATAGCAGAGTAAGGTTCAACAATTTCAGAAATATTGAACCCCGGGAGATTAAATGGTCCCCGGGGTTGAATTTATTAACCGGACCTAACGGCTCAGGGAAAACCAATATCCTTGAGGGTATAAACATAGTCTCAGGATGGGGACCCCTTGAGCGGGGTACAAGATCCTCATCGCTTCCGACATGGAACAGCGGCTCCTCAGAAGTCCAGTTAACAGGACAGCTTGATGACGAAAACGGTGAAATAATTAAAGTAAAGATCTCATCAAGATATGCCATAAAAATTGAAGACAGGCCGATAACTGCATCAGAACTGAGATGGAAAATACCAGTACTTTCATTCCTTCCGAATGATATGTCGATAATAGAAGGGCCGGCATCATTCAGAAGGAGGCTGATGGATATGGTTCTTGCACTTTTAGTCCCCGTATATGCATCAAGGTTAAATGATTACCGAAGGGGAATAAAGCAAAAAACTGTTATTTTGAGGAACGGAGGCAGAACTGATCTTATTGACAGGGCCCTTGCTCCTCTTGCCTCCTGGATATGGAAAATGAGGGAAGAAGTTCTTGTTATGATATCCGAATCTCTTGATAATATGTGCGGTCTCCTTCCCTTTCGTACAGAGATAAGTCTTTCAAGGGGCGGAGCCGGATCATTGCCCGTCCCGGAAGACGACTTCAGTTATTCCCTCAGGATAAACAAAACAAGGGAAACCGTCTTAAAGATCCCGGCAGTCGGACCGCACAGGGACGATATGATCATAAAATCAAACGGCACTCCCGCAGCACTTTCTCTGAGCAGGGGATTCAGGCGACGTGTTGCAATAGCACTGATCCTAGCAGCCTCTGAAGGGGTCAGAAGAAAGCTTGGCAAGGATCCTGTGCTGCTTCTTGATGAAATAACTGCCGAGCTGGATCAAGATGGAAGGCATTTATTGTTTTGCGCTTTGACGGACAGAAAAGCCCAGGTGTTTGCTTCAACAGCAGAACCGTTTGCCGGGAACTTTCCAGGAAAAGTATACGGCGTAGAATCAGGGAGAGTTGAAATTATCGATGAAAACTGAACATATTTATGACGTAATCGTTGTGGGAGGAGGCCATGCAGGCTGTGAGGCCGCTCTTTCTGCAGCACGCATGGGATCTAAGGTACTCATGCTTAACCTTTATCTGGACAACACTGCGATGATGCCCTGCAATCCATCTATAGGAGGACCTGCCAAGGGACACCTGGTAAGGGAGATAGACGCTCTCGGAGGCGAAATGGCCAAAGCTGCCGACAGTTCAACTCAACACCTGAGATGGCTCAATACCTCCAAAGGCCCGGCTGTAAGGACCCTAAGGGCACAGTGTGATCCCGTCCGATATGGCAATCACTACAGGAAATCAATTTTGACCTGCCCAAACCTTGAAGTTCATCAGGCAATGGTCACCGATCTAATTGTAAAAAACGGTGTTGCTGAAGGAGTAAGGATAAGAACAGGGCAGACCTTTATTTCAAAAACTGTTATTGTTGCAACCGGAACATATCTTGCCGCCAGGGTCCACATAGGCCTTACCTCTTACAAATCAGGTCCGCTGGGTATGGTCTCTGCTTCCGAACTATCAAAAAGTATAAGAGGGACAGGCCTTATTGTGGGCAGGCTCAGGACCGACACAACTCCAAGGGTGCTTTCGGATTCGATAAACTGGGATATTCTTGACAGCCAGGAAAGTATCTCCGAACCGGAGTCTTTTTCTTATTTCGGTGAAAAGAGGACCTATCATGGCATAGTCTGCGGACTTACAAGGACCAATAAAGAGACTCATGATGTTATGAGAAAATATTTTGACAGGTCTCCACTTGTACAGGGTACCCTTGACTCAGAAGGGCCGAGATATTGTCCCTCGATAGACGACAAGGTCATCAAGTTCCCGGAAAAGGATACACACCCCATATTTCTCGAACCGATCAATCCTGAAGGGCGAGAAGTCTATCTTCAGAATTTTTCAACATCAATGTGCCTTGAAGCTCAGTTTGAGTCCGTAAGGACACTGAAAGGCTGCGAATATGCCCATATTCTCAGGCCCGGATACGCAATAGAGTATGATTTTGTTGATCCGACCCAGCTTTATCCTTGGTTAGAGACAAAAACGATCAGCAACCTTTTTCTGGCCGGTCAGATCAACGGGACCTCAGGATACGAGGAGGCCGGGGCACAGGGGCTTGTAGCAGGGATAAACGCAGCCTTGAGAGCAAGGGGATCCGAGCCTATGGTCCTCAGACGCGATCAGGCATATATCGGTGTTCTGATCGATGACCTTGTTACAAAGGGGACCAGGGAACCCTACAGAATGCTGACAAGCAGATGTGAGTACAGGCTTCTACTGCGTCACGACAATGCAGATATGAGGCTGTCTGCTGTCGGCAGGGAGGTCGGCCTGCTAAGTGACAGTGAATGGGATACCCTCAATTTGAGATGGAGAGCGATGGAAAAAGAGGCGGAAAGGATCAGAAACATAAAGATCCCCCCAACCGAAATGGTCAATCAAATTCTCCTGGGCGCAGACTCATCCCCTCTTGCTGAAGGGATATCTGCAATAGATCTTCTGAAAAGACCTGAGATAGATTGGGATATTATTTCTGAAATTACAGAAAGCCCTCTCGAAAAAGAACTTGGAAATAGGATCTCGGTCTCCGTAAAATATGAGGGATATATTGACAGACAGATGCGTCAGGTGGAAAAGTTCGGAAGGATGGAGCGGCTTAAATTTCCTGAAGGGTTTAATTTTTCCGATGTCGCCGGCCTTTCTGCAGAGGGAAGACAGAAGCTTGTAAGATTTATGCCCCAAACTCTTGGACAGGCGTCAAGGATATCTGGCATCCCACCAACAGATATACAGCTACTGTGGGTGGCAGTGGAAAATAACAGAAGATCCCGTGGTGATCCGGATGATTGATGTCAAAAAGGCAGAAGAAATACTGCGGGGGCGGGTGCCGTCGCCCCTGAAGACCTGCTTTAGGCTTGCTGAACTTGAAAAGGACTGGCAAGAAGTAGTGGGGAGTGCCGCCGCCGAAAGGAGTTCCCCCGTTTCATGCGAGTTTTCTGAGGAAGGGCTCAGTATTTTGATACACGCGGACTCACCGGTTATCTTACCTGCCCTTAGATCAAGAAAGTCTGTAATATCTAAATCTATCTGCAGATACCTTGGAGTAAGCAATGTAAAAATAGAGATCAAGGTAGGAAAGGTCACCAGGCCATCCTGTGCCAAAGATCCTCTTCCGGAATACCTAAGGCGTGCCCCGGTCCTGATCTCGGAGAATGCTCTGCGAAAAAATCTGGAAGAAATTGAAAAAGATGCCGGAGATGATGAACTTGCCGAAAACCTTGCAAGACTCAAGACCGTCATAGAAAAGAAAAATTCCAGAAAAAAATGAATCGGCACCGGGTCTGTTTTTTCAGAGTCAGGCCCTCGGAGGATGCAGTAAAAATGCGGATTGCAGCCCATAATTAACTGGGATATAAAAGTAAAGCAATTCAATATTACTTTAAAATAAAAACAAGAAACGGAGGAATTTTGATGAAACTTGGAGATTTGATCCAGAGTGGGGATTTTAAAGGAGAGAAGCATGTACCGGTAATTGAGGCACCTTCAAAGATCAAAGCAGGGGAGGCTTTTAAGGTTTGTCTTTCTGTTGGAAAAGAGATCCCTCATCCCAACAAACCAGAACACCATATCAGCTGGATACAGCTTTTTTACAAGCCTGCGGCAGGTAAATTCGCAATCGAACTTGCCAAGTTTGATTATACGGCCCACTCGGCTTCCATGGATCCTGCGGCTCCCGGACCTGCTATGACAGAACCGGTCAGTTCCGTTCTTGTTAAACTGGAAAAACCAGGCACTTTGATAGTCCAGAGCTATTGCAATATCCATGGCCTGTGGGAATCATCCCAGGAGATTGAGGTAGAATAGATCCGGAAAGTATAAATAAATTCAATGAGGGAAGGCCGGCGGCCTTCCCTATTTTCATTTATTTGGAATAGAATATACGAAGTGGTTAAGGGGGCGAGGACATAAATGTGGACATTAATCAGCAGTTGAGTCAAAAGTAAGGTTATTTAATTAGTTGTCCACGGTTTCAGCAATGCACAAGATAAAAAAGGGGACATCCCACGCGAAGAAAACAGAGTTGGTCACAAAAATATCCACAAAAAGTGGATAAATTTGTAGTTAAGGAGGTGAAATTATGTTTCAGGAAAGTTTGAAGCGGTACGGCAAGAATAAAAAGGGTTTATTTTTATTGGGACTGATCATTATCTTTATTTTACATTTTCAGGGAAAGGCCCTTGCTTCCAAGCCCCTTGCTGTCATAGATGATATGCAGAGAAACATTCAGCTGCCCCGCCCTGCTGTCAGAATAGTATCCCTAAGTGACTCCCATACAGAAAACCTTGTTGCGATTAGGGCAGTAAGACAGCTTGTAGGTGTCAATTTTTCAGCTGACAGCAAATGGGTCCTCAAAAACATCCCCAGGCTCTCCAGGCTGCCTTCTGCGGAACAGATCGCTGGATTGAGGCCGGATGTGGTCATAATGGATGTTGACTGGGCAAAAAAGAATAACGACCTTCTTAAGGAACTGGATAAAGCAAGGATCAAATACGTTGCCCTGAACAGGCCTAAATGGGCCGAACTTGCTCAGTACCTTGAAAAACTCGGGACTCTTTCAGGAAGGTCAAAAGAGGCAGGGCAGACATTGCTTCTGTCTGAAAAATCTCTTTATAAAAGCGATATAAGATCTGAAAAAATGGAAAGACTCAAAGTTTTCGTTGTGGCAGGTGCCGATTTTTCTACTTGTGCTGCAGATTCATGGGGAGCCAGGCTGGTTGGTGCGACCGGAGCCAGGGTAATGACTGGGTCGGGCGGAACGAAGATCCACGATTATCCATGGTATATTTTTTACGGACCGCAGAAGTTTGTGAAAGACTGCAGGAACGCGGATGTTATCATTACCCTTAAAAATATCAGCAGAGGTGTCTCCTCTCTTTCCAGAGATGCGATCCTGAAAGATCCCAGATTTAAAAATATACCCGCCGTTAAAAACGGCAGAGTCTGGGAAATGGATGAGTCAGACCTTATGCTGCCTTCGCTTGTAAGACTTGACTCTTCTTTGATGAAATGCTGGCAGCTGATAAGTTATAAAAACAAATAACGCGGCCGGGAGTTTCGTGATGATCACGATCACAGAAATCCCGGCCCTTAAATGAACACATTCACATCTGCTTTTTTGCTATTGCGGCACCCAGCACCAGTGTATCTTCACCTGTATTGAGGATACCGTGGGAATTTCCTTCCCTGCAGAGAAATACATCCCCCGGCAAAGCAGGACAATCTTCTCCCTCCTCGGTGTAGACCCCCTCACCCGACATTATGAAATATACCTCTTCTGTCCCTTCATGCCTGTGGTAGCCAACAGAGGCTCCGGGATCAAGTTCCAGCCTTGTTGACATAATGAAGGCCCCGCCCATGTCAGGTATCGTCACAGGAAAAGTGTCCGCCTCTCCGATCCCGCATCCGCCAAGCTTATTCCTTCTGACAGGTTGACACTCGTTTTTTAACACCATCTCTATATACCCCCCGGCTGAACATATTAATAACTGAACTTTCCCGCCTGTAACAGCAAATAGATTATATTCAAACCCCTTCTTTTCGCCTTCTCCGCATGTTTTTAATCGTAACAAAAGTGGTTCTAAAATATTGAATTAGCTGGATCCCGTTCTCTCAAAGCTCTCGAAATGGTTCGAATGCTATTGTGTTTTTATATGTTACCTTAACAGGAAACAGCGTTCTCCCGATCAGAGGCATGCGGGAAAGATGGTGTGAAAGTTGAGTTAATAAATTAAATTTTATCCCAACTTTGGCAATTGCGGGAGTTTTGTCTGACCGGCGCCATCGATGTTACCCGGGATGGCCAAAAGAGAAAAGGTTTTAGTAAATAAATGTGTCCATAAAGATTGACCAAAACTGATTATTTAATTTGGAAAGACTCTGCTCCATTATTTTTTATAGCTTATAATTGCGGATTTGGTAAAAAAGGTTTATAACAAATAAACAATAACATACGATTTATTACGCTAAAGAACGACCAGACAGCCTCATGGCGGGGGGTGCATAAAAACCAGGGCATGACTGAATAACAATTATTTCACCAATTAATGGAAACATATCTTAAGAAATGGAGGTCACTTCAATGGCAGAACAGACAGCAAAAAAATCTTTCAAAGTTCCCCATACCTTTGTAATTCTATTTTTTCTCATTGTAATAGCAACCATTGGAACATATATTATCCCGGCAGGTGTTTATGACAGGGTAACTGATCCGGTAACCAATCGTTCGGTAGTCGACCCTCTCTCATACCACCTGGTGGAAGCGACCCCGGTCGGAATATTCCAGATGTTCATAAACCTGTACAAGGGACTTATCGATGCCGGAGACATAATCTTCTTTATTATGATATCTTACGGCACCTTCTATCTTATTCTTGAAAGCGGAGCGCTACATGCAGCAATTGGGTCCCTGCTGAGAAACACAAAAGGCAAAGACGCCTTTGTCCTTCCGCTCTTTACTTATCTTTTTGCAACAGCTTCGACATTTTTCGGCATGTATGAAGAAGCTTTCGGATTTATCCCCATCTTTGTCGGTCTGGCCATAGCAATGGGCTATGATGCCATAGTCGGGATGTCGGTAGTTGCTTTGGGATGCGGACTTGGTTTTGCAGCCGCCTTCATGAATCCATTTACAGTCGGATTGGCCCAGAAGCTTTCTGAGCTGCCCCTGTTCTCGGGTCTCGGATTCCGTATCGTTGCATGGTTCGTATTTGTAACGATGGGTGTAATGTGGATGATGCGCTATGCTGCAAAGATAAAGAAAGATCCGGCTAAAAGCCTTATGGTCGGCATAGATATGGGTGCTATGGCACTGGACCATGACGAGCTTGTAAATACCAAATTTACAAACCGCAACAGGGCCGTACTGCTTGTACTTCTTATCGGCATGAGCATTCTGATCTGGGGTGTCCTGGAAAAAGGGTGGTATTTTGACGAACTTTGCGGGATCCTTCTCATAACGGGAATAGCGGCCGGAGTTGTCAATGGGTACGGTCCGAGCAGGATAGCGGAGATATTTATCGAGGCCTGGAAGGACATAGTCTTCGGTGCATGCGTCGTAGGTATTTCGCGCGGAGTTCTGATCGTAATGAAACAGGGACAGATAATCGACTCCGTCATTTACGGACTTGCCCAGCCACTTTCATCACTCCCTAAGTGGGTAGCTGCAGAAGGAATGCTCGTAACTCAGACGATCATCAACTTCTTCATCCCTTCCGGATCAGGGCAGGCTGCGACGACAATACCGATCATGGCTCCCCTCTCGGACATACTTGGCATCCCGCGCCAGGTGGCTGTACTTGCATACCAGTTCGGAGACGGATTCTCCAACATTCTCTGGCCGACCACGCTGCTGCCTGTTATCTGCGGGATAGCAAAGGTGCCTATCGAACGTTGGTGGAAGTACTTTGTACCATTCTTCTTTATGCTTTTCGCGGTTCAGATGGTGTTCATATTTGTCGCAGTAATGATCAACTACAGCTGAGAGGGCAGACATGCCTGCATATGATCTTGTTGTTCGGGGAGGAGTAGTTCTCCTCCCCGAACTCAATAAAGAGGAAAAATTGAATATCGGCATCTCACAGGGGGTAATAACCCGTCTTGCCACTGATGAGATGGAGGCCCCGCAGATAATTGATGCATCGGGTTTCTATGTCTCTCCGGGCTTTATTGATTCCCACATGCACGATGAGGAAAAAGAAGACGGGGATACCATAGAAAAGGCGCTTCTCAGGCAGGGTGTTACGACAGCGATCGCGGGAAACTGCGGATCAGGTCCTTTGAGCGGGGAAATACTGCCGTATCGAAATAAGCCGTGGATAAACCTGGGTTATCTTACCGGCCACAAAAAACTCCGTGAAGCAGCCGGAGCGACCGACCGATATCTTCCTGCCAAACCCGAAGAGGTCAAGATAATGAAGGAACTTCTGAGAAAAGAGCTTGAAAGTGGTTCATTCGGTCTCTCTGTGGGTCTTGAATATCTGCCCAATACACCAATAAGTGAGCTGGAAGCGCTTTTTGAGGTAGTTGTTGATTTTTCAAAAATATGGGTGCCGGTACATATAAGGGAAGACGGCCCCGCTTCGGTAAGGGCGACTCAGGAAATAATTGACCTTGCTTTAAAATGGCCCATCCGTTTCCAGATCTCGCATACAGGCAGCATGACGGGCTTCGGACAGCTCGGAAAGGTCCTTGAGCTGATTGAAAAAGCCAGGGCTGATGGTGCCGATGTCACATTCGACTGCTATCCCTACGACGCTTTTTGCACGGACCTTGGCTCAGCAGTCTTTGATCCCGGATTTGAAAAAAGATGGGGAAAGGGAAAGGAATCCCTTGAAGTTGCGAGCGGACCGAACCGGGGAAAATGGCTCAGTGAAGAAGGACTTTATGAGCGACTGAGGAAAGAAGAACCGGAATGTCTTATAATTGCGCATGTCATAAAGGAGGAGGAGGTTGAACTCTGCCTCTCACACCCTGAATGCGCTATTGCATCAGATGGTCTTCTGAAAGGAGGTCACGGGCACCCAAGGGCTGCCGGGACATTCCCAAGAGCGCTGAAGATGTTGAGAAATATGGGATTTACATGGCCTGAAGCAGTACGCAAATGTACTTCGCTGCCGGCCGGGATGAACTGGCTTGATAAAGGTGTGATCAAGGAAGGCGCTGATGCGGACCTTGTGATATTTGACGGAGAAAAACTCTCAGACAGAGCTACATTTACCGATGAGCTGCTCCCTCCGGAAGGCATCAGGCAAGTTATAATAGGAGGGCAGACCGCTGTTGAAGACAGCGAGGTGCTCGGCGGACCGAAGGGAAAGCTTATGAAAAGATTGTAGTGTAATACAGGAAACTTAAAAAACGTTCGAAACGATTTTGTAAAAACGCCTGATAATATTTTTCTGCAGGGAAAAGGGGGCAGAATATTGGATAAAGACAAACTTATTGAGTTGCTATACGCCGGGATAGACAAGCACTGGCCGGAGATGGCGCAGATGAGCGACATGTTCGCAGCAGAGCCCGAAGTTTCGGGTCAAGAGTTCAGGACAAGCAAAAAGATAGTAGATGTTCTGGAAAAAGCCGGATTTGACGTTGAGTATCCCTTTATGGATATCCCTACGGCATTCCTTGCCAAAAAGGGAAATGCCGGAAGAGGGGGAAAAGTCGCACTTCTGGTTGAATACGATGCTCTGCCTGAGATTGGCCACGCCTGCGGACACAACCTTCACGGGACAATGTCCGTGCTTGCAGGTCTGGGGCTCCTGCCGCTTATGAAGGAGATACCCGGAGAATTGCTTGTAATAGGCACTCCTGCTGAGGAGACAAACGGTGCGAAAGTTGAAATGGCAGAAAAAGGGGTCTTTGACGGCTGTGATTTCGCCATAATGATACATTCGCACTGCGGTAAAACGATAGTCAAGTATCGCTCTCTCGCAATGGATGCGGTCGAGTTCACATTCAAAGGAAGAACTTCACATGCAGCTGCCGCTCCCTGGGAAGGGGTAAACGCACTGAACGGACTTCAGCTCTTCTTCCATGCGGTAGATATGCTTCGGCAGCACGTCAGGCAGGAAGTCAGGATGCACGGCATATACCATGAAGGCGGCACCGCACCCAATATCGTTCCGGAAAGAGCCAGTGGCAGATTCTATTTCAGAGCACCGAAACGCGCATATCTTGATGAGATCATGGAGAAGGTCTATGACTGTGCACGTGGTGCTGCTCTTGCGACCGGGACAGAAGTCGCATGGCGAAACTTTGAGGCAAGTTTCAAGGATATGCTTCCTAATAAAACAGCGGAAGTGCTTCTGGAGGGCTTTTTCGCCGAGTTTGGCATCCCTGTAACGGAAATTGAGGGATTTATGGGATCATCTGATGTGGGTGACGTGACCTACAAATGTCCTGCAGTACAGCCGGAGATGGATATATGCGGTAAAAATATTGACGCTCATACCAGGGCATTCGCGGAAGCGACAACAACGGAAAGAGCGCATGAAGCACTTAATACGGGCGCGAAGATAATCGCAAGAGCCGCGTTGGAAGTTCTTCTGGACGGTGAACTTCGCAAAAGAATGTGGGACGACTATAAAATGGAAATAGAAAAAGGAAAGGAACATTGAAAAAATGCAAAGATCCAAGGTCTATTTTACAAACCTAAGGACGACTCCGGAGAGGAATATCCTTCAGAAGCTCGACAGGCTGGTAAGAGAGGCCGGCATTGAAGAAATTGACTTCAAAAAGCAGTATGTGGCGATCAAGATCCACCTCGGGGAGCCCGGCAATCTTGCTTATCTGAGGCCGAACTTTTCAAAGGTCGTGGCGGATATTGTCAAAGAGCTTGGCGGTAAGCCTTTTCTTACTGACTCCAATACACTCTATGCAGGAAGAAGAAAGGACGCCCTTGAGCACCTTGATGCCGCATATGAGAATGGTTACAATCCCTTCTGCACCGGATGCCAGGTAATAATAGCCGACGGCCTTAAGGGCTCTGACGAGTCTGTCGTGCCTGTACCGGGCGGGGAATTTGTAAAAGAGGCCAGGATAGGCAGAGCAGTGATGGATGCGGATATCATAATCTCAATGACACATTTCAAGGGACACGAACAGAGCGGATTTGGCGGTACTGTGAAGAACATCGGGATGGGCTCAGGTTCACGCTCAGGCAAAATGGACATGCACAGCACCGGAAAATTGAAGGTCAAGCCTTCAAAATGCATGTCCTGCAGAAAATGTCTAAGCGGCTGTGCGCATGATGCGATCACCTTTAATGCACAGAAAAATGGAAAAGCATCAATTGACAGGCAAAAGTGCGTAGGGTGCGGACGCTGTCTCTCACTATGCCCTTTTGATGCGATAACTCCTTTGAATTATGAATCAAATGAAACAATGTGCAAAAAAATGGCAGAATACACGAAGGCAGTCCTCAACGGCAGGCCGCATTTCCATATAAGCTTTGTCATAGATGTTTCCCCTTTCTGCGACTGTCACGTTGAAAACGACCTGCCTGTGGTTGCGGACGTGGGGATTTTTGCGTCAAAGGATCCCATCGCCCTTGATCAGGCATGTGCAGATGCTGTAATGGGAGCGCCTGTAATATCCGGAAGCCTGTTGGATGAAAGAAGCAAAGGCTGTGAACGCGAAGACCATTTCCACACAATGCACCCGGATACACACTGGCAGACTACCCTTGAACACTGTGAGAAGCTTGGGATCGGGATAAGGGGCTATGAGCTTGTCGAGGTCTAGGAGGGACGGATCTCAGCCTTTGATGAATATGTTGAGTGCAACCAGCAGAAGGACGGCCCCGCCGAAATATTCGGCGTAGGCTCCAATCTTTTCACCCAGTTTTTTCCCGCCCAGTGCTCCGTAGAAGGAGAGCAGGAAGGTTATGGCTCCGGCGGATACGGCGAGAAGCAGAGCCGACCTCCCGGAGCTTTTTATTGAGAATCCTACTATAAGTGCATCAATAGAGGTTGCCAAAGCCAGGATGATCACGTTTGACGGGGTAATGTTCATGCAGGAGTTTGTCCGGTCCTTTCCAACATAGGCCTCCCTTATCATGTTCAGTGCCACCCATACTATCAGCGCTGCTCCTATCCACGGCGCCCAGCTGTTGAGAAGACCTGTGATGTTTGCAGCGATCAGTGCTCCGACCAGCGGCATCCCAAACTGGAAAAGGCCAAATGCACCCCCCAGCGTAAGGGCATCGCGTCTGCCAAGTCTTTCGTGACATATGCCCATGCATACAGATACCGAGAAGGCGTCCATCGCTATTGAAGCGGCGGTAGCCAAAGTGCTGATGTCTGATGTCATTGTGCGGCTTCCCCATCTTTCTTCAGACAGCAGCGGCTCCGGTACAGGTCAAAGATCAAAAGGAATAGCACTAAAATGAGCGGCCCCAGGAAGATGCCCAGGAATCCCCACTTTATGACGCCACCGAAAAGTCCCAGTATTACGAGGAGCGTCGGGATATCCTCGCCCTTGCCCCGGCTCTTCCCTCCGCTTATGAGGAAGGGGCGCAGAAGATTGTCCACTGTACCCACCACGATGGACCCCCATGCGAGAAGCATTATGCCCCCCGTAATGTCGCCCGAAAGAAGCAGATATATCCCCCCGGGTATCCAGACTATCGAAGTTCCGGCCGGAAACATGCCGAAGAAGAACATAAGCATGCCGAAGAATGCCGGGCTGCCAAGCCCGACGAACCACCATCCGATCCCTCCCAGCACCGCCTGGATGGCGACTGTAAGCAATATGCCGAATATCACTGAATTGAGAAGCTTTTTTGTGCGGGAGAAGAACATCCCCCTCTCTTCCTCAGAAAGAGGCGTTACGCTCTTTATGTATTCAACTATTGCTGCGCCGTCCCTGATGAAGAAGAAGGATACCATCATTACAAGTATCATCTCGACCAGGATCGAAGAAGCACCGTGTATCAGTTTTTTTGAGATGTTGGTAAGATAGCCCCCGATCCACTGTGCCGTTTTTTGAACAAAATCCCTTACAGATCCAGAGTCCAGAAGAAAATCTTTAAGATAATCCTTAAGCCAGTCAGGAAACCATGAGGGGATCAGTTCAACAAGGTCTCTGGCCTGGTTTATCTCGTTTCTTGATATGAAATCCGTTATTGTCCCGATTATTTTTGAGATCTCGCTTCCAAGGGAAGCTATTATGTAAATGAGCGGGATTATGAAGAGAACTGCGATAAGGCAGAGTGCAGCGGCAGCAGAAATATTCCTGAATTTTCCTCCTGCAAGGTTAGTCAGATGACGGTAGACCGGCTGAACTATAAAGGAGAGCATCCCCGCCCATATTATTGCCATCATGAGAGGATGGGTGATCTGCCATGCGAGCAGGCCGAAAACTGCCATGAAAAAGATAAATGCCGCCCGGTCTCCCTGAAAATTATCCTTTCTTTTGGATTTTTCTGTGATTAAATCCAACCGTCTGTCACTCCTCTGTTGTATAATGGTGTAGGAAATGTTCAGATTATACATCAACAGCAAACGGGAGTGGTGGACAATTGAGTATACCGGCTACAGAGCTTTGTTACCCTTATCCTGAAGAACAACTGGGTGCATCAAAAGCTAAAACTCCTTCCGCTCAAAATAGACCAGAACCTGCACGCAGGGAATCCATCAAAGTCATTGCCGTTGGTGGCGGAGGAGGCAACGCCCTCAACCACATAATAAGCAGAGGCATAGACGGGGTGGATTTGCTTGCTGTAAATACTGATATAAGAAGCCTGGACATGTCTCTAAGCCACAATAAGATCGTTCTCGGCGAGCGGGTGACCAAGGGCCTGGGGGCCGGTGCGCTGCCGCAGATCGGCGAACAGGCTGCAAAGGAATCACTCTCAGAGATAAGGGAGTACCTAAGGGGATCAGACATGGTCTACCTGACTGCAGGGATGGGCGGAGGGACAGGTACGGGGGCCCTTCCGATAATTGCCCAGACCGCCAAGGAGATGGGCATACTTACAGTTGCCGTGGTAACTAAACCCTTCTTGTTTGAAGGTGCCAGAAGGATGCGTTACGCAGAAGAAGGAATATCCAAACTCCGTCAGTGTGTTGATGCTTTGATCGTTGTTCCTAATGACAGGCTTCTGGAAATATGCCGTAAAGAGACGCCCCTGAGCGAATCCTTTTCGATGGTCGATGAGGTTCTGAGGCAGGCAGTGCAGGGGGTAACGGATCTTGTTACTAGGCCGGGAATGGTAAACGTTGACTTTGCGGACCTGAAGTCTGTGATGAAGCATGCCGGAACAGCGGTAATGGGAGTTGGCTGCGCAAAAGGTGAAAACAGGATCGAAAATGCCCTTAGAGAAGCACTTGAAAGCCCTCTGATGGAATGCTCCATGCACGGTGCAAAAGGAGTCCTGATGAACATAACCTGCGGAGAGGATCTTGGTATCTTTGAGATACAGCAGGCAGCGGCATATATAGAAGAAATTATTTCTGAAGATGCGACCTTCGTATGGGGCTGTACTGAAGACGGTGAGATGGAAGGAAACGTAGAAATTGTCATCGTTGCGACAGGCTTTGAGGAAAAACAACCGGAAAACCTGATAATGAGCCGCCAGGAAAACGGAGCGTCGGTCCAAAAGCCCCCGGTCAGGCAGGAATCCAGAAAACCGGTATGGCATGATCCGGTTGCCAAACCCGCAGAAGAAAAAAGAGACATTGACGTGCCGGCTCCCGAGGTAAGAAAGGGACCGTCATGGCTTGAGGAGAGGGACGATGTCCCGCATCAGAAAGATATTCTTTATCGGGACCTGTCCGATGAGCTTGACGAACCCACTTTTTTAAGGAAAAATAAGGTTCCCAACAGGCCTGAGACAGACTGAGCCGCATTATCGATCATAATTCAAAAGGATTTTCCGGACGCAGACCTCTTTAAAGGGCTCTGCGTCCGGTTTTTTGGGGGGAGCGTTTCTTGTAAAAAATGAAATTTCACAGAGAAGGGTATCTGTATAAACTTCAAAAGATTTTATGACAAAATAAAGGTTAAATATAGTCAATCGCTTAAAACACATTTTGGGGCTTGATTTGCACCTAATAAGTTATTTCCGGAGTAACTAAAATCATCAGGTGATATAATTTGACGAGTTTTATTGTGAGCCTAAGCAAGGCTCAATAACAGGAGGTATGGAAATGGCGACAAAAGCCAGTTCGGAATTTGATTATGAAATATGCAACAGCAGAATAAGGCCTATAGCAGAGGCCCTCATAGCAAAATATGAGGAACTTCGCCACATTGATCCCGACAAAATACTTTTCCTAGTCAATCATAAAAGTTCAGGAAGCAAAAAACAGATGGTTCTTGCAAGAACAAACAGGATCTCTCCCAAGTGGACAGAGATACTATATCAGCTTGGAGCATGCTCATACTTCTATACGATCGAATTTTATGCAAAAACGACGGCTGCAATGGACGAAAGCCAGATAGTAGCACTTGTCTACCGTGAACTGAGAAGGATCGGGCCGGAGGGTGAGATCCTGATCCCGGATGTACATGACTGGTGGCAGATACTGATGGGTCTTGGCAGGAAGTGGTTTTATCCTGACAGCACCTGCCCGAATCTCCTTGATGATAATGTTGACTGGAAAAAGCTTATGGGACATTACTATGAGGATACCCGGTCGGCAGAGTGAGATCCGGTCAATTGCACTGCATACTTACATCAGAAAAAGCTAAAGCCCCGCACCGCGGGGCTTTTTGCTATCAGGCGCCAAGTTTTATACGTTCGTAATCCGGTCCGCCATCCTTATTGTGGGTGATCTCAAAAATTTCCAAAATCGGAAGTTTTTCCCAGATCTTCTCTTTGCCAGAAGAATATATTATCTTAATGTCCGTAAGCCCCAGAATGTTTCCTCTTTTGATGTCAATGCTCCTATTATCTCCGTCTTTTATCGGAGTGTCCCTCAAGAGATTTTCTGACCAGGAATTTCTTCCTGTATCAGAGATGAAGACCCCTTTTATCTCAGTTCCTGAATTGTTGATAAACTTAAGGGGTATCCCCTTCTCCTCAGTTTGCTCATCTGCTGGAGACGCGGTGCCGCAGATCTCTGCAAAAGCCGGCATGGCAAGAAAGAGAAATAATATCGCCGCAAGGGCTGCTGTCTTCTTCATATGATATGATCACTCCTTTCATTGCCAATTATTCTGTTGTCAGGAAGAGTTCATTACAATGGTAAAATTGCCTGTCTAAACAGAGAGGCCGTATGATTTTGCGTTTTTTCCGGGGGCCTAAGAGAGGACTGTCAGAGGTTGAATTGAAAATGTTTCAGGGTCGGGTGAGAAAAGGATGTGGATTTGTCTGCCGGAGCTTGATCTGCTGTTGATTTTTAGCATAAATATCCTGGAATAAGGCCGTTTGGGACAAGCAGAAATATATAAGGCACAGTCTCTATGACATCAAACTCTCGGGCGTGGAACCCCAATTTTTCCCCATTCAAGTTTTCTCAGAATCCCCCTTGAAAGCATTTCTTCAAGCTGTGGAGCTATCTCCGCTTTTGACGAGCATGGGACATAAAGACTCATTTCAACATTTTCACCGTAAAGGGCAGAGACAAGGTCTTCTCCGAAGCCCCATTTTTTCAGCGAGGAGGAAATCGTTTTTGAGTGCTCATAGCCGCACGAAATGTCAAGCGAAAGATGAAATTCCATCTCAACGGTTCCGGCCTCTCTTATCGCACTTTCTGCCGCTTCTCCGTAAGCATCTATAAGCCCCCTTACCCCAAGCTTGATCCCACCAAAATAACGAGTTACCACAAGCAGGGTATTCTGGAGAGAATGCCTTTTCAACATCCCTAAAATCGGGCGCCCCGCAGTTCCTGCGGGTTCTCCGGCATCAGAGCAGTGTTCCAGGATGTTTTCCGTCCCGATCCTGTAAGCCCAACAATGATGGTTTGCTTTTGGAAATATTTCGGGAAAGCCCTTTATCTTTTCTGAAGCCTCCTCCGAGTCTAAAGCGATACGGACAGATCCGATAAAACGAGATCTCTTGACAGTCAGCTCAACATCTGTCTCCTTTCCGGGAGCTATGAAGGTAAAATTTTCCTCTACCTGGGCCACTTTTCCCTAAGCCTTTTCCATGTTGAGTTGAGTGCTTCAGATACAACGCGGACTTCTCCAAGGACGGGCATGAAGTTGGTGTCGCCGTTCCAACGGGGCACCACATGCATATGCAGGTGCTGATCGATCCCGGCCCCCGCAACTTTTCCGAGGTTCATGCCCAGGTTGAACCCGTGAGGTTTCATAACCTGTGTGAGTACCCTGTGGGAAGTCTGGCAGAGGGACATCATCTCTGCCAGTTCTGTTGGTGTGAGCCCCGGCATATCTGCAGTATGACGATACGGGACTACCATCAGATGCCCCGGGTTGTATGGGAAGGCGTTCAAGATCACAAAACATTCTTTTCCGCGATGGAGGATCAGGTTTTTTTCGTCTTCGTTCATCTTTGGGAATTCACAAAAAATGCACCCGGGATCTTTTTGTTCATTGTTATCCGAATTTGATAGGATATAAGCCATCCTCCAGGGAGCGAATATCTTGTTCTCCATACATGAGCCACCGCCTTGTGTGCTGATCTGCCCCTTATTATAGTGCTTTTTACATAGCAATTGCCAATACTTGTGGTATAAAAGTAAGCACATATTTGAAAAACTATGAGCAGGGGGAATATGCATGATCAAAATTTCGAGATCCGGAATGATGATATTTATTCTGGCGGCAGTGATGATCTTTTCTTCAGTCCTCTCGTCCGCTGCAGAGGAAAAAGCGCATGAAAGAAGGATAAGGCTGTCTGCAGAACTTGTGCGGGACATGGCAGCACAGGATGATTCAGCAAGCATGGCTGACGTTATCAAGTCAGGAAAAGGAGTTGCGATCTTCCCCGCTGTCACAAAGGCCGGCCTTATGATAGGGGGACAGGTTGGGGAAGGCCTGGTCCTTCTCAGGAATCCAAACGGCACATGGAACGGCCCTTCTTTTATGAGCCTTTCCGGCGCATCAATTGGGATCCAGATAGGAGCGCAGTCTGTAGGACTTGTTCTGGTCATTACCAATGAAGAGGGGCTGAGGGCCTTCACAGGCGGAAACAGCTTCAAGCTCGGTGCCGATGTAGCCATAGCTGCAGGCCCTGTGGGAAGGGATGCCTCTGCAGCGACCGACACTCGTGCCAAGGCATCTATATACAGCTACTCCATGTCAAAGGGCCTGTTTGCAGGAATGTCGTTTGAGGGCTCAGTACTTAACCAGAACAGGGATGCCAACAGGGCTTACTGGGGCAGGGACATGTCTGCTCAGGCGGCACTTAAGAAGCCGGCCAATGACAAGAGGATGAAAGAACTAGTAAACAGTCTCAATGCATTAGTCAAGAAGGCTCCCAAATAACGGCAATTGGGGCATCTCG
>DAIRTK010000018.1:0-22972 GCA_036803945.1 Synergistaceae bacterium
ACGGAAGCATTGAAGTCTGTTCCGGCAACGACAAAGATACCGGCCTTGGAAAACCCTTCGGCTTCCACATGTTCGCAGTCAACCTCGCGATGGTATCCGTAGACACAGAGACAGGCAAGGCCCGCTGCGAAAAATTTGTCCTGGTCGGCGATGTTGGCGTGATCAACAACTACCTTGTCGTCGACGGACAGCAGTACGGCGGTATAGCCCAGGGCATAGGGCTTGCTCTGACGGAGGACTTCCTTGATGAGAGCAAGTACAACAACTTTGTGACTATGGGCCTGCCCTATATCAAGGATGTTCCCGACGACATCAAGCTGATCCACGTTGAGACACCGCGTCCGCTTGGTCCGTTCGGAGCTTCCGGAACAGGTGAAATGCCCCTTGCTGCACCGCACATTTCTGTCTGCAACGCGATCAAAAATGCCTGCGGAGTTAGGATCAAGGCAATACCGGCAACACCTGACAAGATACTGGCAGGTCTCAAGAAATAGCGCTGATCCTTCCATAAATAAGTTAAAATAGTGTGAGGGGCTGACCATTCGCCCCTCACTCCATTATATGAAAGGAGGAATGACCCTATGTCAGATCAGGAAAAGAATTATGGAAGCATCTATGATCTCCCTCTGCAGAATGCCTCTGCGCTGGCGCCGGAGATCGAGAAGAGGACAGTGTACGGTCCCGGAGACAGATTCTGGGAAGGCTGGGTGATGCGCCACTTCATACTCCCGGCCCATAAAAGCATCCCCGAACACTTCCATGATTGGGACCACCTTATGTACACCATAAGCGGGGACGGCTATGTCGAAGTCGAGGGCGAACGCTACGATATGAAGACCGGATACTGGACCCGCATACCGGGCGGTCTGAAGCATGTTTACCATAACGATGCGGATATACCGCTCGAATTTTTCTGCATTGTCCCTACGCACGGCGATCCTCATGCAAAGAAGACGAGCATGAGGGCTGAACGCGCCGCCAAAAAAGCCGGAGGCTAGTGCATTGAAAAGATTCCTTTCGGCGAAATGCAGAGACATCACTCCCTCTCTCATGATGAAAATGGCGGCTATGGCAGAGGGGATCGAAGGCTGCATAGACCTTACCCTGGGTGAGCCGGACATCCCCACTCCCGAAACGATCTGCGATGCTTTGTATGAAGCCGCAAAAAACGGCGAGACTCACTACTCCCCCGGTATGGGCATCTCCGGACTCCGCAGTGCGATATCACGTTACTGGAAGAGAAAATACTCTCTTGACTATAGCCCGCAGGAGATATTTGTAACGACCGGCGGCAGTCAGGCTTCACACCTTGCAATGCAGGCATGCCTTGATCAGGGAGACGAAGTTATCATTCTTGAACCCTTTTTCACCTTTTATGAACAACAAGTCCTTCGGGCCGGAGGAGTGCCCGTTTACTGCATGAGCGGAGCAGAAGAGGGATTTCTTCCCGATCCAGGAAAGATCCGGAGCAAAATAGGAAAAAGGACTAAGGCCCTCATCATCAACTCTCCCTGCAATCCCACGGGAGCAGTCTTTCCTTTTGAGCTGTTTGCAGATATAGCAGGGATAGCGGCCGAATATGATTTGCTTGTGGTATCAGACGAGCTTTACGAAGCATTTGTCTATGATGTGCCTCATGTTCCCTTTGCATCATTTCCGGGCATGAAAGAGAGGACTGTCACTATAGGCGGGATGTCTAAGAGTTATGCCATGACAGGCTGGCGCATTGGTTATGCAATGGGCCCTGAAGTTATCCTGAGGGCGATGCAGGTGACAGGAGTGCCGGAGACCATAAGCGTAAACACGATGGTCCAGCTGGCCTCTGAATTTGCCCTTAACAATTGTGACGATGAAGTAGCGAAGACAGCCTTGCTTTTCAGGAACAGGGTGAAATTTGCATACGAAAAATTTAAAGATCTGCCCGGGATAAAGACAGCAGAGCCCAAAGGGAGCTTCTACCTCTTTCTTGACGTTTCCGGAACGGGGATGGACGGAGAGGAGTTTGCCGGCAGGGCGCTCAAGGAAGCAAAAGTGGTCACAATACCCGGAGCCTCTTTTGGACCCGGTTGCGGCAATTACGTCAGGGTAGCATGCACAGTGCCTGAGGAGAAACTTCAAGAAGCATCACAAAGGATACTAAAAATACTTTTAAAGTAATAGATCAAGGGGAAAAAGAAAGGTTTTGCATCTTTAGGGGACCGTGCCCCACGGCACTGGTTCAGAGGTTTGATGCTTTTAAAAAGACCCGTATCCTTCTGAACCTGTGCTGAAAAACTTCTTTCAAATGCGTTTGTCAAAAAACTCATATGACGTGGTGCTCTGTGCTTAACTTACTGATTATCCCTTCATTACGATCCGCTCTACAGGCAGTCCGTTTTCCATCTCTACTGCTTCAAAGCGTCCTTCCGGTGTCATCCAATACGGCATGCCGGAAATGTATACCAGTTTGTTGCTCATTTTCCCACCTCCTTATACATAAAGTAAACAACCTGTCAATTATACAGGTTGTTTTTTATCTGTCAAATCTTTAAGGATGCTGTTAAGGTAAAAAATGCCTTTACATGTCTATGATTGGCGGTATGAATGCGGCGGATGTCTCCGTATCCCAGGGGAAGAGGACCCATGTATCCTGGCTTACTTCAGTGATGAAGGTGTCGACCAGGGGGCGTCCCTCAGGTTTTGCATACACTGTTGCGAAGTGGGCTCCAAGGAACATATCCCGCACTATCTTTGCCGTTTTGCCCGTGTCTACGAGGTCGTCAATTATGAGCCAGGTCTCGTTGACTCCGGCAAGGTCAGGCCTTTTAAGAATATTTGCCGCGCCCTGATCCTTGATAGTGTAGCTTGAAATGCAAATAGTATCAACAAGATGTATGTTGAGCTCCCTCGCTATTATGGCAGCAGGCACGAGACCGCCCCTCGCAACGGTTATTATCCTGCTCCAGTCTTTTCTCTTGTCAAGAAGCTTCCATGAGAGTGCTCTGCAGTCCCTGTGCAGCTGTTCCCATGATACAGGATAGTTTTTATTGTATCGGTCGGAAGTTTTCATTTTGATAACTCTCCCCATGGTATGCATATTTTGAAAGATTGTACCTTTATCGGTTGAGGTTGTCTATAAAGGCAGGCAGACCGAGGTTCAATACATATCCGGCCTTCTCATCTCAAAGACCCTTAAAAAATCCCGCGCCTTTTTTACCTTTGAAGTGTCGATCTCGACGAAGACGAAGTCTTCCGTCATACCTCCCTGATAGAGCACCTCGCCCCAGGGATCCACGACCATCGAATGTCCGCCGAAAAGTGTCCCGTTGGTCGTTCCCACTCTGTTGCAGGCGGCCACGAACATCATATTCTCTATTGCCCTTGCCTGCAGCATTGTACACCAATGGTCAATACGTGAAACAGGCCACTCTGCGGAGAAAAGCTGGAGTTCTGCACCCTCTGTTGCATACCGTCTTGTCAGCTCAGGAAAACGGAGATCATAGCATATCGCGAGTGATGTCTTGATGTCCCCGATCAAAAAGCTGGCGGGTCTCTCTCCGGGAATCAGGTATTTCTCTTCATCCATCACCGGTATCAGGTGTATTTTGTCGTAGCTTGCAACATAATTGCCTGAAGGGTCGATCACCATCGCCCTGTTGGCTGCTCCCTCATCGGTAAGTGCAAGCACGGAGCCTCCTGTAAACCAGCAGTTGTGTTTTACCGCTAGTTTCCCAAGGAATTCTGCGGCCAGGGAGGCATCCCTGTCCCCATATTGAATAGATTCTTCTATTACATATCCAACGTCCCAGATCTCAGGGAGGATCACTGCTGTAGGGATGTCAGACTCCACCCATTTTGAACTGAGCACCCGTTCGACCTTTTCATAATTGGCCCTTCTGTCGCCAACAGCAATATCGATCTGTGCAATAGCTATCCGAAGTAATGACATTACTTAGATCCTCCTTTGAATATCATTAATATTGCCTGAAATGCATTTTATCCAACTTTAATGAAAACATTGAAAAATATCAATAACTGACAGGTTTCTTAGGATTTGGAAAGAGTTCATTCAAGTTTTTCCAAAAGTTTCTCCAGGGACCTGCGGCCGGATCTATTAAGCCTCTCTGACCTTTGGAGTGTCAAAATCAGCCAGTCCCCTTCTGATGTTCCGCTCGGGAGCATCCTTACAGGCAGGTCTACAGAAAATGCACTGCTGCCGACCAGAACGGTGCATCTATCTTCATTGATCGCATCCACAAAGATTTTTTCTCTTTTAACCGCCATTTTCCCCGACCTCCCTGATTGCCGGATAAGTTATTTTTAAGCCGTCTGAGACTATCTCAACACTGCCGTCTTTTGTGTCGAGCCTCCTTGTCTCTGTGGCTGAGATCGCCCTGACTGTCTCCCTGTGGGGATAACCGTAGGAATTGTTTCTGCCGTAGCTTAATATTATTAAATATGGGTTTACCTCTTTAAGAAGGCCAATATTCGTTCCATTGCTGCTGCCGTGATGAGAAGCCTTCAATACCGTTGCCCTCGGAAGGGGCTTAATGGTCGAGTGCTGTTCCCTTTCCATGTCGGCAAGCATAAGAAATGCTGTTTTGCCGTATGTTATATTCAGTACGATACAGTTGTTATTGGCATCTCTTTTGGTTCCCTTTATCAGTTTTGCAGGAGCAAGCACCTCGATCAGAACTTCGCCCATTTTTTCAGAATGCCCCCTTTTGGGTCTTCCGAAGGGAATATTCTTTTTCCGTATAGTACTGTAAAAATTTTTCTGTAAGGGTGAGCCGTGAATAAATCCGGGATCCCATATTTTTCCTACCCGAAAATTGGAAAGTATCTTCGCCATACCGCCTATGTGGTCGGAGTGAGGGTGAGTCGCGACCAGAAGATCTATCTTTTTTACATTAAGGCCTTTGAGTTCCCTGACCAACTTTTTACCGGCATCTTCGGGGCCTGCGTCGATAAGGATGGTTTCACCCCCAGGGAGGATGAAAAGAGAGGAATCGCCCTGTCCGACATTGAAAGCGTAATACCGGAGCATCCCGTCCCCGACAGGAGTTTCATTGCTGCTCAGCCAGGCTGCAGCTGAAGGTAGTATCAAGATGACCAAAGCTGTAAAAATTATTGATTTCCAATATTTTTTGAACATGATATTAAGTTCCAAAACCTTTCTCCTGTCCCATCCATTTAGACATGCTTTGATTTTACCAAAAAGAGCTATAAGGTTATAATCATCGCTACGTTCCAAAAGCGAAAGGATGCAGGCAATGTTTGGTTTCGTTCTGGTTTTGCCGCTTATGCTTATAATTATAACGGGTAATCTTCTGAGGGCCCGGGGATTTTACAGCGAAAGCGACATCAAGACCCTTACTAAGACCCTTTACTGGGTAATACTACCTCCGTTGCTCATTAGGATCACATTTATCTCGGGCAGGGAGGTTTTCGTTCAGCTGGATCTTCTCATAGGCCTTACTCTTGCGTACATCATCACGATTGCAATAGCGGCTGCGGGAGCTGTCTTTTTATATCATAAGGGCAACAGGGAGCGGATCGCGGTATCGGTCTTTTCATCAATAAGGGCAAACAATATATATCTTGGTTTTCCGGTGATCATGCTGGCCATGGGAGAGGCAGGCCTGAAGGATGCTTCGATCTACATTGCGGTAAGCACGGTTACTTTTCAGATATTGTCGATAATGTCGGGAGAGGTAGCTCTCTATGGCAAATTAGATTTGTCGGGCTTGGGTGAAATGCTGAAGAGGCTTGTCATAAATCCCCTTATAATATCCTGCGTACTTGGGATAGGGCTCGCACTGACAGGCCTTAGAGCCCTGCCCCTTGCGATCGATGAAACGATGAAGCTGATGGGAGGTGCGGCTACTGCCATTGCCCTTCTTGCACTGGGCGGGACTCTCGATCTCTCAAGGATGAGCAGCATTTTCAACATGATCGGAAGGACATGGCAGGATTGTCTGATAAAACTCATTGTGCATCCTCTGATACTTTGGGTGCTGCTTGCCGCACTCTCTATACCGGGCCCCCTTCTTAAGGCCACGGTGATGCTTTCCTCAATGCCGTCTGCCGTCAACTGCTTCATAATGGCCAAGGAGATGGATATGGATTCCGAATATGCAGCTGACCTGGTTGCCTCTACTACGGTGCTTGGAATACTCTCCATTCCCCTTTGGGCTAATCTGCTGCAGATAATATAAAAAGACGGAGGCCGCCCGGCGGCCCCCGTCAAAGTCAGCTTTTCCCTATTTTTTGGTCAGCATTCCCAGTATACCTCGTATGAACTGCCTTCCGACTTCGCGGCCCACCGTGTTCATCGCGGTGTCTGCCAGGTGCTCGATAGGTGTCTTGTACTTGCTCTTTGTGGTGGTGCCGTAGAAGGTCTTCCTGACTGCCTGTTCCTGCTTGATCCTTTCCTTCTCTGCCCGTTCGAATTCCTTCTGCTGCCTGATGCGTTCCTTCTCTTCGAGGGCCTGAAGTTCCCTCTCTTCCTTAGCGTGTTCCTTATCTTCCTTTATCTGCCTGATGCGGGCTTCTTCCTCTTCCCTTTCCGCCTGTTCCCTCTTAACTTTCATCGAAAGATATTCATATGCTGATTCCCTGTCGACAAGGACATCATACTTCGGTCCGATCTCACTCAGCGCGAGCACTTCTTTCCTTATCCCGTCGTCTATTATGCCCATCTGGCTCTGCGGAGGAAGTATGAAGGCCCTTTCAACGATGCTCGGGCTTCCGTCCTCGGCGAGAAATGAGACAAGTGCCTCTCCTGTCCCAAGCTGGGTAATAGCCTCGTCGGTGTCAAATGCCGGATTTGGGCGGAAAGTGTCTGCCGCAGCCCTTACGACCTTCTGTTCAGCGGGCGAATAGGCGCGAAGCGCATGCTGCACCCTGTTCCCAAGCTGGGAAAGAATGGTGTCGGGGATGTCCTTCGGACTCTGAGTAATGAAGTAGACTCCGACTCCCTTTGATCTTATAAGCCTTACGACCTGTTCCACCTTCTGCAGGAGCACCTTCGGTGCCTCGTTGAAAAGGAGATGGGCCTCGTCGAAGAAAAAGACCATCCTGGGCTTTTTAAGGTCGCCCATTTCGGGGAGTGTCTCAAAGAGCTCTGAAAGCATCCATAGCAGGAATGTGGAATATAGTGCGGGCGAGTGAAAAAGCTCCACGCAGTGCAGAATATTTATGTATCCTCTTCCGTCATGACCGGTCCTCATCCAGTCTGTTATCTCAAGTTCAGGTTCCCCGAAGAACTGTTCTCCCCCCTGGTCTTCAAGTGAGAGGATGCTCCTCTGTATTGCGCCCACGCTAGCGGCAGCAATGTTGCCGTAGTCGATAGTGAAGCTCTTTGCGTTGTTCGCGACGTAGCTGAGCATTGCCTTAAGATCCTTGAGGTCAAGCAGGAGTAGTCCCCTGTCATCCGCGACCCTGAAGACGATATTGAGGACTCCTGACTGAGTATCATTCAAATCGAGCAGGCGAGCCAAAAGAAGAGGCCCCATCTCGGATACAGTAGTGCGTACCGGATGCCCGTTCTTTCCGAAGACGTCCCAGAAACGTGTAGGATAATCCTTATATGTGAAGTTTGCTTCCGCAAGTCCGAATCTCTGTATGCGCTTCTGCATGCCTTCGCTGTCTATTCCTGGGCGGCACATTCCCGCCAGGTCTCCCTTTATGTCGGCCAGAAAGACCGGGACCCCAAGGTCGCTGAAGGATTCCGCCATAACTTTCAGTGTGATCGTCTTTCCCGTTCCTGTTGCCCCTGAAATGAGACCGTGGCGGTTAGCCATTTTCGGAAGAAGATAAATGGGTCGTTCTGCCTTTGCTATCCATAGTTTTTCGTTGGCGTACATGTCATTTCCTCCCCGGAAGGTATTCTATATAAAATCATATTGCATGCCATTATTAAATCACAATAACGGATTATTTGTAGTAAATATATTTAACAAGTAATGGTACAAAAATGCTGAAAAATCAAGAAATTATAGGCTCCTGTAGGATCAAGCTGGCGAAATGAAAGTTCAGACTGGAAGCATCAAAGGTCTCTCTTCAAATTTAAGAGAGATGCCATCGAATGCATTTCATAAAAGTAAAACGGCAAACCGGAATAGGTACTTTGAACTTCTCCGATTTACCGTTTTTTATGTCATTGATTGGCTGAGTTTCAGTATTACGCCATTGTTATGACTGTTCCCTCATTGCCGTCGAGCGCCTCGACTGCCTTGTAGAGAGAGGTGATGATAGCTTTCTTGCCGGGGAACCTTCTCGCGAATTTGATGGCCGCCATTACCTTAGGCAGCATGCTTCCCGGAGCAAAATGCCCTTCTTCGATATATTTGATCGCTTCCGCAACAGTCAAGTGAGACAAGTCCTGTTGGTCAGGCTTTTTGAAGTTGAGACTGATCTTGTCGACTTCTGTGAGGATGAGAAGTATGTCTGTCTCCATGTCCTCTGCAAGCCTCTCTGCGGCAAGGTCTTTGTCGATGACTGCGGCAACTCCGGTAAGGGATCCGTCCATGTTCTCGATAACGGGTATCCCGCCGCCTCCGGCAGTGATAACGATGGTGGAATCCCAGAGTCGCTTGACGGAATCTATCTCGGCTATCCTTTTCGGGTTAGGTGATGCAACTACTCTGCGCCAACCCCTGCCGGCATCTTCCCTTACAGTGTATCCCTTTTCTTCTGCGATCTTTTTAGCCTCTTCTTCTGTATAGAAGGGGCCGATCGGCTTGGTCGGGTTTTGGAATGCCTTGTCATGTTCATCAACGATGACCTGTGTTACAAGGGTGACTACCGGGACATTCCGGTTTCTGTTCCTGAGTGCATCCCTGAGACATTGCTGGATCTGGTATCCTATATAACCCTGACTCATTGCGCCGCACACGTCAAAGGGCATTGCGGGCAGTTTGGGGTTTACTTTTTCGGCAGTTTCCTGTGACAGTGTAATATTTCCGACCTGGGGGCCGTTGCCGTGTACTACCGCCATCTCATAGCCTTTACAGCTTATATCGGCAAGATATTCGCAGGTTTTTTTTACCACAGCCAGCTGGGCCTCTGCTGTAGGAGGGCTCCCTGCTTCCTGTAAGGCGTTCCCTCCAAGCGCCACAACGACTTTCGTGAATTGTGAGGACATTTACTGAACACACCCCTTGGATTTCAGATTTGTAATAACATTATAAACCAATGATCCGCGGGAGTTCAATATTTTTTTATGATGACTGATTGTTTTTAAAATAATTCAGCAATTCCTGAAACTGAAAAGGCGCACCACGCCAAAAGAGAACCCATGATAAGTGATATGGCCTTTCCCTGTTTTGAAAATATCCGTCCCTGTACGTCACCGAACAAGGACCAAATAGTAAAGGCTGCAGCGCAGTTTAATGTGAGAAATAATCCGCACAGGAAAAAAATGAGCCTGGAGTCTGTCCATGGAGCGATGAAGGAGGACATAGCGGTGAAACCAAACAGGATGACCTTGGGATTCACAAACTGCAGGGTAAAGCCCTCTCTGATCCCCGGAACTTTTTCCTGTAAATCGTTTCCTTTTGAGGATCCGGAGGATTTAGGAAAGGCTATCTTCCAGGCAAGCCAAAAAAGGTATGCCGCACCGATCCCTCTGAGCCATGGGAGCACCTTTGGGATGTAAGTACCTATAAATAGGTTGCCGATGGCGTTTAGCATCATGACGGCAAAGAGCCCTGCCGTCATGCCTGTCATAAGGGGTATTGTTTTCCTGAACCCAAAGAGTCGGGCTGTATTCATGGCTAAAATGATATTCGGCCCCGGAGTGTAGCATGCCGCCAAAACGAACGAGAGAAAAGGGAGCCACTGCATATTCCGGTCTGCTGCTTATAGCAGCTTCTCCATTTCGTCGAGGGTCTTGTTGAATATCTTTACCACTTCTTTTACAGGTTTAGGGGCGCTCATGTCTACCCCGGCCATTTTAAGAAGCTCTATTGGATAGTCAGAGCCTCCCATTGAAAGGAATTCAAGATATTTGTCCCTTGCCGCGCGCCCCTTTTCAAGTATCAGGCCCGCAATTGCTGTCGCCGCCGAGAAGCCAGTGGCATACTGATATACATAAAAGGGATTATAGAAATGTGGTATCCTTGCCCACTCCATCTTGAGATCCTCATCGACAACTATATTCGGCCCGTAATATTTTCTGTTCAATTCATACCAGAGCTCCCGCAGGCCGTCGGGAGTCGTGTCTTTCCCATCCGCGGCCCTCCCGTGCACCTCGCGCTCGAAGGAGGCGAACATCGTCTGCCTGTAAACTGTCGTCCTGATATTCTCAAGGCGGCGGTTGAGTAGATAGAGCCTCTTATTTTTATCCTTTGTCTTTTCGATTAGGTCGGTGAGGAAGAGCACCTCGTTGGTAGTGGAAGCTACCTCTGCTGTGAAGATACAGTAATCGGCGGTAGGATATGGCTGTCTCTTCCTTGAATAGTAGCTGTGCATCGAGTGTCCCATCTCATGCACCAGCGTCGAGACGTCGTTTAGGTCGTTCGTATAATTCATCATTATGTAGGGATGGGTAGCATAGCTTCCCCATGAGTATGCGCCGCTCCTTTTGCCCCTGTTGGGGAAGACGTCCGTCCAGCCGCTCTCCAGTCCCTCTTTGGCAACGGAAAGATATTCGTCTCCCAATGGTGCCAGCGCACGGAACATCATCTCCTTGGCCTCGCTCCATGGGATCTTTTTGAAGGGGTCGCGAATAAGGGGAGTGTAGAGGTCGTACATGTGCAGCTCTTTAAGGCGGAGCACCCTTTTCCTGATCTCAAGATAACGATGAAGAGGAGCAAGGTTTGATTCGATAGTCTGGACCAAACGGCTGTAGACCGATTCAGGGATATTGTCTCCATCCAGCGCCGCGGCGAGCGGAGAAGGATATTTCCTTACCTCGGCGTAAAATTTTGACGTTTTGAGCATTCCGTCGAAAGTTGCTCCCAGGGTGTTCTTCATTTGGCAGTAGGGCTTGTAGAGGGATCCGAAGGCAGCCTTTCTCACGCTTCGTTTCCTTGAACGAAGGTATGAGACAGCCCTTTCCTCCGACATCTCGACCAGTTCTCCCTCTTCATTTCTGATCGGGTCAAACCTCATGTCCGCATTTGTAAGCATGGAGAATACATTGTCAGATGTCCCTGCCATATCTCCCGCCTTGGCGAGGAGGATCTCCTCCTCCTGGGAGAGGATGTGCTCTTTCCGGCGAAGCAGCTCCTTTAAGTTGAAAGAGTGATCCTTAAGGGAGGGCGCGGCTATAAATTCTTTCAGTCTCTCCTCCGGCATCGACAGTATCTCCGGAGTGATAAAGCTTGAGGCGGCAGAGAATTCTACAGAGAGCGACGAGATCCTGTTTACGGGTCCCTGGTATTTTGAGTCCGAAGTGTCCTCGTGGCTCTTCATATTGGCATAGACTATGAGCTTCCCGAGGGTTATTGATATTTCATCGCTAAGCGTGAAGCATTCGAGCATTGTCTTTGCGGATTCGCCCAATCTGCCCCTGTATGCCGTTATTTCGGGGATACGTTTTTTTAGGGAACTGAAATCATTTTCCCACTTAGTTCCGTCGGCATAAATGTCTTCAAGCTTCCATTTAAATCGATCCGGCACCTCGTCCCTTTTCGGAAGCGAAGATCCTCCTCCGAGCTCGATTTCGATCATATTTTCGTTGATGTCACCCATAAAGATCCACTCCTTCATAGCCTGCGCAACTATTGTCTTGTTTATAAGGAGAATATGCAAGCATTTTTTGCCGTGCGGCAGTACTAAAAGCTCCGGAATTATGGTACTCTTGTCTTCGTGGCAGCTTATCAGATATCCTGCCCGCGGGGTGAATTCAGCAGGACCTCTCAGCTGCGGCAGGTCAAATTTTTCGGGGGGCATTTATGTGAAATATGATTTCGACAGACATATGGAAAGGCGTGGAACCAACTGCGAGAAATGGGATCTTCTGGAAGAGGAGTTCGGAAAAAAAGAACTCCTTGCACTTTGGGTCGCCGACATGGATTTCCCGGCTCCCCCTGAAGTTCTGGAAGCTCTGCATAAAAAGATCGACGAGGGTGCTCTTGGGTATCCGATAGCACCCGATTCACTCCTCAAGGCTGTTACGGAATGGCAAAAGATCCGTCATGGATGGGAGATAAAAAAAGAAGCGGTTACCTGGGCTCCCGGAGTTGTAGCCGGCCTTGCCTTTTCAGTAATGGCTTACACCAAACCGGGTGACGGCATCATAATACAGCCCCCGGTCTATCCCCCATTCTACTCAACGGTCAGCGAAGCCGGAAGAAGGATCGTCAAAAATCCGCTGAAGCGTCAAGACGGCCGATATGTTATGGACCTGGAAGGACTTGAAAAACTTGTTACCCCCACATGCAGGACTCTTATACTCTGCAGCCCCCACAACCCTGTCGCCAGGGTATGGACGAAGGACGAACTTGAGGCCCTGGCTGAGCTGGCAACCCGCAAAGATATGCTCATAATTTCTGACGAGATACACCAGGACCTGATCTACAGCGACGCGAAGCACATAAGCATGGCGTCCCTCTCTGATGAAATGGCTTCACGTACTGTCACATTTGTCGCTCCAAGCAAGACGTTCAACATCGCGGGCATGAATTCATCCGTGGCGATCATACCGGATGAAAAATTGAAGGCCCGTTACATATCCGTTATGAACAGGCTGCATCTTGGTTCGCTCAGCATACTCGGGCTCACTGCGATGGAGACGGCTTACTCAAAATGCGCCGGTTGGCTTGACGAGCTTATGGCTTACCTTGAAGGCAACAGGGACTTTACAGAAAAATTCGTAAGAGAGCGTCTTCCTTTGGCTAAGATGGACCACCCGGAGGGGACATATATTTTCTGGATAGACTTCAGGGGGTATGGTTTTGAATCAGCCGGACTGATGGACTTCCTGGTAAATGAAGCAGGGGTCGCATTGAACAACGGCCTCAGCTTCGGTCCCGAGGGAGAGGGATTTGCAAGGATCAACATTGGAACAGAGCGCTCCATGCTCAAAGAGGCCCTTGAAAGGATAGAAGGTGCACTTGAAGCACGAAAGCTGAAAAATTTGTAAAAATTATCAGGGGAGGAATATTTTAATGGCTAAAAAAGAGCCGCTTGTACGTTACTGTCGTTTCTGGGTAGATGGCAGGACTTATTCGGGCAAGATCCGTGACAATTCTGTCGACATCGTTGAGGGAGATCCCTTTACGGGGTTTTCTCCCATAAGGCTGAGCTACCCGATAGACAGGGTCAAGTTCCTGCCGCCCTTCATGCCCAAGAAGATATGGTGTGTGGGGCGCAACTATTTGGGACATGTGAAGGAACTGAACAACGAAGTCCCGAAGGAGCCGCTTATCTTTATGAAGTCTGTCTCAGCGATAATAGGTGCCAACGATTTTATACGGATCCCCGAATGGGCTGGACGGATCGACTACGAAGGCGAGCTTGCCGTGATAATCGGCAAAGCCGGACATAACATAAAGGAAGAGGATGCTTTTGACCATGTCCTCGGCTACTCGATCATGAACGACGTAACTGCCAGGGAACTTCAGAATTCCGATGGACAGTGGACGAGGGCAAAAAGCTTTGATACTTTTGCTCCGTTCGGGCCGGCGGTGCTGATAACAGATAAGATGCCCGAGGACGCAGTGATAAGTACTACCCTCAACGGAAAGACAGTACAGGAAGCCTCCTTTTCTCAGATGATCTTTCCCATACCAAGGCTTATATCCCATATAAGCAGGTTTGCAACGCTTGAACCCGGCGATGTCATTGCCAGCGGAACACCGCAAGGAGTAGGTCCCATGAAGATTGGAGATCTGGTTGAGGTAAGTATCGAAGGGATAGGAAGTCTGAGGAACATCTGCGCAAATTGAGCGTAAGGCCGGTCTGAAACTTAATAAAATGGGCGGACCGTTGAGGTCCGCCTTTGTTTTAGGATTTCATCCCGAGGGATATTATCTTTGTGAAAGCCTTTTCGGGAGTGAGATCGAGGTATTCGACCCTTTCCTCCGGGAAGAAGAAGACCAGCCCGGTCGTTGGGTTAGGAGATGTAGGCACAAAGATTGTCACCCTTGGACTCCCGTCCTCGGCTTTCTCCCTCTTTGTGACAAAGCCGATTATGTAGCCGTCTCCGCACGGCACTTTGGCAGTTCCCAGGTAGCCTCTTTCGCCGCCTCCCGCTGTAAAGGTCTGGACCATCTCCTGAAAAGTCGAATACCATCCGCCGACCACAGGTATCTTTGAGATCACCTGATCGACTATATTAAAAATCCATTTTTCTTTTCTCCTCAGTTTTCTGCCAGTGTATATCAACAGAAAAACTATGAAGACTGTCACGGCCACCGTTGTCTTCACAGACTTTGTCAGTCCGAATATCATTGCGCCCATTGCCTCGAAAAGCAGAATCAGGTAATAGAAGATGAAGACAAATACCGCAAGCGGTATAAGAGCGATACATCCAAGGAAAAAGTCCTTGGCGATCCTTCCTATCCTTGAACCGGCAGGTGTCTCAATTTTATTTGTCTGTTTTTTGCTGTCCATTCAGCTCACTCCATGACTTGTCAATTTGCTCATTTCTGGGATATCCTTAGTGGAGATGCAGCCAACGGGAGGAATCCTTTGATGTTATATCAGATCACAAGGTTTATTGTCTCGATCTATTTTACCCTCTATCACAGACTTTCGGTTAGCGGAAAAGAGAAAATACCGCAGGATATACCTGTCATAGTCGCCTCAAACCATGCCAGCTACCTTGATCCTCCTCTGGTGGGATACACTTTCTGTCCGAGGATACTCAAGTTTGTAGCCTGGGAAAAGCTTTTTAAAGTCCCGTTAATGGGAGCCTATCTGAGAAGAATGGGTGCCGTACCGGTATCACCGGAAGACAAAAACAGCTCCGCTGCGCTTTTGAGGATGATCATGGGCTTCATACACGACGGATTCAGCGTCTACATCTGCCCGGAGGGACACCGAACAGAGGACGGAACTCTCCAACCTCTTGAAGGCGGTGTCGCCATTCTCTCTCTCAAGACAGGTGCTCCCGTAGTGCCTGTATGGGCAGGAGGCACATACAGGGCCATGTCTCCCCACATGAAATTTCCCCGCCCCAGAAAACTCTATGTGGTTTACGGAGAACCTATTTCCCCTTCACAGATGCCACAGGAGCTGAATGAAAAGGAAAAGCGCAAATACATACTTGATAAGATTGAAGAATTCTATAGGGAAATGGATGCAAAAGACAGAGAAAAATATCCCGGATAACAAGCATTGCGGTGGGATAAAGAAGACGCTTCTGATCGTTGCCGGCGTTGTCTCTCTAGCGCTTGGGGGGATCGGAGTTTTCCTTCCGCTCCTTCCAACGACCCCTTTTGTACTTCTTGCGGCCGGATGTTTTGCAGGAAGCAGCCCCGCGATGCACAGATGGCTCTGCAGGTCGCGCTTTTTCGGAGAGTATATAGAGAATTATCGGACAAACGCCGGGGTCAGCAAGTCGGTAAAAGTCAGAGCGATAGTTTTTCTATGGGCAGGGCTCGCATTATCTGCGGCAGCAGTGCATAAACCGATTGTCCGGATAATTCTGGCAGTTGTTGGTATATGTGTGAGCACCCACCTGCTTATGATGAAAACAAAAGAAGAAGCTGAGGAGGCCGGTTGATCAAAGCTTTTTTCGTGCAAGGTCTTTTAGTTCCTGAAGCTCTTCAGGTGAGATATTTTGGGAGATCCACGAAGAGTATACCGAGTTGTTGTGAAGCAGCGGCTCCCTTTTCAGCTCAGGCATCTGTTCAGCCGCGATGTTGAATGAAGGAGTTCCCGGAATCGGCGAAAATTCGGCCAGTTTTGGCTTCCCCCCCGCAGATATTACAAAGTCTATAGTCTCCTTAACAGAATCTATGCTTTGCCCCGGCAGTCCCAGCAGTATATATGTCTCGCAGTCATTGCGCGAGTAGCCTGTATCTTGAAGATGCCTTACAGCCTTTAAGTACTCATCCCTTGCGACCTTGCCCGAACCTGCCCCTGCAATTTTTGGGTCGATGCTTTCAAGTGAGAGCCTGATGGTTCTGAAACCTGTCTCCTTGAGCGTTAAAGCACACTTCTCGTCTATCTCCCTAACATGCAGTCCGTTGGGGGTATGAAATCTGAGCCTGCCTGCATATCTTGACCTAAGTTCATTGCACAGCGGATAAAAATACCTTTCCTTTTGGAGCAGGAGCGCATCGTCATAGAAGGCGATATCTTCTGCACCAAGAGAAGCCTGGTGATCTATCTCGCGGAGGACCGAGGCGACAGGCCGCCTCATATATTCAGGCCAAAGCAGGCGGGATGCGCAGTAGTTGCAGGAGAGGGGGCATCCAAAAGATGTCATCGTGATGCCGTAGGGGACCTTTTCATAGAGATCCATTGCGGGATAGGGGCTGTCAGGGATCCAATGGCCCGTGGCGATGCGGTCTGCACCAAGTCCCTTTGCATGTTCGGGGCAGAGCCTCGCGTATGTCCCTCCCAGTATTACAGGAACGTCCGGCATCCCCCTCTTGAGGATCGAAATGATCCATTTTACTCCGCCGTACCAGTAGGTCATTGCTGATGTCAAAAATATCACGTCCGGCCTTGGGATCCCGGCCAATAGCTCACAGAGCCTCTTCTCAGAGAGTCCGAATCGATAGTATTTTCTCTTTATCCCCCTGTATACGGTTGGTTTTTCGATTTCTTCGCAGCCTATCTTTTCGCGCCCGAAGGATCTTTTCCCGACAGAGGCCTCATGTATGCAGTCAAGCAGAAAGACCTCGTTGCCGTTCATCCTCATTCTCTCAAGAAGGTAGAGTAGCCCGGCGGGTTTTGACCAAAGATCGAAAAAGGCGAAGTCCTCTACAGGGGGGTTGATCCCCAGTATCCTTCGCCCTTTCATCGATAATATTTCTTTAAAGTCCATTTCAGTTGTGATACTTACCAAGACCTTTTACGAGATATTTTTATTGGATCATAGAGAAATTTGTTTCTTACAAAATGCTATTTGCTGATTATCGTTATCAGTTTTGAGTGTTCTGTATTGTAAGGTGATGCAGCGATCTCTTCTGCTGTCATACTCATTGGCATTTCGTTCTGGCCGAAAAGCGAGTTCTCAGACGATTTTCTTTCAAGTATTTTCTTTACTCCGATATCGAGGTCAGTTACATCGGCAATAGAATAAGCCGTTCCGTCAATTGGACTCTTCATTGCCCCTATCCAGTATCCGTCGCCCATGGTGGTGAGGTCACTGTATTTTGACGGAAGGCATGACGTCGCACCTAACGCCGAGTACTTGCCGGTCGCCGGAACATATATCCAGAATGGCCAGTCTCCGTGGTCCGCCTTGTAAAGGACGGCCACTGAACGCATGGTTTTTATGTCTGATATGATCCTTGCAGCCTTTGCCGAGTCAGCTGCATTTGTTGCAGAGAGAAGCAGCATTCCTACAAGTATTCCTGCAATGAGTACTGCTATAAGGATCTCAACAAGGGTAAAGGCTCTCCGTTTTAAAAATTTTACGAATTGCTTTTCGGCCATTTACCTAAGCCTCCCCCTCTCTCTTTTCTCACCCCAAGATATTATATGTCCAACACATTCAAGTCAACAAATAGCGCAGATCTGACCACAAATCATTTGAGCCCCATGTTATTTTTTTCAATGCCTAAAAACTATCATCAGAGGTCAAAACGATCTGCTTCCATGACCTTATTCCATGCCTCAGCAAAATCATGAACGAATTTTTCTTTTGCATCGTCACTCGCATAGACCTCTGCGATGGCCCTCAGTTCAGAATTTGAACCAAAGACGAGGTCCACGCGGGTACCGGTCCATTTGAGTTCTCCTGTCTTACGGTCCCTGCCCTCGAAGAGGTTTCCGTTATCCGAGACCGGTTTCCAGGCAGTACCCATGTCTAACAGGTTTACAAAGAAGTCATTCGTAAGGCTTTCGGGACTCTTCGTAAATACACCGTGCTGAGATTTTTTATAATTGGCGTTCAACACCCTCATGCCGCCGACCAGGACTGTCATTTCGGGTGCCGTAAGCCCTAACAGCTGTGCACGGTCGACAAGCATTTCCTCTGCCGAAACTGCAAATTTTGCTTTGCTGTAATTGCGGAAGCCGTCTGCTTTCGGTTCCAATACCGAGAATGATATAAGATCTGTCTGTTCCTGCGATGCATCCGTACGGCCGGGAGAGAAGGGCACAGAAACATCGAAGCCGGCATTCGCAGCTGCCTGCTCGACAGCTGCGCAGCCGCCCAGAACGATCAGATCGGCAAGGGAAACTTTCTTTTGCCCTGTCTGGGCACTGTTGAATCCATCTTTGATCTTATCCAGAGCCTGCAGCACTTTTTCAAGCTGTTCAGGCTGGCTGACCTCCCAGTCCTTCTGCGGTGCAAGTCGGATCCTTGCCCCGTTGGCTCCGCCGCGCTTGTCTGATCCACGGAAAGTAGCTGCCGATGACCATGCGGTATATACCAGTTCAGAGATCGACAATTCCGAGGCAATGATTTTAGACTTAAGTTCTTTAATGTCGTCCGTGTCTATCAATGCATGATCAACAGCCGGCACCGGGTCCTGCCAGATAAGTTCCTCTGCTGGGACCTCCGGTCCCAGATAACGTGACCGCGGCCCCATATCACGGTGGGTCAGCTTGAACCAGGCACGGGCAAAAGCATCGGCGAACTCCTCCGGATTTTCCTGAAAACGTTTTGCAATGTCTTTGTATACAGGGTCATACCTTAATGTGAGATCTGCGGTAGTCATTATTGTCGGATATTTCTTTGAAGGATCATGAGCGCCTGAAGCAAGGTCCTCTTCCTCAGGATTCACAGCGACCCACTGCCAGGCTCCTGCAGGGCTTTTGACAAGGTTCCAGTCATATTTGAACAGGATATCCAGATACTTATTGTCCCATTTTGCAGGATTTGGAGTCCATGCACCTTCAATGCCGCTGGAAATGGTATCGCCGGCGTTTCCTCTGCCCATGCTGTTTTTCCATCCGAGGCCCTGTTCTTCGATGCCTGCTGCCTCCGGTTCGGGACCAACATGCGTCGGACTGCCCGCACCGTGACATTTTCCGAAGGTATGACCGCCTGCGATCAGAGCCACAGTCTCCTCGTCGTTCATGGCCATGCGGGCGAAGGTTTCCCGAACGTCTTTTGCCGAGGCCAGTACGTTTGGTTCGCCGTTCGGACCCTCGGGATTTACATAGATCAACCCCATTTGCACTGCAGCCAGCGGATTTTCCAGGTCCCTCTCTCCTGAATAGCGCTTATCTCCGAGCCATTCGCTCTCTGAACCCCAGTAGATGTCTTCTTCCGGCTCCCAGACATCCTCGCGGCCACCGCCAAAGCCGAAGGTTTTAAAGCCCATTGATTCCATGGCACAGTTCCCTGCAAGTATCATAAGGTCTGCCCATGATATTTTTTTGCCGTATTTCTTCTTGATCGGCCAAAGCAGACGCCGTGCCTTATCAAGGTTTACGTTGTCCGGCCAGCTGTTCAGGGGAGCAAACCTTTGTGTGCCCGACCCGGCGCCGCCGCGGCCGTCCCCCATACGATAAGTCCCGGCACTGTGCCATGCCATGCGGATGAAAAGGCCTCCGTAATGGCCATAATCCGCGGGCCACCATTCCTGAGAATCTGTCATTAAATCATATAGATCTTTTTTTAATGCAGCCAGGTCAAGCTTTTTGAATTCTTCGGCGTAGCGGAACTCTTTTCCCAGTGGATTTCTGAGATCAGGATTTTGATGAAGCATCTTAAGATTCAGCTGATTGGGCCACCAGTCGCGATTGGTCGTGCCCCGTCCGGCGTTACCCTTCGTCATCCCTGTTACAGGACATTTCTCCTCTTTGCTCATAAATATCCCTCCTTCAGTTTATTGTTTTTAAAAACTTAGTGCGGGCTGCTTTAAAACAAACGTGTTTGCTTTTTGAATTAAAGGATACTTTATTTTAAATTAATGCATTTTCTCAAATTATTATTTGAAAATGGCTACTAAGGTGGCATTTTATCTTTATTACCAAAATATAATCATTGTAGATAAATTATGCACTTTGAAAATTTCTTTGTCAAATTATTAAATAAGTGGTCCGACCAATACGCCCAATAAATATAAATTTTTAAAATTAACAATAATTGTAGCTATTACTGATTTTGAATGAGGTCAGGCAAAGAAGGGACGGTTTCCCGTTTGGTCTGTACCAGCTTAAATCAGCTCGCAATGCGGTATTGCGGGATAAACATCAAAAAACCCCCGACATAGCTGAATAATCAGACTATTTAGAATATGAATTTGCCCTTGTTTTTTTATTGAAGGCATGTTATAAGGTGTACTGGGTGGTCCAGGAAAGGAGTTTTTTCACATGATCGAAACTCAAGTCTCACGGGGAACCCGTATATATGAGAAGGTAGTAGAAAAATTAAAGGAATCCATTTCAAGGGGAGATATACTCCCGGGCGATCCACTTCCCTCCGAAAGGCAGCTGATGGATGACTTCGGTGTCAGCCGAAGTTCTCTTAGGGAGGCCTTCAGGGTGATGGAGCTTCTCGGGCTGATCGAATCGGTCCCAGGCAAGGGTCGTTTTGTCCGCCATCCAAAGCCGCCGACAGACGATGAAAAGATCATCCGCCTTGAAGACTCTGCAGTGCTCGAGCTGATGGAGGCACGCCGCATACTTGATCCTGCAATAGCCGCAGAGAGTGCCATGAGGGCAACTTCATCAGATCTGACAAGGATGCTCAGGGTACTGACTTCTACCGAAAAGAGGCTGGGAGATCCAAACATGAGGGCCCAGGCAGATTTTGATTTCCACCTGGCCCTTGCGGAAGCAACGCACAATTTTGTCTTTGTCAACATAACAAGGATGAACTTTGACCTGATAATGGCGACCCACGACAAGATCTACAACCTTCTTGACGACAAGGAAGCCTTTCTGGCGGAACACCGTGAGATGTACGAGGCCATTCTTGACCACAACGTTGAACTGGCCAGGGAGATGGCGTCGAACCATATCGACAGGATATACAAGACGCTTCATAAGGGTATAGCGGCCCAGTAACTGCGGGCCGGCCGGTCATAGAGCAAAAAGCAACTCAGAAAAACAATAGAAAAACGGGAGGAATAATCATGGAGAAAAGAATCAGAGAGCTGTTCCCCGAGATCGAGTGGATCAAGGACAAAGGCATGCAGGACAAAGTAGTCGCTTCCTACGTCGACGCACTCAAGACCGGAGGCTGGGAGCCCGATGACATGGATAAGATCCCATTTACCCTTCTTATCCCCAACTGCCCCTTCTCATATCTGGACCACGTAAAGGGAGTTACACGCATTGCAAAGCAATCAATGGACGAGTTCAACGCGATCTATCCTGTAAAGGATCCCAAGTTCATGATGGACAACGATCTTCTCGTAGCCGGGGCCCTTCTCCACGATGTAGGCAAGCTCGTTGAGTATGAGAAGAACGCTGCGGGCGAAACAGTCAAGTCGACAATGGGCAAGAATCTCCGCCATCCCTTCTCAGGTACCGTTATCGCGCTACGCAACGGATGCCCCGATGAGATCGGACACATAATAGCAAACCACGCCCACGAGGGTGACGGAACTCTCCGCAGCCCCGAAGGCGTAATGGTAAACAAGGCCGACTTTATGAATTTTGAGAGCGTGAAGTCGTTCCTTGGAATGAAATAAGCAGCTTCAAAAAAACGGAGGGATAACCGACATGGGCAAGACAGCAATAGTCAAGATCATGGAACGGGCGGCAGGCAAACCCGTAAAAGTTGGAGACCGCGTATGGTGCAAGATCGACTGGTCGACAGCGCGCGACTTCGGCGGAGCTAACTGCGTACTGCAGTTTGAGAAGGAAATGGGAGCTGAGGCTAAGGTATGGGATCCCGACAAGGTCGCATTCACATTTGACCTTCAGGCACCCTCACATTCAGAGAAAGTTTCCGCAAACCAGAAGATAATCCGCGAGTTTGCGAAGAAACAGGGGATCAAACGCGTATTTGACATCAACAACGGCATCGGCCAGCACGTAATGCTCGAGGCCGGTATGATCAAGCCCGGAGACGTGGTCCTCGGGACTGACAGTCATATGAACCTCCTTGGCGGCGTCGGCGCATTTGCAACAGGCGTTGGGAACTCAGACATCGCTGCTTCCTGGATCAACGGTACCAACTGGTTCCGCGTCCCTGAGACGATGAAGATCGAAGTCACCGGAAAATTCCAGAAGGGCGTCTGCATGAGAGACCTCCTTACCCATATAGTAGGAGATCTCGGAGCCGGCGGGATGGACTTCCTTGCAGTTGAGTTCGTAGGCGAAACTATCGAAAATTCTACACTTGCTGACCGCATAACCCTCTGCTCAATGGTCACGGAAATGAGCGGAAAGGTTCCTATCATTATGCCCAACGGTGAAGTCCTGAAGTGGCTTGTCGAGCGTGCAGGGCCGGAAGTCGAGCAGAGAGTAAAGGAACTCTCCGCAGATCCTGACGCAGAGTACTGCAAGATCATCAAGTACGACGTCACGAACCTTGAACCTCTTGCATCATGCCCGGACGCACCCGACAACGTCAAGCCGGTAAGGGAAGTTGCAGGGACAGCCGTCGACCAGGTCCACATCGGATCCTGCTCGAACGGGCGCTTTGAAGACATCAAGGCAGCCTACGACGTTCTGATGGCAGGCGGCGGCAAGGTAAGCCCCAAAGTCCGCACTATAATCACCCCCAGCACGACAGAAGTACAGCTTGCATGCGTGAAGGCCGGAATGACCGAAAAGTTCCTCGAGGCCGGTATAGTTTTCACCAACCCGACCTGCGCCCTCTGCACAGCTGAGCATTACGGAGCACTTCCAAGCGGAGACATAGGATGCTCGACCACTAACCGCAACTTCATAGGCAAGGTGGGCAAGGGAAGCCACACTTACCTTATGAGCCCGATGTCTGCAATGGCAACCGCAG
>DAIRTK010000019.1:0-15584 GCA_036803945.1 Synergistaceae bacterium
CCGATCGCGTTCTTGTTCTGTGAGACCGCTGTCATCATTGCACCGCTGGATGCAGTTACCTGCGCCTTGGGGGTTACTCTCGTCTTTCCGCCCTCATCCATTATCATTTCCTGCCATGTGCCATATGTTCCGGAGCTTGTATCACGGCCCACCACAACTATCGGACCATCGCTTCCGCCGAGCTGCTTCCAGTTCGTTACTTTGCCGGAGTAGATATCCTTAAGCTGGGCCCTGGTGAGCGATTTGACCGGGTTTGAAGGGTGCACTACCGGGACAAGGCAGTCAAGGGCTACCGCAAAGGGTACCGGGTAGACCTTTTTGTCCATGCAGGCCTTGATCTCTGAATCCTTGATAAAACGGGAAGCGTTTGCGATATGGGCGCTTCCGTCCGCAAGTGACTTGAAGCCATTGCCGGTTCCTGTTCCTGATACGGAGAACTTAACATCGGGGTTCTGCTTCGAAAACTGCTCGGCCGCAGCCTGTCCAAAGGGAAGGACAGTGGTAGAACCGTCCATAACGATCTGACCTGCGAAAGCGCTTCCTGAGAGCGAGAGAACTGCGATCATCACTGCTGCAAAAATAATCTTTTTCATTTTTTAATACTCCTCCTCTTTCTTATACTGACTGAAGTATAGTCCGAGTGGGTAAAGAAATCGTTTAATGAATGTAACAGCAATGTAACAGCAGTATATTCCTTATGCGGAGATAAAAAAAGAGCAGAGCGCCGTAGCCCCTGCCCTTTCAAATATTAATGATGTGCTTACTGTTTCGCCAGTTCGTCCAGCCGTTTCTGGACCGTCGATATTTCATCGTTTATACCCTGCAGCTGCTTCTCATGCTCCGCCTTGTCTTTGCGCAGCCTCTCAAGCCTCTTCAGCAGACGGTCTGTCTCAAAACGGACGGCTGATTTTCCCTGAAATAGCTTGGCCGGGTCGTCGTCGGCCACAGTCCAGATAAAATATGGCTCTTTGTTATCAAGTATACTGCTCACTGCACTGTTGAATTCCAACTTTACAGTCTTAACGCCCTTAAGCAGATCTTTTCCCGTCTCTTCATCATAACGAGGGAAATATACCAGGCCCTCCATTGCTCCCTGGAACTTGAAGTTGAAGCGTTTATCATAGTCAACAGCTTTGTATAGCTTGTTCCCGATTCGCAGCTTGACCATCACGTCAAAGGGACCCGGATGCATTGTGGGGCCGTTGTTCATAAATTTGATGTGGATGGGGATCATCTCGCTCAGCTGCAGCGCCTGAAGAAAATTATACTTATAATCCTCCGCCTCGTTCTGGGTCCAAAGGTTCTTCTGGGCCTCGGACTGGATGTAAGCCTCGATGAATTCAGCAGAGTAGTATGTGCAGGTTATAGTAAGGTTGTTCCCCATATCGTTTGCAAAATACTGCTCTTTTTGCCAGCGTGATATGACCTGGTCAAAAACCGCCGCCTGAGCAGAGTTCAAAGCAAAGAAGGAAAATAGGAAAAGGGAGAGAATGTATAAGCATATTTTTTTCATCAATCAGAATTCCTCCAGTTGGCATAAAAAACTTGCCTATTACTATAAAACAAAAAAGAGAGACCCGCAAGGGGTCTCTCTTTCGCTTATTGCTTAATTCAGACTAGAAATTGACCGTGGTGCGGAAGGAAATAACGTGGTCCTCATCACCAAACATACTGCTTGCTCCATAATCGATGTTGTCATAGGCAAGACGGAAGTTGATCGCCGGTGTGTACTGATAACTAACGCCAGCGGACCAGTTTGTTGTGTCGTCATATCCTACAACATCGAAGTCGAAGTTTGCATAACGGAGGAAAGTGCTCCACTTGTCATTCCACTTCTGATCGGCACGAACAAAGAAGGTCTTCGTAGTTCCACTAGGATTAAACGCCAAGCCAATTGCTCTTCCAGCTGTTGTCGGGTTTGCACCCATCCAGTTATAAGTATTGCCGAACAGGTTATTGCCAATGAAAGTATTATCTTCCTGACCATATTCTATCCAGAGAGAGGTGAACTTCAAAAGTTCCTGTTTCATGATCAGCTGTGCTTTCCATGATTTAGGGCTGTCTTCATTTGCCCAGAACGGAGGTACTCCTGCCGGCATATCAAGATTCTGGAAGTAGTAGATCCCCTGCAGCGTTACTGCTGGCGTAAAGTCAAATCCAGCATATACACCATATGTATTGATGTCGGGCGCAGGTATAGGAGTAGTACCTACTAGAACATCTCTATCTCCGTTCATCCAGTAGCCCATAAGTCCTCCGCGGAACCTTTCGCTGAAATCTGCGTGCAATTTCAGACCATAGAGCATGTACGCGTTGTCAACAGTAATATCTGTCAGCCATGTATCGGTGACATCTTCTGCATATGTTTCCAAGTCGGTGTTTCTTCCTATCACCATTGTGGCAGTGAACATGCCCCAGTTCTTCTGGAACTGGAAACCTGTGGTGTCGAAGTCGCCGAATGTCGCATCGTTGTTGATGTCGCCAGGGTTGTAGAAGCCTAGGTCGCCTTCCCAGTCAACATTGAAGCGTCCTACGCGGAACTGAACATCATAGGGAAGCTTTGTTGTGATCTGATAGCGTGCCCATGTAGCATTCATGCTGTTCAGGCGTCCGTAGAACGTGGTGTTCTCGTCGATGAACTTGTAGAAGTGGAGACGTGCACGGTTCATGTTGGACTGCTTGTCATCGCCGTATGCGCCGCCGTCAAGGTCTGCAAACTTCCAGTCATGACGGAATTCGCCGGTGATCTTCCATCCGCCGATGTTCTGTTCGAGGACTGCTACGCGCTTGTCGATTTTGTCGACCTTCACGCCGAGTGCATCGAGTTCGTCTTTGAATTCCATGACGAGCTTCTTCAGCATTTCGAGATCCTGCTTGCTTGCCTTTTCAGCGTCGATCTTCGCGAGTGCGCGGGCGACTACTGATGCAACTTCGTAACGTGTTGCGGGCTGGGCGCCTTTGAATGCGCCGTCGGGATAACCGGATACTACGCCGCGTGCTGCGAGCTGTGCTACTGCATCATATGCCCAGTGGCCTGCGGGTACATCCATGAACGGGTTTGCTGCGAATGCCGGTGCTGCGAAAGCTACCAGCGCTATTACTGCAAATACTGCCAAAAACTTTTTCATAGTAATGTACAACCCCCTTGGTTGTTTTTTTGGATTTTTTATATCGCAGACGATCTGCGCGGGGGCCGCCTATGGACAGAAACAAGTCTCCAAGGTTTCCTCTTTCCTGTCATCGGCTTCCGCCTTTGTTTCACATCTGCCTTCTCATTCTGCTCTCCTTTATTGGCGGGGGTTGTCGTGCACCTCCTTTCCTGCCTTCAAGGGTCTTCGCAGAAGTCCAAGCTGTCTGGGGTCCAAATTGTCAAGATTCGGATTCAGGCTGGAATACTCCGCCCTGTAAGATTATACAGGTATTATTACTGTGTTATATAGGTCTACAGGCTCATTTTATCATAAAAAGCACTCGCTGCAAGGTCCAATGAGAGCTAAGCACAGAAAGAGCCTCTCCTTCTTTGAGGCCAGACCTTTCGCATAGGGCAGAAGACTGTTCGGAAACATCCGCGTTACGCAGTTCATGAAATTGGTATCATGCAGCTTTGCCTATATAATCATATACTGTACTTTCCTGTTTGCTGCAGTGCCGATTCTTAATTCTTCTTTTGCCTTCCCGGCACGATGCCGGACGGCGGGCCCCGGCCGGTCCGATCGCTGAATGGCCGGACCACGTCTCACGGGCAGAGAGCCAACGAGCTACGGGCTGCGCAGATCGGCCGGCATTTACACCGGGAGCATGCCGGGATGACGAAGGGGGAACATAAATGACCCATACCGGAGGAAATCAAATGCATTCCGAATGGAAAACTACAGCCTGCCCGCACGACTGTCCCTGCGCATGCACCATAAGGGCGAGGTCAGACGGAAATAAAATTGAGATGCGGATCAATGAAAACAACAGATGGACTGAGTTTATCTGCCCCAAAGGACTACGTTATGCTAAACGCGTGTTTGACTCAAGAAGGTTAGGGACCCCTCTGCTCAGGTCAGGGAGCGGATGGGAAGAGATCTCCTGGGACAAGGCATGGTCCATATGGGCCGATAAAGTCTTTTCATCGGTATCCGCATCGGGACCTCACTCCCTTATGTATTATTCCGGCGCCGGATCAATGTATTTTTCTAAGTCCCTTATCCCGCACATTTTTTCTGAGCTTGGGGGATATACCGGAACAAAGGGATCTCTCTGTTCAAGCATAGGTTCATCGGGACTAAAGGGCGCCACGCTCGGATGGGGAGTTCCCTTTCTGACTCCTGAGCTTCAGTCTGAGGCAAAGGGCATAATGCTTTGGGGAAGGAATTCCCTCGTGACACAGCCTCAGATAAGACAGGTCTTCCGCAAAGTCAGAGAAAATGGCGGTGAGATCGCATCCATTGAGATAAGAAGGACTGAGACTCTGGAAAAATCAGACAGGTCATGGTACATAGCTCCCGGAGGAGATTTCGCCCTGGCTGCATGGCTCTGCAAAAAAATGATCAGAATGGGCGCGTCTTCAGACAGATGGGAGAGCAGGGTCGTAAATTACGAGGAATTCCTTGCTCACCTGAGCCGCCTTGACGAAGGGAAGCTTCTTGAAACAGCCGGAATAGATGAAGCAACTGCAAAAGATATATTATCGTGGCTGATGAAGTTCAGGCCTGTTACACATATCCCCTCCTATGGATCCCAAAGATACCTCCATGGCGACATGCAGTTTAAATGGATGTTTGCCCTGTCCGTAATATCAGGCGGTTTCGAAGATCCTCGTTCAGGGCTCAGTTTTGGAAAGGACGAGCATGCCCTCTTTCCCCCAAAACTGATCCCGCGCTCTGAGAATGTTCGTAAATTCGGGACGGGAACGATGGGGAAAAATATCCTTGAAGCATCACCAAATATACGTGTGCTTCACATTACCAATGCAGACCCCGTTAAGCAGAACCCGGGCAGTTCCGGGATCATTGAGGCAATGAGATCTGTACCCTTTAAGGTGTGCACAGAGATATTCATGACCGAGACCGCGAAGGAATGCGACCTTGTGCTCCCTGTTACCACATATCTGGAAGATGAGCATGACTGGCTTGGTTCATACTGGCACAGTTTCCTGGCAAGAAGCGGGAGGATAGCAGAGCCACAGGGCAAGGCAAAGTCGGACATAGAGATCTATAACGGACTGGCAAAGAGACTTGGGCTGAAGACAGATCTGGTAAAACTTTATGAGGAGATGGACATGCTTATCCTAAACGATAAAAGGCTCGAAAAGGTATCAGAAGGTCTTTTTAAGTGGCAGGAACCTATATATTGGACCGACAGACGGACAATGGCAAAGCTGCCCTCCGACATTCCTGAACCAGGTTTTCCGGAAGATGGCGAACTTAGGCTCGTAACTTTCCACGTAAAAGAGTATATAAACGGCCACAGCTATGATGCGCCCAACATACCGGACATCCCTGAAATATATTTGTCACCGGCTGATATGGAAAGGATCTGTCCGGAAGAAAACGGCATAGTGAGAGTCTCTTCAAGGTCAGGGGAAGAGATAACAATGCGCGCAAAGAGAGATGTCTCTCTCAGAAAAGGCCTCGCTTCTGCAAAACAGGGCGTGCCGCGCATAAACATTCTTACAGAAGCACAGGAGGCTCCCGGCTGCGGAGCCCCCTACGCTGACACTTTTGTAAGGGTCGAAAAAATCATTTAGAAAAGTATGCGTATCCTAAAATAGGAGAGTAGCATTCAGAGAATGCTACTCTCCTATTTTTTTACTTATTTCATATATCCGGCAACTTTTTCAAGATAATCCCCTATGCCTTCGTGTACCGCGAGATTCGCGATCCTGTCAAGGGGTGTCTCGTCCCTGTTGACTATTATAAGTTTAGCTCCGCTGTTCTTTGCCTGGCGGGGAAAGTAATTGGCCGGTGAGACGACAAGCGAGGACCCGAGCACAACAAAGGTATCGCAGTCTGAACTCCACTCGTCCGCCAGCCTGAGAGGCTCGTCGGGAAGCATCTCGCCAAAGAGGACTACACCCGGCCTCAGCACACCTCCGCAGTCACATCTCTTCCCCTCAAGAAAGCGCTCCTTGTCCCATATCTTTCCGCATGAGTGGCATCTCACAGGCTCCAGGCTTCCGTGCAGTTCGGCGATCTTTACCGACCCGGCCTTCTGATGGAGCCTGTCTACATTCTGGGTGATGACACCTGTCACATAGCCTGCGGCCTCCCACTCGGCAACGTATCTGTGCCCTTTGTTGGGCTGAATGCTTTCGGGTACATAAAGCCTTGATCTGTAGAACTCCCTGAATGAATCATACTCACGTTCAAGAGCGTTCACGGAGGCATAATGCATAGGATCGACGTGAGCCCACATCCCCTCTTTCGACCTGAAGTCCGCAAGCCCGGATTCGGTACTGAGACCGGCTCCGCTGAATACGACTACCCTTCCCTTCTTTATCTGTTCAGCAAACCATTTGGCTCCGCTTTCGATATCCATAACCATATGGATCACTCCTCACGTAATTTTTTCATGTCGGGCAGGACCATGCTCTTTCCCAGCCTTCGCCTCGTTGCACAAAGAAGCAGGTTGGCCAGAAGCAGGGAGACCGTTACAGGCCCGACACCTCCCGGCACGGGGCTGAGCGCCTCCACATGACCTTCGGCTCCGGGAGCAACATCCCCTACCAGGGTGCCATCCTCTGATACATTCGTCCCTACATCGACCACCCAGGCATGGGAAGGCAGCACCTTAGGATCAATTATCCCGGCCACGCCGGCTGCCGCAATTACCAGATCGGAACCGGCAAGGACGTCTTTGAGCTGTTCCGGGGAGGTCCTCGTGTGACACACTGTGACCGTTCCGTGCCTGTGCATCAGCATAAGTGCGGCCGCACGCCCGACATTGGGGCTCCTTCCTATTACAGCGCACCTGCTCTGCTCAAAAGAGCTCCTGCCGTACCATTCAAGCAGTGAAACCGCCGCCCATGCGGTGCAGGGAAGAGGGATCGAAGTCTCGCCGAGATAAAGCCTGCCGAGGTTTTCGGGATGTACACCCTCCACATCCTTCCCCGACGGCAGTCCGTTAAGTATCTCTTCAACGGGCCAGCCCTTCGGAAATGGCGTCTGAAGTATAATTCCGTCCACATCCGGATCTCTGCCGATCGCTGCCAGTTTTTTCAGGAATGCTTCCATCGTGATCCCGCCGTCGAACCTTTCAAGGCCTGCGGATATACCGGCGGCCTCAGCCGCCCTGAGCTGATTCCTGATGTACCTCTCTGCTGCGGGATCCTCGCCCACCTGGACAGTAACGATATGGGGGACCCATCCGTACTCCTCCCTGAGCGATGCGGCAGATGCAGATACCCATTCCTTTATTTTTTTTGAAGCGGGCCTTCCGTCAAGAATGATCGTCATATCTTGTTCTCTCTTTTTTCATGATGGTCCGTTTGACTATGGACAGACCCGTGATGATGGTCATGCATATGTTCATGCGGAGTCGTTTCCCTGGTCTCTTCCGTGGAGGGCTCGGGGGCATTTTCACCGGTTTTTATTTCACGTATTATCAATGCGCGGACATCAGTCAATGTCATGTCTCTCTCCGACGCTATTCTTTTTATGTCCTCAAACTCTGGCATCTCCTTTACTGACTTTCCGCCTGCAAGTCCGCGTTTGATCCTCACAGGGCCGAGCGAAGTCCCGACCACATCAGACCGCCTGCCAAGCATTGACCTTTCAACGTAAACCTTCCTGACTCCCAGCGAAGAACTTTCTCTGAGGATGATCTGCTCAAGCTTTTCTGATCCGGCTTCATGGGCCAGAACGCAAACCTTGACAGCCGGCCTGTTTTTTTTCATCTGGATGTTCTCAAACCAGACGTCGAGAGCGCCTCCTTCGAAAAGCCTATCCATAAGGTAGGAGAGATCCTGAGGAAACATATCGTCAATGTTGGCTGAGAGCTCAACTCCCCTGTCATGAAGAAGTGCCTCTTTCTTTTCAAGCATGGTGGCCCTCAGGATGTTCGGAGGCGTGCCTTCCCTGGTCCCCAGCCCGATACCTACAGATCTTATCTCTCCGGCCGGCATGGAGGGAGATATCCTGCCGCCAAGAGTTTTTACTAGCACAGCTCCGGTCGGAGTCACCCTCTCCATAGGATCTCCGGCTGAATGTACAGGAAGTCCTTTAAGCAGTTCAAGCGTCGCGGGAGCCGGGACAGGAAGTGTCCCATGCGCACACCTTACGGTTCCCGAGCCTACGTTGAGCGGAGAAAAGATCACTTCGGGCCAACCAAGATGATCCAGCATTATCATTGCACCAACAATATCAATAATGGAGTCGACCGCCCCAACCTCATGAAAGTGGACATGGCCGGCGGGTTCTCCGTGCACCTTTCCCTCGGCTTCCGCAAGGAGAGTGAAGGCCTTGACCGCCATCTCTTTTACCCTGGGGGGGAGTGCGCTTCGAAGGATAATTTCACCTATATCCGAAAGATGCCGGTGGGCATGCCCCTCTCCTGAAAGGACATCGAAGCGAAGACCCGATATCCCGCCCCTCTTGTCCCTGAAAATTTCGATCCTGTATCCGGAAAGGGTTAACTTTGAAAGCTCACTCTTAAAATGGCCGGGATCTCCGGCCATATCCAAAAGTGCAGCCAAAAACATATCCCCGGCGATCCCCGCTGAACAGTCGACATAAATAACATTATCGGATGCGGCAAAGTTGTCCAAATTAAACTCCCCTTATAAACAGTACTTTTTACCTATTTTATCCCATTTACACCCATCACTGCTCCCTCAATCGAAAAGATTGATGTATGATTGGTTAAGTCGAATTTAACAATTTAAGGAGGCATTTTAAAAATGCACAAATTATCAAAAACCATCATGGTCGCTCTTTTTCTTGTCATCTTTTCGGGATCGGCTTTCGGTGCTTCCCTTGGACTGGATGTAGATTCGATCCGTTTCAACGCGGACGAGAAGGCCGACATAATCGGAGAAGGAACTTCCAGGTCTTCAGACGGGAAGGTTGATGCTTCCTTTACACTCGCAGTCAGCGGGGCACAGGCCATTAAGGAGATATCACTGAAAAATGAGACTACGGGAAAAATGTGGAGCACCTCTCCTTCAGGCAATGTGGGACTCCTGCTGGTAAAAGACAGCGGCGGAAACATACTTAATTCATCAGGGCGTCTTCCCGTTGTTCCCGTCCTTCTGGGAGCTGATTTCAAGCTTTACATCAACGATGCGGAGGGCTCCATACCCAAAGATTCAGATTTTACGGTCACAGTGACATTGATCGACAACAAGGATGTACGGGGCAAAACAAGCGTCAAGGGTCTGGGGCAGCCGGTTGCTGCTCCTCAGACGGACCCAGGAGCGGAAGGAATATCCGCATTTGAAACAAACGGTGCAAGCGAGCATGATTTTGCGGGCTCCGGTGAAAAAGTCGGGGCTGACGGGAAAAACGACTATCAGTTCACCCTTTCGCTAAATTTTAAGGATGCCACTGTAAGGGCAATGAAGATCACTGCACAGACTGCCTCAAAAAAGGCTGAGTGGGATACTATTACCGGAAACAGCCTCCCTATAGTCACCGTTATCGACAGCGGCAGCAACATAATGAACAAGACCGACGGCACAGTTGCGTTCAGCGTTAAGGGGCCTGCTAAATATACCCTTCTTGCTCAGGACAAGGACGGAATAATGGCAGATGCCTCAGTTAAGGCAAAAATAACGATCAGCCTTTCTGACGGCCGCATGTTCGAAAGAGATGCAGTAAAAGGAAAGACAGCAGCTCATAGGGATTCTATGGCCGCTGAGTACAAGGGGACCGGAAAATATGATTTCACCGGTCCAAATGAAAAAATTGAATCAAACTTAAATGCCGACAGGCAGATAGATACTGTCATCAACATCTCCGGCACCATTGCAGGAGTGAGGGTTAAGTGCACATCAAGCGGCAGGATATGGGACACGATAGCAGGAAACGGCAATCATTTGGTTGTTTTGACAGACGATAAAGGGGCAAGACAGAACAAGAACGACGGAACTGTCTCGATCCCGGTAAACGCAGAGAAAAAGTTTTCCCTATGGTTTGACGAGGAAGACAGCAAAAAGGCCGGCCCCTATCAGGTGACCTTTGTAATGTCCAACGGACAGGTGTTTGAGGCATCTACTGCTGCGGCCTCAGCGGAGCAGCCGGCGCCGGCTCCCGAAGTTACAAAGGCAGACCGCTCTGTTAAATTCACATCTTCTAAACCTGCGATCGTAAATGTTGACCTGGTAGGCAAAAATAAAAAGCTTGCTGCGAGCGGTTCAAAAGATATGGCTCTGAACATCAGCATAACAGGAAAAGGCCTCGTAAAGGCGCTGGCCCTTACGGACAACTCAGGAAAAGGCTGGGATACTCTTGCCGGAAACAATGGAAGATGGCTTCTCGGGGTAAGGGAAGGAAGCAAGGTTTTAAACTTAAAGAACGGTACAGTAAGGTTTCCTGTAAACGGGACAAAGACATATCAGCTTCTTATGCAGGACAGCGGGACCCTTGCAAAGAAAAACGGCAGATTAAATCTTGCTGTTACATGGGCTGACGGAGAGGTGACAGAATCCTCCATCAGATGGTAACGAATCTGAGAGAGAATTATGCTGAAAAAGGGGCCGCCTCTTTAACGGGGCGGCCCCTTTTATGATTTTGATTTTATTGTTCCAGCCCTGCCTTGAAGGCATTGATGTTCAGATCGATGAGTTTGGGAGGGACAAGTTCCTTAAGCACAGATTCCCAGTCTATGTCCTCAAGCCCCATTGCCCTGACAAGGGCCCCCAGAAGGACAATGTTCTGGGCTTTTATGTTGCCAAGGTCTTCGGCGATCTTCCCTGCATTGAATACCTTGAAATTGGGCACTTCATTCTGAAGCTTTTCGACGACCTCATCAGGATACTTTGCCGAACCTGTAAGCACCGGGAGAGAGTAGATCTCGTAATTGTTGACCACAAGCCTGCCGCCCTTTTTGAGGTATTTGAGCCATCGTACCGCCTCAACTTTTTCAAATGCGACAAGCACGTCTGCCTCGCCTTCCGGGACGACCGGAGAATCCACTTTTGTACCAAACCTTACATGCGTAGTAACGCTTCCGCCGCGCTGAGACATACCATGGATCTCTGACATCTTGACGTCATAGCCCTTTCTTACGAGGCCTTCCGAAAGTATCTTGGAGGCAAGTATTGTTCCCTGTCCTCCGACGCCTACAAGAAGGATGCTTTTAGTATCGTTCTTTTTCATGGTCCTATACCTCCCTGGATATGGCCTTTTTGGGGCATATCTGCATACATATCCCGCAGCCGTTGCAGGAAGCGCGGTCGATGAAAACGATCCCGTCCCTGAAATTAAGCGCAGGGCATCCGGCCTTCATGCACATTTTGCACTTAACGCACTTCTCCTGGTCAATGATACATTTCATGTTGACCCTGGCTTTGATGACATCCTTTATCAGGGCGCATGGCGAGGTGGTTATGATAACAAATGGTTCCTGTGACTCGTAGCCCGCCCTGACTGCCTCTCTGGTAGCGGTAAGGTCATAGGGATCTATCAGGCGGACGTTCTCTTCTTTTACCCCGCATGCTGTGCATACAGCCTTCAGGTCCACCTGATGGGTCGTTTCTCCCATCAGGGTGCGCCCGGTCCCCGGGTTCTCCTGATGTCCCGTCATAGCAGTGATCCTGTTGTCAAGTATGTTGATGACGATCGGGGCTTTGTTCACGACTGCATCGATAAGTCCCGTTATTCCGGAATGGAAGAAGGTCGAGTCGCCTATGACAGCAAAGACCTTTTCTTTTCTTCCTGCCTTTTCGACTGCCTTGCTGAAACCTACGCCCCCAGAAACGCTTGCCCCCATGCATATTACGGAGTCTGTCACGCTGAGCGGAGGCACTATGCCCAGCGTGTAGCAGCCGATGTCCCCTGTTACTACTACATCCTTATATTTTCCTACCTCGTAGAAGAATCCCCTGTGGGTACATCCTGCACAAAGCACGGGAGGACGCGGAGGGACATCCGCCTCTATCTGATATCCGCCCTGTTCAAGGCTCTCCGGGAAGAAAGCACGCCTTATGGCCTCAGGAGTAAGTTCATCGACCCAAGGCAGCTTCTCCCTTCCGGTGCATTTTATGCCGAGTGTCTTGACGAAATCCTCGATATAGGGCTCGTTTTCCTCAATGACATAAAGTGTATCCACAGTTCCCGCAAATTTTCTTATAAGTTTTTCGGGGAGAGGCCAGGTGAAGCCCAGCTTAAGATAAGATACCTCATCCCCGAAAACTTCCTTCGCATGGTTGTATGATATTCCGCCTGTTATTATGCCGATTTTGCCAGGGCCGGCCTCAATGCGGTTGAGGGGGGTATTCTCGCTGAATTCCTTCAGCGCCGCTATCCTCTCCTCCATAATGTATTTACGCTTTTTAGCTGCTGCCGGGGCCATAACGTATTTTGAGACATCTTTGGCGTATGGTCTGACAGGGACTTCTTTTCTTTCTGATGTCTCCACCAAAGTCTTGCTGTGGCATATCCTCGTCGTTACCCTGAAAAGTACCGGAGTATCGTACTTTTCCGAGATATCGAAAGCCTCTTTTACAAAGTCAAGGCACTCCTGGCTGTCTGAGGGTTCAAGCATCGCAAGCTTGGCATGGGAAGCGTAGTATCTGTTATCCTGTTCATTCTGCGAGCTGAAGAGACCCGGATCATCTGCCGTGACGACCACAAGTCCTCCATTGACCCCTGTGTAGGCAAGCGTAAAGAGAGGGTCAGCGGCGACGTTCAGACCGACATGCTTCATTGCTGCGAGTGAACGCGCTCCTGCCATTGAAGCGCCTGCGGCAACTTCAAGGGCTACTTTTTCATTTGTCGACCATTCCGAATATACATCCTTATACGCTGACATATTCTCCAGGATCTCTGTAGAGGGAGTACCCGGATAGGCGGCCGCAACATGGAGCCCTGCCTCCCAGGCACCCTGGGCTATTGCTTCGTTGCCTGTCATTATCTTCTTCATCTATGTGCCTCCTTTTTAAAAAATCCCGACAAAGGCTCTCTTCGGCCAAAGTCGGGATCATAAACACATCCTCAGATTCTGCCTGACCGTTTCCCTCGATCTAGTCTTCCTTTCCGGCCGGACTTTCCTCAAGCACCCATGCTGCGACATCCACCCTGGCAATTCCTGTAAATATATACATAAGTGAGAGGGCAAGAAATGCCTTTTCCCTCAGGATCACAAAAGAGAGCAGCAGAAAGCCGATAAGGCCATACATTTTTACCCTGTTGACGTTGTCCTTTTTCATCTTTTTTGCGTTGCAGTAAGGTACCGAACTGACCATGAGGCCTCCGACAAAAAACATTATTACCATTGCGGCAAGCGGGGTCAGCGGTACTTTAGCCATCACGAAAGCGGCCAGGGTCAGCCCTCCTGCAGGTATGGGAAGCCCCTGGAAAGGACCGGCCGGCACGTGCATGACGTTAAAACGGGCCAGCCTGAGAACTCCGCACAGGGCAAAGAAGGAGGATGCAACAGCTCCCCAGACTCCGCCCTCTATACCGATATAGGCTGCATATATAAGAAAAGCAGGCGCAACACCAAAACTTATTGCATCGGCAAGGCTGTCCAGCTCTTCCCCAAAAACGCTGCTGCCACCGAGGCTCCTTGCGACCCTTCCGTCCATCACGTCAAAGAAGACAGCAAAGCATATGAGGACCGCAGCCGGGACAAAGTGCTGGTGGTACGTCATTATCAGGGAAGCTACACCACAGAATACACTCCCGCTTGTTATCATGTTTGGTATTATCTTGTTTATAGGTATGTTCCTTATCCTTCTGTCACGTTTTCTCATTCTTTTACCACTCCGATCACAGTCTCCCCGGCGACGACCCTGCTTCCGATCTGTACAGCAGGAACCACAGATGGGGGAAGATAAACATCGACCTTTGAACCGAGCTTAATCATACCATAACGCTGGCCTCTGTCCAGCATATCTCCTTTGCCGACCCTGCACACTATCCGCCTTGCGAGTATACCGGCTATCTGGACCAGGAGAAAGCGGCCGTTTTCGGATTTCGCACCTACGTATAAGCGCTCATTTATTTCAGAGGCTTTTGGAGCTATCGCAAACCATTTCTTACCGGGGACATATCTGACATATTCCACCTTGCCGGCGACAGGAAAACGGTTAACGTGCACATCAAGGCCATTCATGAATATGCCTATCTTTACCGTCTTCCCTGTATATTCATGGTCAGCTTCCTCTATTTCCACGACCTTGCCGTCTGCGGGACTGACCCATCCGGCTGCTGCTTCAGGCGTCCTTTCGGGATCCCTGTAAAACCAGACAGCCAGGATAAGCGGAAAAGCAAGGACTACAGATATCCATGGAGATATGAACCTCCCGCCGACCACCATGAACGCCAGTCCGAATATGGTCGGAAGACCGTCACGCGCCAGCTTCAATCCAGATCCACCTCTTCTTCTGTCCTTACTATGCTTACATCTGCAACAGAATCGCCGTCATCAAGCCTTACGACCTTGTATCCGGTCGCTGTACGGCTAAGGCTTGATATCTCATTGGTATTGATGCGGACCATTCTTCCCTTGCCGCTTATTACGACTATCTCCTGATCATCTGCAACTCCCCATGCACCGACCAGCTTGCCCGTCTTGCCTGAAAGCTTCATGGCTCTGACTCCGTAACCGGCGCGGTGATGCTGGGTAAATTCAGAGTATTTTGTCCTTTTGCCTATGCCAAATTCACTGATGAAGAAGACCTGGCGTCCCTCAGTCACAACATCGCATCCCACAACAGAGTCGCCGTCGTCAAGCTTCATGCCCCTGACACCCTGAGCCTGTCTGCCCAGGGGACGGAACTCCTCCTCGGAGACCCTCAGTGTCTGCCCCATCGATGTCGTCAGAAGAAGCTCATCTTTTCCCTTGGTGACACGAACTCTCGCAATATTGTCATCGGCGAGAAGCGTAAGCACCCTTCGGCCTGCCCTGGTAAGTCCGTCAAGTTCTTCGACAGGCATGCGTTTGGCTGTTCCGTTGCATGTGACAAAGAATACATATTTGGCTCCGTCAAGGTTGCTATCCTTGATCGCAACCACCCGCTCGTCCTTGTCCAGGGTCACTATCGTTCCGACAAGCTTGCCCTTTCCCGTTTTGGGTTCCGGCAGAGAGAAGCCCCGTACACCGAAAACGCGTCCTTTGCTTGTAAAGAGATAGAGGGTCCTGTGCGTATTTGTAATAGTCAGAAGGGCAATTTCATCTTCAGCCTTCGTTGAGACACCCTTTACGCCTTTGCCCCCTCTTGACTGGACCCTGTAATCCTGAAGCGGCATGCGTCTTATATAGCCGTCTCTGCTTAGGGCAACGACAATTTCCTCTTCAGGGATAAGATCTTCTTCCGATACATCTTCCACTGAATTTTCTATGTCCGTGCGTCTCTTGTCCGAATACTGCCTGCGGACTTCCAGAAGTTCGTCCTTTACTACTGAATCCAGTATTGCCGGGCTTCCAAGGATACT
>DAIRTK010000019.1:15684-22271 GCA_036803945.1 Synergistaceae bacterium
GTCTCTTCATTGATGTCAGAGAGCATCTCTTCTCCGAGGGAGTGAAGCCTGGCCTCGGTGTAACGCATTGCTGCGGGCGGATCTCCGTCTATGGAACCGAAATTTCCCTGACCGTCCACCAGGGGATACCTCATACTGAAATCCTGGGACAGCCTGGCCATTGTGTCATATATGGCAGAGTCTCCGTGGGGATGGAATTTACCCATTGTCTCTCCAACTATACGGGCTGATTTTTTGAAGGCCTGGTTATGCCTAAGCCCCAGCTCCAGCATAGCGTAAAGTACCCTTCTCTGGACGGGCTTAAGTCCGTCCCTGGCATCCGGCAGAGCCCTGCCTACTATCACGCTCATGGCATAATTAAGATAACTTTGCTTTATCTCCTCTTCCAAAGGAAGGGTTATTACTTTATTTACTTCAAAAATACTCGCCTGCTTATTTTTATGATCCACTTTCATGCCCCCGAACTGCTTCCAATATGACAAGCGGCGGTATGTCCGCCGCTTGATCTTCAGACTGGTTTATTTTACCACTATCGGACCCGTATTTCACCATTTGTTGCGGTGCAGGGAATGAGGGTCTATCCCTTTGTGGGGATCCTTGGTTTCGAGAGGCCATCCTATCGCAGCTACAGCCATCAGAGCGATCTCTCCCGGTACATTGAGCAGTGATTTGAGTCTTCCCTCAAGGTCGTTGTCTCCGCGTTTTGCTCCCAGCCAGACCGAACCCAATCCAAGCGCGTTTGCGGAAAGCAGGATGTTCTGCATCGCGGCAGAACAGTCTTCCTCCCAGTATCTGATGATCTTTCCTTCCCTTTCGGTCTCGCTGCATACAGCTACAGCAAGGACCGCGGTCCTGAGCATCTTGCCGTAAGGATGTATATCAGCCATTTCATCAAGCAGATCTCTCCGGTCTACAACGATAAAATGCCATGGGTGGAAATTGTTGGAGCTGGGGGCAGCACAGGCACACTCAAGTATTATCCTGACATAAGAATCATCGACAGGTCTTTCGGGATCGAACCTGCGGATGCTCCTTCTGCTCAAGATGTTGTCGACAGCCTCCCGGTTTATCTGATCCATTCAGAGACCGGCTGTTGTCAATGTCCGTTGCTGTTGCCCGGCCTGACCGGGTCTATCGACCTTCCGAGTACGGGCGAGGAAAGAACTATCGCTGTAGTCGTCATTCCGCAGCTGCCCATCTGGCTGATAACGTCCTCGAGATGTCCGACCGAAGATACGACTACTTTCAGTATCACACCATCGCTCCCGGTAAGATGATGGCATTCGAGGACCTCCGGGATGGCTCTGGCCAGCTCATCGGACTGTGCAAGCAGCGCAACAGGGATAGCCAGACGTATAAAAGCCATTATGGGATATCCTACCTTTGACTGGTCCACAACTGCCTTGTAACCCATTATTATTCCTGCGTCTTCCATCCTGCGTACTCTTTCAGCTACGGCAGGCGATGAAAGACCGACTCTTCTTCCCAGTTCGTTGAAAGATATCCTGCCGTCTTCCTGAAGTATTTTCAGTATCTGTATTCCGATGTCATCGAGCAATTTGCCGCTTAACATGGATACACCTCCGCTCCCTTATTAAATGAAACTGTTTCCATTATTGCACGCCTATATATTAAGGCATTATTTAATAAAATGGAAGAGCAGCGATAATTTTTTTTGTAATGGTCAAAATATTCCCTTCAATCATCACTATTCCGCCCCGGGAACGGAGCTCAGCGACCCTTTCTTGAAAGACTGTTGGCGACTGCCCAGGCTGCTGCGATCGAATGGAGGCATGGCACACCGGCAGCAGAAGCGCTCCTTCTTATCTCAACGCCATGCTTCATGTTACGTTCGTTTCCTCCCGGAATATTGAGAACAAGGTCCCATTCTCCCTTTCTCAGCCTCTCTACCAACCCTTCCTGAGGCACAGTTATTACATCTATTCCCCATTTTGAAAGGTATGCCGAGGTTCCGGATGTTGCATATACTGTCCATCCTATTGAACTGAACTGTGCAGCGGTAGGCATTGATTCTGTTTTTTGTGAATCGGCAATGCTCATCAGTATCCTTCCCTTGAGAGGCGGAAGCCATCCCGCTCCCTTAAGACCGTCCGTCATTGCTTCTGCAAGGTTTCTGCCAAGGCCAAGGCTTTCACCTGTCGACATCATCCTCGGGCCCAGTTTGGGATCGATCCCCGGGAGCTTGTCATTTGAAAAGACCGGAACTTTGACTCCCCACAATTCTGTCTTTGGCAGCATCCCCAACCCGAAGCCCATATCCCTAAGTTTCTCTCCCAGTGCGACCCCTACAGCCAGGTCGACCATGGGTATTTTTGATATTTTGCTGCATATGGGCACAGTACGGCTTGCCCTGGGGTTAGCCTCTATTATCCAGAAAATGCCGTCCCTCAGAACAAACTGGATGTTCAGAAGCCCGTGGATGTCAAGTTCACCTGAGATCTTTTTTATAACTTCAAGGATAGTGTTCTGCTGCTCATCAGTTAGCGAGAAGCTTGGAAAGACCGCTATGGAGTCCCCTGAATGTATTCCCGAAGGGTCTATGTGCTCAAATATGCCGGGTATGAGGACATCCTCCCCGTCGCATACGGCGTCGCATTCAAATTCCTTCCCCTGAAGGAAGCGGTCCACCATGACCTTTTGCCCGGGTACAGCCTCGAATGCCTCGGTGAGGACATCAAGCATTTCTTTCTCGCTGTATACTGTTTTCATAGCAACGCCGCCAATAACGAAACTGGGGCGTATCATAAGGGGATAACCAAGCTCCCGGGCCACGCCCCGAGCTTCCTCGATCGAAGCTACATCTACACCCTCGGGCTGGGAAATGCCCAGTTTGCTCAGCAGTCTTGAAAATTTTCCCCTGTCTTCTGCGGCATCAATTATTTTTTGATCAGGACCCATCAGGCTTATTCCCTGTGAAGCAAGGTCAAGGCCAAGCCTCAGAGAGGTCTGTCCCCCGAAACAGGCAAATACGCCCCTTGCCTTTTCCCGCTCCAGCACTGCCATGGCGTCATCGATGTACAGCGGTTCAAGATAGAGTGCATCCGAAATGTCATGATCCGTACTTACCGTCTCCGGATTAACATTCATCATGATAGCCCTTATGCCTCTTCTGCGCAGCGCTTCTACAGCCTTTACGCAGCAGTAGTCGAACTCCACTCCCTGGGCGATCCTTATTGCTCCGGAACCCAGTACAGCAATACCTCCCTCACATTCCTGCCACGGATCGCTCTTTACACCGTACGCCGCGTAGTAATATCCCGACCCGGAAGGGAATTCTCCGGCACAGCCATCAACTTCGCGGTATCCTGTCCAGCAGTTTTCCTCTTCGAGTATCCTGAGCGCTTCTTCTTTTGATATGCCCGCAGAGTCAGATATCCGGCTGATAGACATGCCGTGCAGTCTTGCTGATACGACATTGCCGTTGACTGCACCATCCTCTTCAAGATACTTTTCTGCAAGCTGTATACTGTTCAGCTGTTCAATAAAATATTGCCTTATGTTTGTCCTCCTGGCCATTTCTTCGACTGTCACGGAGCTTCTCCTTAAAAGCTCCGTTGTAGCCTCAAGCCTCAGGTATGTCGGAGCAGTGATCTGTTCCCATAGTTTCCTCGTTTCCCATGTGCGCATCCTCCTGTCAGGGAGATACCTGCCTCTTTCAAGCGAACGGCATGCCTTTACGAGCGCCTGGGCAAAGTTTGCACCCAGCGCCAGGACTTCCCCTGTTGCCTTCATCCTGGGACCCAGGGAAGAGTCGGCCTGAGGGAACGTATCAAACGGCCATGACGGCACCTTGACCGCAACATAGTCAAGCGCAGGTTCTGAAAGGGCGCTCCCGGCACCGGTCACAGGGTTAGCCATTTCTGTAAGATTCATACCGATCGCTATTTTTGCCGCCATACGGGCGATCGGATATCCGGTTGCCTTGCTGGCAAGAGCACTTGACCTGCTTGCCCTTGGATTTACCTCTATGACATAGTACTCGCTTCCGTCAGGAGAGAGTGCGAACTGCACATTGCAAGCTCCGCGTATCTCAAGGACATCCACTATCTTCAACGCTGCCGTCCTTAACATCTGCCACTCACTGTCAGTCAGCGTAAGAGCAGGAGAAACGACAATGGAGTCACCTGTGTGGACTCCCATCGGGTCTACGTTTTCCATGCTGCATACCGCAAGGGCGTTTCCAATATTGTCCCTGACCACTTCGACCTCTATCTCATGCCAGCCCTCAAGATAACGTTCTATCAGCGCCCTGCCTACAGGAGAGGCCGTAAGGGCATCCTCCACCCTGACTACAAAGTCTTCGATATTCCTTACGACTGAATTTCCGGAGCCGCCCAATGTGAAATCCGGGCGCAGTATCAGCGGAAGAGGCGAGTGCATCGCAAATTCCTGCGCTTCTGCCACAGATGATATTCCCCTGCTGGCTATTATCGGCTGTCCGGCCCCTATCATAGCCCTCCTGAAGGGTTCCCTTCCCTCGGCCCTCTCTATCGCTTCGGGCTGAGTGCCAAGCACTTTGCAGCCATAATTTTCCCACATTCCTCTTTTTCCGCACTCCATACAGAGGTTGAGTCCCGTCTGGCCTCCAAGGGTCGCGACCACACCATCCGGCCTGTATTCCTTCAGCACATCTTCAACCACCTCGGGAAGCAGTGGTTTTATGCAGACTATGTCTGCTACTGTGAGGTCTGTCTGGATCGTTGCGGGGTTGCTGTTAAGAAGTATTACCTCACAGCCTTCCTCTTTCAGGGCCCTGCATGCCTGGCTCCCTGCGTAGTCGAATTCAGCTGCCTGCCCTATGCGTATGGGTCCCGAACCAAGAACCAGGACTCTCTTTATGCTCTTATCCTTCATATCTGTCCATCTCCCGACTCGCTGATGCGTTTGACAAAATCATCAAATATGTATGAAGCGTCTTCAGGTCCGGGCGACGCTTCAGGGTGGAACTGAACGCTGAAGGCATCAAAGCCCCTGTGAAGCAGACCTTCTACCGTGCCGTCGCCAAGATGTCTGAAAGCCACTTCAAGGCCTGTCCCCTTCAGGCTCTCTTCTGTAACGACATACTGATGGTTCTGGCTTGTCAGTATTCCCCTGCCAGTCGAGACATCGGCTACCGCCTGATTGGCTCCCCTGTGTCCGTATTTCATTTTATGGGTCGAAGCCCCGCATGCTCTTGCCAGGAGCTGGTTTCCCAGGCAGATGCCAAGGATCGGGCGCTTTCCGAGCAGCTTCCTGATCTCTTCCGTCTCAGAGTCAAGTACAGAAGGATCACCCGGACCATTGCTAAGTATTACCCCCCTGACACCACTTGAAATAACATCTTCAGCCCTTGTGGAATTGGGGAACCTTACGACCCTGCATCCTCTTGCGGCAAGGCTCCTTATAATATTTTCCTTTGCCCCGTAATCCATGACTCCTATGGAGACATCTCCTTCTCCTGTAACTTCAATTTCTCTGCATGAGACGCTCTTCACAAGATCATGCGGGAGTTCCTTCATTTCCGGGAGCGCCGGAACATGGTCAAGCCTGCCCATTATCGAACCTATCTCCCTGATTTTTAATACCAGCTGTCTTGTATCCATCCCATCTATGAGCGGTCTCTCATTTTCTTCCATCCATGAACTCAGCTGCCTGAAACGTCCATTTTCTGTTTCATCCAGACTGGATACCAGTGCCGCAGAAAGCCATGCTCGTCGTCCTTCCAGATGCTCTGTGTCGACTCCGTAAATGCCCACCGGAGGGTAAGCAAAAACAACGATCTGGCCGCAGTATGACGGGTCTGAAAGCGTCTGCGGATAGCCGCATCCGGCAGTCGTAAAGACTACCTCTCCCTCTGTAGGGGCCTTCAGCAGGCCCTTTCCGCTCCATACGCTCCCGTCAGCCAGTGTAAGGAAGACTTTGCTATTCATTATCGGTATCCCCTTTATTACCCATAAAAATGGGAAATTAGTTCCGCTTTTTGCCCTGAAGGACAGTTTACTAAACCTAAAATTTAGTTTTGTTTAATTAGTATTTTTACCTGAGGTTCAAAGTTCTTGAGTATTATAACGTGGAATCGTGATTCGTCAAGAGTATTTATGAGCTGAAAAATTAAGTTGCTGCAAAAGTTCAATCGGTTGCATAATTTTTGTCATTTATATTGAAGGTTATAATTGGCCTGATGGGGGTGAGTGGCATGGAATTCAGTTTTGCCCCGATAATCGACCAAAAATCAAAAGTCCTTATACTAGGCTCGCTGCCCGGAGCGAGGTCTTTGATGGATAATGAGTATTACGCCAACGAACGGAACACCTTCTGGAAAATAATGTTCTCTGTTTTTGAAAGGCCATTTTCATCTGATTACAATTCAAAAATCAACCTTCTGACAAATAACGGGATAGCCCTATGGGATGTAATTAGGTGTGCGGAGCGGAAGGGAAGCAGCGACAGCAATATAAGAACTGCAGCACCAAACAGCATTCCCGACCTCCTGAAGGTGCATCCTGCAATATTATGTATCCTTTTTAACGGAACTTTTGCATTCACTGCTTACAGGAACTTTTTTGGCAAGCCGCACCTTCCATTCA
>DAIRTK010000020.1:0-8738 GCA_036803945.1 Synergistaceae bacterium
CAACCTTCAGGAGCTGGTTATCGCCATAGTCGCGGGTGTAGGTTGCATACCTGCGGTACTGGTCAGCATAGAATTCGGCTGTCATGTTTCCGCCACAACCCCAGTTTTCATTTCCGACACCCCAGAACCTGACATTCCACGGTTTCTCACGGCCGTTGGCACGACGAAGGTCTGCCATCGGGCTCACCCCGTCAAAATTGATATATTCAACCCACTTCGACATCTCTTCCACTGAGCCGCTGCCAACGTTACCGCAGATGACCGGTTCAGCGCCGAGCTGCTCACAGAGATCAAGGAACTCGTGGGTGCCGAAGCTGTTGTCTTCAGTCACACCTCCCCAGTGAGTGTTGATCATTTTAGCCCTTTTTTCACGCGGCCCGATGCCATCCATCCAGTGGTATTCATCGGCAAAGCACCCGCCGGGCCACCTCAGGTTGGGTATCTGTGTCCTTTTCAGTGCCTCCACGATGTCATTCCTGATACCGCGGGTATTTGGTATCGAGCTTCCTTCCCCCACCCAGTAGCCACCGTAGATGCACCGGCCAAGGTGTTCCGAAAAGTGGCCGTAGATATGCCGGCTTATTGTAGCCTTCCCCAGGTCAGTCTCAATGATCAGGTTTGCCTTCGCAGTCTCAACGCTCTTCTGCGCCGATAATGCCGTTGTCAATAGTACTGCAACCAGTATCGGTGCGAGTTTTGTTCCAATCTTCATTGCTTTCAGGTATAGGAGATATAAATTTAAAACAATATCCGGATAAGGTTGTCAGAACACGGCATTTAAGAAGCTTATCGGGTCAATTGTAGCCCTTGATGCCGGTGCCTGAGAACTTAACCTTGTAGGGCCATTGTTCATCATTCGCCTCATTCTCATCCCAGGGGTGCTGCCAGTACGTTTTTGGTGCTCCGCTGACGACGAACCACAGGTTACTGCAGTTTGCCGGGCAGGTGAATGCAGCGGTTCCCGGCGAAGCAGAAAACATCTCACTGTACACCCGCGTGCCGTCATTCTGCAGTGCCACATAGCCATACCGCCATCCGGCAGAAGCCGCATTTATTGACCTGTATCCCGGAGCGCCGGCAATTCCTTCGAAGGTTGCTGTAATAACTGTGCCTGCGGCAGGTACATTGAGTTTAATCACATTATAACCGTGGTTCTCAATGCAGTCCTCAGGCGCTATCTGCCTGTACCCGTCTGCAGCCAGGTTCAGGCTGCATTCATGCGCCCCGATGCGGCTGCTGCCGGCAGAACGCAAAGCATTAAGATCCCAGGTCACCATCCTGCGTGCATAATCATACTGCTCGTCATTGTACTGCTCAAGAGTAATACCCGTAATCCTCATATAGGCCTGTGCCGGATCCTCCTGACCATCGGCGCCTGATTCTTTCCAGAGCCTCCCAATGAAGTCGATGCCGTGTTTGTCAGCCCAGTAATAATGGATGAAATAGCTGGCATAGCGCTGCCATTCATGGAATGTGGAGCGGTGACAGTTATCGATATAAACATTGAAGTTGTAAGAACTGAATGCCTCGGCAGGATAACTCTGGTAAGCCTGCCACTGTGCTGTCTGTTCCCAGAAACCGTTCCCTCCGTTACCACCGAAACCGTATCTCCAGCCTGAGTTGCCCCCGTTGTCACAGTAGACCTGGTACTGGAAACTGTGCCCGATCTCGTGGGCAATCGTCGATCCAACCGGATGGCATGTGGAGGGACTGACCCAGAGTGCACCTATTGTGTTGTCATAGCCTGCTCCCGTGGCAAGCCAGTCAGCCTGGTAGAGCAGGAAAATCATCATCTTGTAATTGTCAGTCTTTGAACTGCCCGGTGTCAGAAACTTCAGTGTATTGACGTTCATGCTCCAGAACTGTTCTGCCTTTGCAAGCAGGTCATCAATGTTAACCCTGTATGTGGGATCCGGATATGTTGACGGGGTTATGAAACCCTGCTCATCGTAGCCCTTGCCCCAGAAGACTATGAAGTGTTCCGATTGTTTGCTCCGACCATAATACCAGGTGCTGGAGCTTTTGAAGAGATCCATTGTCCTCATCTCCTCTGGGACATAGATCTTGCTTACATCAACTGTTGCCGGATCAAAACCTGCCTGCTGGGTAACAGTAATGGTACCTTTTGTAGCACCTGAAACAACAGAAACATGCGCCGTACGGGCAGATGATGTGGGGTTCGGCTCGTAACTGAACTTCACATTCACCTCCACCCCCGGGACTCCTGCCAGTATTGAAGCATCAATCCATTGCTGGTCTATTGAGGTTATGCTCCACTTCTGATCAGATATTATCTGAACCGTTAACTCTCCGCCTTCGGCTGCAGCCGAGACCTCTTCCGATGAAATAACAAGATTCGCTTCAACATCAGGCTTCTCCCCGCATGAAACCAGGGCTGCCGCCCCTATCAGCGGGAGAATAGATAACAAACCTGTGAGAATCCTGTTTTTCAGTCCTCTTCCTTCCTTCAACTTCATAATTTTCATAATAACCTCTTCTTTTCCCCGGGCCTTCCTGGCCGGCAGAACTCATTCATTTGTCTTCTTTAGAGCCGGTACCCACCGGCAATCCTTGTTGATATTATTCTGTGTCCTGCCGCATCTTGCCGGGCACTGTGCCCGGCAAGATGCGGCAAAACTTTTAAACATTGTAACCGGCCATGCCTGATCCCCTCCTGTGCTTCAGGGCGATCTTCACCTCATGGCTCCCGGACGAGACAGGCAACACAAATACCTTCGTGCCGTTCTTATCTTCTGACTGCCTGACTCTCTTCCCGTCGATCTTCACTTTCGCTTTCCCCCGGGATGTCAGGCTGAGAACAGTCATATGATCATCACCCGACCGGTTCTCAAGCACGAAGCTCATCCGGCGCATTGACCTGCTGATCCTTATCTCCCTGCCTTCGGCAAAGCCGTCACGTTCCATCTCAACGGAGAACCTCGGTCCGGAGGTCACCGCAGAAAAACGTGCCCTGACGCCGTCACGCGGTTCAACCAGGAAAGAGCGCCCATCCCTCTTCACCGTTCCTCCGAAGGCAAACCAGCCAAATAGCGGATCATCGGTCAGAACCGTCTGGGCAGTCCTGAAGATGGCCCCGTTGCCGAGGTCAGCCTCACCATCATAGAACCAGGCACCACGGTCAATATCCTTTCTTATCCATGCCCGTCCGTGCTTTGACTCCATGAATGCCCATCCCATCGCACCATCCTTCTCAACACCCGGAAACCAGTATCCGTACCCTGACTCAGCGGTCCCGGTGTTCATAAGGGCATATGGTGCAAGGTAGGATGCATACCCGAGCTGTATCCAGTCATAGGGCTTTTCGGCAAACCGTATAGCATAATCAAGAATCGACCATCCTCCCATCCTTGCCATGTAGCTCAGGCAGTGATTGTCAGAGCTGTAGGTAAAGTCACTCCCCAGGAGGAAGTACTTGGCTTCAAGCCATCCGCGGACAGCCAGCCCGGCAAGGTGCTGCCTCTCCATGAACTCCCTGGAATCAGCGCGGTTAACGGAGGGATGCGAGTACCAGATCGCCCTGTCCTTGTCATACCATAGGTTGCTGTCAGGCTCCATCTCATTGAGGGAACCATATTTAGCGAAGGCATATGATGACTCAAACGCGGTACGGTCAATGGCATACTCTGATCTGAAGGGATATTTGTCATCATAGACGAAATATTTGACCTTCTTCTCATACTCGGCACGAAGCCAGTCGGCTTCACTCTGACGCCCCTCCTTTTCAAGGTCTGCTATCAGGTTCTCAATTACAAGCTCATTGTAGCATCCCCATTTGTATGTCTCATACCACGGGAGTATCTCATACGGATAGATGAAATAGGCCCTTGCAGTCTGCCATGCACGCTCCAGGTATCCTGCTGCGTCAAGGTAATGAACCTTCTCAGGATACATTCTGGCTATCTGGTACATATGATAGTACAGCATTGTGATGTGGGGATAGTCATATGACCTCCATATCTTCATCTTGTCGAGGTTCGTGGTGCTGATCTTTGCCCTTTCAACCGGGTCACGGGCCACCTTCCAGTTGGGTACGCCATATATACCATAAGGATACGGATCATCCTTATCAGTCCTCTGGAGGCCGTTCCATACGAAGTACTTCAGGTAATACTCAACCGCATCAATCTCCTTCTGATCAGGGAAATAGACGTTTTTGGCAGCAACATACGGTGCCTTGCAGAGGCCCGGATCGTCGCATGCCAGCACATAACCCCACCACCCGTCATAGCCGTCGGTGTCGTCAGGCCCCCGCAGGATGCCGTTCTTCATGTCATATGCAGAGAAGAGGCCGTTGTACCATTTGGTGGTGTCACGGTGCTGGGTGCTGTTCACGATGAATGAACTCCTCTTCTTTACCAGTGTCTCCAGCGGCTCGGTGGCGAAGAACTCAAGGTAAGTCTTCTGCCCCTCGCCGTAATGGACCGTCAGCATGTTCTCACCGAGCTTCCGGAAGGCAACTTCATAAATATGGTGCCCCGGCATCTTTTCGCCGAGATAGCTTATCTCCGTCTGCGCCGGGAACTCAGCCACGACAGAGTCAATCTTATTCTTTGTATGGAGGGAGAACTGTGCCTTAAGGTCAGTCGGAACGGTCATGCCGGGAACCACCCTTATGTCAAACAACCCTTCATCATAAAGCAGCTGCCTCATCATGTCCCAGCTGTCCGCCCAGGCGATCCTGAAGCGGTACTTCAGGGTCTCACGGCCGGTGCTGCCCCCGATTGTAACTGAGGTGTTGGATTGTCTCCAGGTGCCACTCTCCACACCGGCGGCTGCCACTGCGGAGTGCATATAAACCTTGTATCCTCCCCTGCCGCCGTCGAAATATTCAAGTCCAGTCCCTTCACCGGGCAGGATCATCAGGTACGGTGGTTCACCCGAGGGCCGCGTGAAGTAAATGAATGATCCGTTCCCCGAGATAAAATGATGCTTGGTGAAACTCCTTTCAAAAATAGTGTCAGGATTTTCACTGCGTGCGATACTCCACGGCAGGAAGAGAGCAAGATCACCTATTTCAACCTCCTTCCCGTCACGTGTACCAAGCTCGATTTCCCAGTCAAGCGCATTCCCCGCAAGGGAGAAACTCTGCTTCAGTGTGACCGGGTCAGTGGAATCATCAGATTGCAAAACCACCGAACTGCCTCCGGCCATGAGCTCATTCGGCCTGTTGTATGGCCTCTCAGTCCAGTCACCGCCTTCAGTCCTGTACACCAGCTTAATTCTTCCCCACGGGGCACGGTGGCTTACTATGTCTGCACCATAGCGGTCGAGAGGGTCAGTGACCGACTCAAGACCTCCGGGGGTGATGACGGCTTTCATCCTTTCATTTTGCAAAACCTGCTGGCCGGGAGCACCCGCCGTAACCTGCTGCCCGGTTTCTCCCTGGCCCTTAAGGGGCAGGGAGCCGGATGCAAGCAACAGAACTGAAAGGGTAAGAAAACACTTCGCAAAATTTATTGCCCGTATCATATCAGTCAGCCGATTTGTTTATCCAGACAATTGAAGTGGGAGTCCAGTCGCGAACCTGCTCACCTTCCCTTGCAGCTGCTGAGCCGATAACTCTGTTCAGTCTCAGGTAGTTGGGAACAGCGAGAAGATCTGTTCCGTCATCCCATTTGCCCTTTATTGTCATGATGCCTCCGAACATGTCACTGCGCCATTCAGCCGTGAAGGGAGCATCACCCACAGGCTTCCCTATGTCAGGCTGGTCAGCCTTCTCCACATTGTAGATCATCGGGCCGTACCTGAGGGCTATCCTGCCACGGTCAGCCTCAATCCGTTCATCGGCAACAATGGTCTGCACCTCCATCGGAATCACAAAGGATATCACATCACCCTTCTTCCATTCCCTGGTGACCGGGACATATCCCCTGTCAGCCTGTATTGTAACAGCCTCACCGTTAACGGCAAGGTCACTGATGGTATTCAGCTCAGGGACTGATGTATAGAGTTCACTGGTCTTCCTGTCCGGAACCCTGACCCAGACGGTGAATTTTTTCGTCTCAGCCGGATTGACTGTAATTGAAACATCTCCCTTCCACGGGTATTCGGTCTTCTGTACCATCTCCACGTTTGTTCCGGCCACTTTCTCGACGTTGATTGTGCTGCCGATATAAAGGTTCACATAAATACCGTCATCGCTCTTGACATACGTCCAGGTGGGGATCATCAGCAGTGTCCTGGGTATATTGCCCACACAGCAGGGGCAGACATGCCAGTCGGAACGCATGCGGTTGGAAGAGAGCGGGTTTGTATAGAAGAAGTTCTTCCCTGCAAAATCAATTGATCCGAGGAGGGCATTGTAAATCGTCTCCTCATAGAGATCAGCATATTTTGCATCGTGATATGCAATGTTCATCTTGTGCTGGAAGAAAATGAGCCCGCAACTTGAGCATGATTCGCAGTAGGCATTGTTCCCAAGTGAATAGTTGCCGCCGAAACCCTCTGAGGTCTCACCGCTGCCGACGCCACCTGTCACATAGTATTTTTTGTTGACTATATTGTCCCAGAGAGACATCACAGCGCTCTGGTAATCGGTGTCACCCGTTTCGGCGGCCACATCTGCCATTCCCGAGTAGTTATAGACTGCCCTGACGGCATGGCCTACAGCTTCATACTGCTGCTGCACGGGCACATGGCTCTGGTCATACTCGGAACCATCCTTGCGGCTGTCAAGCAGGAACTTCGCAAGGGCGATGTAGCTATCCCCGCGGCCATTACCTTCCATGTCATTCACAAAGCGGCCGAAGCGGACAAGCGCCTGCTCCATCTCCTGGTGACCGTCAAACCACTCCTTCTTGCCGGGGCCTATATTGGCAACCCAGCAATCGGCGAGCTTCTTTGCCCCTTCATAGAGCCTTGTGTCACTACCCTCGGTGAGAGTGTAATGGTTTATTGCCGACTCAATAAAGTACCCGGCAACATAGCCTTCATGGTTGCCCCTCGTCTCGGGAGCCCATCTCTCCTTCCACCTTGTGGTGTCACGAAGGGTAAATGCTGTCTGAAGATAGCCGTCAGGTTCCTGGGCAGCAAGAATTACCGGGATCCACTTTTCGAGGGTCTTCCTCATCTTTTCCTGTGCTGCGATGATCTCCCTGTCGCCCTGCGGATCAACCATCAGTGCAATGCACATCGATTCAACAGTCTGGTGTACCCATGCATTCGAGAAGACATATCCGAGATGCTTTCCGTGAGGTTCACCGCGAAGTGCCTTCGCTGCTTCGATGAAGTTGTCAAGCCCTCCCTGGCCCCTTTCAAGGTCAGTCCTTTCGATCATTTCAATGCAATGAGGTATCCAGTCCGTGATAAGTGCTTTTGCCCTGTCATTCCAGAGGGAGTTGTCAATCCTGTAGCGGCGTGTGTAAACCACATCCAGCCTCTTTTCCTCCGGAGGATTTACAACAGTGACCTTCAGCGAAGAGGATGATTTCATCTTTCCGGCCTGGGATGATAATGTAAGGACATAGTCACCGGGGACCGTAAACGTGGCAGTTGTTGTATCTCTCTTCGTATTTTCGAAGGATACTGCCCCCGGGCCTTCAGCGGTCCACACTGTTTTTTTCAGCGGATCAACGCTCCTGATCAGACCGGTCAGGTATGTTTTACCGCCTGTTACAACCATCCGGTCTCCGCCGGCATTAATTACCGGTGCTACAGCTGGAGCGTTCTCAGGCTTGAAGACCTGCCACTCAAGAACAGGAGAAAGAAAACGGGTTACAGAGTCAACTTCAAGGAGGATTTTGGTTGTTGTAACCTCCGTGAAGGTTGTGTGGTTGAACTTGTCATTTTCAAGTCCGAGACCCGCAGCATTCTCCACATCGACATATTCATTCCCGTTCCAGTATTTGAACCTGTACGCCTGTGGCAGCTTCACAAAGCTATCATAGTCATACAGGAAGACGGCAGCCTCATCTATCTGCACCGGCTGCTCCCACACATACTCGTAGCGCATCACATTCAGTGCCTGCTGACGCTGCTGGGGCCTGTTGGGATTGTTCATCCAGCGTCTCATATCGCTGTTCACACTGTCAGGAATAAGCCCGTCATTAAGCTCTTTGATCTCCCTCTGGCCGCCGCGGGTAACCTGCCCGCCCTTCGCCAGCACTGCAAGATTGTCCTTACCTGATCCGTCTGTGGCACATGACGGAATCATAATGACTGCCAGAAGAGCGGCGGCCAGCATCGGGATGATTCTGTTTTTTCTCATTTCCCTTGTTTTGATAAATTAAACAATAATGATTGAATCAGTTGGTCAGATTGAATACGAAGAGGCTGATACTGGCCGGCCCCACAGTTAGTTCCTTCAGGGAGGGAACGGGCTCAGGACCAGCTATCTTCACATTTTCAGGCCTGCCGGGTTCGTTGGTTGCCATATCATCAGGTGCCGTTATCTGCCACAATTCACCCTCACCCGAAACTGTGCCGTTAATCAGGGTGACCGGGATCTTAACCTCATCCCATGTGGCATTTACAACCGAAATTGTAAGCTTTTTGCCTTCACTGTCAAGGGTTGCAGCTATGTCAACAGGCCTTGTTTCTCCGCTGATCGCAACCGGGATGGTGCCGAAATACTGACGGTAAAGCTTCAGCACCTGGCCGGTGGCGTCAAAGACGGAACTGGTGGAATTGGTTTTAATGCAACCTATTACGTTGACTGTCTGGGCGTAGTTTGCCATGAAGACCATGTCACTTTGCCTTGAGTATTCGTTGAGTCCGGC
>DAIRTK010000020.1:8838-21621 GCA_036803945.1 Synergistaceae bacterium
CGTAGTTTGCCATGAAGACCATGTCACTTTGCCTTGAGTATTCGTTGAGTCCGGCAGCTATTCCCAATGCATCACGCATGAAGTAACGGGTTCCGAGCTCGCCGTAGATATGGGGGCCGTACCAGTAGTTCCACTCATCCATACAGATCCGTATATCCTTACCTTCAAGCTGCGGAATCTCATTCCGGTACTGCCGGTGGGCATCGGCCTTTTCCCTTATGGCATCAGGTATCTGCTTCACATGTGTCAGGAGACCGCCTCCATGCCAGTCCTGGCGATAGAAGTGCTCACTGATGAGATCCATGCTCTCTGAACAGTTTGTCAGAACCATACGGTCCCAGTCACCCAGTTCACCAACGGCGATAAGTTTGATATCCGGATCTACGCTTCTCATTGCATCAGCGAAGGCGTTGTGCTTTTTCACAAAGTCCTCTGTTGACATGTGCCCGAGCTGCCAGTCTCCGTACATCTCATTCCCGATAGACCACCATTTCACATGCCATGGCTCGGGATGACCATTTGCGGCCCTGAGTTTCCCCATTGGCGTCTCAGCTGAACCGTTGCAGTATTCAACCTCCTCGCGTGCCTGTCTTGAATCACCCAGTCCGGCGTTCACGGCAATGTAAGGCTCTGTACCCAGTATTTCGCAGAATGTGATGAATTCATGCAGGCCCACATCATTGTGCTCCACGCCCTGCCATGCGGGGTTCTTGCGCGGCGGCCGCCTGTCGCGGTCGCCTATCCCGTCCTTCCAGTCATAACCGCTGACGAAGTTACCCCCCGGCCAGCGGTAGACAGGAGCGTTAAGCTCCTTCAACAGGGCCATTACATCAGACCGGAATCCTTCAATATTGTCAGAAGGCATGAGGCTCGCTGTGCCTATCCATACCTTTCCGTTCCCTTCCGGCTCAATGGAAAGTGATGCATTGTGAGTCTGCTCCCCGGAACGGAACTCAAGCGGATAAGAGCTGAAGCTGCTTCCGGGTTTTTCAACGTTTACAGTCTGCGACTGTTCTCCCCATCGCAGGGTCACCTTCACACCGGTAATTCCTGGTGTGGCCTTAAGAATTATGCGACCCTCATAATCAAGATCGGGTTTAAGGCCAAGACCCGACTGCTGCATACTGGCAGCACCCGAACCATCAACGCCAAGAACCGGAGTCTTGTCTCCCGTAAAGGGGCTGACCCTGTCAACCGAGAAGAGTTCCCTCTTCCCCCTTACCTGCCAGGGAGACTCCCTTTCACCGGGTACGTACCAGAACTTCCGGTCTTCGAGCATCTCAGCCCAGATCCCGCCATAGATGCAGCGGCCCAGGTGTTCTATGAATTGCCCGTAGATGTATTCTGACATCGGTTCCTTCTTATCAGCCACATCAATTGTAACTGCCGTATTCAGCTTCTCCGAGGAGATCAGCTCCAGTGACATGTCATCAAACCATGCCCGTCCGGAGGCAGGACCGTCAAGCCCCAGCAGGCAGGAAAGGACTGATGAGTCATCATTGCCTGTTTTGAATACGAATTCAATCTTTGTCCAGTCATTGGTGCCGGTCAGGCCGGTATATTCCGCGTCAAATGCATCGAGACGGAAACCGGCTCCCTTGCCTCCGCGCGACTGTACCCCTTCGGTCTTCACCCAGCCGGTGAATCTGTACTCCGACCATGGTTTAAGTTCCACTTTCGTCATCCATCTTCCGCCCGAGGGACGGTTGCTCTGCAGCATCAGGCTTCTCTTTCCCTGATGAGCTTCATAGTCATAGAATGCGATCATACTTCCGCCCCGGGTTTCGCCGGTCCATCCGTTAACCAATGACCCTGTCCCCTCTTCTGCGGAGGGATTGGGTATTACTGTGCCCTGACCGGTACTTCCCGTGCAGGAAGTGATCAGCAGTGCACCTGCAAAAAGCAACAACAGGTTTCTCATAGCAGTGTTAAAATATGTTATTATCAACTACTTACAAATGTAAAAGGCCGGTAAAAAGCGGCCTTTTACTTCCTAACTAAAACCCAAAACCAATAATACTACCTTCTCCACTCATTGACTCCGTCTCTTATACGGTTACGCCATACAAGCGTTGAGCTCGCGTTCGTATAATATGTGGCGTCTTCATAAATCACCTTGTAATTCAGGGTCAGTGTGCTGGTGGCAGGGTTCCAGGTGCTGGAACCGTTGGGCAGTACGTCTTCAATAGGCCTTTCCTCTGGTGTCATCGGGTCACCTATACCCATCACCTGCCATTCCGAGATACCTACAGATTCAGATGAGTTGATGAAATTAAGCCTGACAGCGTCCGTAATCACCTCATCAAAAGTGGTAACATTGAATTTGTCAGGTTCAACCCCGTAGCCAACAGGATTCGGAACCTCCTCCCATGTATCGGTTGCCATGTTGTGGTACTCCACATACTGGTCCGTCGGGAAGAGGAGGCCACCGCCGTCACTCCACCAGAAGACATTTGAGGCCCTTACCCTGTACGGTCTGGCAAACGTATACTGGATCCAGCCCCAGTCATTGGCACTGTACCAGTTACCAAACTTCGGATAGGTATAGTCACTCAATGACTTGGCAGGAACTTTCCCGTCATTGACGGCGGAGAGTGTCTCCCAGCCTGACACATAGTCAGTGGTGACGCCCGGATTGTACTCTGTGGCCAGGTTCACCGGTGTAGGCGGCGGATTGGGCAGCTTGCGCCATGTGACTGTGTTGTCGGGATGAATCCTGTAGTTCATGCTGTAACCTGCTCCGTAGAGATGAAGTATCCCGTTTGCAGTGATTGAATCAAGGGATATTGTGGAGGCATTTATCACGCTTGACATTGACCCGCTTCCCATCTCTGCTCCGGTCTCGTCATAGGTTGTGTAGGTGCCGGAGTGATTGTAGAAACCTTCCACCCTGGTGATGAATTTTACCACCAGGATCTTGGTGTTGTGATCACTGTTAACGCTGTCAGCAGATGTTCCCGTCAGGCGGAAGGGAATAGCATAGTGATAGCTTACCGCATCCGGATCATTCAGGAACTTCGTTGAATCAAGGGTTACTGTAAGCCTGCCGATATACTCTCCCGAAGGAATGGTAATCGTATTTGAATTGCTGAGGCTGTAGTAGTCAGAGGGCATAAGCTCATAAGGCTTGCCGGCAAGGAGCGACGGATCTATGGTAAAATTCACCGACCTGTCTTCCTTGTTTTCAAGGACACCCGCAAGATATACACCGATATCAAGCTTCAGTCCTTCATCCTTGACCACGGTTCTTCCCAGTTCACCGGCAGTGCTGAGACCGCCAGTAGCTGTTGAGAAAGCAACAGTGGTGTAAGGATAGTCATTTCTGAACTCTTCATAGCAACCTGTCAGAAAGACTGTCATTATCAGTATTGCAAATATCTTTTTCATTCGATTATTTGATTTTTGTTTTATTGGCCGAATGGAACCTGCATGAAGTAAAATCATTATTCTTATATGTTGGTTTCTGCTCATGCAAGTTTCATTTTTCTACCATCCACTGTTTTGTTTCAGATTACTCATAATAAGAGTCTGATTGTACGGAACCGGGATATATCGCATATAATCCTGGAACGTGTGTGTCTCAACATCCACATATTCATAGGAGTCATAGTTGATTGGCCAGACTCTCCATTCAATCACACCGCATGATTCGGTACTGTTGATGAAATTGATCCGGATACCTGTTGTGACCACAGGATTGAACACCGTGGTAGTCCATGCGTCTGCAGCTACTATGTAGCCTGAAGGATTTTGAACAGTCTGCCATGAGCCGGTTCCTGAATCATAATACTCAATGTATACCTGGGTGGGAAGGAGGAGGCCTCCGCCATCAGTGAACCAGTAAATCTCGGATTTTGCGATTGACTTCGGTTCGGCAAAGTCATACTGTATGTATCTCCATGTGTTGGAGCTATTCCAGTTCCCATATTTACCATGGGAATTGTCAGTTGAAGATGTCGGAGTGAACCCGTCATTAACTGCTGACAGGGTCTCCCACGGTGAGCAGTAGTCAGTTGAGACTGTTGCCTCCAGTGCCAGGTTGGTCGGATCCGGAAGGTTTGACTTGGTGATCTTTACACCCCTGACGGTATGGTCAAGCGGCAGGTTCCACCTGCGAAGATCCCAGAAGCGGTGTCCTTCAAATGCAAGCTCAAGACGTCTTTCATTGCGTACCAGCTCCCTGAAGGCATCCTTGCCTGCAGCAGCCTGGTCAAGCCTGTACTGATCCTGAAGACCTGAGGTAGCAGGATCTGAGTCAATGCCTGCCCTGTTCCTGATAAGTGCAAGTACAGAGTTTGCCGAGAAGCCAAGGGTAGCGTCATCGGGGCCGTATGCCTCGTTCGCAGCTTCAATGAAGTTCAGGTAAAGTTCCGTCTTGCTCAGGAATACCTTAAAGCGGTAGCTGGTGGTAACATCACCCGGGGTAAGCCTGACGTTGCTGTTGAGAAGCTTCTTCAGATAATAGCCTGTACGTGTCCCCTGCAGACTCAGTCCGCCGGGTGCATCATCACCTCCGATGTATGTCTGTATGACAGTGCCATTGTAGTTTGCACCGTTTCGGAAGATGAATCTTTCAAAACGTCCGTCACGGCTTGCGTACGGGTTTGACGGATTGTAGAGCGTTGCCTCGTCAATCGGATATCCGTTGCTTGCAGGGAAGGCGTCAATCAGGTTCTGTGATGGGTTGCATGATCCGTAACCATAGAGTGAGGGCGGATAGAACGCATACTCCCAGTTGTTTGAAGAATATTCCGGCTGAATCCAGATGTTGTTCAGGCTCCCGCTGTTGTTGGTGGTGTAGTTGAAATCATGAAGGTTATTACCTCCGTAATACACCATTGCATCATGGGCAACCTGTGCGGCACGGATCCACAGATCCTGTGTTGAAGGGCCGTATGCCGGGCTGGCGGCATAGAGATATACCCTGGCCTTGAGTGCCCATGCAGCCATTGCACTGCCCCTGCCGGCATTGGAGTTGTTGTTGTACGAAGCACTTCCGTTATACCACTTGGGAAGGAGAACAATGGCAGAGTCACAGTCCTTTGCAATCTGTGCAACGCACTCTTCATAGGTGTTGCGCGGACGGTCAAGATTGTCAGATGTCGTCAGCACGCTGGTCACGATCGGAAAACCAAGACACTCACCACCGCCATCCGGGTAACCTGCATAGGTTCTGAGCAGAAGCCACTGGTACCATGCCCTCATGAAATATGCCTCACCCCTTCTCTGCTTCTGCAGAATAGTGTTGAGAGCAGGGTCAGATACGCTGAAGAGAAGGTCCTTGCAGTCCCTGAGATACATGTTCAGGTACCCGATAGCCTCATACCAGTCATCCCACTGGCCGATAGGATTGCTCTGCACGGTCCAGTTCCCGAGGGCGAGTGAATTGCCACCAGGGACAGATGGAACGGCATTGTCAGTGTAGTACTCGGTATAATCAATATACTCGGTATTGAGGATTGCATAGGCCTGTGCCAGCAACCCCTCTCCGTAGACAGCATTACCAAGGAGCTCATCAGTGGTGAGATCCTCAATCGGCCTGGGATCAAGAAACTCACACGAGACCGCTACAATTGCCGTAAGGAGAAATATTATCGTTCGTTTCATTGTTTCAGTTTTTAACATTAAAACTTACAGGAAACCCCTGCGGTTATGGTCCTGAACAACGGGTACCCTGTTATTCCGGCATTGATATTCTCAGGATCAACACTGTACTTCTTCAGCGAAGAGACAGCAGCAAGGTTTGTTCCCCTGACGTAGATCTTCAGGTCATTCATAGCCAGTTTGCGTGAAGCCGTTACCGGGAATGTGTAGCTGATCTCAACATTCTTCAGCCTGAAGTAAGCTGCCTTTGCCACCCAGAAGGTGGAATACTGGTAGTTGTTCTGGGAAACTGTCGTAAGCCTCGGGTAATCATTGGTAACCGGGAACCTGTCAAGCATCAGCTCTGAATAGTTCTGACCGGTACCGTTTATCATGAAGTACCTGTTGTTGGCAAGCATTACGCTTCCGTCAGCTTCACCCTGGCCGAGTGCAGAGATATTTAATCCCCTGAAGCCGGCAGACAGGTTGACTCCGTAGAAGAACCTCGGTGAGTGGTAATCTGTGACCTCCACATCAAGCTCATCAACCACATCGTCACCGTTAAGGTCAGCATACCTGATGTCACCGGGTTGAAGAGCTCCCCAGCTCTGGCTTACACCCCTTGAGGTGATTTCACCTGCTGTCTGGAAGAGACCATCAGCCTGATAGAGCCAGAAAGCATCCATATCTGTTCCGGTTCTCTTCTGGTAATCAGGCAGTGCTTCAGGCTCATCAACAACGAGGTATTTGCCCCTCATATACATTGCATTGCCACCGAAACTGTACCTGAAGTCACCAACCTTTTTTGTCCACTGGACAAGTCCGTCAATTCCCCATCTCATATCCTCTCCGTAGTTAGTTGCCGGGAGGAACTGCGGGCTGCCAATGATGGAGGGGGTAGATGCTCCCTTGTTCGATATCTTGTCATAGTTCCTTTCATTGAAGTAGTTGATTTCAATGTCAAGAGCCTTCCCGAAGAGCTGGGCCTGGATCCCGGTGTTTATAAAGCGCCTCTTCGGTAGTACGAAGTCATCACTTCCGGTCTGTACAAGCCTGTAAATGTCAACCCACTCACCGGCATTGGAAGCTACTCCCGAGTTCCATCCTCCGTCAAGGGTCCATAATGTTTCATACAGGTAGAAGGGGTTGTAACCCTGCAGGTAGTAGTCATTGATTCCCATAATGCCTGCCGATCCGAACACCTTAAGGTAATCAACCGCCTTGCTTTCACTCAGGAAAGATTCGTTGCTGGCAATCCACGCTAGCCCTGCTGTGGGATAGAGTGAGAATCTCTTCCCTGCCGGCATCCTGTTGCTGCCTGAATATACAAGGTCAACCTGTGCCACATACCTGTTGTCAAAACCGTAGTTGAGCCTGAATGAGAGGTCCTCAACCTTTGAGGGCTGGTACCAGTCATCATTGGATGTAATCTCCTCGAGCCCGGCAAAGAAGACTGCATCTGCTGCAACGGAGCTCTTTCCGAACTCACGCTCGAAGTTGAGCCCTGCATATCCGGCAGTTCTTTTGAGAACATCGAAGTCACCCAGTGACATATTGGGAACCACAACCCTTTCAACCACTCTGACAGGAGTCACACCCTGAAGCCTGTAAAGGGCCTCGGTGCCACCCTTGCTGTTGATGATGCTGTTTGAAACATCAAATGACGCGTTACCGAAAGCTGTCAGACCTTCAACTATGCTTCCCAGGTCAATAACCAGCCTCGCATTGTTCTGGGCGTTGAGGATCATACCATCACCGAACCCGGAATGGGCCAGCTCGTTGGTAAGGTTGACCGGGTAGTTGTCACTCCTTATAAGGAGAGTATCTGCATAAATCGGGTGTGCATTTGAGGGGTAAACAGACAAAATATCAAACATGTTGTAAACCCCGGCTCCTGAAGATACGTTCGGGAAGCGCTGCTTGTTCAACGAAGCCGCAATGTTTATGCTGAGGTTCATGAAGTCATTCAGCTTGATGGCCACATTACCGCGCAGCTTGTACCTGTTGTTGGTTACCTTCTCACCTACATTCTCGAGACCGGCACCTCCGACATAGTCAAACATGGAGAAGTAGGTAACCCTCCTGTCGCCGCCTTCGAAGCTTACGCTTGCCCTGCGGAAGGGAGCTGTTTTTGCCACGTACTCGCCATAATAATCGACATCCGGATGAGTCAGAAGGTTCGAACCGTTCTGGTAAGCGGCCAGATCAGCCGGAGTATACCAGGCATCATAGCCGTCATTTTCAAGGGCTTCATTCAGGAGGTTGGCATAATTGTATGAGTCAAGATACTTCGGCAAGGTTGCCGGTGTACTCAACCCGTACTCAGCGGAGACCTTCATTTCACGGTTGAAACTGGTACCCTTGCGGGTGGTGATCCAGATCACCGGACCAGAACCGGAGAGACCCAGCACTGCTCTGCCTGAGAGATCCCTGATGACCTGCACTTCCTCTACTTCTGATGCTGATAGCCCGGTGATATCCCTCATAATACCATCAATATAGATGGTAGCACCGGTACCCCTGATGAATGCACCGAATGATTCATGACCCGGTACCGTAGAATATGGTTCTATGGTCAGTCCCGGGAGCCTGCCTGAAAGGGCCTCAAGAAGTGAGGCTGCAGGGTATGACATAAGCTCGTCACCTGTAATGGTGGTGACGGCTGAAACAGTACGATCACTTGCTATATCCCTGTAGGGCATGGCAATAGTGTTGTCTGCACTGACAAACCTGAAGTCTTCAATGACAACAGGGTCAATGACTGTGGTGCCCGGATTAACCTCTACCACCCTGACCTTGTATCCTTCGAGGCTTACTGAAAGCCTGTCAGTCTCACCTGAGGTCACAGCAATTTCAAAGTTACCCAGTGCATCAGTTACGGCTGTCTGGTTTGTGTTGAATGACTTCACCACAATACCTTTCAGAGGCTGATCCTGGCTGGTAACCACACTGCCTTTTACTGTGGTCTTGGGTATCTCCCTAGCCTGCCCGAAGACACTGCCTGAAGCAATGAACACAAGCAGGGCAGAGACAACCAATACCTTTTTTAATATATTGTTTTTCATAACTTTCGTCTTTCTCTATAATGACCAGATTCTGTTAATTACCAACCCGGGTTCTGTTTGAACTCTGCGAACATAAGAGCATCTGCAAGTGGTATGGGCCACTTATAGTGCTTCTGCTCGAATGTCAGTGTCGTAACCGGAAGAGCTGTACGGGAAATATTGTACCCGGTAGGCCTGCCGGCATTTTCAATCAGGTCAACTCCGTAGAGCTGCTTGTGCTGCAGTTTATGCGCATCACCCCACCTTGACAGGTCAAAGAAGCGCTTGCCCTCAAGATAAAGCTCAACGGCACGCTCGTTCTTGATCCTCTGCCTGAAGGTATCCTTGCTGGCCAGGTACATTGCATTCACGCCCGGCATCTCAACACGCTCCCTTACCTTGTTCAGAGCCTGTACGGCAGACATGGTTGCACCCGGAAGGGTGTAACCGGGCCCTCCGATTTCATTGGCTGCCTCTGCATACATAAGAAGAATGTCAGCATACCTGAAGAAGATGGTATGGGTAAATGGTGCCGAAGATCCTGACCACAGGTCTACATTCTTTCCCCAGAATTTGCGGGCAAGGTAGCCGGTATAGGAGAAGTGCTTCAGGTCACCGCTGGCACGGTCACGCCCCCCGTTGTAGAGTTCAAGGTACAGGTCGGTACCACTGGTCCATCTCTCACGGTTGAAGAGAATGGAGTGGTAGAACCTCGGATCCCTGTCTATATAAGGATTCTGCGGGTCAAATGCAGGGTCATCTCCAATTGCAAGACCGTTTTTGGTTTCAAAGAGGTCTACAATATTCTGTGAAGGACTGTATCCCTGTATGATGCCCCCTTCAGCCAGGCTGGCAACCGTGAAGGTACTGAACTGGCTGCGGGAGGTGACTGCCTCATAATGCTCCCAGATGATCTCGTCATTGTAGGGAGTATACATGAAGATACTGTCAAAACCGCTTGGATAGTTTATTGTCTGAACACCCGAGGGAGCCAAATAGGTCACCTGGTCTGTACCCATTGAAGGAAGCAGCTTGTACTGGCCCGAACTCTGCGCATACTCAATAAGATCCCAGGCAGCATCAGCTGCCGCGGTCCAGTATTCAGTATTGCCGGAAGGGTTATTTGAAGGACTTGCATCAAAGAGAAGAGCAGAAGCCTTGACAGCCATGGCTGCACCCTTTGTAGGCCTGCCTAAGTTTGCCATATCCCACTCGTCAGGAAGAAGTGAGGCTGCAGCATCACAATCCTCGGCAATCTTGAGGGCAGTCTCATGAAATGAGAGCCTTGGCAATGCATAGTTGTCAGATCCGCCCAGAGGTTCCGTAAGATAGGGCATACCTCCCTGGCGGATGAGAAACTCATAATAATACCAGGCCCTCATGAAGCGTGCCTGACCTTCAAGCTGGTTCATCTGCGCCGGGGTGGCGTTGCCTTCAAGCATGGGAAGCTTCTGAAGACATATATTGGCAATACGTATACTCTGCCATGCCCTCCATACAGAGGAGAACTGAAGAGCCTGGGCTGTGCTGTATGCACGGATCCAGTCACCTGACTGTACAACACCCATCGTCTCCCACTGAGCTGATTCGGTATAGCCCTCATCACACATAGCGGCTATCATACCATAATCATAATCAGCCAGATAATTGTGCATATCCTTGTACATCCTGTCCTGGAACTTGCGGAAGTTGTTGTAGTCAGTGAAGACCTGCTCCTCATCCATTCCCGTGGACTCCTGTACCTTATCAAGGTACTCTTCACAGCCCTGGAAAATGAGGGCAGCTACCATGATAAGTATAATTGTTATCCTTTTCATTTTCATAAGTTTTCCTGGTTAGAAAGTCATCCTCACCTCAAATGTGAACCGTTTCATCATCGGGTATGCACCGAAGTCGACACCGGAGTTGAAACCCTCGGGATCACCTCCGAGCTTGAAGGGGGTCCATGTTGCAAGGTTGGTACCGGTCAGCGTCAGGTCAACCTGGCGGATTCCCACCCTCTGCAGGGGAGCACCTTCCAGCCTGTAGCTGATGGCAACGTTCTTGAGCCTGGTATAGCGGCCGTCAACCATTGAGAATTCGTTGCCAAGGTAGTTGTACTGTGCAGTTGCCATGGAATGAACTGCAGGCCATTCTGCATCCCTGTTGTCAGGAGTCCAGTGATTCGCCTGCTGTACCATGGCATTGTCCTTGTTCTGTGTGAACGGGTAGAGGTAGAACATACCCCCCTGCCTCATTGCATAGGTTGTTGAACCGATTCCGTAGAAGTCAACCCTGAGGGTAATGTTCTTGTAGATGGCTGCCAGGTTGGCACCCCAGGTAAAGGCAGGAACATACGGGTTCCTTGGTACAATCTTGTCAAGATCATTAACAAAACCGTCACCGTTGTAGTCAATGTACTTGAAATCACCAACGATGGGTGCCGGACCCGAAGCGAGAGGCCACATGAAGAGCTCGTCAAAATCCTGGTAGAAACCACCGTCCTGGATGGCCGAGAGAGGTGAGTAACCGCTCATGCGCTGTGCCACACCAACCGGCTTCCCTTCCACAGAGACGTTTTCTGGTTTGGCATCGGGCTCATCATATGATACTACGCGGCTCTCGTTGGCTGACATGATACCCCTGAGCTGAATGGTAAAGTCCCTCGAGAAGTTGTGGTTGTAACCAAGTTCAACTTCAACACCATGTGCTTTTGTCTCGCCACTGTTGCCGGATATCGATGAAACACCGACCCATGAAGGCACTGACCTCCTGACCTGCAGGATATCATTTCTGTGTTCGTCATAAAGGTCAACATTCAGGGTGACCCTGTTCTGAAGGAAACCCATCTCGAAGCCCAGGTTAGCCTTTACGGCTGTCTCCCAGGTGGCGTCGGTGACAGGAATGGTTCCTTCCTGGATGCTTGGATACCAGTTCATCGGATAACCAAATCCCTGTGTGTCACTTCCGTTAGTGTATTCTGAGATATACAGCCACCTGGCTATGCCGGCATCGCTGCCCACCATACCCCATGAGAAGCGGGTCTTGAAGTAATTGAACCAGGGCATCTTGTTCTTCCAGAAGTCCTCTTCAGAACCCACCCATCCAAGTGCAAATGAGGGGAATGTCCCGAAGCGGAGCCCGGGGGCAAACTTCTCTGAACCTGTGTAGGCTACACTGGCTTCAAAAAGGTACTTCTCATTATAATTATATGTACCACGTGCCACCCAGTTCTCTTCGTATGATGGGAAGCTTGAGATACCGCGATACTGCCTGCGGCTGAAAACACCCACTGCAGTCACATTGTGACGACCGAAACTGCGTGCATAGTCAAGCTGGCCCTTATAGTAGACGCTCCTGCTTGCACTCTGAAGTGACTCATTCCTTGATGTAATAAGCTTTGGCTGAGGTGTGTCATAGTCAAGAACCTGCCAGTTGGTGTACCTGTACCAGGTGGTGTCTGAAGGATTCAGATAGTATCCGAAGAGGTAATCAAGCGGATACGTTTTCATGTAGTTGTTGTCAGAGTTGAAGGAGTAAAAGGCTGATGCCCTGAGACCTTCAGTTATGAAGTCAAGTTTCTGCTCAAGGTTTACGTCGGTTGAAACGCCGTTGCTCTTGTTGCGCCTGAAGCCCATTCCTCCTACCCACATCATCCTTACTTCACCCTGCTGCGGGTTCTCAAAGTAACGGATGCCATCCTGGTCATAAGGTATCCTGTCATCCGGGAAAGCCTCAAGAGCCTCCTTCGGATAAAATGGCATTGCAGTCACGGCCTCATACCACTGCTCCTGTGTATAATCATCAATAGGCTTGTTCCAGACCTTGATGTTACCTGCCAGGTTGACGGTAAGCTTTGTCGATTTGGTCAGGTTGAAGTCGAGGTTGTTCCTGAAGGTATACCTGTTGTGCCAGTATGAGGCATCCTTCTTTTCGAACTTGTAAGGGAAAAGGCTGCCCACATCAAATATGTCAGTTTCATTGAGATAACCAAGTGAAACAAAGTACTTTACAAATGAGTTGCCACCTCTGGCATTGATGTTGTAATTCTGGTCAAATGCCGGCTTAAAGTAGAAATCCATCCAGTCAAAATCCGGATAGAGCCATGGTGAATCGCCTGTACGGTAATGCTCGAGAGCTTCATCAGAAATGAGGCTTGACCATTTACCGTCATTCT
>DAIRTK010000021.1:0-1464 GCA_036803945.1 Synergistaceae bacterium
GGACAGAACCGTCAGGACATAATGTACAATGATTTCGTGATACTCGGTCCCAAGGAAGATCCTGCCGGTATCAAAGGCATGAAGTCAGCCGCAGAAGCGTTCAGAACCATAGCAGCCAAGGGAGCTCCCTTCATCAGCCGCGGCGACATGTCAGGCACTCACGTATCGGAGATGAATGTCTGGGAAGCTGCCGGCATGAAACCCGACGGAGATAAAGACGAGTGGTACACCGTCTTCTCTCTCGGCAAGCTCGGCAACGGAGTTACTACGGATTTCACCAACAAGCGCAACGCATACACTATCATGGACAGGGCAACATACCTTACTAAGAAAAAGGGGCTGAAAATAGTGCCCCTCGTAGAGGGCGACCCTATCCTTCTCAACCTCATCGCTGCCATAGAGGTAAGCCCGAAGAGATTCCCCAAGGTGAATAACGCCGATGTTGTCAAATTCGTGAACTGGATGTGCGACGACGAAGCTCAGATGATAATCAAGGATTTCAAGGTCAAGGAGTTTGGAGAACCGCTATTTTTCCCAAACTCGGACCAGTGGAACAAGAAGAATCCCAAATAATATTTAAATGGGGTAAACGCCGGATCCGGCAACAAATTCAGAATCGGCGGCAGAGGTCTTCCCGGACACCTTGGTGGATACGGGAAGGCCTCTTACAAGGACCGGAGGAGAAGCTATGGAACCAAAGACCCTTTACGAGATAAGAGACCTCACTCACAGCTACGGGAAAGGACCCCAGACCCTTGAAATAGACTATCTCAGGATCTGTGAGGGCAGCGTTACCGGTCTGGTTGGTCCGAACGGAAGCGGCAAATCGACTCTTCTCAGGATCCTTGCCTTTTTGGAACCATATACAGGCGGCACCCTCTCTTTCCAGGACACTGACATTTCGGGCAATGTGGTCGATATAAGAAAAAATGTGACATACCTCCTTCAAAATTCCTACCTGCTGAAGCGCTCCGTTTTTGAAAACATCGCTTACGGCCTAAGACTGAGAAATGAAACAGGGGGTCTCATTCAAAGAGTTCATGATTCTCTTGAACGGGTAGGACTTTCACCCAAAAAATTTGCACAAAGGCCCTGGTACAGGCTCTCCGGGGGAGAAGTACAGCGCGTGGCGCTCGCAGCGAGGCTGGCACTTCACCCCAAAGTGCTCTTGCTTGACGAACCTACCGCAAACGTTGATGAATCAAGTGCCCTTCTTGTAAAGGATGCTGCCGTATCGGCCTGGAAAGAGTGGGGGACTACGGTTATTGTGGCTACTCATGATCTGGCGTGGCTGACTGAAGTCTCAACTGACATCATCAGCCTTTACCGCGGAAAGATAGTCGGTCATGGGACTGAAAATCTTATACACGGGCCCTGGATAATGGAAAACGGCAGCGTTTTCCGAAAACTCCCGGACGGACAGAAGATCCATGCGCTGACGACCGGTGCGGAAGAACACAATGC
>DAIRTK010000021.1:1564-5702 GCA_036803945.1 Synergistaceae bacterium
CCAATCAGTTTCCCCTTTAAGTGAAAATAATGTAGAATGGTATGGCGTTGCAGCAAACAGCGGCTTTTGTTTGCTGCAGCTGATCAGTGTGAGAGGATGATATGAACATGTGCGGCATCATGGGATATATTGGAGAGAGAGATACGACAAAAATTATCCTCGAAGGGCTGGCAAAGCACGAATACCGGGGTTATGACTCAGCAGGAATAGCCGTTATCCAAAACGGAGAGATACGGGAGCTTCGTACGACCGGAAGGGTTTATCAGCTTGCAGAAAAAGCTGCAAAAGAGAACTTCAACGGAGATTTTGGCATCGGCCACACAAGATGGGCGACCCACGGAGGTGTGACCGAAAACAATGCCCACCCCCACCTGAGCAGCGACAAAAGAGTAGTGCTCGTTCACAACGGCATAATTGAGAATGCCAGGGAGATAAGGGCAGACCTTGAGGCAGAGGGAATAAAATTCCATACCGAAACAGACACCGAATCCGCAGTACAGTATCTGGCATGGGTTTACGACGGAGATCCAAAAGAAGCTATAGTCAAACTTACAAAGAGAATTAGAGGCGCTTTTGCCCTTGTAATAATGTTTCATGATAAGCCAAATGAAATATGGGTGGCCAGAAAAGGTTCTCCCCTGGTAGTAGGGCATGCTGGGGAAGAGGGTTTCTGCGCTTCCGACCCGACCGCATTGCTGGAATTCACCAGGGATGTCTGGTTCATGGACGACGATGAGATCGCCATGATATCAAAAGGCGGCTGCATTTTCTACGATTTTGACGGAAACCCGCACGAAAAGGAATCCATGCACCTTGACTGGGAAGCTGCCATGACCAACAGAGGGAAATACCCCCACTTTATGCTGAAGGAGATACATGAACAGCCGGAAGTGGTTACTCACACTCTTCTTGGAAGGGTCGCCTGCAACAGTGTGGACCTCAGTCATGAACTTGACTGGACACCGGAGCAGATATCAGAGTGGAAGAAGATCCATTTTATTGCCTGCGGGACCTCCCATTATGCGACAATGGTCGCAGCAAGGATAATGGAGGAGGTCGGAAACTTCGAGATAAGGACCGAGGTGGCCTCGGAATACCGCTATAGGAATATTCCGATCGGACCAGATACTCTCGCGGTCTTCGTATCCCAGTCAGGGGAAACGGCCGACACCCTTCATGCGGCAAGGCTTGCCAAAGCAAAGGGAGCGAAATGCATCGTCGTTACAAATGTGAGGGGATCCACTATCCACCGTGAAGTAGGTGAAGCCCTGATCACGCCGGCCGGACCCGAAATTGGCGTGGCCGCTACAAAGACATTCATGGCACAGATAACGGTACTTACCCTACTGGGTCTCTACCTTTCAAAAATGAAAAATGACCTTGAACAGAAAACTGAACAAAGGATAGTTTCGGCACTGATGGACATTCCTGCCAAACTCGCTTCAATTTTGGAAAAAGAGAAAGAAATTGAGACTGTTGCCAGAAATTTCGCTGACGCAAGGGGCTTCTTCTTTATTGGAAGGGGTCTGGCCTATCCTCCTGCACTGGAGGGTGCGCTAAAACTCAAGGAGATCTCCTATCTGCACGCTGAGGCATACCCTGCAGGCGAGATGAAGCACGGCCCCATCGCGCTGCTCGACAAGGAACTCCCCGTAGTCGCACTTGTACCCAAAAACGACCTTTGGGAAAAGACCATATCAAACATTGAAGAATCAATGGCAAGAAATTCGCCTATAATAGCTCTTGCAACAGAGGGAGATACAGAGATCGGCCACTATTCAAAGAATGTTATATTCACTCCCGACACCGAGCCGGAACTGTTTCCCTTTATTGCAGTAGTGCCGCTCCAGCTTTTTGCTTACTACATCGCAAGGCAGCGCGGCTGTGACATAGACATGCCAAGAAACCTTGCCAAGTCTGTGACGGTGGAATAAAGACCCTAACAAAGAGATATCCGGGGAGGTTCTTTGCAGGACGGCGACCGGCCTCCGGGAGAGCCTCCTGGTTTTTTGAAGGCATAGGTGATAATAAAGGAGATATATTTTGAAAAAGAATAAGGTCACGTCAGTACTTTTGCTCATTGTGCTCTGCCTGGCCTTCCTTACTCCTTCGTTTTCATACGCATCTGAACACGAGGAGGAAGGCCTTGATACATTCTTGTCTGTCCTTAAGGCATGGGGCACATTTCTTGCCAAAATAACAGGGTCATATGACATGCTTGACAACATTTCGCTTTTTTCGCGCTTCGCTCGGATGTGGCATGATTTTATAGGGTCAGAAGGCTTCGACCCTGAAAGGTTTTTTGAGGCTATACTTCGATGGCTTGGGATCGGCATCATCCTGGAACAGCAGCAGGGACCGCAGGAAAGCTATTCGATATGAGGGCGTGGGTCTACATCCTAAGGTGCTCCGACGGCACTTTTTACACGGGTTGGACAAATGACCCGGATAAACGTCTGGCTGCCCACAACAGAGGTACTGCCTCAAAATACACAAGAGGAAGAAGGCCCGTCGAGCTCATCTTTAAGGAAGAGTTCCAAACAAAAGAAGAGGCAATGTCATTCGAAGCCAAGATCAAGTCTCTCGACAGGAAAGAAAAGCTCCGAATGGTATTAGATAACAAATAAAATAATTATTGATAAACGTATGCTATATAGAGTACAATATACTATAGCTAAAATTTAATGTAAGGATATTCATCGTTTTGAATATTCGCAAAGAGGGGTCAGAGATGAAGGGTCGTACAGATGTTATAGTCGGAGTACAGTGGGGAGATGAGGGCAAAGGGCGCGTAGTGGATGCCCTCGCAGGAAAGTCAGGCGTAGTTGTCCGTTACCAGGGGGGCGCAAATGCAGGGCATACTGTAGTAGTAGAGGACGAGAAGTTTGTCTTCCACTTGCTTCCTTCAGGGATTCTATACCCTGATAAGCTCTGTGTGATCGGAAACGGAGTAGTCATCGACCCCGAAACTCTTTTCGAAGAGCTCGACGACCTGAAAAAGAGGGGTAAGGATCTTGCAAGGCTTGTAGTGAGCCATGGTGCACATATAGTGATGCCGTACCATAAACAACTGGACAAACTGTCCGAAAGCGCGAGGTCTGAGGGAAGTAAGATCGGGACAACAGGACGGGGAATAGGGCCTTGCTACTCCGATAAGTTCGAGAGGATCGGAATAAGGGCTGAAGACCTAGTAAATCCTGTGATCCTAAAAGACAAGTTAATAATGAACATTGAAAAGAAAAATGAGATACTGACAAAGATCTACGGTGCTGATCCACTGAATTCTGCTTCTATATATGAAACTGCGATGAACTGGGGCAAACGGATGGAACCACTGCTGGGAGATGCCTTCCTTGAGATACATAATGCGCTTCAGGCAGGAAGCAATGTCCTGTTTGAAGGGGCACAGGGCACTCTTCTGGACGTGGACCACGGAACATATCCTTTCGTCACAAGCTCAAGCCCCTGCTCCGGAGGAGCCTGCACCGGAGCCGGCATAGGGCCCGGAAGGATAGACAGGGTAATAGGAGTCACCAAGGCTTACTGTACCAGGGTGGGTGAAGGTCCTTTTCCAACAGAGGACAAGGGGGCCCTTGGAGAACTCCTTCGGACCAAGGGGGGCGAATTCGGAGCAACTACAGGCCGTCCCCGGCGCTGCGGCTGGAATGACCTTGTCGCAGTCGACTATGCAGTAAAGATAAACGGTATCGACGGGCTTGCGCTGACAAAACTTGACGTTCTGTCAGGGTTTGACAAGATATTTGTCTGCACGACATATGATATCGACGGATCTGTAAGAAAGAATTTTCCAAGCAGCTGCGCAGAGCTGGCAAAAGCCAAGCCTATTTTTGAGGAGCTCCCGGGCTGGAAAGAGGACATCAGCAGATGCAGGACTTTTGAGGACCTTCCTGCCGCAGCAAAAGACTATGTCCGCTTTATCGAAGAGAAGGTCTCTGTTCCTGTCATCCTTATCGGTGTCGGCCAGGGAAGAGATGACACTATACTCAGAGGGATCTGATTTAGTTAAGCCAATGAGCGTATCTTATCTGTCAATGTTTCGCGCAGGACCGGAGTGATCCGCTCCGTCAGGCTTAAAAACCCGCAGAACAAATTGATATTTTTTATAAAAAAATCAGGG
>DAIRTK010000021.1:5802-7470 GCA_036803945.1 Synergistaceae bacterium
ATTATCAGGACAAAGAGGACTATCCCGACCAATCCTGCAATGAGTATGACTGCAGGGAAAGCAATTCCGAATATCAGTGTCCCGATAAGCAAAAATACAAGGAGTTTCATAAGGCTTCTCCCCTTCAGGATCTCTTCTGCCTTTTATCCTTTGAGGCAGTTTTAGGCATCTTTTTTCTCTTTTCCATAACCGGCTTCCCCTTTCCGCCCAAACTTCCGGCGGAATTCTTTTTCGGGGTCCTTTTTACCTCTCCGGTCCTCTTTCCTCCCGGCCTTTCGGGACGTTCATCCGCATTGTCTCCGGCCTCCGCCCTGTAAACAGGCCTCTCCTCTTTCATCTTTCCGCTCCTGTATCTATCTTTGGGTGGTGCATCTGTTTTTCTTCTTTTGTCCGCAGCAGGCCTCCTGGGGCCCCGTTCGTCCACAAATCCGCCGGAAGCCCTTGTTCCCTCGGAATCCCTTTTCTGCACGGAAGCGCTCGATTTACTCCCTGCTCCCGCGGATCTCCCGGCCTTTCTCGGTCGTGGTGCATCTGTCTCCCTTTTCGGAGGTTTTGACACTTTCTTTCTGCCGTCTTCCCGCGCACCTGCTTTTGGTGCAGGCTCAAGCAGACAGGGTTCCCCCGCCTTGGTATTTCTTCTCAGCTGTCCGCATGCGGCGTCAATGTCTGCCCCCTGTTCTTCCCTTATCTCTGCCTCAAAACCGGCTGTCTCAAGTACTGAGCGAAATCTCAGTGTGCTTTCCGCAGAAGGCCTCTCATAGCGGCCGTCCACACTGTTGTAGGGGATGAGATTGACAAAGACATGGATGCCCTTCAGATACCGGATCAGCAGCCTGGCATGTTCCACGCTGTCGTTTACTCCTCCGAAGAGCGCATATTCTATGGTTATCCTGTTTCCGGTGATCCTCTGGTAGTCCTGCATCGCCTTCCTCAGGTCATCAAGAGGAAAGGTCTCATTGACAGGCATCAGGGTGCTTCTAAGTTCATCCTCAGCTGCATGCAGTGAGACTGCGAGACGCACTCCCAGCCCCGATGCGGCAAGCTCAAGTATGCCTGGAACTATTCCCGAAGTAGATATGGCGATATGTCTTATCCCAAGGTTTCTCATTCCTGGGTCATTGAGCATCCGCACTGATTTGAGCACGGCCTCGGTATTGAGGAATGGCTCTCCCATACCCATATATACCACATTGCCTATGTCGCGTCCCGTAGCGCTCTCCATAGCGAGGAACTGGCCCGCTATCTCTCCGGCAGAGAGATTCCTTACATAGCCTGAAAGTCCAGTAGCGCAAAATGTGCAACCCAAAGGGCATCCGACCTGGGTCGAGATGCACGCTGTAAGCCTCTCACCCTGCTTCATAAGCACAGATTCCACACTCTGTCCGTCACGCAGCTGCCAAAGATATTTTCTGGTACCGTCCGCCTGGGAACGCTGTTCCTTTATAAGAAGAGGTGCGCCGAATTCAATTTTTCCCTCCAAAGAGTCCCTGAGAGGCTTTGAGAGGTTAGTCATATCCGCGGCATCGAATACCCGCTTCTGCCAGATCCATTGACAGATCTGGTCGGCACGGAACCTGGGCTGGCCGAACTCCCTGTCTAGAAGCTGCGACCATTCTCCCTTATCCAGATCCAAAGCATAAATTTTGTCGGTCATTAATTTGCCCAGGG
>DAIRTK010000021.1:7570-19911 GCA_036803945.1 Synergistaceae bacterium
CGGACCTCCCTGTATTCCCGGGAAGACTGTCCTGTCAAGGGTCTGGGCATAATCTTTTTTACAGAGGACAAAGGCTCCCCTTGTGCCCCTGAGCGTCTTGTGGGATGTAGAGCTGACGTAATCGGAATATGGTGTCGGGTTCGGGTGTACGCCGCCCGCGATAAGGCCTGCTATGTGTGCCATATCCACAAGCAGCACCGCACCGACTTCGTCCGCGATCGCCCTGAAGCGGGCAAAATCTATAAATCGGGGATATGCGCTTGCGCCTGCGACTATGAGCTTAGGCCGGGTCTCCTTGGCAAGCCTCTCGACTTCGTCATAGTCTATCGTTTCGGTCTCCCTGTTTACACCGTAGCCAACTATGTTGTAGAAGCGGCCCGAGAAATTGACGGGGTGTCCATGGGAGAGATGCCCTCCGTGGTCAAGCTTCATCGAAAGGACCGTATCGCCGGGATCGACGGTAGCGAAGAAGACGGCCTGGTTGGCACTCGCACCGGCATGGGGCTGGACATTTGCATGGTCTGCCCCGAAGAGTTCGCATGCCCTTTTTACCGCGACCTCCTCTATCTGTTCCACAAATTCGCAGCCACCGTAATACTTTTTGTAGGGATATCCTTCCGCATATTTATTGGTAAGGATGGAGCCCTGTATTTCCAGCAGAGAACGCGGGACGAAGTTTTCTGATGCGATCAGCTCTATGTGGACCCTCTGTCTTTCAAGTTCACTCCTTGTAAGGCCGTATATCTGCGGATCCAGGCTTTTAAGGGTCTCTGTCATTATTTTGTTCATCTATTGCACTCCTTTTATATTATTCTTTATCCTATCCTTTTGATTATACCAGTTTAAGGACAGAACGAAGGAGAACATTGCATCCGTTCTCCAGGTCTTCGGGATCGGTCCATTCTTCAGGACAGTGGCTTCTGCCTCCTGCAGAGGGGACAAAGATCATAACAGACGGACAGAAGGGAGATAAGAATTGTGCATCATGCGACGCCCCGCTTATCATCCTCTCTGAATCCAGTCCAAGCAGCGAGGCTGTTGTTTCAACAAGTCCTGCCATCTCGCTGTCAAATACTACGGGAGGAGCCTCTGCTGACTTTCTGAATTCACATTTTAATCCGCGTTTTTCAGCACACGCATTCATAAGGCTTTCGATCTGTTTCTTGCCTTCTTCGAAGAGTCCTCTTTCAAACTGTCTGAAATCAAGGGTAAAGGAACATTTACCCGGAACGATGTTGATAATGTCGGGCTTTGGGTATATCCTTCCCATCGTTGAAACGCTTCCTTTTCCCAGTCGCAGGGCAAGTTTTTCTGCTTCGATCGCCAGCTCCGCGGCTGCAAGCAGTGCATCCTTTCTCATATCCATAGGAGTTGAGCCGGCATGGTTCGATTCACCGAAATACTCTCCGGTCCACCAGGCAAGCCCCTGAATTCCTTCGACAACCCCGATCGGCAGGCCGGCAGCATGGAGCCTGGGCCCCTGCTCAATGTGCAGTTCGATATAACAGCCTGCGCGAACGGTTTCTTTCCCTCTGTAGCCGATCCGGTCAAGCTCTTCCCCTACAGTCAGTCCTATGTCGTCTTTGGCTGACAAAAGTTTCTCAAGGCAGACTGTACCTGTATAGTAGAGGCTTCCCATCATATCAGGCTGGAAACGCGCACCCTCCTCATTTGTAAAGGCAGCTACAGCCAGTGGTTTGTTTGTCCGGACGTTATTCTCATTTAGCGTCCTTATAACTTCCAGGCCTCCCAGAACTCCGTAGGCCCCGTCGAACATCCCGGCATCCCGCACAGTGTCTATGTGGGAACCCATTATCAATGGAAGTTGCGAGGGGGAGGTTCCCTCCCTTACTCCGAAAATATTGCCTATCGGATCGATCTTTACATCAAGCCCCTCTTCACGCATCCAGCTGCACAGAAGATCACGGCCCTCTTTGTCAGAATCGGTCAGGGCGAGCCTGGTACGTCCGCCTGTTTCCGGATCGAAGCCTACCGCTCCCATCTCCCTGATCGAGCTGATAAGCCTTTCTCCGTTGATACTCAGATGAGGCATCTCTTCATCTTTCATTTTTTGTCCTCCCTGAACCTCATTTATGTATAATTATGAATGACAGTTACAAAAATGCAAATACTCATATGCTTATATTTTAGGAGGGCTTGCCCTGGATATCATTGACTCTCATGTGCACATTTACCCGCCGGAAGTTCAAAGGGACCGGGAGAAATTTTCCGAAAAGGATCCCTGGTTCCGGGACATGGTAAATTCAAAAGTTCACAGGTGGGGAACTGCAGAAGCACTGATAAGCCAAATGGACCGGCATGGGATAAGGTCGTCGTTTGCAACGGGCTTCGCCTTCCGTGATCAGGGCCTCTGCAGGATAATGAACGACTATGTCCTCGATTCGGCATCAAGGTACAGCGGCAGAATAATACCCCTTGCCGTGGTCTCTCCATGCGCAAAAGGCGCTTCAGAGGAGATACTGCGCTGCGCGGAACGAGGGGCGGCAGGGGTCGGCGAGCTCTTCCCGGACGGACAGGAGCTGGACATATCTGATGCAGTCCAAACTTGGAGACTGGTCGGGACCTGTACGGAAGCGCGAATGTTCATAATGTTCCACACAGCAGAACAGGTCGGACATCAGTATGCCGGAAAAGGACGGACCGGAGCCTCAGAGGCAGCAGCTTTCTGCATGAACCACCCTCAGGCAAGGGTGGTCTTTGCCCATTTCGGCGGAGGGCTGTGGGCTTACGAATCAATGCCGGAGATGAAGCTTGCCCTGTCGAACGCATATTACGACACTGCGGCATGGCCCTGGCTCTACGACCACCGTGTAATAGAAGGTATCTTCGCTGCGGGCGCGGGAAATAAAATGCTGTTCGGTACAGACTGGCCAATACTTGAATATCCGAGATTTGAGAAGATCCTTGACCGGACATCCCTTACGGAAGAACAAAGATCGCTGTTGTTAGGCAAAAACGCGCAGGACCTTCTCTCAAAAAACAAATAAAAAGGCGAAGGCCCTTTAGATCAGGGCCCCGCATTTTTACAGTAAGTCCGGATATTTCTTTTAGGCAGACAGAGAGAGCAGGGAGCGGTAGTTTGGGTATGCCATGTTATCCGCTGACATGTATACCTCGACCGAGTCGGCAATTTTTCTTATCTCAGCCATAAGGGGCACCGCCTCATCGACCAGAGCATCCGCGTGCTTTCTTAGGCTCAGTTTCGACATTCTCTCCTTCATTTCCACAAGTTCCCTTGTCTTTTCCATTAGGTCTATCTTTGCCTTGGCAAGCCTCGCTATGTGGCTTTTCCATTCATCGGCACCCTCTACACCGCTGTCGAGTATTGAAGAGAATGATCCGCTCTCAAGGATCATCTGTTTTGATATCGCAGGCAGGATGCCTTCCCAGACCATGTCGCGGAGCACAGACATCTCTATCTCCACGTTTTTGACAAAGGACTCCATCCTTATTACATAGAAGGACTCCATCTCTTTTTTTCTGAAGATGCCCAATTCCTCCAGCATATCGAGGGTCTCCGGTTCCATGAAGAGGTCAATACCTTCCGGGATGGTCCTGGCTTTGACTATTCCCCTGCGCTCGGCTTCCGCATGCCATTCTGCAGAGTAGGCATCACCTTCGAACCGGATCTTCCTGTTCATACCGGATACCTCGCGGATGGTGCAGAGCGCTGCTTCTACCGCATCTTCGCCCTTGTTTATGCGTTCCTCGAAGATTCCGATGAATTTTTCCAGTCCGGCGGCCCAGACTGAGAGTACCGCCGTCACCGGAACGGCCATTGCCTGCGAGGCCCCCGGAGCACGGAATTCAAACTTGTTTCCTGTGAAGGCTACAGGGCTGGTCCTGTTTCTGTCACTGTCGAACGCAATTATCTCCGGAAGCTTTGAAAGTCCTATGTCCACTGTGTTCTTCGCCGGCATGTCGCCGCCGCAGGTACCCTCTTCTATTTCCCTGATTATCTTGTCTATTGCCTGTCCGAGATATACGCTGATGATACTGGGCGGTGCCTCATGACCCCCGAGCCTGTACATGTTTCCCGGCGTCGAGACCGACGCGTGGAGCAGTCCTGAATGTTCTGCCACACCAAGTACAAATGAAGAGAGGAACGACAGGAATATTACGTTCTTCCTGTGGTTCGACGAGGGCTTGAGCAGATTTCTCCCTTCGCTGTCCTGGAGAGAGAAGTTTATATGCTTGCCGCTTCCGTTCATATCCATGAAGGGCTTTTCGTGGAAGAGAAGACGAAGTTCGTGCTGACGCGCCATCTTCCTCATGGTTTCCATTATAAGCTGGTTCTGGTCGCAGGAGAGGTTTGCCTCGGTAAAATTTGGGGCGAATTCAAACTGGCATCTTGCCACCTCATTGTGCCTTGTGGCAAGATCCACTCCAAGCCTTGCAAGGTCTCTTTGGACATCTTCCATATAGGCAAGGACTCTTGTAGGGATGGAGCCGAAGTAATGGTCCTCCATCTTCTGGTCCCTTGGCGGGGGCGATCCCAGCAGGGTCCTGCCGCAAAAGCGTATATCAGTCCTCTTCTGCGCGCGGGGCCTGTCAAGCAGGAAAAATTCCTGTTCCCCCCCTACTGTCGCCCTTACATACCTGACACCCCTGTTGCCGAAAAGCTTGAGCATCTTTAGGGCACGGCTCTCGACAGCCTCCATCGAACGGAGAAGGTATGTCTTGAGGTCGAGCGGTGTCCCGTCATATGCCAGGAAGACCGAAGGTATGCAGAGTGTGCCTCCCTTGGGGCTTTTGATTATGAATGCAGGGCTTGTGGGATCCCATGCGCTGTAACCCCTGGCTTCGAACGTACTCCTTGTGCCGCCCGATGGGAAAGACGATGCATCCGGTTCGCTCTGCATAAGGTCTTCACCTCTGAATGACTCGAGCGGGAAGCCATTGTCATCTGCCGTGACGAAGGCAGTGTGTTTTTCAGCCGTCAGTTCAGTCAGCGGATGAAACCAGTGTGCCCAGTGGCTTGCCCCCTTGCTTACTGCCCAGTCCTTCATTGCCAGGGCTACAGTATCGGCTATGCCCGAATCCAGCTTCTGCCGGCCTTCGATGGCACCGACCAGGTTTTCGTATACGTCCCTGGGAAGGCGCTGCTTCATTGCCTTCTGATCAAAGACCAGTGATCCGTATATCTCTCTCATTTTGGGAAATTCTTTGGCTTCCTGCATCCGACACACCTCCAAAGCATAGAAAAAATTAAACCACTGTTGGGTTATATCATTTTTTAAGCAAGTATACAAGCGTATTTTTTTGCTTAATTTCTAGTTTTTGCAACATAAAAAAACAAAAACATAAAATTATGCACATTTAGGTAAAATTATGTACATCCCCCACCTCGTCTAATGCCCCATTGTAATTGTGCTGTTTCGGATCGATATACTTATCATTTCAGGCTATATATAATAGAAGGAAAGAAAGGTGGGATCATTATGGCCGATTTAAGATCCAGGATCGTTCTTAAGATCGGAGACATAACAAAGGAAGCTGTTGATGCAATAGTTAACGCCGCAAACAGCTCCCTGCTCGGAGGAGGAGGAGTAGACGGGGCGATCCACAGAGCTGCCGGGCCCGACCTCCTGACTGAATGCACAGGACTTGGAGGCTGCCCGCCCGGAGAGGCAAAGACAACTAAAGGCTACAGACTGCCTGCGAAATTCGTCATCCATACAGTAGGTCCGATATGGCGGGGCGGAAACTCAGGCGAAGAGAAGACTCTTGAAAATGCCTACAGGAACAGCCTCGGGGAAGCCGTCCGTGCAGGTGCGAAAAGCATCGCATTCCCTGCTATTTCGACAGGCGTCTACCGTTTCCCGCCGGAACTAGCCGCCGATATTGCAGTCAGGACTATAATATCCTTCCTGCAGCAAGATGATTCACTCGATGAAGTGAGGCTGGTCTGCTTTTCAGAGGAATCGGCGGAGCACCACAAAAAGGCCCTGGATAAACATTTATCCTGATAATTTCTTCAGTGATCGATTATTACTATATAATATCCGGTGTTCACTCATGACCCGGGAGGTAGCAAAAACTGATAGAGATAAAGGAACTGCAGGTAAACTTCAAAGATAATACAGTCCTGGACAGGATCAATTGGTTCATAACCCCAAAGAGCAGGGTCGGACTTGTAGGAGACAACGGAGCAGGAAAGACCACGCTGCTCCGGGTCATTGCAGGTGAGGCGGAGCATGACGGGGGAAGTCTCAGCATACCCAGGGACCATAAGATAGGATATCTTCCGCAGGATCTTGTGGAGATAGACGAAATGCCGCTTCTTGATTACCTGAAGAGAAGGGCCGGACTTGAAGACCTTGCCGTGAAACTTTCTGATGCAGAGCATGAGATGGCAGACCTTGAAGAGGATTCACAGGAGCTAAGGTCAATGCTTCGGGAACATGAGCGTCTGCAGAGGGAGTTTGAGGCAAAGGGAGGCTTCGGATTTGACGTGGAGGCAAAGCAGGTCCTGAAGGGCCTCGGTTTCCGTCCCGAGGATGACTCGTCCAGAATGACATCAGAATTTTCCGGGGGGTGGAAAATGAGGGTCGCTCTTGCAGCCCTGCTTCTTTCAAGACCTGACATACTGCTTCTTGACGAACCTACGAACCACCTCGACACTGAGAGCATGGAGTGGCTTGAAAGCTGGCTGAAAGATTTCAAAGGCACGATAATCGCGGTCTCTCATGACAGAAGGTTCCTTGACAAGATGGTCACATCTGTTGCAGAACTGTCCGGGGGCAAAATCAATCTATATTCCTGCAGCTATGAAAAATTCCTCCGGGAGAGGGAAGAGCGCAGGGAAAGGCTTGAAGCTGAATGGGAACAGCAGAAGGAAAAAATAGAAAATATCCAGCGTTTTGTAGAGAGGTTCAGGTATAAGGCAACAAAGGCCACACAGGTCCAGAGCAGGATAAGACAGCTTGAAAAGATGGAGATCACCGAGCTTGAAGGTCCGTCAAAGAGCGTCAGTTTTAAGTTTCCGGAAGCCCCGAGAAGCGGATATGAGGTCATATCTTGTAAAAACCTGTCCAAAAAGTATGGAGGGAAAACTGTCTTTGAGGACCTTGACCTGACCGTACACCGAGGGGAGAGGCTGGCACTGGTGGGCATAAACGGCGCAGGCAAATCGACCCTCATGAGACTTTTGAACAAATCAGAAGATCCGACAGGAGGTACCGTATCTTACGGTCTGAACGTAAAAAAAGCCTATTTCTCCCAGGAAAGTGCACAAAACCTGGACTACGGGAAGACTATATGGCAGGAGGTCAACAATACCGGATCAAAGATGTTGGAGGGTGCAAAGCGAAATCTTCTGGGGGCATTTCTTTTTTCAGGAGAAGATATACACAAACCAATATCCGTCCTGTCGGGAGGGGAAAAATCAAGGGTAGGACTTTTGAAAATGCTCCTTTCCGAATCCAACCTGCTGATACTTGACGAACCTACAAACCACCTCGACTACTCTACCAGGGAGCTCTTCCAGAAAGCGCTGCTTGAGTACGGCGGGACAATAATGATAGTTTCACACGACAGATCCTTCCTGGACGATCTTGTCGAAAGGGTTATTGAAATCAGGGACGGACGTCTATACGATTATCAGGGAAATTATTCCTGGTTCATTGAAAAAAGGACCCAGCAAACATCCCTTTCAGCTGAAAAAAAAGAAGATTTCAAATGCCAAGCTTCTCTCACAGACCGTACCAAAGAACAGAAACGGGCGGAAGCTGAAGAACGCAACAGGCTCTATAGGGAACGGAAAGTCATTGAGGACAGACTCAGCCCTGTTGAAGCAAAGATAGAAAGGGATGAAAGGCGCCGGGAAGAAATCTCGCAGCTTTTATGCGACCCCTGCACCCTGAGTGATTCTGACAAAGTACAGTCGCTGATGATCGAACTTAAAGAGACAGAGAAGCGCATTGAGGAAAACTATCCCCTCTGGGAGGAACTTGCCGCGAAAATTGAGTCGATCAAATAAAAATTGCTGTTTCAGGGGGTCTCATCCGTGATATATGACAGTATTGAAAACTACATTAAGTATGCTCCAGATATCCTGCCTGCATCAGAGTCTCTCCTTTCCTTTCTCAGAGCCGCAGCTTCAAGGTCTTACGATGAGCTGATGGAGATGGACTTTGGTGCCCTGGATCTCAGGTTCGGGGAATATGAGACAAAGGCGCAGGATGAAGTTCCTTTTGAGGCTCACAGGATCTACTGGGATTTACAGGTCGTTATGGAGGGTGAAGAATTCATCGGATATGCCCCTCTCGCCTCCCTGGAAAAAGTCTCGGAATATGAGGAAACAAACGACATAGCATTTTATTCCGGCAAAGGTCAGATGTTTAAGCTTGAAAGGGGAATGATGATGCTCCTCTCCCCATCTGATGGTCACCAGCCCGGAGTGAGGACTGGAGAGGCCCCCTCAGGAATACGAAAGATCGTTGTAAAGCTTCCCTGGTGAAAAAGGGGACGGAAGCTTTGGCTTCCGTCCTCTTTTCATTATACCCTCACAGAGTCAACAAAATTTTTAAAACCGCAGTCTCTGAAAGATGGGATTTGTACTATTTTCCTGCAAGGCCCCGCTGCATTACTGCCAGTGCTGCACCCGGCATTACCTCCAGCCCGCATGAGATTGCGGCCCTTTCTATTGCCGCCACTCCCGAAATTAGCATATGTTTGTCAATATTGCCCATGTGCCCCATCCTGAACCCCTTCCCTGCGTAATCACCCAGACATGCCGCAACGAGAGCTCCCTCTGCGGCACATACGGCGCGGAAAACAGCATCGTCAACCGGCATCTTTTCGGGATAGAGGAATATCGAAAGTGTCGGAGAGCGGTAGCCCTCCTTGGCAAGGGTCCTGAATCCGATGGCCGACATGGCTTCCGCGATCAGGCATGCATGATCCCTGTGACGGCGGTATCTCTCATCAAGGCCCTCTTCAAGCATGATCCTTACGGATTCTTTTAGTGCCGAGATGTTATTGACGGCAGGAGTACCCCAATACTTTTTTGTGTCTGTCATTACAGGGATCCATCGCGCGTAGTCGATATAGGACTCCCTTATCGACCCCATCTCTTCGCGTTTTTTCAGAGCCCTGCTGCCGGTCCAGACTACAGACATCCCCGGGACAGAGCAGAGGGCCTTCTGTGTGCAGGTAAAGTAGACATCTATGCCCCAGGCCATATCCACAGCGACACCTCCGCCTGCTGCAACTCCGTCGACAACAAACAGCACTTCGGGGTGCTTCTCCTTCATCATGCCGGCCATTTCCTTAAGGGGAAGCTCAACGCCTGTAGATGTCTCCACATGGGTGACGACTGCTACAGTATATCCGCCTTCCGAGAGTTTCCTGTCCACTTCCTCCGGAGTAACAGACATCCCCCACTCTGCTTCAAGTGTGGTCATATCAAGTCCCCTGTTTTTGCATATGGATATATAACGGTCTCCGAAATGTCCGTTGGAACATACCAGGACCCTGTCTTTCTCGTTCGCGATATTTGCGATCGCCATTTCCATGCCCATCGTTCCGGAACCTGCAACAAGGAAGGCAATTCCGTCACAGTTCGTTATTGATCTCAGCTCTGCCAGAAGTGCCTGGAACTCTGCAACAAAATCAGGATCAGTGTGAGCCTTCACTTCGCTTCCGAGTCTTTGAAGAACACTGGGAGAAACCGGCACCGGACCCGGTATCATAACAAGTTTTTTTACAGGGATCATAGTTTTGACCTCCAGTCTCAATGTTGGGGTTTTTCGAAAATTCACTGATACCACACATATTATATGATATTGATGCGATTATTGCTTTCGGTGCAGTTACATTCAAAAAGAAAAGATCCGTCAAATTTACTTTCTGCTAAAATACGTGTGCTGCAATGAAAGACAGAGAGGATAAGATAAAGATGAAACTCAACAATGAGGAATTAAAGGGTGGTCTCCTTGTTGTGGCCGCTGGGATGTGCTGGGGCATGACAGGGACGATACAGGCTTTGGCGCCTGAAAACGCCACCTCTCTTACAATAGGTTCTGCGAGGGTATTCGTAGCCGGACTCCTTTTGCTGGTTTGGGTAATGCTTCGTCGTCCCAAGATACTGAATGGGAGAAGGTGGAATTGGACAGGTATTTTTATCGCAGCCATAGGCCTGACAGCATACCAGTTTGCTTTCTTTTCCGCAGTAAGGCTGACAGGAGTTGCCATAGGGACCATGGTGGCAATCGGATCAGCTCCTGTACTTGCCGGAATTCTGGGAAGATTATTCTTCAAAGAGTGCCTCTCTTCAAGATGGTACATATCGACTATCCTCGCATTGACAGGATGTTTCCTGCTCGTGGCTGCGGGCAAAAGCGACTTAAGCTCCGTCAGCATTCCGGGGGCCATTCTTGCCTTCGGAGCAGCACTCTCTTACGCCCTTGAAGGAGCGGGACTGAGGATGATAGGGACAAGAGACCCGGTCGAAACGGTCTCTCTTATCTCAATATTAAGCGCCCTTATGGCTATGCCATGGCTGATAAAGGGAGATATCTCATGGATATTCAGCCTCCGCGGAATGATATGCATATTCTTTCTCTCAGTCCTTACGACCATACTTCCCTTCTCCCTTTTTACCAGAGGAATTGAAAAGATAACTCTGGGTAAAGCTTATACGCTCTCTCTTTCCGAGCCAATGACGGCATGGCTGCTTTCAACACTGCTGCTTGGTGAACAGCTCTCTCTGATAGGATCTGTCGGGGTTTTCGTACTTTTCAGCGGGATAATCACGCTTGCGTGTGACAAAAGAAAATAAAAATTGCCTTGTTTTTTAAAGCATGACAGCTTAAATATATAAATTAATAACTTATATTTAAATCATTCGTCGTATTTTATTTTATTTATTCTGATATACTAGAAAATCTCTTGACTTATATGCCCTCTCGGTTATCATATTCGATGCGCAAAGAGTCCCTGTTTGGGTGAATATTCAGAACTTTTTCACTCTTACAGTCCCCGATACGCAAGGAGGTAATCATGCGAAAGATATGGAAAATGCGGAAGATCTTTATTCCGCAGGTCGCTGCGCTGCTGTTAGTTTTTACATCAGTAGTCCTTTCTCCCAATATGGGAGCATGCAGCGTGCCGGCCAAAAAAACACTGAGCAACACCTCTGCTGAAGGAGCCATCATAACAACAACATATGAAACAAAGAATGATGAGGGCAAGGTTGTAGTTAAAACAACATCTTCGGTAAAAAAGAAAGAGACCGCACATCCGCGCGCCGCATCCGGCGAAGATCCCAAAACAGGCAAATTTATTGAAGGACTTGATGTCTCAGTTCTTAATGCTTTGGATAAGATGGAGCTGAATACAGGGCATATCGACAAATGGATAAACAACCACCCTGATTCGACTCTGAAAGAACTGAACAAACTTCCTGCCGGCAAACAGCGGAAGGTAGCCAACATTGCAGCATTTATCAGGTCCATCAACAAAAAGATAACTCCGCAGATAGCATGGCGGGAAGCCTCTGCTCTTGTCTACTACAGTGCAAAGTATAACGTCCCGACGGACCTTTCAGTAGGCATCGCGAAGACAGAGAGCCTTTTCAATCCAAGTGCTATTAGCAGAAAAGGGGCCATGGGAGTAATGCAGGTAATGTGGAAAGTCCATCATGGGATGCTTAGTGCAAAAGGCATAGCCACGACCAAAGACCACATGTTCGATCCCGAGCGGGGAATAGAAGCCGGAGTACTCCTGCTTTCACGGTACATCAATGCATACGGAACGGTTCAGAAAGCTCTCAACAGGTATTATGGAGGCATCTCAGTTTCATATTTGAAAAAAGTCAACAACAATATGGCAATGCTTCAGCGCCATTCCGAAAAAACAGGGTTCTGACACAAAGTATATCCAGCTTTGATGCGCAGAGCTTAGGCCGTGCCCTTTAGGGTGCGGCCTAAGCTCTCTTTAGGGGTATCTATTTATCAGATCTCAAAGGAACATACGACTGCAGTATGGTCGGAGGGACGTTCCATAGCCCTGAGAGATCTTTCGACCCAGACCTTCCTGCTCGCTTCAGCCATGACATCCGTTCCTATTATATGGTCTATCCGCCAGCCAATATTCCTTGAAAGGGAATCCTTTATCCTGTAATCCCAAAAAGAGTACTCTCCCTCTCCGGGAAGATGCTTCCTGAATATATCAACAAACCCCCAGGACATTACATCTGCAAATGCCTTTTTGACTTCGGTGTGGAAACAGACATGGTTTGTCTTGTTGCCCGGGTTTGCGACATCAAGCTCTGTGGGAGCTACATTTAGGTCGCCCAGCCACAAAACCTTATTTTT
>DAIRTK010000022.1:0-4560 GCA_036803945.1 Synergistaceae bacterium
CTTGTTGGAGACTATGTTGAAGCGTGTTCCATCCATTAAAAGGTCAAGTTTCTTGGTGTTTACCTTTGGATCTGCCTTGATGTCGATCTGATCCATCTGCTTCTGTCCTGCCGATATGAAAATATCGCACTCCGCACCCTGTTCGATCTGTGTTTTTAGGGTGCCGCTTGAATCAAAATTGTAAATTATCTTCACATCAGGCTCTGACTTTTTGTATGCTTCTGCGATCATATTCATGGATTCCGTCATAGACGCAGCTGCAAATACGGTCAGAGTCGTCTCCGCATTGGCATGCAGAGGAACGGTGAAGAGAGAGAGAGCCAATAAAAAGAGAGAAAGAAGAGAGAACTTAAAAGATTTTGGAACGATCATATTACAGGCCTCCTATTGCAACTAAGTATCAACAAAGAGATTATAGGAGAGCACGGATATTTTTGCAACACAGTTGCGATTATTGTTCGTTAAAGTTTTTATTGGTTCAGATCTGACCTCCAATTCCAAGGCCGGATAAAAATATAAGGAGGCCTCCCATATGGGCGGCCTCCCGGTAATTCAAAAATTCTTTTTTTAGGCAACAGTTCTGTTATTGAATTTTAGCTCTGAGGACCGCTCCCTCAACGCCGGAGCTTGCAAATTCCCTGTACCTTGTCAGGAAGGGGCTCTCCACGGGCTGGACCCAAGGCACGAATTTTTCTTTTCTTTTCGCAAGTATTTCCTCACTCACCATGAGGTCAAGCCTTTTGGCGGGGATGTCGATCGATATTATGTCACCCTCTTCAACAAGGCCGATCGGTCCTCCCTCTGCGGCTTCGGGAGAGACATGGCCGATCGAGGCGCCTCTTGTGGCTCCCGAGAAGCGTCCGTCTGTAATAAGGGCTACGGTACCTCCCTTTCCCTGTCCCATTATCGCCGAGGTCGGTGTGAGCATCTCGCGCATGCCTGGGCCTCCCTTTGGCCCTTCAAAACGGATGACTACGACGTCGCCGTCATTTATCTCATTATTTAGGATGGCTTTGCTCGCATCTTCCTCACAGTTAAAGACCCTTGCCGGGCCCTCGTGTACGAGCATCTCGGGGAGTACGGCCGACTGCTTGACTATAGCGCCCATAGGGGCGAGGGTGCCCTTTATGAAGGCAAGTCCGCCCTCCTTGTGGTAAGGATCTTCGACAGGACGGATGACGTTGTCGTCCACGACATTTGCTTTGCTCAGGTTTTCCTTGACGCTCTTACCTGTTACCGTGATAAGTTCGCCGTGGATAAGACCCTTTTCAAGGAGCCTTGCCATGAGTCCCTCAACTCCGCCTGCCTGCCAGAGATCTTCTATGTGGTGATGTCCCCCTGGACTCATTGAACAGAGGTGCGGTACCTTCGCGCCGATCTCGTTGAAAAGTTCAAGCGGAAGTTTAAGGCCGGCTGCCCATGCAATTGCAGGAAGGTGGAGCGAAGTGTTCGTGGAACCTCCGAGAGCCAGATCCACCGCAAGTGCGTTTTCAAAGGCTTCCATGGTGAGGATGTCCCTTGGCCTGATGTTTTTCTCTATCAGGCCCATCACGGCCCGTCCGGCGTCCTTGGCAAGTCGGATACGGCCCGCGTGGACTGCCGGGATGGTTCCGTTTCCTGTAAGTCCGATCCCGAGGGCCTCCATCATGCAGTTCATGGTGTTGGCAGTGAACATCCCGGAACATGAGCCGCATCCGGGACAGGCGTTGTCTTCCACATCCCTCAGCTCCTCATCGGATATCTTCCCCGCAGCCTTCATCCCTACTCCCTCGAAGACGCTGTTGAGATCGAGGACTCTTCCTTTCATGGTGCCCGCCATCATCGGTCCTCCCGAAATGACCACAGAGGGAAGGTTAAGTTTGGCCGCGGCCATTGCCATGCCCGGAACTATCTTATCGCAGTTGGTTACCAGGACAAGGCCGTCGAATGCGTGTCCCTTCGCCATGATCTCAATCGAATCCATTATCAGCTCGCGGCTGGGAAGGGAGAACTTCATTCCCTCATGGTTCATTGCTATCCCGTCGCAGACTCCTATTACCGGAAATTCGATCGGGAGTCCGCCTGCCGCATATATACCGGCCTTTACAGCCTCTGTGATCGTCTTCAGATGGACATGTCCGGGAATTATCGCGTTATAGGAATTCGCTACCCCTATCCATGGGCGTTCTATTTCCCAGTCTGTGTATCCGGCAGCCTTCAGGAGGGAGCGGTGAGGGCTCCTCTGATAGCCCTTTTTTGCCTTGTCGCTGTTCATCCCAGTATCCTTCCTCTCAGTTCAGTATCATCTTGTCTATGGATCCGCCCGGCGGTACCATCGGAAGGACCAGCGCACCCTGCGGTATCCTGAAGTCTACCAGGGCCGGGCCGGGGACTTTCAGGGCTGCTTCGATCGTTTTTCTGACCTCTTCGGGCTTTGTCGCAGAGAATCCGGTAACTCCCATACCTTCGGCGATCTTCACGAAATCGGGGTTGCGGTTGTAGATGGTGTTGGAATATCGGTGCTCATAGAAGAGCTGCTGCCATTGGCGGACCATGCCAAGACAGGAGTTGTTCAGGATGAATACCTTTACCGGTATATTGTAACGTGCGCAGGTGTCCAGTTCCTGTATATTCATCATAAAACTACCGTCACCGGCTATGCAGCATACATGTTGATCGGGGCATGCAAGAGCAGCACCAATTGCCGATGGGAAGCCGAAACCCATTGTTCCAAGCCCCCCTGAAGTAACAAAACGCCTCGGTTCTTCCACTCTGTAGTGCAGAGCCGCCCACATCTGGTGCTGGCCGACTTCGGTCGTAAGCACTGATTTTCCTCCGGTTATTTCCCGGAGAGATTCAATGACCTGCCAGGGAGCAATTTCACCTGCATATTCGTTTCTGGGCAGAGGCTCTTTCTGACGTATAAGTTCAAGCTCTTCAAGCCAGTGTGACCGGTCGAAATACTTTTTCTTCATCGATGCCGTAATGGCGTCAATGATGGTTCCTGCGTCGCCCACGAGCCATACTTCAGATCCTATTGCCTTGTCTATCTCTGCGGGGTCAAGATCAATGTGGATAATTTTTGCTTCGGAGGCAAAACTTGACCTCTTTCCGGTAGTCCTGTCGCTGAAACGCGATCCTATAGCCAGGATCACGTCAGCTGACATCAGTGCCCTGTTGGCTACGGGATGACCGTGCATTCCCGCCATACCCAGAGAAAGTCCGAGGGGATGAGATTCAGGGAAAGCTCCCTTTCCGAGAAGCGATGTAACGACCGGTATCTCAAGTTTCTCAGCAAGTTCTGTAAGTTTTCCTGCAGCACCTGACCTGATCACGCCGCCTCCGGCAAATATAACCGGCCTCTCGGCATGTTCGAGGAGAGATACCGCGTCATCGAGCTGCCTGAGGTCCGGCCCTATTTCAGGATGATAACCCGGGAAGCTTATGCTTTCCGGATATTCGAAATCCCCCAAGCCTTTCTGAACGTCCGCAGGAACATCTATCAGCACAGGTCCGGGCCTTCCTGTCGATGCAATGTAGAAGGCCTTCTTCACTGCGGAAGGTATCTGTTCAGGCGCCCTGACCTGCATGCTGTGTTTTACTATCGGGATGGTTGCGCCAAGGATGTCTGCTTCCTGGAATGCGTCAGTGCCAATGACCGTTGTAGCGACCTGTCCTGTGATCGCGACCATGGGCACAGAATCAAGATTGGCCGTAGCTATGCCTGTGACAAGATTGGTTGCTCCGGGGCCCGATGTGGCGATACATACACCGGGTTTTCCGCTGACTCTGGCATACCCGTCAGCTGCATGTGAAGCTGCCTGCTCATGCCGCATCAGCACGTGGTTGATCTTTGAATCATATATTGCGTCGTATAGATGGATAACAGTTCCGCCGGGCAGTCCGAATATAGTGTCAACTCCTTCTGCTTCAAGGGACTTGACCACCATTTGTGCTCCGCTCATTTTGGCCATTGGGTATACCTCCTATTGTGAAACGACCGTATTTCCTGCCCCTCCAGGGGGCAGGGAATAAAAATTAACTGATGTACTTCCGTATATTTTCCCCGACCTCTTCGAAGGAGGCCTTTCCTCCGAATTCGAAGGGAAGATCCTTCTCCTCAGAATCTTCAAGGAACTTTGACACTGCACTGTTTACCGCTTTTGAAGCCTCTGACTCGCCAAGATGTTCCAGCATCAGAGCTCCCGAAAGTATTGCGGCTACAGGGTTAGCCCTGCCTGTTCCGGCGATGTCCGGAGCCGACCCGTGTACTGGTTCGAACATTGAGAGGCCGTCTCCGATGTTTCCTCCCGCTGCCGTTCCCAGTCCTCCGGCGAGGCCTGCCTGGAGGTCGCTGATTATGTCTCCGAAAAGGTTCGGGCAGAGCAGGACTCCATATGCCGCCGGATTTCGCACCAGGTGATAGCAAAGTGCATCCACGTTTACCATTGCATATTTCAGCCCAGGGTACTCTTCGGCCATTACCCTCTTTGCGCTCTCCTCAAAGAATCCGTAAAGGGCCGATACTGCGTTGGATTTTGAAACCACCGTTACGGTATCCTCACCGCGTTTTTTGGCAAG
>DAIRTK010000022.1:4660-19553 GCA_036803945.1 Synergistaceae bacterium
AAGTAGAAACGGAAGGCGAGGAGTATGCCCTGTTCGAGTATACCCGGTTTTACCCTGGGATCGCCGATGGCTCCGAGGAGCATGGCGTCACAGCGGGACATATGCTCCATCGCCTCTTCCGGCATTACTTCGCCGGTGGCAAGGTAGTGCCCTGCTCCATAGGGAAACTTCTCCCATTCGAAGGAGAATGAGAATTTTTCTCCGCACCTGTCCAGAACTTTTATAGTTTCACCTATGACTTCCGGCCCTATCCCGTCGCCCGGAATGACCGCTATCTTATATTTTTTCATCACTCTGTCGCCCCTTATTCAGAAAGTCTTGCCCTGACGTAAGGGACAAGCCCTCCAAGTCCGATCAGGTTTTGGAGGAACTCGGGGAAGGGTTTTGCGTTGTATGTTTCGCCCTTCGTCATGTTCGTTATCGTCCCTTTTGCCAGATCCACCTCTATGATATCGTCTTTGGCTATACGCCCGGTCTCGGTGCATTCCAGTATAGGAAGGCCGATGTTTATCGCATTGCGGTAGAATATACGCGCGAATGATCTTGCTATCACACAGGAAGCCCCGGAGCCCTTTATCGCTATTGGGGCGTGTTCCCTGCTTGATCCGCAGCCGAAATTGTTTCCGGCTACGATCATGTCTCCCTCGACCACTCCTCCGGCATAAGAGGCGTCTATGTCTTCCATGCAGTGGGCGGCAAGTGATTTTTCGTCGCTCGTTACAAGGTATCTTGCGGGGATGATGACATCCGTGTCAACGTTGTCGCCATATACCCATGCTTTTCCTTTTAAGATCGTCTCCATCTGAATGCCCCCTAGCCTGTAATTTCCTTAGGATGGCAGATGTGGCCTGCAACAGCCGATGCCGCCGCTACCATGGGACCTGAGAGCACCACTTCGCTTTTTGGTGATCCCATCCTGCCTACGAAGTTCCTGTTGCTTGTCGATATACATCGTTCTCCTGCGGCAAGTATGCCGAGATGTCCGCCGAGGCAGGGGCCGCAGCTTGGCGTCGAGATAGCTGCTCCTGCATCGAGGAATATATCGAAAAGCCCTTCCTTCATCGCCTGCCGGTAAACCTCGTAAGATGCAGGGATCACCATCAGCCTTGTCTTTTTGTGTACCTTCTTTCCCTTAAGGACCTTTGCTGCGTTTCTCAGGTCGCTGATCCTGCCGTTTGTGCAGGAACCTATGAAGACCTGGTCTACCTTTGTACCTGAAACTTCTGATACAGGCCTTACATTTTCCGGAAGGTGCGGCATTGCGACCTGTGGCTCCATGCCGGTGACGTCTATCATTACTGAACTCACATATACAGCGTCCGTATCTGCAGAGAGCGGTTCAAAATGTCTGGCTGCACGGTCACGGGCGTACTTCAGAAGCTTTTCATCCGGATTTATCAGACCGGTCTTACCGCCCGCCTCGATAGCCATGTTTGAAAGGGTGAAACGGTCGTCAAGTCCCAGCCCTTCAAGAGCATCGCCATGAAATTCCAGAGCCATATAACGGGCTCCTTCAACCCCTATCTTCCCGATAAGAGCCAGGATCATGTCCTTGCCGCAGAGCCACTGGGAGGGAGTACCTTCGTAAGAGACCTTCATTGTCTCAGGCACTCTCAGCCAGGTTTCTCCGAGTGCCCATGCAGCGGCGAGGTCGGTAGAGCCGACTCCCGTAGCAAGGGCTCCCATGGCACCGTGAGTGCAGGTGTGGCTGTCAGCTCCGAGGACTATCTCGCCCGGGAGGACCAGCCCGTTTTCCGGAAGGAAGGTGTGTTCCACCCCAACCCTGCCCACTTCCCAGAAAAGCATATCCTGCTCGTATGCAAATTCACGGCATTCCTTTATCTGTTCTGCAGAAGCTATATCCTTGGCAGGCGAAAAATGGTCAGGCAAAATTGCACAGCGCTGCGGATCGAAGACTTTCTTCGCGCCCATTCTCCTGAACTCTTTTATCGCGGGCGGTCCTGTAATGTCGTTTGTGAAAGCGAAGTCAACGCTTACACGGCAGATGGCTCCAGCCTCGACGGGGTCTTTGGTATGTTTTGCTATTATCGCCTCAGCGAGAGTCATGGCCATTGAGCTTTATCTCCTTTGCCGCAGCCGCAGCATAAAGTCTGTTTATTGCGTCGACATATGCCCGTATCGATGATTCTATGACGTCGGTACTTGTCCCGCGTCCCTGTGCCTGTATATCCTTGTGGTGGAGCACTATCCTGGTCTCGCCCTGTGCGTCGGAACGTTCACTGGTAGCTCCTATCCTGAATCCCTTCAGCTGAGGAGAAAATCCGAGGATCTTCTTCACAGCGTTGTAGGATGCGTCTACAGGTCCGTTGCCCACAGCTGCTTCGGTATAGTCATCATTCCCGGAGGTCAGCGTTACACTTGCCGTAGGCTTGCTTCCTGTACCTACGTGGACGGCATAGTCTTTGAGTATGTATCTTCTCTCCGGCACGAAGGAGAGCACTCTGTCAAGTATCAGAGCCTCGATGTCGCCGTCGCTCACATCCTTTTTCTTGTCGCACAGTTCCTTAAAGTAAGTAAAGCCTGTCTCAAGGTCTTCCTTTGACAGCTGATAGCCCATGCTCTCTACCCTGTCTTTGAAGGCGTGGCGTCCGGAGTGTTTTCCGAGGAACAGGTCTGATGCGGGAGCACCTACTGTCTCAGGGGTCATGATCTCATAAGTTGCCCGGTTGCAGAGCATTCCGTGCTGATGTATGCCTGCCTCATGAGAAAAAGCGTTAAGGCCGACGATCGCCTTGTTTGGCTGCACCATCACTCCGGTAAGGTGTGATACGAGCTTGCTTGTGCTATAGAGTTTTGTCGTGTCAATTGCCGTTTTGGCAGGATACTGGTCCTGTCTTGTATTGAGGGCCATGACTATCTCTTCCATAGAGGCATTGCCGGCGCGTTCCCCAAGTCCGTTGATCGTGCATTCGATCTGCCTTGCCCCTGCCCTCACTGCGGCAAGCGAGTTTGCTACTCCAAGGCCCAGGTCGTTGTGGCAGTGTACTGACCAGACGATATTTTCAGGAGGATTGACCCCCTTGATTATCTCTTTTACGAATTCAAAAAACTCGTCAGGCTGGGCATATCCCACCGTATCCGGGATGTTCAGAGTTGTTGCCCCGCATTCGATGGCAGTTTTGAATACCTCGATAAGGAAGGCTACCTCAGAGCGACTTGCATCCTCTGCCGAAAATTCAACGTCTTCGATGAGTGATTTTGCGAGGCTCACGCCTCTGCGTACTTCTGCAAGCACACCCTCTTTGTCCAGCTTAAGCTTATACTCCATGTGTATAGGGCTTGTTGCTATAAATGTGTGTATACGGGGGTGCTCTGCGTCCTTTACAGCTTCTGCGGCGCTTTTGATATCCTCAGCTCTGGTCCTCGCAAGTCCCGCAATTATGGGGCCCTTTATCTCACGGGCTATTGCCTGTACGGATTCAAAGTCGCCGGGTGACGAAGCGGGGAACCCCGCCTCTATGACATCGACACCAAGTCGGGCAAGCTGGCGGGCGATCTGCAGTTTTTCGCCCTTGTTCAGGTTGATCCTTGCAGCCTGTTCACCGTCTCTGAGTGTCGTGTCAAAAATTCGTACTCGATCGATCATGTCGTTCTCTCCTTTATAGGTAGTAGTGGGATCGGCTGATTCTGCCGTGAGAAGCGAGGAGCGGGCGGGTCTGTCTTATGATCGGCTTTTCAGTTTATCCCGCCCGGCTTGTATGGCTTCCGCCGCTTCGGTGTTTCTGCCTTAAAACTTGGGCACCTCTTTCTGTTCCATCCAGGGCATCATCTTGCGCAGCTCTTTTCCTACAGCTTCACAGTCTGCATCCTGGGCAGCCTTTGCCCATTTCTTCATGCGGGGACGCCCCGTCTGGTTCTCAAGTATCCAGTCGCGGGCGAAAGTGCCGTCCTGGATCTCTGTAAGGAGCTGTTTCATTGCCTTCTTCGATTCTTCGCCGATAACTCTGGGTCCGGCTATCATATCTCCGTATTTTGCCGTGTCGCTGACTGAATATCGCATCCAGCTGAGTCCGCCTTCAAAAACCATGTCGACGATCAGTTTGAGCTCGTTGATGCACTCGAAGTATGCCATTTCAGGCTGATAGCCTGCGTCAACGAGTGTCTTGAATCCGGCCTGCATGAGTTCGCTTACTCCGCCGCAGAGGACAGCCTGTTCTCCGAAGAGGTCAGTCTCGGTCTCTTCACGGAAAGTCGTCTCAATTATCCCCGCCCTTCCTCCGCCTACTCCTGAAGCATATGCAAGCGCGAAATCCTTTGCCTTTCCGGATGCGTCCTGGTAGATAGCGATAAGGCACGGCACGCCCTTTCCCTCTTTGTACATGTGGCGGACCATATGTCCCGGTCCTTTCGGCGCGACCATGAAGACGTCCCTGTCAGGTTCGGGTACTATCTGCCCGAAATGGACTGCAAAACCGTGTGCGAATGCCAGCTTTGCTCCCTTTTTGAGATTGGGGAGTATCTCATTTTTATATATTGATGCCTGCAGATGGTCTGGCATCAGGAACATCATGACATCGGATTTTTTTGCAGCCTCTGCGACTGTGCATACTTCAAAGCCGTCTTTCTCCGCAGTCGCCCGTGACTTGCTGCCCTCGTGGAGAGCCACAACGACCTTTGCTCCGCTGTCACGGAGATTCTGGGCGTGGGCATGTCCCTGGCTGCCGTAACCTATTATCGTTATCGTCTTTCCATCAAGAAAACTAAGGTCTGCGTCGCGGTCATAATATACTTTTGCCATTACAAAAACACTCCTTCTGTCCTTCTGGACATTTAAAATATAGTTATCTATTTATGCTTGGGTCTCTGAGAGGCCTAGTCATAACGATCATGAAAATTGTTATTTCTCTGCGAAACCCGTTTCAACAAATTCTTCAGAAGCAAACCCTGAGCGTGAAAGCGCCACCTGTCCGGAACCTGCGGTTTCGATTATCCCGTAGGGGCGGAAAGCTTCCATGCATGCGTTCATCTTCCCCTTATCACCTGTGATCTCAAGTGTAACTGCCTCTGTCCCCAGGTCGACCACCCTGCACCTGAATACTTCTGCCGTCTGCAGAACATGCGGTCTTTTTTCAAGGGGAGCCCGGACTTTTACCAAAGCAAGCCAGCGCTCTACAAAGGGGCCTTCCTTTGTAAGGTTAGTGACCTCTATGACCTCTATAAGCTTCAGAAGCTGTTTTCTTATCTGGTCATACACACCCTCTTCACCCTCAATTACAACAGTAAACCTTGATACACCCGGGGTGTCCGTTTGGCCTACACTTAGGCTTTCGATATTGTATCCCCTGCGATAAATCAGGCCGGCGATCCTCATAAGGACTCCGGGGTTGTCTTCTGATAGGATGGTAAAAGTGTTCTTCATTTCATTTCCTCCTGTGCGGTGAAATAGAGACAAAAAAACCGGGACCCTTTTTAGGGTCCCGGTCCGAAAGTAACACGACGTTTAAGCGTCGGCCACTTCGGGGGACCCACTGCTAATAAGAAGTACTAGAACGAGAACCAGACTTGTAATGTCGCGGATAAAGCTGTCTATTCGCACTTCTTGTCCCACCTTTCGAGGCCTTGGCCGAAATTCTCAGATGCTGCTGCTTTGTACGTAATGGGCGACATAATACGACCATCTGGCATAAATGTCAACCATATTCTTGTTAAAAAAAGGACTATCCGCGGAGGATGTCGGAGTGCTGATTTTACAAATATAAATTTAATTTGATTATTAATTTATGATCCAAGTAAAAGCTCGGTAAAGTCGAGGCAGAGAGACTGTTGATTCGCATAAAACATTTAAAAACAAACTTTTTGTTATAAAAAATTATGATAAGAAATATTAAGGTCACATGTGATCATTGAAATAACTTGCAGGCAGAGGGGGAATACCTTAAAATGCAAGCTAGTTGCGTTTTTATTAGTCCAAGAGGTGATTTTATGACCGTAGAAGAAATGCTGAGCAATGCAAAACTAAGGGCTACCCACCAAAGAAAGGTAGTGCTTGGCCTTTTGATAGAAAAAGCCGCACCCCTTTCCCACAGCGAGATATCATCGATGCTGACGGAGCCACTTGACAAGGTAACCCTATACAGGACTCTGCAGACCCTTACATCGGCGGGGATAGCACATCAGGTCCAGGGGCTTGACGGGGTATGGCGCTTTTGCTCGCATGACCCTGAGTCAAAAGGATGTCCGGGGGATCACCCCCATTTCCTTTGCCTTCACTGCGGGAAAATGATCTGTCTTACAGGCCAGAGACTTCCGAGGGTAGAAGTGCCGGAGGGTATGACAGTTGAAGGAAAACAGCTTGTAGTATATGGGTGCTGCAGTGAATGCAGGCCTGAAACGGAGGATAAGCAAAGATGAAGATAACAGTTATTCCGCTTGACGAAGCGATAGGAAAGCCCCTTGCCCATGACCTTACTCAGATAGATGCGGTGAACCACAAAAAGTCAGCCCGGTTCAAAAAAGGGCAGGTCATTACGGAAGAGGACATCAACACATTAAAGGACATGGGGAGAGAAAACCTTTCTGTCATGGAAATGTCTCCGGGAGAGGTCCATGAGGACGATGCGGCGATGCAGCTGGCAGAGGTGCTTTGCGGTGAGAACCTCATGGTCACGCCTCCGGAGGAGGGGCGCTGCAACCTCGTTGCTACCACTTCCGGCCTGCTTTGGTATCTTGCAGAGACAGTGAACAGGGTCAACCAGGATCCTGACTGGGTACTGTCCGCTCTTGCACCGCACCGGCCTGTACTCAGGGGACAAACTGTAGCCGGCTTCCGCATAAGACCTCTGGTGATGGAGGATTACAGAGTCGAGCGCGCAGTTGCAGCAGTAAGGGGGAGCAGGCCTTTTGCGGTCCTTCCCTTCAGAGACCTCAAAGTGGCTGTAGTGACCACCGGCAAGGAGATCGTTGATAAAAGGGTCGAGGATGCATTCAGGCCAAAACTTGATGAGAAGCTGAGCAGACTGAGCGGAAGTGTCATAGGGCAGACCTTCTGCACCGATTCGCTTGAAGAGATAGCGGGTGCGATCAATAAATTCCTTGAGCAGGGGGCAAAGGTAATTATATGTACCGGAGGAATGAGCGTTGACGCCGACGACAGGACACCGGGAGCCATACGTTCGGTCTGCCGGAAGATATCCTTCCAGGGATCCCCGGCACTTCCGGGGGCGATGCTTATGCTGGGATACACAAAATCCCCCTTAGACGGGGAGGAAGTTGCCGTTATTGGAGCCCCTGCCTGCGTTGCCTTTGATGAGAGGACTGCTCTTGATAAACTCCTTCCGTTTGTTTTCGCGGGGATAGAACCCGGTGATCTTGTACGGAGGTGGGGAGTAGGCGGACTTTGTGAGCACTGCGCGGTCTGCCATTACCCATCCTGCTCTTTTGCAGCCGGAAGCTGATATTTGTTGTCAGCTTTAAGATCTGTTGTCTGCATACAGTTATTCTGTAATTTTAAAGTAAAGGAGCATCCAAGATGAACAGGGAACTTTTGGCTCTCATAAATACTGAGGTCGAAACGGGTGAGTGCGGGGTACTTTGCACGGTAACCGAGGAATCCGGATCAACTCCCAGAAGTAAAGGGGCCTCGATGTGGGTGCGCAGGGACGGAAGCATCAGCGGTACTATAGGCGGCGGACTCATTGAATTTGAAACGATAAAAAAGGCCAGGGAGCTTCTTGATTCGGGTGAGACAGTCCTTGTATGGAAAAAGGAGCTGACTGAGAAGGACGGCATGCTTTGCGGAGGCTCTGCCACCATTTATATGGAAGTGGTCGGAAGAGAGGATGAGCTTCTCATCCTTGGGGCCGGACATGTAGGAAAGGCTGTTGCTCAGGCGGGAGCATTTGTCGGTTTCAGGGTGACGGTATGGGACGAGAGGGAAGAGTACGCAAACAGGGAAAATATTTCCTGTGCACGCACTGTTGCCTGCCCCATAGAGGATATATTCGAAAAAGGGATAACACTCCACGAAAGAAGCTATGTGGTCATAGTGACCCGCGGACATGCCCTTGATGCAGAGGCTGTTGCGATAACGGACAGAAAGCCGGGGGCTTATTACGGCATGATAGGTTCGCGTTCAAAGATTGCTGCAGTAAGGAAAATGCTTCTGGCAAGAGGTGTGACGGAAGAACATCTTGACAGGATACACCAGCCTATTGGCCTTCCTATAAAGGCCGAGACCCCCGAAGAGATCGCAGTCTCTATTCTTGCAGAGATCATAGCGGTAAAAAGGGGCGGGAATACCGCGGGATTAAGAAGCAACGGCCAGTCAAAATAAAAATTTTGGTCCCGGTACAATAAAGGCCGGAGGGGCGCAAATGCGCCCCTCCGGTGATTTTCAGTTTGTCAGTTCTCTTTGACGGTGCTGTCTTCGATTTCGGAAAGCTCCTCCATAGTTATTTTTTTATAGCCTTTGGGCTGCGAAAAAAACTCTACGGGCGGTCTGCCCAGCTTTATGCTGACGTACTCGTAAGATGTCTTTCCGTCCAGCGACTCTGTCTTTATTGGTACCGGAAAGTTGTCCCTGTACCATTCGTAATACCTGTCAGCGCTCTCTCCTTTGTTGTACTTGACCGTCACGAGGAATTTTTTTAGCCTGTAACTGTCCACCATTTCATGCTGGAGGAACTCCCTTGAGAGATCCCCGGTATCGCCCTCACGACCGCCTGAATAGTTCTGTTTCGGCTCGCCCAGGTAAGGTTGTTCGACATACTTTCTAAGCTTTGGGAATATTAGCCATACGACCTTCTTGTCGTGCCTTGTTACTACTATCTCACCGCTTCCTTCAAGCTCGTATCGGGACATATTTTCGGCAACGTATATCTTTCCCCTCTGTTCGGTCCCATTGTCCCTCTCAATAAAGAGGGCGCTGAACTCAACATTATCAGATGCCGGTGAGGGAGCGGGGATAATCACGAAAAGAATAATAAGTGACAATATCAGAAAACGGAGCATGCGATCACCTTTCAGCACTGGATTTGATATAGATTATACAGGCATGGTCATTGACCGTATCGTGCTCTTTGCTTATTATTTTCCTGGGAAAGATAAGGGGAGAGTGTTTTATTTGCTGCTTAAGGGGATCTTACTGAGCCTTCTGACGTGTTTATGTTGGGGCAGCACTTCTGTCTGCCTGAGAGGATTGAAGGGTCTCGACCCCATAGATATGTCCTTTCTTCGCGCAATAGGCGGTTTTGCCGCATCAGTTCCCCTGGCGATACTGTTTTCTTCAGGCCCGGGGCTTTTATCCCTTCCGGCCGGAGACATTGGTGTACTTATCGCGCTCGTCCTCTTCAACAACATAATCGGCGATGTCTTTCTTTTCCTTTCGCTGCACAGGCTGGGGGTAGCCAGAGGGGCCTCGGTCTCAAGCACCTATCCTGTAGTAGTTGCAATATTATCAGCCCTGTGGTTCGGAGAAAGACTCACTTTCAACGTTTCGGCGGGAACCATATTGGTCGTTGCCGGAGTATTCTGCCTTTGCGGCAAAAAGGGATCCAACGGCAGGATCGATGCATCAGGGGTCACTTTTGCCCTCATGGCCTCATTTTTTTGGGGCATAGGACTTCTCTGCAACAAGTATCTTCTTAGAGACGGAATCATGCCGGATCTTATAGTTGCGGGGCGGGGAATTACATTCCTCGTTGCAGCAGCTGTCGGATGGGCTATGAAGTCCTTCGTATTTGGAAAAAAAGAAGATGCATGGAAGAGGATAACAGCTCCCGAGGCCAAATGGGCTTTACTCGCGGGGGTGCTGTCCCTGGGGGTAGGCGCCTGGACATACTCAAGCGCCCTCCGCTTCATACCCGCTTCAGTAGCCACCCCCATTGGTGCTTCAAATCCGATCCTCGCAACAATACTGGCCTTTTTGATCTTTCATGAGGAGGTCAGTTTTTTTCAGTGGTTCGGCATACTCTTGGCTGTCGGAGGATCAGTGCTCGTTACCCTTCCCTGATTTTTCGTTCAGCTTTCTTCAATGATTTCCGAAAGCTCCCTTACGAAAGTCCCCGGGGCCATTCCCGGAAGCTTTTGAGCTGTGAGGAAAACTCCGTCCATGTAAATGTCACTGGTGTGGTCCTGGACGGATATCCTGATTATTTCATCCTGTCTCCCCAGAAGTATCTCATGTTCCGAGTATGGTCCCGGCCACGGAAGACGCTGTGAAATTACCGGGACGTCAGAGATCTTGGCTCCCAGCACTCCCGGATATACCTCTTTGCTTCCCACCGGTGCCGGATCTCCCGAAGATGCCTTTGCGAGGCTTGCCGCAGTGCCACTGGGCGCGTTTGCCATTCCCGGAAAATGACGGTCTATTATGCTGACATAAGGATAATAACGGCGTACTTTTTTTATAAAATCCCTTACAAGGCTTATTCCCAGGCCGTAGTTCGGTATCACGGCCCAGCGGAGGCCTTTGTCCTTTATTTCTACTATAAATGGCGCAAGGTCGTCGTCTGTCAGTCCGGTCGTCCCTATTACGGCGTTCAGGCCTTTCTCTGCGTAGAGCTTCAAATTTTCCGGCAGGACAGGGGCTGCGGAGAAATCTATGATCAAATCGGGGTTTGAAGCTTCTATTCCCGCCTTAAGGTCATCGGTGGCTTTGATCCCTATAGTTCCGATCCCTGCAAGCTCTCCCAGATCCTCGCCCGCCTCTTTGCACCATCCTCCGACAAGCTCGGCCCAACTGATTCCCTGGATAGTCCTTACCAGCGTCTTTCCAACGTTTCCCGATGCTCCCGAAACGAATATCCTCATCCGTGCCCCTCCTCAGCCTTTATCAGGCAGAATTTTACAGCTATAATTTTAACTGATAAGGTCAATATCTTTAAGTCCGGACGTTGAGACAGTGACAGAGGGGGCAGGAAAAAGTTGAAAAGATACTCTTTTTATAACTATGAAGGGGTGGGCAGACTGGGCATAGGAGTCGAGTCCGAACGGATAACGGATCTCCATTTTGAAAGGTCTTCGATATCCACTTCTGGTCTAAGGTTTGAAGAGACGTCTCTTCACAGGGAGACCTCAAGACAGCTTGAGGAATACTTTTCAGGCAGGCGAAAGATATTCGATCTTCCCCTTGCTCCGAAAGGCACTGATTTCCAGATGAGATGCTGGGAAGCCCTGCTGCAGGTACCCTACGGGGAGACCCGCAGCTACGGCGATATCGCGCGCTCGGTCGGAAGCCCCAGGGGTTTTAGGGCTGTAGGGATGGCAAACAACAGGAACCCGATCGCGATAATCATCCCCTGTCACCGCATAATAGGCTCAGACGGCAAACTGGTAGGCTTCGGCGGAGGGCTTGACGTCAAAGCATTCCTTCTTGATATGGAAAGAAAATATGCGTAATTTTGAGTACGGTGAGCGGGAGATATCGTACCTCTCCAAAAATGACAAAAAGCTGGGTAAACTGATAGAGAGGACGGGCCCTCTTGAGTGTAAGGTAAGTGAGGATCTCTTCGACTCACTTGCAGGGTATATCGCGACACAGCAGATATCCAACAGGGCAGCCGAGACTGTCAGCATGAGGATAACTCAAAAATTCGGCACCGTTACACCCGAAAAGATCGCATTGCTTTCCGATGAAGAGATCAAGTCGGTCGGTATATCGATGAAAAAGGCACAGTACATCAAGGGTCTGTCTGAAGCCGTGCTCTCGGGCAGGCTTGATATCGAAGGGCTTGCCGAACTGCCTGATGAAGATGTCGTCTCGCAGCTGACCTCGATAAGGGGGATAGGGGACTGGACAGCGGAGATGTTCCTCATTTTCTCGCTCGGCAGGCCAGACATAGTGAGTTATAAAGATTTCGCCATAAGAAAAGGGATGCTGCTGCTTTACGGCCTGAAGGACCTCGACTGGGACACTTTCGGGAAATACAGGAAACGGTACTCCCCCTACGGTACTACAGCATCGCTATACCTCTGGCGCCTCTCTGAAAACGGCAATCAAAAAGATTAAGGCGTCAAAGAGCTCCCGGAGGAGATCTCTGGCGCCCTAAGCGTAATATCTATGCTGAAGAGCTTATCGGGCCAGCGAAGAGAGGACCGAAGCCCTGCTTACGATCCCTTTGAGCTTGCCCCTCTCTCCGACCACCGCTATCGGGAACCTTGCCTCTGCCGCTTTTTGAATAATGTCTTTTATTAGCATTTCCTCGCCCGTCACAGGTATATTCTTTGTAAGTACGGAGAAGAGCGGAAGCTTTTCCTGCCTTGCCCTTATGGCGTCGTCCAAAGTTATGACCCCCATGAATTTCATGTCGTCTCCGACCGCGTAAGCGCTTGAGACCTGATTTTCTCTCATCTCCATGACGGCACTTGCGGGGGAGACGTTTTCCCTGACTATACATTGGGGCGGGAACATTACATGCCGTACCTTGAGCACCATGCTCATATCCGCACCCTCAATAAAGTCGCGTACGTAGTCGTCTGCCGGGTTTGTCGACATTTCTTCGGGGGTGCCGGACTGTACTATCTTTCCGTTGTGCATGATAGCCACCCTGTCTCCCAGCTTGAAGGCCTCGTTTATGTCGTGAGTTATGAAGATGATCGTCTTTTCGAGCTTCCGCTGGATGGAGAGGAGTTCGAACTGCATCTCCCTGCGAACGAGCGGGTCAAGTGCCGAGAAGGGTTCATCCATCAGCAGCATATCCGGAGAGTTGACCAGTGCCCTGGCTATGCCGACCCGCTGCTTCATTCCGCCCGAGAGGCTTGATATGGGTTTGTCACCCCAGCCTTCAAGCCCTACCATCCGGATGAATTCCTCAGCTTTCTCAAGGCGCTCTTTTTTCGGGATCCCACGTACTTCCAGTCCGTAGGCGACATTGTCCAAAACGGTCCTGTGGGTGAGAAGACCGAAATTTTGGAAGACCATTGAGACCTTGTCCCGTCTCAGGTTTAAAAGTTCGCTCCCTTTGAGTTTCTCGACATTCTGCCCCTCAAAGAGGATAGTTCCTGAAGTGGGCTTCAGAAGCTGGTTGAAGCATCTTATTATTGTCGATTTTCCGGAACCGGAAAGCCCTATTATGACGAATATCTCCTTCCTCCTTACTTTGAAGGAGACATCCCAAAGGGCCACCGCGGCCCCGGTTTTTCGGTAGACCTCGTCCTTTTCGAAGCCCTCGGACATCATCTTGGCCGCTTCCGCTTTGTTCTTCCCGTATATTTTTACAACGTTCCTTGCTTCAGCGATGTATTCTTCATTTATCATTCTGTCGGAGCCTCTTTCTTTATCATGCCCTGCGTAAGGCGGTCAAGTATTATCGCGACTATTACTATCGAAATGCCCGGCATCAGAGCCTTGCCCATCTCGGTCCTGTTGGTCGCCAGCAGTATCTCCATCCCCAGGCCGTTTGCTCCGATAAGGGCGCAGGTAACTACCATGGACATCGCCATCATTATCGTCTGGTTCACGCCCGCCATTATCGAGGGTATTGCCTGCGGTATCTGGACTTTTGCCAGAAGCTGCATTTTAGTGGACCCAAAGGCTGAAGCGGCTTCGACCATCTCTTTGTCCACGTGGATGATACCCAGATTGGTCATCCTGACCATAGGCACTACCGCATATATCGTGGTGGCTATCAAGGCAGGTGTCTTCCCCGGGCTGAAGAGGATCACCGCCGGTACCAGATATACGAAGGCAGGCATCGTCTGCATAAGGTCGAGAACAGGCCTCACGACTGTAGATATCCTTTTGCTCATCGCCACAATGATGCCAAGGGGGAATCCCATGATGACAGAGAGAAAAACAGCCACGATCACCATGCTGATGGTCTCCAGCATATTCTCCCAGAGACCGCATGCGCCGATAAAAAAGAGCATTGCCGCATACATCGGACCGACGTAAGGTTTTTTGCTGACCCTCCATCCCATATATGCGACCAGGAGGATCAAAAGGGGCCACGGTATTGCTTCAAGCACTGAATTTATTGAGTTGATGGATGCTATGATCGCTGACTTGACCAGCCCCAAAGTCTCCCTGTGGTTCCTGCTGAAGGCTTTTACAGCCATGTCGATCGCTTCGCCGCTTCCGATCCTCAGACTCTCGGGAAACTTAAACAGATACTCCATTCATAAAGACCTCCCTGATCTCAGATTTCTGCAAATTCACAGGAAAGTCCTTAAAGAACGGCCCTTACCCTCTCAGCCCTCTCCTTTGGGAGCCATTGATCCAGCAGGTCACCTTTCGTCTTGAGGAGCCATTTTGCTGCCTCGTTGTGGCTGACCTTCTTTTCGTCCAGATATGCAAGGGCCTCGGCGATCAGTTTGCTTCCCGTCCTGTATTTCTTGAAGAACTCAAGAAGGTCGGGAGCTTTCTTAGCAAAATATTTGCTGCTTACGATCTTCAGCTGTTGTGACGGGAAGGCGCTGGCACCCTTTTCGAAAAGTTCTTTGCTGTAAGGTTCATCCTCAAGAAGTACAAGGTCGAGTTTTCCGCTGACCCAGGTAGGTTCATAGCAGTATCCCACCCAGGCTTCACCAAGGTTGTATGCCGCTACGAGCGAGGCGAAAAGCGTGGCTTCGCTGCCGAGTCTTACATAGTTGTAGTTTTTGTCCAGTCCGTAAAGCTCATATTTCTTGTGGAGGACTTCGTCTGCCATCCATCCGGGAATAGAGCCGTATATCCTTCCCTTATCCTTGTCCTCGTCATCGGGGAAGATCTTATGGTATCTGGCAAGGTCCTTTACAGTCCTGAGTTCCGGTGCCATTGGCTTGATACCGCGTTTGGCGTCTCCCTCTATGACATATCTTGGGACGTACAGCCCCTGATTGCTGTCAGGCGCGAGAACTCCTACGTTGACTATGTCTCCGTTGGCAACGTCCTTTGGATATGTGGCTACGTTGTCGGTCCAGCTTTCGATGTCAAGGTCCACGTCTCCCGCGATTA
>DAIRTK010000023.1:0-18532 GCA_036803945.1 Synergistaceae bacterium
GATCCGATAAGGTCCTTGAAGCCCTCCGCGAAGGGATCAAGGCCAACGGACTCGATAAGGAGATCACTGTAGTACAGACGGGTTGTCATGGGATGTGCGAAGCCGGGCCCATCGTTATCGTATACCCCGAAGGAACTTTCTACACCCACGTAAAACCACAGGACGCGAAAGAGATCGTAGCTGAACACCTCCTCAAGGGAAGGGTAGTTGAGCACCTGCTCTATAAGGAAGCAATGCACTCAGAAGCAGTCCCTCATTACAGCGAGCTGCCCTTCTACAGCAAGCAGGTTAGGCTTACGCTCAGAAACTGCGGTTACATAGACCCCGATTCACTTGAAGAATATGTGGCACGCGACGGATATCAGGCCCTTGCAAAGGTGCTCACGGAAAAAACACCGGAGCAGGTAGTAGAAGACATCAAGGCTTCCGGCCTTCGTGGACGCGGCGGCGGCGGTTTCTCGACCGGGATGAAGTGGATGTTCTGCGCAAAATCCCCCGGTCCGAAAAAATATGTGATATGCAATGCAGACGAAGGCGACCCCGGTGCATTCATGGACCGCTCTCTTCTCGAAGGCGACCCCCACGCGATACTCGAGGGTATGGCGATCGGAGCCTACGCAATGGGTGCCGATGAGGGATATATCTACTGCCGTGCTGAATATCCGCTTGCGATAAAGAGGCTGCTCAAGTCGATAGCCGACGCCGAAGAGGCCGGGCTCCTTGGTGAGAACATACTGGGTACTGGCTTCAACTTCACCCTGCATGTAAAGGAAGGGGCCGGTGCATTCGTATGCGGGGAAGAGACCGCCCTTATGAACTCCATCGAAGGCAAGCGGGGCATGCCTCGCCCGCGTCCCCCGTTCCCCGCAGTAAAGGGACTCTGGGAAAAGCCTTCCAACATCAACAACGTTGAGACCTGGGCTAATGTTGCACAGATAATGTTCCACGGTCCGGAATGGTACGCAAGCTACGGTTACGAGAAGTCCCGCGGCACAAAGGTCTTCGCCCTTACGGGCAAGGTAAACAACACCGGCCTGGTCGAAGTGCCAATGGGAACAACGATCCGTGAAGTAGTATTCGATATAGGCGGCGGGATCATCGGCGGCAAGAAGTTCAAGGCCGTACAGATAGGCGGACCCTCCGGAGGTTGCCTTACAGAGGAACATCTAGACCTCCCCATCAGCTATGAGTCACTTACCGCAGCCGGAGCAATCATGGGCTCCGGAGGGCTGGTAGTTGTTGACGAAGAGACCTGCATGGTCGACATGGCAAAGTTCTTCCTCGAGTTCACACAGCGTGAATCCTGCGGAAAATGCATACCCTGCCGCGAAGGAACGAAAAAGATGCTTGACATCCTCATCCGCATTACTGAAGGCAACGGCCGGGAAGAAGATATCGACGACCTCATTTACCTTGGTACGCAGATCAAAACGGCATCCCTCTGTGGCCTGGGACAGACGGCTCCGAACCCCGTACTGACGACCCTGCGCTATTTCAGGCACGAGTATGAAGCTCATATACGGGAAAAGAGATGCCCCGCAGGAGCATGCACGGCACTTATCACTATCACTATAGACCCTGCAAAGTGCGTAGGCTGCACAAAGTGCACGAAGGCCTGCCCGGTAAATGCGATAGCCGGAACCGTCAAGCAGCCGCACGTCATAGACCAGGGTAAGTGCATCAAGTGCGGAGCATGCGTCGAAGTCTGCCCCTTCAAGGCTATAGACAAGAAATAGGAATGAGGTGAATTAATATGGCCAGCGCAATAATAAACGGAAAAAAAGTAGAGTTCCAGCCCGGTATGACGATCCTTCAGGCTGCCAGGGCCGCAAATATCTACATTCCCGTACTCTGCGAGCATCCCGCTCTTGAAATAGCGGGGGCATGCAGAGTCTGTCTGGTGGAGGTCGAAAACAACCCTAAGCTTCAGACGGCATGCTCGACTCCAATAATGGACGGAATGGTAATAGAAACCAACACCGAAAAAGTTCGTGCAGCCCGCAAGGCAGTCATAGAGCTTCTTCTGATCCGTCACCCCCTGGACTGCTTCAGCTGCAGCAGCAACGGGAAATGCGAGCTCCAGGCAATTGCATATGATCTCGGAATAGAGAAGTCGCCCTTCTGGGAAGAGGGCGACACCTGCAAGGATCATAAACTTGACGACAGCAACCCCTTCTATATCCGCGACCTCAACAAGTGCATTCTTTGCGGACGCTGCATAAGAGTATGCGACAAGCACTCTCAGTATCACGCCATAGACTTCCAGAACCGCGGCATAAAGACTGCAGTTCAGCCCCCTGTCGGAAGAGGACTGGAAGAATCGGACTGCACCTTCTGCGGTCAGTGTGTAGCTGTATGCCCTGTCGGTGCGCTCTATGAGAAACCTGCGGTAGGGAAGGGACGCCCCTGGGAGCTGGAGACCACTAAGACCGTCTGCACTTACTGCGGAGTCGGATGCGAGCTTCTTGTCCAGGTCAACAAAAGGACCGGGAAGATCGCAAACGTCACGTCAGACCACACCAACATGGATTCCGTAAACAAAGGGCGTACCTGCGTCAAGGGCCGTTTCTCGTGGGAATTCGTGAACCATCCTGACAGGCTGACAACACCTCTCATCAAAGAGAACGGTGAGTTCCGCAAGGCAACCTGGGACGAAGCTCTCGACAAAATTGCCGACGGTCTCAAGGCAAACAAGGGCAAAGCCGGTTTCTTCTCTTCAGCACGCTGCACGAATGAGGACAACTACCTAATGCAGAGGTTTGCAAGGGAGGTGATGGGCACCAATAACGTAGACCATTGTGCCCATCTCTGACACTCCGCAACAGTTGCAGGTCTCGGCGAGACCTTCGGAAGCGGAGCAATGACAAATGATTTCGAATCTATAAAATCTGCGGACACAATGCTTGTGATAGGTTCAAACACAACTGAGGCACATCCCGTAATAGGGATGATGATCAAGGAACAGGTCCGCAAAGGCGCAAAGCTTATTGTGTGCGACCCGCGCAGGATAGAACTTCACGATCTGGCAACAGTCAAGATCCAGCAGAGAAGCGGATCTGACGTTGCTCTCCTGAACGGCATGATGAACGTGATCCTGGCCGAAAACCTCCACGATCCCAAATTTATTGAGGAGAGAGTGGAAAAGTTTGAGGAACTCCAGGCTGTGATCAAAAAATATACACCTGAATATGCCGAAGAGATCAGCGGCGTTCCGGCTGAGATAATCCGCCAGGCCGCACGCACTTATGCATCCGGACCCAATTCGGCTATTTTCTACACAATGGGTATAACACAGCACACCACAGGCACAAACAACGTCCGTGCGTGCTGCAATCTGGCTCTCCTCTGCGGAATGCTGGGCCGTCCCGGTACCGGGGTCAATCCGCTCCGCGGACAGAACAACGTACAGGGTGCATGCGACATGGGATGCCTTCCCGCGACACTCCCCGGTTACCTGAAAGTCGGACTTCCTGCTGCTGCGGAAAAGATAGAAGCTCTCTGGGGATGCAAGATACCCGAAGAGGGCAGGGTCGGACTCTCTGTCGCTACAATGATGGACGCCGCATCCAAAGGCGAACTCAAGGCTCTCTACATAATGGGTGAAAACCCGATGGTCACCGATGCGGACACAAACCACGTCTCCCATGCCCTTGACAAGCTCGATCTCCTCGTAGTACAGGATATTTTCCTTACAGAGACAGCTCAGAAGGCAGATGTCGTTCTTCCTGCGGCATGCTGGCCGGAGAAGCCCGGAACATGTACAAATACTACACGCGCCGTACAGCTTCTTCGCAAGGCAGCCGAGGCTCCCGGAGAGGCGAGGGAAGACTGGACTGTCTTTGTAGAACTTGCAAAGCGTTTCGGCCATAACTGGGATTTCAGCACTGCTTCCGATGTCTTTGATGATATCGTAAGGTTCAACCCGGCATATGCAGGGATGAGCCATGAGCGTCTCGACAAAGGATACCTGCAGTGGCCTTGTCCGACTCCGGAACACCCGGGGACGCCGATCCTCCACACGGCAAAATTTGCAAGACCCAACGGAATGGCTACATTCTCACCCTGTGACTGGCAGGCCCCGCATGAATGGCCTGATGAAGAGTATCCGTTCATCGCAACGACAGGACGCAACCTCTTCCATTATCACTCAGGCTCAATGAGCCGCAGAGGTGCCTCCGGTAAACATGTCAAAGAGCTCTATATTGAGGTCAACCCTGTTGATGCGGCAGCAATAGGCATAAGCGAAGGCGAAATGATGACAGTTGCGTCACGCAGGGGCGAAGTGACCGGAGCTGCGAAGATCACCGACAGAGTGCCTGAGAAGATGGTCTTCCTTCCCTTCCACTTCGGTGAGACTTCAGCGAACCTGCTGACTGCTTCGGTCTGGGATCCCACTTCTGAGACACCTGCATTCAAGGTCAGCGCAGTAAAAGTTTCAAGAGCTTAAACAGCCTTAACAAAAAATACAGGGGCGGATAATATACTCCGCCCCATTACAATAATAACGGAGGCGTTTTTAAAAATGAATTTCAAACCACCTGTAGAAATTGCAAAGAGTGCATGTACCGTAGCAAAAGCCAAAGCAGCTCTTTCTATTAAAGCATTGCTGGTAATGGGTTTCCTGGCAGGAGCTTACATTGCTTTCGGCGGCTTTTTGATGACCACCGTTACTCAGGATGTTGCACAGTATGCCGGCGTAGGAATATCAAAGATGCTGGGCGGGATGGTGTTTGCCCTTGGACTCATGCTCGTCATAGTCGGCGGAGCCGAGCTTTTCACCGGGAACTGCCTAATGCCCATAGGAATGCTAAACGGATGCACAACTTTCCAGGGTGTGCTTAAAAACTGGACTGTAGTCTACATCGCAAACTTTATTGGATCTATCTTTATGGCATGGATGATATATAACACAGGACTTGCCACCGGAGCTACCGGGGTGAATGCCCTTAAGATCGCTGTTGCAAAGGTAAATCTTCCCATGAGCCAGATGGTATTCAGGGGGATCCTCTGCAACTGGCTGGTCGTTATGGCAGTATGGATGTCCTTCTCCGCAATGGATGTAATGAGCAAATACATCTGCTGTCTCATCCCGATCTCAGGATTCGTAACAATGGGATTTGAACACAGCATCGCAAACATGTACTTCATCGCCCTTGGGATGTTCATTAAGGGCGGAGACGCCGCGACAGTCGAACTTGCAGCAGTGGCACCGGACAAGCTTGCAGCCCTCACAATGGGCGGCTATTGGGGAAACATAATTCCTGTAACGATAGGCAACATGGTCGGCGGTATACTGTTCGTTGCAGTACTTTACTACATGGTATTTTCCGGAGCCCTTGACGAGCCAAAGGCATAAAAACGATCACCATGAAACCACTCCTTCATGACAAGACCCTATTTTCAACTCCGGCCTGCAGCGCAGCCCACAATGAGCGCCTCCACGCTTCGCTGCTCCTGCTGGCCGGAGGCCGGGGCTCCAGAATGGGTGGCAGGAACAAACTTTACCTTGAGCTCGAGGGATCCCTCATTATTGAGGGAACTCTCGGGCTCCTTGCTCCTCTTTTTAAAGAAATAATCCTTCTTGTGGCACCCGGAGAATCTTTCAAGGCAACGGCTGCACTCTCAAGGCTGATAAATAAATGGGATATATCCGTTGTGGAAGACAGGGAAAATGCCAGAGGCCCCCTTGAAGGCCTTTACAACGGGCTCTGCCACATGAAAGAGGATTGGGGATTTTTGCTGGGATGTGATATGCCGACACCCGATCCAGATGTCATAAGGGGAATGGGGTGCTTCTGCAGCATAAATAATGATGCTGTGGTAGCAGAAAGACTCGGATTCCTTGAACCGCTTCACGCTTTTTACCGAAAGAGCTGTACAGGTCCTGTCTCGGATGCTATTGCAAGAGGAGACAGAAAAATCAAACATTTTTACGAAGATATCAGACTTACCGTGATAAACGGAAACAAGCTCAAAGAATTTGGGGATGACGAAAGCTCGTTTTTTAACCTGAACACACCACACGATGTGGAAAAAATGAAAATCAGCCAGGAAGTGAGATAACTATGAAGGAACTTGCAGAGGGCTTCAAGCGTTTTGCAGCAAAAGCTGACAGGGATTTTTATTCGGGCCTGATCGCCGGACAGCATCCACATACTATGATGATCTCGTGCAGCGACAGCAGGATAATCCCGGAACATATTTTCGATGCAAAACCTGGTGAGATATTTATCCTAAGGAATGTCGGAAACCTTGCCCGGACAGAGGAATCTTCAGTTAGGGCCTGCATTGATTATGCCGTAAAACACCTGAAAGTAAAACGTATCGCGGTACTCGCACACAACCAGTGCGGAGCAGTAAAGGCGACAGAAAACAAGGAACACCTGGATACAGAAGGACTGAAAAAGTGGCTGGAAGAGGAAGAATATACCGGATCGGACCTTGAAGGAGCTGAAAAGGCCCAGGCAGTGCGTCAGCTTGCAAAATTGAAGGAATATCCTGTTGTCAAAGAGGCATATGATGCAGGCCGGCTCGAACTTTGCACACTCTACTTCCACCTGGATCCCCTATCAATTGAAACTTACGAAGACGGAGATTGGCGTCCTCTTTGATTCCTAAAGGCAAGTCTCTTCAGCATTTTTATCAACTATAGGTTATAGTATCTGTAAATTTCCCCTGTACTCCCTATACCGGCAGAGCAAAAAGAGAGGAGATCAAAATGAAAAATTACAAAGAAATATTGAAAATGGCCATCGGAAACGAAGTCGAAGCTTTTGAGTTCTACAGAGATGCCGCGGCAAAAATGAAGGACCCCGCAATGAAAAAAACTTTTCAGGAACTAGCTGACGAGGAATCAGGACACAAGGCTCTCCTTGAGGGCTATCTCAGCAATGAGATGAAGGATATGAAGTTCAACGAAGAGAAGGATTACAAGGTCGCTGAGACTGTCGATGCACCCCAGACCCTTTCGACCGATATGGCCTTCAAGGATGCGATCGCGCTTGCTATGAAAAAGGAACAGGAAGCAATGGAGATGTACCAGATGTTCGCTGATGCCAGCGAGGAACCCAAACAGAAGACAACCTTCCTTGAGCTCGTGAAGATGGAAAAGGGACACAAGGTGCGCCTCGAGGATATCTACACCAACATAGCTTTCGTAGAAATCTGGTAGCATCTCTCTTTAAGCAAAACCTTTACCAAAATATAGGAGGCGCTCTGCCAAAGACCGGGCTGAACGCCTCTTACAATATATTTCCCCCTGACTGCAAAAAATCAACCCCAGGGCCAGGATATCCTTCTTCCGTCCTCTCCTTTGACAGCCTTTCTGATCTCATCAAAGGTAGGAGCTTCAAGCATCATCTTTGTGCAGTTCACCCTTGAAATGGTATCTAGTGTATGTGAATCGGAAGACCTTATGAAAGTCCTTCCCGGATAATCCTTCCTCCACTTCGCCGCCTGAACGGAATCTGTCTTACGTGAAAGCTCAAAGGCGTCGGCAGGGTAGTCGGCAGGCATAGGTCCAAGAGCGACGGGATAGGAAAAGGAGGGCCTGTCCACGTGGGCAAGTATAGCGAGTCCGCCGAGCTCCTGCACTTTGGATACTATCTGGTCTACTTCATATCCCGAACCCTGTATGAGAAGGATCTCTTCCTCCCTCAGGATATTGTTGCAATGGTCCAGAACTACCTGATAACCAAAATAATCAACGTCGTTTTTAATAGGGATGATTTTTTCCCACAGCCACTCTTTATAGGTCATCGCGGTTTGAAGATCCGAAAAAACAGAGAGGGTGTGGATGTCTTCGGCGCTTTGGGTCTCAATACAGGGAAGCACGACAGGATCTCCCTCCGCGGCTTCATAGACTGCCTGGAAATTGTCGCAGGTGTTGTGGTCTGCTATTCCGATCACATCTATTCCGGCGTTCCTGGCGGCCGCAGCTATCTCAGGGGCACCCATCTCAAGGCTCCCGCAGGGAGAAAGGGCCGTATGTATATGGAGATCGACCCAGAAAGGCTTCAGCATTCGGTTATCCTTCGATACCGAGTTCAGAGAGTCTCCTGCAGGTGCCGAAGATAGAATAACCTACTGATACAAGGCATATATTTTCTGAAGTACATCTTTCTGTCAGATCTGCCGGTGCTTTTCTGTCCGATGCAAGGATGATCATAGGGATCTCCTTCAGGACTGCCACCGCGGCAACATTGAGATGAGCCTGTATGGTGACCCATACGGAACCCTCGCTTACCGTACCCATTATAAAACTGAGCAGGTCTCCTGCTGCGGCCCTGGACACCTCTCTGTCAGGATCGCCCGGCACCAGGACATCGGCATTGAGTTTTTCACAAAGTTCCTTAATTTTCAACACTTTCCTCCCTTTCTCTTTAGCGTATGCGGCTGGGATTCGGAGAGTTTCACTATCTGGTTTGCAAGAGCTGTTATGCCTTCTCTAAGCTTAAATATGCAGTCTGTAACAGATCCGTGTCCTCTGACGATCTCCTCTGCCATAGCCTGGCATGATGGCCTGCCGCATGAACCGCAGTCTATATGAGGCAGACCGTTATAAATTTCCTTCATCTGCTGAAGCTTCACCATTGCATCCGCAAGATTATCTGAGAGCGGCATCCTCGGACGCGGCTGGTATTCCTTGGTCACAGGCCAGATGCCCATCGTGAAGAGTTCCTCTGCCCTCGAAAATTCTTTGGGAGAAATGCTCCAGTCTGTCTCGATAGTCCCCATTCGAAGATTTGCAAGAAAACGGGAATCAGCGGTACCTACACCACCGACACATCCGGTATCACATACACGGCATTCGATAAAGTCAACACCCCGCAGTCTTCCCAGTTCAAGTTCCTGAAGGGTGTCAAGTGTGTTCCTCATTCCAGAGACCGCAAGAATGGTAAGTTTTCTGTCAGAGAATGCCTGTACGTGCCTTGATTCTCCCCCCCGCCTTGCCCACTGTATCCATCTGTTGTTCCTTTTTCTCGGCGAAGATCCCTTCTCGACGTTTATGTCGCCCTCCGCCATGATGCTCCTTGCGACCGTCCTTACCGTCACTGCGTTGGTAAGAGGAGAAGATCCCTTGCCGAATGGCTCCCTTACCATAGTTATCTTCGCAGGGCAGGGGGCGAGAAGCGTCAGCGGCGCATCACTGTTTGTCCTCATCCTCCACAGAGCGGCAGCGATCTCAAGCGGAGAGAGGACGGGAACGACCCTTGAGAGCAGCTCCGGGAATTTGGTCTGAATAAGTCTTAGGACTGAGGGGCAGTAAACTGATATTACAGGCAGTGCGGTTTTCGATGACCTGTTTATTAGCTGTGCTACTGCATAGGCTGAGAGGTCGAAAGCATCTTCCGCCTCATCTATCAGAGCCTTGAAGTCAAGCGAAATAAGAACGTCTTCGAGGTCGTCCGGCTTTCCGTAATGGCTGAACTGAGAAAAAAATACCGGATCAGGGACTATTGTGGCCCTTGATGATTCCTTTATTCTGTTCCAGTCGTCCTCATATATGCCTAGAGCTGAGCGGCAGCATGATCGTAGGCACTCTCCGCAGTCTATGCAAAGCTCTTCGATAATGTCTATCTCGCCGTCAACAACACGTATTGCTTCAGTGGGACAGACTCTTATGCAGTTTACGCACCCCTGGCATGCGTCTTTCGAAACCTTTATGCTATGTTCCATGCGGTTCGCTCCTCCGTGACAGCCGGCATTTAGCTGGATATCTGATAACGGCTGGATTCAATAACTGCATTTTGCAGGCCCGGCAGCCGGATGGTTCATATAAATGGCCTTTTACCGGATCTGCAATGATTTTGTATTTGTCAGGACAATTCATTGAGCAAGAGTGCTTTTCCCCGTTCCTATCTGTTGAAAAAAACTGTGGACCTAAGTATCGTGCCAACTCCGGGGGTTGATTCTATTTCGAAGAGATCGGAGTTTTTCTTTATATTCGGAAGCCCCATCCCTGCGCCGAAACCCATCTCCCTGGCCTGGTTCGAAGCGGTCGTATATCCCTCGGTCATTGCCTGTTCTATGTCGGGTATGCCCGGGCCTTCGTCTTCAGCTGTTATTTCAAGCCTGTCCTCTGAAATTACGGCCTTTAAGATACCTCCGTTTGCGTGAATAACAAGATTTATTTCTGCTTCGTATGCGATCACAGCCGCTCTTCTGCATACATCTGATTGTATGCCAAGCATCTTGAGGGTGTTTTTTATATTGTTTGATGCGGTCCCTGCCACCATAAAATTGTTACCCTCTATCCTGTATTCCATACATACAGGAGCAGCCATGTTGCTATGCCTCCCGTGGCTGTGGCACGTAACTCGGTTTTACACCTGCTGCGTAAAGTTTTCCGCAGACCTCGTAAAGGCTGAATTTAGTAAGCAGTACCGGTATGCCGCTTTCTTTAGCAAGGGTAACGGTCTCCTCAAGGGGGATCTTGCCCCTCACAAAAACTATCGCAGGGAGGTCAAGCATCTGCGCTGTCCGTACTATCTGAATATTGGTAAGCCCCGTCAGAAGAAGAGATCCCGGTGAGCAAAATGCCAGCACGTCGCTCATCAGGTCACAGGCATATGCGAAAGGTACATTTATCTCACCCAGATCTACGTCAGAAATAACCTCTGCGTTGATTACCCCGGCCAATTCTTTTAAATTCATTTTTTAAATCCTCCTGTGTGCTCTATGCGTTGTATTTTTTTTGTTCCGGTGCAGTCACATTATAATTTTACAGCTTTGCGCAAAAAATAACAAGCTTTACAAAGTAGCCCTGATCTGCCTCTTTTATAATGTCTTTTTGCCATAAAATTTAAGTGTGGCGACCAATTCTTATCCAAGAAGATATTTTTTATTGATCTTCCACAGATCCTTCTCGAATTTGATTGGATGCTCCCTCCCATTTTATCTCATTAAGGCTCTCTCTGATATGACCCCTGATCCAGAGACCGACTTCGGGTGTTCTGAGCATCTCTCTTTCTCCGTCCAAAGCCTGAATGATCTCGTCTGTGTCAAGCAGAAATTCGCCTGAATCGGTTTTGTGGATATATATCCAGTGTATTTCGGGAGAACCCATAATAAGGGCCATCATTGTTGCAGGAATATCACCCAGCGGAGGCCTGTCTATACTGCTCATTTTAAATGTCGCGGTCGTTTTGGTACCCTTTCCCGGCTCTGAAATTATTTCAAGCCTGCCTCCGCATAGTTCCGCAGATTGTTTGAGAAATGGAAGCCCCATCCCGACCCTTCTGGTGGTCCTGGTAGTTGTGAACGGGTCAGTCACTTTTGAAACAAAGTCTTCGTTCATGCCCTTCCCGTTGTCCTTCACAGAAAAAGTCAGTTTGTCCCGGTATCTCTCTTCAAGTATCTCTATTCTAATTTCCGTGCCTTTGGCCATAACGCTGTTTTCAGCTATATCAAGGACGTGCGCTGAAAGATCTTCTAGCAATTCCTTCACCCTCCGATGTATTGTCTTATTTATTCTGCTGTATCCTTTCCGGTACGCTGTATACGTTGAACCTGCCGTTCCTGGCAAAGCCGATAAGCGTCATATTACAGCGCCTCGCAGCATCTGCGCCGTCTGCTGTCGCTGCTGATACGCTGGCCATTAACGGGATCCCTGCGCCGGCACCCTTAAGTACCATGTCCTCAGGGAGACGGCCGGAGGTGATAAGTGCCGCATCGGAAGTCTTGATATTGTTTTTCAGGAGCCATCCGACTGCTTTATCAACAGCGTTGTGCCTTCCAACATCTTCTGTCCTGAAAAGTCTTTTGCCTTCAGGTGAGATAAGAGCTGCGACGTGCACACTTCCTGCCTGTCTGAAGATCGGAGCTTCAGCTATCCACTCTATAGCGGACATTACTGACCCAAAAGATATCTTCCATTCCACAGGAATAAATGGGGGGCTCTTTTCCTCTTTTTGTTCCTCCAGGAATGCTCCTGATGCAGTATGCAGAAATCTGGACTCTAATTTCCATCCCTCTCTTTTCTTGGACCTTTCAACAACTATCCTTCCCTCATCGATTTTAAGCAAATTTATGTCGCTGAGGGTCTCTATCATTCGTCTGCAGAACAGGTTGCCGATTGCCCAAAGCTCCTCTTCTCCCGGAGTAAATATAACTACAGCCTCTTTTTTACCGTCAACTTCAAGGATCATACGCTTTTCTGCGATCATATCATCCTCGATCATTTTGACTGTACCGTCACTGAACATCCTTGTGACATCTCTTTTAACTGTGCGGTCATCCATGTCAATCCCCGCTTTCAGATTTTCGTATCCTAATATCCCCTTTACATTTTACTACACTGCAGGCATTGATTATTATTCACACCCGTCGCCATTTAGACTATACTAATCCTTGTCCTAAATCACTTAATGCCAAACATCCGCTGATCCCAAGAAAACAGAAAGAAGAGATACCTTGATATCCTCAAAGAGTTCCACCGATACAAGAGCTGCAGGTCCTTCAGATTATGCTGTAATCCTTGCTGCAATAACGATCTGGAGCGCAAGTTTCGCCGGGATGAAGGTCGCTGTGGAACAGGCCCATCCAATGATCGTCCTCTGGATGAGGCTCGGAATTTCGATCCCATTTCTCTTAGCAGGTTCTTATATGCAAAAAACGTTCCGTCTCCCTTCAAGGCAGGAAATCCTGCCTCTGCTTTTGATGAGCTTCCAGGGGATATTCCTGGTCCTTGGCCTGCAAAACTTCGCCATGAAAACAGCGAATGCATCGACTGCAAATTGGATAATAATTTGTTCCCCGGCCTTTGTTGCGCTGCTTGGATGGCTCTTCCTGAAGGAAAAAATATCTTCTGCGGGGTTTGGCGGGCTGATCATCTCAGCAATAGGAGTATTGGTGGTCCTGCGCTTTGGCACAGCCGCAACGTCTGAGAGATCGGGGGCTTTCGGTACTATAGGCGACCTGCTGATACTTTTTTCATCGCTTAACTGGTCTATCTTTCTCGTTTTTTCAAGAAAGGTCCTCAAGGATGACCTTCATTACAGCTTCGTCCTCTTCTGGGAGATGTTTTTTTCATTCTTATATGCAACATGCGCACTGCCGCTGTTTGGATGCGACATTTCCGTGATCGGCTCATTCACACGCAGTACCTGGACAGCTGTTGCTTTCCTTGGGGCAGGAGCTTCAGCCGCAGCTTATTTTTGCTGGTTCCACGGCCTTTCGGTCCTTCCGGTGTCAAGGATAGTAGCTTTCCAGTTCCTTCAGCCGTTCGCAGGGGCAATGACAGCATTTATCCTTCTGGGAGAACGCTTCACCATATGGCTTTTTGCCGGAGGGATAACTATAATCTACGGCGTTTACCTGGTAAACAGAAAATAAAGCGGACGAACCTGTCCGCAGCAGGAGGATCAAGCCAAATCAATGCCTGAGACGCTAAGAGAAGACATACAGACCCGGGAAGCATCTTTTTACCATTACGCAATGGTACTTGCAACTGTTACGATATGGGGCGGCAGCTTCGCATCAACAAAATATGCCCTTGCGCAGGCCGAACCCATGGTCATAATGTGTCTCAGGCTTCTGATCGGCATGCCGGTGCTTCTTGCAGGCTCTATTTTTGAGGGGTCTCTGAGACTCCCTACAAAAAGTGAAGCCGCCGCACTCTTTCTGATGGGGTTCCAGGGCATATTCTTCCATCAGACCATCCAGAGCTACGCAATGAAAACAGCGGGGGCAGCAAACGCCAACTGGATGATGGTAGCCACTCCTGCCCTTGTTGCGATCCTGGGAAGGGTCTTCCTTAAGGAGAGAATATCTTTAAGGGGAGTTTGCGGAATGATCCTTGCCGCAACAGGTGTTGGCCTCGTGATCGGACGCGGCACAGTCGTCACTTCGGATTCAGGCAGCTTCGGGAGCATAGGGGATCTTATAATGCTTCTTTCGGTACTCAACTGGGCAGTCTTTCTGGTCGTCTCCAGACGTATTCTGAAAAAGACTCTGCCCCCCGCATTTGCAATATTCTGGGAAATGCTGTTTGCCCTTATCTCAGCAATCCCTTTCACATATCTCACAGGAAGCGATTTTTCAGTAATAGGGTCATTCACTCATGGCACATGGGGTGCACTGATCTTTTTGGGCGCATTTTCGTCCGCACTTGCATATATCTTCTGGTTCAGGGCCCTCTCGATCTTTACAGTCGCCAGAGTGGCAGTATTCCAGTTCCTCCAGCCGATAGCCGGAGTTGTAATTTCCTATTTCCTGGTAGGGGAGAGATTCACACCATGGCTGTTTGTGGGAGGATCAATGATCCTCCTGGGAGTCCGCCTTGTGAATAAAAAATAGGATCATCTGTCCGGAGCAGTTTTAAAAAAAGAAGAGACCCAATGACCACTGTCAGGTAAAGTAGTTTATTGATCTTAAGGTCAAATAAAGTCATTCTCTTTAGCCTCTTTTAAACCCTTTTGTTTAGGAGAAAAATGATAAAAAACGGGCCGGATAAAATTATCTCCCGCCCTACTTGATAATATTCAACCATATTTTAAAAGAAACAAATGTGGCCGGATCTCTCAGTTGCCGGATATTACCTCTTTTACGCCTTTTTTTATAAGCCAATCAGCAGCCCTCTCGCAGATATCCCCCTGAAGGATCACATTTCCTTCCTCAACAAAAGACCCGCAGCCAAGCCCCTTTCTCATTTCTTTGGCAAGTTCTTCTCTGTCGACTGTCGAATTTCGCGGTATGATCACAGCAGTGACAGTCTTTCCCTTCCTCCCTGCAGTCTGTCTTTGTAGCGAAACCCTTGGAAGGCCGGATATCCCGCTCTCTCCGCCCTTTTTGACCGGGTCTTCTTGAGAAGGGCGGCTTTCTTTAGGCCGTTCCATGTGCTTTTCTTTCCCGGTTCCTTCTTTTCCGAGTATGGATCCCAGTGTCAGACTGAAGTTCTCGTCGCCGCCAATGGAAAAACCCTCCCCTGAGGTACGTTTTTTATCCTTTTTTCGTGAAGACATTTTCTGCTCCCTCTTTTTTGGCTTAAAATAGGAAAAGATATCCTGCTTTGCCTGTTATGATTATATACTTTGGGGGCATGCCGAATGACAAAGCCGGAAACCGGGATTTTTTTAGAGAATTTTAACTCGGCACTGAGGATGCTGGGGGAAAGCCCGGGCGGAGGTTCGCTTCGCTTCCGATCCGGGGCAGGTGCTTTTTGTACGGGACTGCCTTTCGCAGGTGAGAATTATGCACTTTTCGATCCTTTCTCCTCTTATGAAGAAATCCGCGGGGTGCTGGATTTTTATGCCGTAAGAAAACTCCCCTTTGTTGCGCTGCAGCTACCAAAACTCAAAGAAGAGCTGGCGTTGGAGTTGGAAAGGAGAAAGATCTCTCATAGGGCAACTTATCTTGCCATGTTGATCGTAAATCTTCCCTCAAAAAGAGGCCGAGATCCCCTGGTAAGAAAAGTTACCGTCGGAACTGAGGCGGAAAAGTGGGCTGAAGCGACATGGACAGGATTCGAAGGAGAGCTTCCGGTGCCCCGGGCCTATCTGGAATTTTCTGAGTACCTGTTCGGCTGTCCCGAGAACAGCCTCTTCTTCCTTGAAAGGGAGGGGGTTCCGCTTTGCTCCGCACTGCTGCATTCGACCGAAAGAAGCTGCGGCCTTTACTACTTTGCTACAAGGCCCGAGGCCCGCAGACAGGGACTGGCCTCAAGGCTTATGGATTCATTGAGAGAATACGCGACCTGTTGTTCTGAAAAGATGGTCCTCCTTGCAACTGAAATGGGAGCAAAAATGTATGAAAAATACGGTTTCAGGGAACTCCTGGAAGTACCGGTCTTTTCAGCTTCAGATGAACTTTAATCCATTAAGCAATAGAAAATTGAAAGGGGATAAATGATGGATAAGCTTGAGAAATTTTGGAGAGACGCACTTGCGGGATATGTCGTATGTGCGGAAACAGGGGCAACAAAAAACATGGTGCTCAACGCGATAATCGAAGGTGCAAGGGATCTTGAAACACTGCGAGGCACAGTGGCAATGTGCGAGGATGATTCCTGTTCAGCACAAAACCCTTCAGGAAGGGGATGCTCTGAAAATGCAAAGATGCTCCTCTCCATATATGCTCCGATATATGAGTTCATGAAGGAAGGCCACTCCCACGACCACGAGCATGGCACCGAATGCGGCGGCAAGAATTCCGGCAGCTGCGGCAGCTGTAAGCTCTGCAATTAGCGGGACAGAGTCCGCCTTAAAATAAGATTCCGGGGCTGCCCTTTAGCAGCCCCGTTTTTTTAAAGCTTTTCAATTTTTTCAGCGGCTTCTTTGAGCCATCCCGAATTGTCCTTCTCTATCTCTCCCGCGTCGCACAGGGAAGCTATTTGAGGATCGATCGGTATGCTCGCAAGGAAGTCTATTCCATGTCTCTCTGCAGTCTCTTTTACACAGCTGTCGCCAAAGATCTTTATCTCTTTTCCGCAATCCGGGCATATCACTGAGCTCATGTTTTCAACTATGCCAAGTATCGGGACATTCATCTGCTCCGCCATACGGACCGCCTTCTCGACTATCATCGAGACCAGCTCCTGCGGTGATGAAACGATAATTATGCCGTCCACCGGAAGTGACTGGAAGACTGTCAGGGGCACGTCTCCGGTTCCGGGAGGCATATCAACGAACATGAAGTCGACGCCGGTCCAGATAACGTCACTCCAGAACTGCTTCACCACTTCGGCAACGGCGGGTCCTCTCCAAATCACAGGGGTAGTCTTATCTTCCACAAGAAGGTTAATTGACATTATGTCTATCCCTGTCTTTGTCGTAACAGGAAGGATCCCGGATTCATTTGCCTTCGCCATTGCCGATAGTCCGAACATCTTTGGTATTGACGGGCCTGTTATGTCAGCATCGAGTATGGCAGCCTGGTGGCCCCTTTTCTGCATCTGAACTGCCAAAAGGGAAGTGACAAGGGACTTTCCGACCCCGCCCTTTCCGCTTACTATCCCAATAACCTTGTCAACACTGCTGAGGGGGTTGGGCTTTGCCCTGAAATCCATCGGGGCTGTTCTTGACGAACAGTCCTCTCCGCAGCTTCCGCATTCATGCGTACAATTCTCATGTTCGGTCATCTTCTGCATCTCCTTGCATTGATTTGATATCTTCTTGTCTGTATCGGCAGTGGCTGCATTCTCTTTTGCCCATGCAGCGTTCCTCCGACAATTCGAAATGTCCTCCGTCTATATGGATCTCCCTGCCGAGACAGAGAGCTTCAGCTGCCTTTTTGTGGGCAGAGTAGAGTATCCTCTGGAGGGTCCCCCTTGAAACGTTCATTAGCTCTGCGGCCCTGTCCTGGTCCATCGATTCAAGATCGCACAGTCTTATTGATTCTATTTCCTCGATACTGAGGACTATAACATCATCTGCGCTGCCTTCAGGAATGAAGCGCAAATTTTCTGGAATACTGCATACTCTTCTGCTTTTGACCACCCTGGGCAAACCGACCCTCTCCTTGCGTGCATATGCACACTTGGAAAGAATATTACCCAAACTGCCATACGTCAAGGATTATTTTTAGGGCAAGCTCCTTGTTATCATGACACCGCAGCATCTTGATGAAATGGTGATGTAAACATATATTTTACCCTATGGCGCTAATGCATTCAGTAATCCGGGTCTCATTACTGATGACAGATTTTAATTTTCTGTGTATTCTGATAACTAGAAAACGCCCCGTCCGCTATAGCAATTGATTATACGATCTACAGAAATCCAGGTGCAAGGAAACGAGTTCCAGATTCCCGTATCGCAGTTCAGTTACAAAGCGGCGTAAGTCCGGATCATCTGCAGAGACCGGAGCGGGGCGTTCTAAGACAGGAGGAGAGGGGTTCTCGGAAGAGAGCCCCTCTCTTTATTTGCATGCAATTGGGGCATCTAGGAGCACTGGCTTAGCATAACGATGGTGAAGTTGCGACAAATACTGTCGCGTGAAGCCGTTGTGAAGCTATGGTGAAACGGTTGTGAAACCGGTCAAACTGTAGTCAAACGGTCGTAGGGGCCAGGGGCAGGGGCGGAGAATTTGCAGCCTTTGGCTGCGGTGAATTCGCGACATACGTCGCTGGAGAATTTGCTCGCTTCGCATCGCGGTGAATTGCGGCCAAGGGCCGCGGAGGTTCAAAACCGCCTTTCGTCCCGACATTGGACCTAATCTCCGTCGTCTCCGAATGCTTAAATCGGAGATCCAGAGGCTTTTGTTTGGGTCTAAAAATGCTAGTCATAGCAAGGACCTAGAGACGCTGGATCCCCGACTGGGGCATTCGGGGACGACGTGAATATGGTGCAAGGTTTAATTTACCACGACGCCTTATGTCGCAAATTCCCCTGCCTTAAACAACTGCTTCCCAACCGCTTCCCGCGACAGTTTTTGTCGCAGCTTCACGCGGCGGGGTCGCCGCCGCACTTCGCCATAAGGTCAGCATACGTTGACGCGCAGGACCGCAAATGTTGCTAAGTTAGCGCCGCGAGATGCCCCAATTGCCGCAATTGGGGCAGATCGTGGATGATGACGACGCAACTTGCAATGCTTC
>DAIRTK010000024.1:0-12892 GCA_036803945.1 Synergistaceae bacterium
GTGCGGAATATTCTGAATGATATTTTATTCGCCTGATAACCTTGCTTTTCCATGACGGAGCTTTTTTCTTATCTATACAGGTTCAAATGTTCTTCTTCAAGACCTTTACAGGTGCAAAAAGGTTGCATCATGGTCTGATGTAACCTCACATTTGCACAAGTATTTCTTTAGAAACGAAATAACCCCGCCGGATAATATACGGGCGGGGTATTTTTCTTGCGAAAAGCAGCCGTTGTGCGAAGCCTGTCAGGATATAAATTTAGACCTGTTCATTGCCTTTTTTACAGGATTCTTTAAATTCTGGATCATCAACTCAGTTAACCATGGTATGATTGCATCACTCCACCTTTGAGGATGCGTATTGATAATCAGCCTGTTAGTCATAATGCCCGGACCCGACATGGCAATCAGGTCGTCAGTAGTTCGGACACTGACCTTTTGCCTTAGACTGACTCCTTCCGGAGTCATTGCCATCAGACTTCCCCTTGCGGGTCTTACCTTCCACCCTGCATAGGGGTCAGATTCATGACCGGATCCGGTCTGAATTCCCCTGTCGCGTATTGATGACTCCTCTCCGTCCCATCTCCTGCCTGTGTCAGTCAAATAAATGGTGTCTGACATGTCAATGTCAAAGTATGGCTCACAGAGTATCCCATCAGAATGATAATCATAATACTTCCACAGAAGCCTGTTGTCAACAGGTGAAAGGGGGCTGCCATGCATTGATATTACCTTTACCTGGCACAGTATTCTCAACCGGGCCAGGTTCTTCCTGTACTGCTCTATCGCCTGGTCAACAATTTTCCTGTCAATGGATGTGGCTCGTCCCCTCAGTCTTCCTGAAACCGTAGTCAGGTCCTCGTAATGATATGCTGTTTCGTGGCCAAGCCCTGCAATGGCTGAGATAAACCTCTCCTCAAAACCATCCCTGCCGGCCCTGAAATGATAGCTTGCCTTTACTCCCTCCCGAGCCTCAAGCCTGGCCATTTCCAGTGCATTCTGAGGCTTTTTGTCCACATCGTGTCTTAAAACGATGAAAACGGGGTGGTTGCCATCAGCAACATCTCCAAATCCGATGAAAGGGAGCCCGCAGGCCTTCAGAGAGACAATCAGTTCACGGTATTTTCTGAGAGTAAAATCCATTCTCAGGTGATATCAGGCTGTTTTCTTTACTTTTGGTACAGGCCTTCTGCCTGTCGGGTAATTTTCTATCAGGCTTACAAGAAAAGCTGTAGGGTCGATCATATCAGCCAGGAAGCGCTCCCGTTTTTTTTCCCAGAGCTGTTTCAGGTCTGTAATCTCCAGCAATGCTTCTATCCTGGCAAGCATCAGGTCAAACTCTTCCGGTTGAAAAGCATAGCATAGATCATATTTGTCCTCAAGCATATTTGGCACGGAGAGCTTATGCGCGAACGAGTTGCATTTAAGCGCCGGGGTTCCGAGAATAGCTGCTTCGGATGTCATTGTCTGGCTGTCGCCGACAAACATGGTGGCATATCTCATCAGGTGATGTATGAGTTCCGGAGCCACCCTTAGCTGCCACCGTTCAAGCTCCGGCTCAATGTCACGTTCGGTTGTGATATAAATCCTTCCGTAACGCTCAAGCACACTGGCAATACGCAGCTTCTGCTCAAGGGTGATCCACCTCTCACCCTTGTCATGGTATGCCTTTCCCGAAACGAATCTCAGGATAAAATAAGGCACGGAAATATCTATCCCGGCCATTTCAGGGACTGTTGGGTCAGGGGTAAAGCGGGAAGGATGAAGATAAAAGAGCTCATGGGTTCCCTGGTAAACGACGTCACGGTGGTGCCTCCTCTGGTGTGCCAGTGCTGCCGGTGAAAGTACAGTGTCTGCAAACGGATGGGCAAACATAGAAAAAAGTTTCACGGCGTCAGCATCGTCATCATCAAGCAGTATTGATTTCATGGGGTGGAAAACTGAGGCATGGGCTACAGTTATCGAAGAACCGATTGCTATGTCAGTTTTCTTCTCACAGGCTATTTTCCATAACCTGTAATTATACTTTGCCTGGGAGAATCCCTTCAGCAGGAGTGAATCAAATTTTCGCCCCAGAGGCAACCAGGGAATACCATATGCATCTAGCAGCTTCCTGGCGCCCGGGATGTCCTTGACCGTCACTGTCACTTCATGCCCCCGGGACTTAAGTATCTCTATGGCATTTCGCAGGAGGTGAACCTGTCCGGGATGCCCTATGTCAAACAGCAAATTCACCTTACGTTGCCACCCTGATTTTTTACCTGAAGTCTGCCTATAACCGTGCTGCCGGCGTAAACCTGTTCTCCCTCCCTGACCATTATTTCACAGTCACGCGGAATAATCATGTCCAGTTGTGACCCCCACCTAATCTTTCCGATGATCTCACCCCTGCTTACCCTGTCACCAACTTTTGCCATGACAATACACCGCTTTACACCCCTGGCAGCTATCTGCACTATACCTGCTTTTACCCCGTCTGTTCTCTCAATTATTACGGTGTTACGCTCATTTGTTATGGTCGATGACGGAGTATTGAGACCAATTGCAGTACCGGGTGTATGCCTGATGAATGTGATTTCACCGTCCAGTGGTGAGCGGTTCATGTGTACATCGAAAAGAGTCATGGCTATCCCTATGAGATAGCATGGCCTTTCCAGCAGATCCGTCTTGGTGATCTCACTGAGGTCAGCAATCCTCATCTTCTTGATTGTCACCGGCATCTGGTTTACCTCAAGCTCTTTGATATATATAACCCTGCCATCAGCAGCCGACACAATATCATCAGGGCTTCCGGGAACCGTCCTTGAAGGATTCCTGAAGAACCTGTACAGGAATAGAAGAACAAAAAGGAAGAGAATAATGAATCCGCTGACAAAGGGCACCAGCACCCACAGATGGAGATTCAGTAAGTATCTGACAAGTAGGGTAAGAAGTGCGCCTGCTGCTCCCAGTAACAGGTTGTCTGTATAAAGGTAACGCCTGTTGAATCCCCCCTTTGCCACCCAGAAGATGAAAAGGGCCGAAGACATCAGGAAATTTGCAAGTATGATCACGATCAGCTCCATGTGATTCCAGGTTAATTGATTTACCCTCTTTTGCGTGCAATATAAAACGAAAGCATCAGTAAGGCAAAGGAGGGTACGATATCTTTCCATGAAAAGACTGCGTTAATCCGCTTTCCCTTCAATGACCCAAGATATTCCCCCGGTTTAAGGTCACCGGATAACATTGCCCTGAAACTGAACCATGTGTCAGTAAGATAATTAATCCACTTTACTCCGGGGAGATAATCAGCCGGGTATTGGGGATCCTGGCCATTAACGAACCTGTAGGCAAGCAGGGCATAATCAACTCCGCATCTCCTTGCCAGCCCCACCCAGAGCCATGTACGGGCATTCATTTCAATCAGTTTATAGAGGCCGTCAGCAGGGTCCCTGATATATTCCACCTCGCAGATGCCGGTATAATTCAGTTTCTTCAGCAATTTTGCCGTTGGCTCAAGGCATTCCTCACATTCAATGCTTTCTGCGAAAGTGGCTGTACCGAATCTCCAGGGGTGTTCTCTCAGTTTCCGGCCGGCCCACCAGCAACGCACCTCTCCACCGGTGCAGAAAGCAGTGAAAGAAACAGTCCTGTTTGTGCCATCAAAGGGTATAACACTCTGTGTAAGAGTCATGGCGGGCCCGAACGCCTCTTCGATTCGCACAATCTGACTTCGGAGTTCTGCCTCATCGTTCGCAAGCAGGGCTTTAGCCTTCATCGCCTTATAGAACGAGAGCCCGAAACGACCCCTGGTAATAACCGGGTATTTAAGGCCCGGAGGAATTGCCTCGGCCGATGATGTGAAGTAATGGGTAGAGGGTATGCTGACACCAAGACCTGCTGCAATATCCAGCAGGTTTTTCTTGTCATAGATAAGGTCAATAATTTCCTTCCCCGGTGTTATCAGCCTGAAAACCTCTCCGAGGGAATCCCTGTTCCTTGCTATGGTATGAACAGCATGGTCATTTGATGGCAGCAGCATCCAGCCGTTAAGCCCCTCCCTCTTTGCCAGATCAATGAGAAAGTGAGCAAGTTCGTCGCTGTCAAAAGAGGGAGAATAAAAAAACCCGGTGCAATACCGGGAGTATCTCGCCAGGCAGTTGCCAGTGTCAACCACAACCACCGGGATTCCTGCCTCACCAAGAGCCCGGGTATTTGACAGACCCTGAACATGACCCTCGATAATGACAGCACCATATATCATATTTTTCTCTCCTGATCTGTTAACCTGATCCATCTCTGCCTTCTGCTGCCCTGGTTTTGCTCTCTTTTACAGGTTGTGAAATTACTGAATTATACAGTTCAATAAGCTTCCCGGCAACGGAAGCCGCATCAAGCTGAAGTTCAAACAAACGGTCGCGTGCCCTGATCACGGCTCCGGAGTCAAGAGCCCCAGCCACTTTTTCCGCAATTTCAGAAGGGTCATATGATGTGATATGGTAACCTTCAAGCCCATCGGTATTGGCCCTCACATCTCCCACATCGGTACTTACCACAGGGAGGTTGCATGCCATTGCTTCCTTCACAGAGTTTACTGAACCTTCCCATAATGAAGTAACCAGAAGCAAATCGGCTGCATTGTACCACAGGGGCATCTGACCATGCGGAACGCCGGAAACAGGTAAGAGTATCGTGTCGTTCCTTCCCAGCCTTTTCACTGCCTCCTCTGCCAGGGTGTAGTTCTTCTCCTTCCTGGAGGGATCAGCCGCGAAAAGAATGATTCGCTTATCCGGCAGCCCAAGCCGCTGCCTGGCCTCATGTCTGTCGGAAGGGGCAAAAAGTGTTGTGTCAACCCCGTTTGGAATTACTGTTATATTCCCGGCTCCAAGTCTGTTCTTCATTGCAGCTGTCTTGACTATCACCCGCCTCCACCTGTACCGGCAAAAAGCCCTTGTCAGAGGAAGAAGCAGGGTAATACCCATGACATCGCTTCCCGCAAGGGAAACAACCAGGGGATGTCTGCCGGCAAGCGATACAGCAAAGGCTGTCAGGCTGTAATGCGCATGAATGATATCATACTCTCCTTCCCTTATCTTTTTTCTTATCGACGGGATACTCCGGAGATAGCCCGCCATGCCTTTCCCCCTGATAAGGAAAATATCCACCTCATGACCGGCTGCCCTTAGCGTGCCCGCCTGAATGACAGGATTCTTTACCGGGATGACCTCACTGTCTCCGGCATGACCGGTTCCTGAACTGTTGCCGCTAAGTACAAACAGTATCTTCAATCGTCACATTTTCAATGTTTAACCAGGCCCAGTGCATGTTCCAGCCTGAGATCATAACAGGCATTGGCGGCAAAATCGCCGGCCTCAAATATCCATTTCCCATCAAGATACCTGTACCGTCCCGGAACTGAATCCACAAGCATCTGGTAAGGATCAGACTGACCGAAGAAACACTGGATTTCATTCACGAGGTAATCCCCGTTGCGCTCAAACAGATCTATTGATACCGATGATAACCCGGTTTTGTCTGTTATGCCGCGGATGAAGTCAAGCAGGGAAGGAGGCACAGGATCATAACCCTTAATAAGGGTTCCGCTGGACATGTTGTTACGGGCAATCTTCTTATGTGCAAAATAGGAATTGCCTATCCTTACACAGCGCCATTCAAACTCATGGGCAATGAATTCCTGGAAGATCACATACCCGCGCTGAGGATTTTCAAATGACGCCCTGTACTCACCCAGCCTTTTCTTCAGGAAGCCCGGTGTGGTCATTGCTTTCACCAGCTTGCCGGTCAGAGAGCCCTTTCGCAGTTTGGGACCGGTTTTTACTCCTACTCCCCTGCCAAATGCATCTGAGATATAGTCAGACAATATCCTTTCATCATCAAGGAATCTTACCCCGTTGCCTGACGCACCGATATTCGTCTTTGCAACAACAGGGAATGATATTCCTGACATGGCCCACTCCAGTGCCTCCTTCCTGTCAAAGAAAACCCTTGTCTCAGGATGGGGTATATTATTGATGTTGAGCCAGTCACTCAGGAACCGCTTATTTTCATAGATAAGCACTTCATTCAGTGAGGGATACACCGGTATACCGGAGTGGTAATGCAGAATCAGTGCCCTTTCATCATATAGCTGCTTGTATCTTTCTGTCCGGCCGGGAGGCCTCAGAAGCACAAGGTCATACTTTTCCCTCCGGAAACTCTCCAGCCAGTCAGAGGCAGTGATGTCAAGCACCACGGCTTCAACCTCACCCGTCCTTCTCCTGCAGGCCTCCAGCCAGGGCAGGTGATCATCGGCTGACTCGTTCCTGAATATTGCAATTTTTGTTTTCATCACCTTCTGCCAAACATCATACTGAACGTCACTATGTCAGAAAACTTGTGCAGGTGCTTTTCTGACAACGGAAATTTCAAAGCGGCAAGACTTGCTGAAGCAGCCCCGGTATCATAGAAATCGCCTGCGGGAGAATTATCACTGCAGGCCTGTGCAAGAGCACCTCCAAGAAACTCTTTGTACTCCGTGCCATAAGCAAATGAGGGAGGATATTTCCTCCTGTCAGTGAGATACCTGTACCCCTTGACAATACTCCATGCCAGCGGACCCCTCAGGTATTCAGTATTGTTATAGTAACCCCTTTTACCGAAGGGAACGGAATCAAGGCCGGAACTGAGAAGATGCTGAATGCCCATGTTTACCCTGAAGAGCTCATGCCTCTTGAAAGGATTGACGGTTGAGGCATTCCTGAACCGGAAATTGTACCTGGATCTGAAAAGCAGTTCAAGGAACTCGGTGTCGAGGAAGGCAGGGACGGAATACCTGAAGAATCCGGACGACAAGGATATATCCTGAATGTGATGAGGCAAACCTATTTCAAAAAGAGCGTGAAACTCCCGCAACTTCTGCGGCAGGGTCAAATCGGTACATCCGATCTCCCGGGTTCTTTCCACGATCTTTTCAATAAGCTGATTATCAGATAAGATGAAATACTCTCCAAGTCTGACGGGAATCAGTTGCCGCAGAGGCAATCCGCTCCATATTTGTTTAAGGAAACCGGTAAAAATCAGATCATCATAATATATACCTATGAGCATCTCGCCCCCCAGGTAACCGGTATAAAAAGCAGTATCAAAGTCAGTTTCTTCTGCTGCCATTCCAAAGGCATAAAGCCTGTGATTGCGATGAATACTAATTTCCGGATCCCCTGTTCCGATGATTGCTTTTGCCCCGTCAGCATGCCATTGAGCATCTGAGGGAGGAACAGCAATAATATGCCGTATACCTGCGGCATCTGCCACCATACCGGCATAAACTGCATCACGTGACATGTTGTTGCCGTATGTAATGCCAACCGGTTTTATCCCGGCTCCCATCAATGCAGTCAGTATTGTCCGGCTGTCTTTTCCGCCAGTAAGGGTCAGGAGAGTTCTTTTCGGTTTGAGATAACTGTCAAGATCCGATACATTTTTCTGAAATACCTCCGCCAGATCTTCAATCTCAATTTCACCCTCAGATATTTCCCGGTCAATCAACCTCAGCGGGTTGAAGTAATGATTATGAATAATGCCCTCCCTGGAAATTCTGAAGTAATCAGCACTGGTGGTCTTGAAAATACCGCTGTACACTGTGTAATGGCCCGGGACCCGGTGAAACAGTGCCTGCATGGCAACAGATACACGGTCAGGTTCCTGCTCCCCAACTGTCTCCCGGATCCCGCTGACAGTGTCTGAAATTATGAAATCATTACCCTCATTCCTGTAATAGGCCCTGTAAAGCCCCATCTGATCAAGGAAAATCTCAATATGATCATCCTTCATCACGATTACAATAAACCGGCCCTTGATATACTCAGTGAGTCCTGCTCCATACTCTGAGTAAAGATGTGCCACAAGCTCATGCTGGTCTTTTATCCAATGCTGCCGGGCCAGATTTCTGCGGGGAATCATGTATCCGTCCAGATATACGCCGGTACCTCCGGCATATCTGAATCCAGTACCACGGTAACGCAGCACATACTCTCCAAAATTGACAACATTATCCTCCGGAGCAGCATGGTAAGTGTTACTGTCAGCCTTTAATCGTGACCTGTAAAGAGTAAACATAATTTCAGGGACAATTTTCTTATCTGAACAGTTTTGCGACTTTCCTGATATTGCCTGCCTGGAATAATCTTCTGACCGGATTCATGTAATAGCCAAAAAAATATTCATAAATCCTGCTCAGCACCTTTTCGTGAAACCGTATAACGGCAGCAGCCACCCGGCTTCTGTCTCTTATCCTGCTGAGGACCATGAGGCGCTTATTGCGCCCGGAGATATCCCTTCCTCCGCTGACAATACGGTTGCCTTTCAGTTCCCGGGTTGAAATGATGTCGGTAATCGTAAGGTATTCATCAACCATGAAGACAGCTGAATGTTTTGTTCTTCTGTAAAGGGCATACATCCTTCCGTTCTTCCTGAAATCACCAAAGCTAAGACTTCCCAGGCCGTAAAAGATGAGCTTTGACCCATGGAATTCAAAAGGCTGGAGAGTATGAGAATGATGACCCATTATTATATCAGCTCCGGCCTCAGCCAGAGTGGCTGCCGCATCCCTCTGCCATCTTTCATGGAAGAAGGAATAATCGGTTCCCCAGTGTATGCTTGCGACAACTATATCGGAGCTTCTGCGAAGCTCATTTATCTGCCTTACAGCCCGGGGCAGGTCGAAGCTGTTCAGGAAAACATCAGGGTATACATCCCTGGCAGGATTGGTGGAATCATGATTCCAGGCCACAAACCCGATCATTTTTCCTGCGAAGGGAAAAATTACCGGACCGGCCTGTTCCTCTGTCAGCCCTGCACCTGAATGAAATATTCCATTTTTGTCAAGCAGGCCGAGTGTATTGACAAGCCCTTCCCTGCCACAATCGAGGATATGGTTATTTGCCAGGGATACACATACTACCTTCAGCTTTGCGAGCAGTGATGACATTACATCCGGATCAGCAAAGAGATAAGCCCTTTTACCCCTGTTTCTCTCGTCAGCAACCACCGGTGCCTCAAGGTTGGCAATAAGTCCGTCACATATGCCCAGTTCCTCAGCCAGCCAGGCAAACCTTTCATCATTCCGGCGGCTGTCAGTACTGATCAATCCGCTGAATGCAATATCTCCTGCAATGCCCAGTTTCATACTCCTGCTTCAGTGCTGCCGGGTGAGGCGGAAACGTTGTTTTTTATTGAATACATTTCTTTGAGATATCCCCTCATTGTTCCGAGGAAAGCACCCCAGTAAAGAAAGATAAGACTCCTTAGTTCAATGGCATAAATGGTTCCTGAAACAGAAAGAACAATCTGTGCAACCAGCAATACCCAGAATACAGCATTCATCTCCCGGAAAAGGATATGGTTGCGAAGAACCCTGTAATACCGGTTCTTTTCCCTTATTACTATGAAAAACAGATAAAACCACAGGAACAGGCCCACTATCCCGGAGCCATTGAGAATGATCATATAATCTGTATGCAACATCCTTTGAGTATCAAAATAGAGCCTGTCATTGAAAACTTCAGATCCTGCTATTTTGTGTCTGAATGAGCCTGATTTCCAGGCATTGAATACCGTCTCTGCCTCACTCAGCCTCCCCTCTGTCTCGATAGTTTCCTCGGTCAGTTCAACCCTCTCGCCCCTTGCCTCAAATCTTGACCGGAAAAGACTGGTAAAATCGGGAAAGACAAACACCAGCACCAGGAAAAGTACAGATATTACGACAACTGTTCTCAATAATAACGTAAAACGTTGTTTGACCGCGAGATAGGTTATCACCCCGGCAGCAGCTGAAATAAGTACAGATCTCTTTATTCCTATCAGGGTGACCAGGAAGGCAATGATGTAAATCACCGTGGCCGCCTTCCGGTATTTCCGGATAAAAAGCAGGGTCACAGGCATCATAAAGACAAGGATAAGAATGTTCTTGGTGATATTTACCCTTCCAGCTCCGAAATAGAATGTTTCATCAAGATAATCTGATGTACCCAGCTGAAATATGTTCGCGATCAGGATGTTAATGAGATGAAGACCCAGAGTGACCAGGAAGATTCTCATCAGCATCTCAAGCCTCGCAATTGAACTGATGTAATAATAGCCTAAAGGCAGCATTATAACACCTAATACAAACTTAAGGTACAGGTTTCCGGATACCAGCCGGTCATGGGCAAAGAGGACAAGAAGGAAATAATAGGCAATGTATAACAGGATAAAGCGTGACAGGTTCTCATTGGGGAACCTTGTAAAGACAAACCATATTGCAAAAAGACCTATCAGGAGAGCCCTGAGATTACCTGTGTTGAGTATATCTGAACTGAAATACTCCGTTGTGTTTGAGGCAATTGCATTGATTACCGGTATCGCCATGACAAACCAGAGATGCCATGGATATTTTACCCTTCTATTCACTTGCAAGACAATTGATTATTTGCCTGTATTCCTCCGCCCTGTTCTCCCATAAAAACTCCCTCACACTCTCAGAAGACGGATATTCCGGTTTCCGGCCTGTAATAGTTCTTATCGCCTCACCTATTAAGTCAGCCCTGTTCCTGACAACTGTTATGTGCTTCATATCACGTATAAAATCGAGTGCCGGTGATTGAACACGGTCAGCAATGAACAAAACCGGTCTTTTGAGAAATGCTACTTCAAATATCTTTCCCGGGGTCTGCAATCCATATGCATTGTCAATAAAAACGACAACATCCGCATTCCCGTAAACCATGTCAATGGTGTCATGCTCCACCGGACCCATAAATCTTATTGCGTCTGCATTTTCATACCCTGCTGAAAACTCACGGCTGAATGAACCGTAAAGTTCAAGAACTGCCTTCTGACCTTCAACCTGGTTCATCTGAATAACAGCCCTGTAAAGTTCAAAGGGTTCCCTCATCTTCCTGTAAAGCTGACCCGCATAAACAAGCCTCAGCTGTCCGGAAGGTTTATTCTGCGGCGATATCTCACCGGCCGTATTGCTTTTTTGCAACAGTGACCCCGTGATACCCATTGCCACCGTATGAACGGCGGCCGGAGTAAGAAACGGGTAACTCCCGAGATAATGGTTCCTGATGGCCTCACTTGAAACCACCAGTCTGTCAATGTATTTCAGATGTTTTTTTTCGAATCTCCGTGCGAGCCAATCCCTTACCCTGCCGTTGGTTGAATTGCGGTAGAACGGGTCTCCCACATCAAGGATGATCCGTGCCGCAATCTTCTTTTTGAGTGACCTGGCACAGAGCAGTACCGAGAATGGGAAAGCACTCAGAACAACAACCCTTATTCCCTCTTCCAGTGATATCCTTGACACTTCCTTCCTGAGACGCCTGACCTCGGTAATAACGCTGTCAGGAAAGAGCAGGCTCCTGATATGCCTTTTCAACACAGCCAGGGGTTTGCCGGAGTGACTCACTCCGGCCGTCCTGATGACTGACCATGATCTCTCAGGATTAAAGATCCTGCCTGCCTGTGAGTACTCCAGGGAATGGATCCTGACCCCGTTCACAGTTCTGGCCTCCTCCTTCCTGTAGGTAAGTTCCAGGATGTGTACATCAAAGTGTGTGGCAAGACAGCCGGCTATCTGCCTGAATCTTACAGGTAGTGCTCCTGTCCGTGAAAACGATCTTACGACGAAGAGCACACCTGTTTTCTGCACCTGCCTACTGTTTTTTTACGAATGTGGTTGTAAGTGATACCCCTGCGCCTGATACCACGAGGTAGTAAGACCCTGATCTCAGTTCAGATATATCAACTGTCTCTGCAGCGGACCCGGAACTGGTCCTTTTCATCAGGGTACCATTCTGACCGTAGATGCTTATTTCGCGGTTACCGGGTATTTTTTCACCGGTGATGACATTGATTTCAGATACAGCCGGATTGGGGTATATCATCAGGCCGTCATTCCCTTTCCTGCCGGACGATTTATCGCACTCACCGCAACAGGGAAATCCCTCAGGATAGAGGCACTCGCAGGAGCCCAGAAGTGCACCGTAGTCCAGCAACCGGAGTGCCATCTTCACAGGGACCATCATAGTATGCCCGTTGAAACAAACCGGAACCTTTTTGAACAGCAGCAATTTCCTGAAATATATGCTTTTACCCGTCAGCACCCATTCTCCTCCGTCCCATGACTCAATAAGATATTCCGACAACTCTCCGTATTTGCTGTATGTATATTTCTGCCTGTTCAGGTCAACAAGCAGATAGGAACGCGTCACCGGGTCATATTTCAAACCCTGCCTGATACGTACTGATACCCTGCCAAATTCATCATAGGTAAATACCTCCGCCCAGAAGATCACACCGTCAGAAATCCGTTGCTCATTCCTTTCTTCCAGTTCTCCCTGCTCATTGTAAATATAATTCTTGTAGGAAAAGTTGGTCCAGACACCCGGTGAATACATCATCTGCCTCAGATAGGTCGTTACCTTCATCTCATCATTGTAGTTGTAAAGATGTTGCTGGTAATTCACCCATGCTTCTGCTTCGTACCTTGAAAACAGTTCGGATGCAAGATAATCATCAGGATTGTATGTGTAATCAGTCCTTGAGCTGTTGATATATTCGGTCCCGTTCCAGACCTGAAGTATATACATAATCTTCAGCCCGTATTCATTGTCATAATAGAGCTGCCTGTTGACCGGTGTCCTGGAAGGCAATGACAGCCTCCTGATCACCTGGTTGGGTTCACCTGTTTCATAACCGTATATGTATACATCAGCAGGAACAAATTCACCGGTTTCATCATTGATGACATAATTAATCACTGAATCGAGTCTGCTGAACACAACCGGCTCACAATCAGGCTTACTCTGAGCCGATATATAAAGAGTCAGTGCCAGCAGGAGAGATATGGTAATTGCCCTTTTCATTTATA
>DAIRTK010000024.1:12992-18044 GCA_036803945.1 Synergistaceae bacterium
AGCATGACCATTCCCGCAGCCAGGAGGGCAACAAGGAGTGAAGGTAATATGTCAGTAAGCTGTTCCATGGCAGGGTAAGATATCAGTCTTCCCGAGTAGTAACTGTTCACAAAATATGACACAACGGAATGAATAATCATGCCTATCAGAAGTATTCTGATACCCAATAAAATACCGGCCACAATAACCGGTACGGCAAGTATTTTCTTGGCAACTTCGAGTTTGAGCAACAGGTCTGATCTCCCTTTGACATTAAGAATGTTCATATTCAGGGCATGCAGAGGATATAATGATGCTGCAATGCTGAGATACCGGAGGTATTCCACCGCAGGGAGCCACTTTCTTCCTATCAGGGTAATGATCAGTGGTTCTGCAACTGCCGCCATCCCGAACATCAGGAAGAATGTAATGAACATTGTTGCCGTTATAATTTTCCTGTAACCGCCTCTGAGTCTTTCATCCTGGTCCTGCACCAGACTTAAAACCGGATAACTGACACGCTGCACAGCCCGTGTGAGGTTATAGGAGACCAGCCTGCTGAACTGGTCTGCCCTGGTGTAATAACCCAGCTGGGCGGCACTGAAGAATTTACCGATGATCAGCAGGTATACATTGTTGTACAGCGTATCGATAATACCCGAGACGAGCAGTCTTGAACCAAACGGGAAGAGGGAATTGAATGATTCACGGCTGAACACCTTCCCGGGGACCCACCTGTTGGTTGTCCAGAGCATTACCGCCTGTATTACGCTTCTGATAACACTTCGCCATACAAGACTCCAGACCCCGAATCCGTTCAATGCCATAATTATGGCTATAACACCGGATATTATGGCGGCACTGAGATTGATCTTCATCTGCTTCCTGAAATCAACCTGACGTGTAAGCTGGGTTCTCTGGGCTATACAAATGGCATTTATCAGGATAATCGAACCCATTACCCTGGATATGTTTACCAGCTCCTGGTGGCCGTAGAAAGAAGCTATTACAGGGGCCAGCAGATAAAACAGGGCAAAAACAGCACTGCTGGCAACAAGGTTAAAATAAAAAACAGTTGAAAAGTCTTCATCAGTGGCATCTTTCTTCCTGATTAGCGCCTCGCCGAAACCACCGTCAGCAAGACTCTGACTGATGGCCAGGAACACGGTTATCATACCAACAAGGCCAAATTCCTCAGGTGAAAGTATCCTGGCCAGTATCAGCCCTACAAGAAACTGTGCCAGCTGAGTTGAAAAACTGTCAGAGAAACTCCAGAGTATCCCGGTAACAGCCTTTTGCTTTAATCCTTTGCCACCCAAATTGATTGATTTATAAAAGTGTGATCCGGCCCTGAACAGGTTAATATCCAGGTGATTTCCTAATCCTCCGGTCCGTCAGTCACACATTATCTGCGTCTAACGTTCTGTATATATGATCACAAGGCCTGAAATGGCCTGTCAGGTTGTGCCAATAAGCACAAAGATAAAAAAGAACGATTCAACTGCCTGTTAACTGAATGGCAGGTTATCAACATACCACTCAACGGCACGCTTCAAACCTTCGTTGAAAAGAACCGGGGGATTGTATCCGAGGAGCCTGACGGCCTTGCCGATACTGGCCATGCTGTGAGGTATGTCACCCTGGCGGTTCTGGCCGTGTGCCGGTTCCACGATAGCGATCTTCGGATCATAGGCTGCAAGAAAACCTCTTAATAATCCGGTCATCTCATTCAGATTGACAGAGTCACCACAGGCCACGTTATATACCTGGTTGAAGGCGGCGGGATTCTCAACCGTGGCCGCCAGGTTGTTGGCCAGCAATACGTTGTCTATATAGGTAAAATCGCGCGAGTTGCTGCCGTCACCGTTGATGACGGGCGACTCATACTTCATAAAGGCCTGGGTGAACTTAGGGATGACCGCAGCGTATGGTCCGCCGGGATCCTGCCGCCGGCCAAATACGTTGAAATAGCGCAGCCCCAGGGTCTCCATGCCGTATATACTACCGAAGACCCGGGCATACTCCTCATTTACAAGCTTGGTGACGGCATATGGCGAAAGCACTTTCCCGGTACGCTCCTCAACCTTGGGCAGCTCGGGAGAGTCACCGTAAACTGATGAACTTGAGGCGTAAACAAACCTTTTAATGCCTGCATCACGGGTGGCAATTAACATATTCAGGAATCCGTTGATGTTGACGGCATTGGTGGTGGCAGGGTCAGCAATACTGCGTGGTACGCTGCCAAGGGCCGCCTGGTGAAGTACCACATCAACACCTTCCACAGCCTTGCGGCAGGTCTCAGGGTCACGTATGTCACCGTCAATCAGCCTGAAATCAGGGTTCTTGCTAAGATCACCTATATTTTCTCTCTTTCCTGTGGCGAAGTTGTCAAGGCAGATCACCCTGTTGTCGCGCTCAAGGAGGTCATGGCAAAGCGAAGACCCGATAAATCCGGCTCCGCCGGTAACAAGCACCCGTTTTCCTGTCAGTAGATTCATTTTATTTTAAATTAGGCAATAGGCATTAGGCAATGGGCAATAGTGTTGACAAAGATAGCTTTCAGAGTTTATAGCATTGTAGAAACGGAACTAATCATTAAAAAATTGGATGGAGGCTATTAACAATTGCGACACACCATCTATCTGAACACAACCTTTACCATCACCTCCTCCGCCACGACTTTACCGCCACTGGCGGCAGGCACCCACTTAGGCCCCTCACGGAGAAGCCTGAACGCCTCGCGCGTAAATGGCTCTCCGGGCGAGCTTACTGCCTTGAGGTCAGTCAGCGTGCTGTCGGGCTGTACCCTGAACGAGACCACAACTTCCTGCCTCACCACCGGCTGCACTCCTGACGGGTATCTTATGTTGCCTGCTGCCCACTCCGCGTATTTTACCCACCCGACCAGGGGGGCGGCAGGGGATTGTATCACCGGGGCGACTGCCCCGGCAGCCGGCTCAGACTTGTCTGCCACATCTTTCGCTGCAACTGCCTTCTTTTCGTCTCTTGATTCAGCGATTTCCCTTGTCTCAGTAGCTGCCCTGGCTTTTACCGCAGCCGCCCTGGCTTGCGGAATCGCCTCCACCACAACAATCTCCGCCATCTCCTCCCCGGCAAAAACCGGTGATACAACCGGCTCGTCATCCGCGACTTCCGCTACCTCATCTTCCGCAACAATCATATATACTTCATCAGTTGTTTCAGGCAAGGCAGGAACCATGACCCCTTTTGCCGCAGGGGCAAGGGGAGCACTTTCTTCCTTCTCAATTGGCAGGGCCATCGCAATCAGCGCGGTGTCAGTTATTACGCCACCGGCTGCGGCCATCTCCTCCTTTGCCCTTTCTTTCCGGGCAAGCAGAGAGTCAGTTGCGGGCCTCTCCCTGAGCAGAGAGACCACCACCGCCGACGCTGCAAGCAGCAGAACCACCGCCGCGGCAGCAGGGATCCAGATGGCACGGGGCCGGCGAAGACGACTCTCCATCCTCGCCTTCAGCTCACCGAGATCAGCCTCAGCCTCCTCACGACTGAGCCTGCCGAGGCCCTCTGAAGCCTCCTCCTCAAACTCATCCCGCGGGATGAGCAGCCGTTTGTCTTTCCTGTACTCTTTCATATCCTATCCATCACCTTCCATGCATATTCTCAGGTTCCTCTTACCATTCTGAATATACGACTTAACCTTGCTCTCCTCTATACCTGTTCTCCCGCTTATCTCCCTGTAGCTGCATCCTTCATAGAAGAACAGCCTGATGCAGATCCTCTGCTCCTCCTTCAGCTTCTCCACGCACTCTTCAAGCCTCTTCATTGCTTCCTCCCCGCCTTTGCTGTCAGGGTCACCACCTGTGCTTCCTCCATCCGTATCAACGGCCACATCTTTACCCAAAGGATGCAGGCCGGGATAATTTTCCATAAAAAACAGAGGGTCACTTATCATCGCTTCGGCATGGGCCGTCTCGCTCTTCCGGCTCCTTAAAAGCATCAGGCAGTGGTTCTTCGTCACCACGTAAAGCCATGTACGGAAGTTTGCAATATCCTGCTGCGGCAGCGTGGTCACCAGTTTTTCGAAGATATTCATCACCTCATCCTTTGCCCACTCCCTCTCTTCAAGATACTTCAGGCATACACCATATACCAGTTGCATGTACCTCCCGTACAGCTCACCCAGTATCCCGAGGTCTCCCTTATCGCGGTAACGTTCCAGGAGCACCTCATCGCTCTCCGTCACGCTTTTTCTTTTCAGGAATACCGGCCGCATGCAAACTCGTCTTCAGCAGTTTTCAATTTCAGTATAAACTTACAAAATTCACCGGCTTTTATGGAATCTCCCCCGGGGCTGCATCCTTAACTCAGAAACTTAAAATTCTATAGTCATGAAATCATTATTATCAGTTTTAGCATTCCTGCTTCTCACTGCAGGAGGTCCCGCAAACCAGATCGTGATCAGGGGAACGGTGACCGGACCCGGCAATCTCCCGCTCAGCGGAGTGGTTGTTATGATAAAAGGTACAACCATCACCACCATGACCGGCAACGACGGCACCTATGCCATCACTGCAGGCCCTGAGGCAAAAATCCTCAGCTTCTCCCTGCGGGGGATGAAGACGCTGGAGGAACCCATAGCCGGACGAACAGTCATCAACGTCGTCATGGAAGCGGATAGCCTCACGAAAACCGACAGCCAGGTTTCGCCCGAAAGGGACAGGGAGACCAGAAAGGATCCCAAACCTGTCTATGACGAGGTATACACGGTTGTTGCGGAGGATATGGCGATGGAATCGGCCCCGGCCATTGCCTATGATAAATCCCGAAGGGTCATGGGCGGTGTTGCCGCGAAGGCCCCGTGGCATCAGCAGCCTTACACGGAACCGAACACTGAGTCGTACGCCGGTTTTTCAGAGAACGGTTACCGTGACCCGCTGCGCGAACCCTACTCAACATTCTCAATCGACGTTGACAACGCTTCATACTCCAATGTCCGCCGCTTCATCAACCTCGGTCAGGAGGTACCTGCCGATGCGGTCCGCATTGAGGAGATGATCAACTACTTCCGCTATGACTACCCGAAGCCATCCGGCG
>DAIRTK010000025.1:0-18001 GCA_036803945.1 Synergistaceae bacterium
TTTTCAGCACCCTGCAGCCAATCTTCTCAAGCTCTGAAGAAAGGGCATCGAGGCCTTCACTTACGCTTTTCCACTCAGTATCAAAGGCCTGATCTACAAGGAACAGGCCCATTTCTGTGCTTTCGGACAGAGATGCATCCCTTGTGTCACGATGGTTCCAGAGCCAGCAACAAACCTTTTCTTCATCCGCATAAAGGATGTTCTTTGGAGAGACATCGATAACGCTCTCTCCCGCACCAAGCGGATAGAACTTTTCCCCCTCGCGTCCGTAACGAAGCACCAAGTCACCGTTGAGCTTCGCGGTGTCATGAGCCCCCATCGGAAGGAGGCTGAGAGCCGAAACACAGTCGTAGCAGTCTACCACATTAGACACGCTCCATATGTCACCCTTGAATGTCCTCCTGAGAAGCGCTTCAAGTGAAGACCTGTACTTGCTTGGTTTTACCCCCATCCTGGAATATACATCCCGCCAGCCCGCCACATCGGGATGGAGCATCATAGTGTCCTGAGATATTCCAATGTCCTTTAGTTTTCCTATGAGCCCCTTCTTCATGTTTTCAACATGTTCATTTGAAGGTTCGATTTTGACTTCGGCAAGCAGCCATCCAATTTTCGCATCCGGAAATTCTTCAAATATCCTGTTTTCTATCCTAATTTTCAATTTGATCAAGTCCTCCTTTTGGCATCAGTTTTTTGTGTCGATCAGCGATCCCGCTCTTTCGCACAGGACGAGGGCCAGCCATCCAACCGCCCATCCGGCGGCAGTTCCGGCAACTAATAGAGGAGCTGCGTATAAGAGGACTCTGGCATCACCCACTATAAGTGCTGCCACCGAGACCTGTGCAATGTTGAAGGCCCATGCCCCTGCCACGCTGATCCATGCAAGAGTAAAGTCATCTCTGTATTTTGTATATAATAATGACATTACGGCGGCCGCAGAGATACCTCCGGCCATGCTGCAGACAAAAGCAAACCAATTTCCGGTCATTACCCACGCAAGAAATACCCTGAGAAGGGTAACCGCAAAAGCCTCCTTAACTCCTAAAAGCACCAGTGCTACCAACGAAAAAACATTGGCAGCCCCCAGTTTTATTCCCGGAAGCGGCATAGGAAGGCTTCCTTCGAAAATGTTAAAGACCAGTGCAAACGCTGCGAGTGAGCCGGTTATTATAATATTTTTCAGCTTCATCACCAGGTCACCCCATCCGTCTCAGACTCTCCCGAGATCCTTATAACAAGCCTGTGCGGCAGACAGACAGCTGAGTCTCCAGGCTTTTTGAGCCATCCTCGCTTTACGCAGTCCTTGTCCGGACAGTCTGCCTGAATAACGGCAATTTTGCCATCCTCTGTTTTCAGCACGTTCCGGCCGCCCTTGTATTCGACAACAAATTCCCTGGCAGGGTCTCCCTTTTTCAGTAATACCCTTTTCAAAAGCTTACCGTCCTGTATTATCTCTGCATTGATCTCAACGGGGGCTTTGATCATCAATCTCATTCCGGACACAAAACCGGAAATTATAAGTATCGCGATCAGTATCTTCAGCATGGTCCTGTCTCCGCGTCTCACGCCTGTTACCTCTCCGGCTTTTCAATTTTCATAGCAGTATCCTTCAGTATAAAGGAGTCTCTGAGTCCCTCAGTCAAATATACCTCTGTCCCTTGAGGCTTTTTTCTGACCAGTACCGCATTTACACTTTCCAGTTTTTCCAGAAGAGAGACCGCCTTATTATGCCCCATCACGAAGAGGGCCGTACTCAGTGCGTCGGCATCAGCTGAATTGGTGCTAATAACTGTTACAGATGCAAGGTCTGATTCTGACGGGTATCCGGTGGCCGGATCGAAGATGTGGTGGTACCTTACATCTCCCGACTCAAAATATCTTTCATAAGGCCCCGATGTAACGACAGAAACATCCGATACTTGAGCAATCCCGAAATATTCACCTCTTGGCATGAACGGATGCTGAAGTCCGAGCTTCCACTTCCCGGGCCTGGGAGAAGTCCCGAAAACTGCGATGTTTCCTCCAAGATCGATAAGAGCTGACCGAATCCCCTTTTTTATAAGCAGATCTCTCACCCTGTCTGTGACATATCCCTTTGCTATTCCCCCAAGATCTATCCTCTGCCCTTTAGCTGTCTGAACAAAAGTCCCGCTCTCTTGACGTGAGACCGAGACCTTTTTAAAATCTGTCATCCCGACAGCCTCTATAAGCTGCTCCCGGTCAGGAATGGCCGGACTCTCAGTTCCTATGCCCCATAGGTCCACTATTTTGCCGATAGTCGGATCAAATGCTCCACCTGTAAGTTCTGACCATTCAAGTGCCCTTTCAAGAAGAAAACCTGTCTCTTCAGATACTTTTACGGGGTATCCTCCTGATGCGCTGTTCACAAGCGATACATCCGATGAGGGTATGTTGACAGACAGAAGATTCTCAAGCCTTTCAATCTCTTTCATCGACAGGTCAAGGGCATCATTCAGCTTTTCGCTTTTATCCCCATAAAGCGTGATCTTCACTATCGTACCGAGGCGGTATGATTCACGTGACGCCATTTTCGGGTACCCAATGCCGAGCCCCCGGTCCGCTGCGTAGATGAACATAAGAAGAATGACTGTCACTGCGCCAGCCGCAATATAAACCATAGGTCTTGACCGGCCTGCTTTGATCTCCATATCTTTCTTCCCGCCGCCTCCGGTGTTTTAAAATGAACTGCACGCTTCCATTTGCCGGTCTATTATATCAACATGGCATCGGAAGGATGCAACGATATGCATATTCCGATCCGCATATAAAAAATTAATAAAAATAAGATCCTATCTCCTGAAAAGGTTCGTCGGCAGAGCACCGTACTCGGGCAGGTACTTCATAGGATCAAGCGGGGTCCCCTTCCCGTTGCGGACTTCAAAATGAAGGTGGTTGGTAGTAGCCCTGCCGGAACTCCCGACAGTTGCGATCACATCTCCCTGTTTCACTTTCTGTCCGACTTTTACGTTTATAGTCGCACAGTGGGAATAAAGTGTCCACAGCTGGTCAGAGTGGTTGATGATAATTACCCTGCCATAACCCCTCAAGCCCTTTCCGCCGTTGGAGACCACCTCCACTATCCCATCGAGTACAGCGGTTATCGGGGTGCCCTTTGGTGCTACTATGTCTATCCCCAGGTGCCTTCTCCTGCCCTTTGAAGCCGTTCTGCTGAAAAGGCCTGAAAGTTCCCCCGAAGTGAGAGGCCACTTCATTTCGCTTATTATAAGCGGGGCTCCTCCGGTAACCATTTCTGCCTCATCCCATTCGATGCCCCCGGGCGAGGCAAGCTTCCTGTATGCCGTTTCGAGAGGATCTTCCTGAAGTGACTGATAATCTATCTGCTTAGCAAAAAGGGATCGAGGAATAAGCAATAACGAGAAGAATATCAAAAGACAGATAAAAGCGGCTTTTCCGGTGATCAAACCGGAGAAGTGATTCAATAACTTTTTTTGGGGCGATTTATGTCTGTAGCAGCCAAAAAGGGCTTCTGTAATGCCAAACATCAAAGACCTCCCTGTTATTGCAGGCGCGGTCAGATAATTTTATCACAGAGCTATGGCCACGTCTTGGCTATGCGTTCGACCATCTCTTTCATAATATCGGGGTCTGCTTTGCCGTATCTGCTGCGGAAAGAATGATCCACCCCGTCTAACGCAAAAAAATGTTTTTCACCTTCAGGTACGCCAACTTCATCTAAGACAGCCCTGCAGCTTTGTTCAGAAAAAATTTCATCACAGCTGCCCCTGAAGGATATCAGCCCCCTGGCCCTGACGCGGGAAAGCATATCGGAACTTATGCCCGAGCGAAGGGTGGAAAGGACCGGAAGGGACATCATCCTGTCCTCAACCTCTTTATAGGCCACAAGTCCGGTGCCGCTCAGTATTACTCTTTCCGGGAGCGGAGAACCCTTACCCTCGGGAAAGTTTGTATTATAAGCAGCAGCTGAAAGTGCAATGATCCCTCCAAGCGAAAAACCCCATATCCAGATCGGTTTTCCCGGGGTCTTTTCGCTGATCCCGGAAAGTGCGTTAAAGACGTCCTGTTGTTCCTGTGCGAAAGTCTTGCCGGAAAATGCTTCCCTGATCCAGCCGGGCACATCATTTGAAAAATCATGGCGGTTCCTTATTTTTCTGCTTGTCTCCACCAGCCATGGAGCATAACCTCTGTCAGAGAGAGACTCCGCCAGCATACGAAACTTATTGTTTTCGCCCATATTGGCACTGCTGTGCACCCCATGGAGCAGGACCACCTGCACCCCGTTAGGTTCACCGGGTAGCGAAGCCGTCACCCTGACCCTATTGTCCCCAAAGGTGCCTGCAATCGAATACTCACGGATATTTGAATATTCGCGGATCATTTTCATTTTTATCCATCCTCAGCATAAATTAAAAAGAGGGCGGAGCTCCGCCCTCTTAATTATTACTGCTTACTTGGCTCAGAGCCTTATTTTCCCTGGTGGGCTGCAAGGGCAACAGCCGAAGCGATCGAGAGTAGCTTGGTCTCGGCCGAGTCCGCACGGCTGGTCAGAACTACCGGCGCGGCAGCTCCGAGGACGATGCCGGCCGTTTTGTTTTCTGAGAAGTAGACTATTGCCTTTGCAAGCATATTTCCCGACTCGATGTTGGGAACATGGAGGATGTCTGCATATCCGGCGACATCGCTCTTGATGCCCTTATGATGTGCGGATTCCGGGGATACCGCGTTGTCGAGAGCGAGGGGTCCGTCGATGATGCACCCCTTGATCTGGCCGCGGCGGCTCATCTGCGTGAGAAGCGCCGCATCCATCGTCGGAGGCATGTCGGGGTTCACGACTTCAACAGCTGCAAGGGCGGCCACCTTCGGACAGCTTACTCCGAACGCATGAGCAAGTTCGACTACGTTCTTGATTATGTCGATCTTTATTTTGAGGTCGGGATACATGTTGAATGCCGGGTCTGAGATGAAGAAGATCCTGTCATAACCTTTGATCTCGTGGATGTATACGTGTGAGAGGGTCTTGCCTGTGCGGAGGCCTTTTTCCTTATTCAGTATGCCCCTGAGGAAGTTCGCTGTCGCTACCATACCCTTCATGACTATCTGGGCCTGTCCGCTCGACACCAGTTCAACAGCCTTGAGTGCCGCAGCAGCTTCGCCGCCTTTTTCATCCACTACTTCGTAGTTTGCCAGATCTATGCCAAGTTTGTCAGCGACTTCTTTGATCTTCTCAGCGTTCCCTACCAGAAATGCTTCGGCAACACCGGCCTTACGTGCATTTTCTACCGCTTCCATTACCTCTGCATCTTCTGCACATGCGACGCTTATCTTCTTGGGGCCTACTTCTTTCGCATACTCAAGCAGTGCACCTAGTGTACGGATCTGTTCCATTTGAGAAATGACCTCCCTGGGATGTATTGTCACAGGCTTATTGCCTGCATTTTACAAAAACTCGTGAATTATTATACATGTTTATCCGAGCGACGTACAACTGCATCCAAATTGCAGAATTTTGCGAATATATAATGTTTTTTTACCAACTTGTCTGCCTTGCGCCGCTTAAGGGTAAAAAAAGTGCGGTACCCGGCAGGTACCGCACTTTTGGATATAATATACTCTGATACTATGGCATGAACATGGCTATGTCGTCGTCCGGAGTCCCGATACCCGCGATCCCGAACTTTTCGACCAGCACCTTTGCAACATTTGGCGAGAGGAAACCCGGCAGAGTCGGGCCGAGGTGTATGTTCTTCACCCCCAGGTATAGCAGTGCAAGCAGCACGATGACAGCCTTCTGCTCGTACCAGGCTATGTTGTAAGCTATCGGGAGCTTGTTGACATCGTCAAGTCCGAATACTTCCTTAAGCTTGAGGGCTATGACCGCAAGCGAGTAGGAGTCGTTGCACTGGCCTGCGTCAAGGACTCTAGGTATCCCTCCGATGTCTCCGAGATCCAGCTTGTTGTAGCGGTACTTGGCGCATCCCGCCGTAAGGATGATCGTGTCTTTGGGAAGTTTCTCCGCAAATTCCGTGTAGTATTCCCTGGACTTCATCCTTCCGTCACAGCCTGCCATTACGAAGAACTTTCTGACCGCGCCCGATTTGACGGCATCGACCACCTTGTCGGCAAGAGCTAGGACCTGGCTGTGGGCAAAGCCTCCGACGATCGATCCGGTCTCTATCTCTTCCGGAGCCGGGAGCTTCTTCGCCATTTCAATGACTTCAGAGAAATCCTTCTTTCCCGCCGGATCAGGTACTATGTGGGCGCATCCGGGGAATCCGGCTGAACCGGTCGTGAATATGCGCTGCCTGACCTCTTCGCTCTTCGGCGGAACAATACAGTTTGTAGTAAAGAGAATGGGGCCTTTGAAGGTCTCAAACTCGCCGACCTGTTTCCACCATGAACCTCCGTAGTTTCCCGCAAAGTTGTCGTACTTTTTGAATGCGGGGTAATAGTGCGCCGGGAGCATCTCTCCGTGGGTGTAGACATCCACTCCGGTTCCATTGGTCTGCTCCAGAAGCTGTTCCAGGTCGGTAAGATCGTGCCCCGAAATGAGGATCGCAGGATTTTTCCTTACACCAATGTTGACCTTGGTAATTTCGGGGTTGCCGTACTTGGATGTATTGCCTGCATCAAGGAGCGCCATCGCCTTTACTCCGTACTCACCTGTCTTTAAGGTAAGTGCTACAAGGTCATCAGCACCCAGGCTGTCATCCAGCGTCGCTGCGAGGGCTTCATATATGAAGGCGTTGATCGAAACGTCTTCCTTGCCCAGGTTAAGCGCGTGCTCTGTGTATGCAGCCATACCTTTAAGTCCATAAACTATCATTTCCCTGAGAGAGCGTACATCTTCGTGTTCGGTAGCGAGGACTCCTGTTGATGCTGCCTTTTCCAGCATAGCTTCCATCGTATCAGCCTTGAATATCGCTGCATCATGAAGTCCGCTTGCACCTGCTTTGGCTTTAAGATCCTCTCTGAGAGAGATCATCTTGCTTATCTGCTTCTTTATAGCCTCTGCATCAAAGTTGGCGTTGGTGATCGTCATGAAAAGACTTCTCAGGACTTCATGATTCACACCGGTAATTCCGGCAGACTCTATTTTGCCCTTGACCACAACATCCGAGATGCCTTTAACTGTGTAAATAAGAAGATCCTGGAGCTTTGCGACGTGCTCTTCCTTGCCGCATACACCCTTTACCGTACATCCCTTGTTCATCGCAGTTTCCTGACATTGAAAACAGAACATGCTCATGTATTCTTCCTCCTTTTGTTTTTGTCTTCTGCTCGCTCCTTATGCATTAGCTATTTTCATACCGAACTTGACAGCCTCTTCTTTGACGGTTTCCGAGGGGTTCCACGGGTTACGCAGTCCCTCTTCGTCGATAAGCTCGAAACCGGCATTTTTCATAGAGTCCAGGATAACCTTGGTACCCTCGCCGCTCCATCCGTAACATCCGAATGCTGCGGCCTTCTTGTTTTTGAATTTAAGTCCCTTCATCAGGTGCATAAATCCGGCAACTGAATGAAGGACGCTGTTTCCTACGGTGGGTGATCCGATAACTACCGTTTTTGACTTGAAGACTTCCGTGATGACGTCATTGTCGTCGTTCTTTGCCAGGTTGAACAGTTTGACCGTGACATCCTTGTCTGCCAGTCCTATCCCCTCTGCGATCCTCTCCGCAAGTTCTTTTGTACCGTTCCACATCGTGTCGTAGATGACCGAGATCTGATCCTCCTGATAGTCGTCTGCCCATTTGGCATATTTTTCGACTATCTGTACCGGGTCATCCCTCCATATGACTCCGTGGCTAGTTGCGATGATATCGATCTGAAGACCGAAAGAAAGCACCTCGGCAAGCTTCTTCCTGAGTATCGCGCTGAAGGGAGTAAGTATGTTGGCATAATATTTGATGCATTCGTTGAAGAGCTCACACTGATCCACCAGGTCGTTGAAAAGCTTCTCTGTGGCGTAGTGCTGACCAAATGCGTCGTTGCTGAAAAGTATATTGTCCTTTGTAAGATAGGCAGCCATGCTGTCGGGCCAGTGAAGCATCGACATCTCTACGAAGATCAGTTCCTTGCCGTTTCCGATGTCCAGCTTGTCTCCGGTTTTTACCACATGGAAGTCCCAGTCCTGATGATACTGGCCCTTCAGTGACTTGACCGCATTTGCCGTGCAGTATATCGGTTTGTCCGGGATCAGCTTCATAAGGGTGGGGAGCGCGCCGCTGTGGTCAACTTCACCGTGATTGACAACTATATAGTCGATCTTGTTCAGGTCGATCTCCTTCTGCAGGTTCGCGACAAATTCATCCGCGAAGGGCATCCAGACGGTATCTATAAGGACAGCCTTCTCTTCCTCTATAAGATAGGAGTTGTAAGTTGAACCCTTATGTGTAGAGTAATCATCCCCGTGGAACTTGAGGAGTTCCCAGTCGACCTTGCCTACCCACGAAACGTTGTTTTTTACGAGCTTTTTCAAGCATCATCACACCTTTCTGACATTTTGAAAAAAGAATAACGCATCACTATTCTGCCGACATGTCTGTAAAAAGCATCAAATCATCAGATCTTTTGCATCGACGAAAAACACTTATGTAATTTTTTTGTTAAATAGCTTTTATGTTTTCTGATCATTATGCTGATCTAAATTGTCTTACAGAAAAAATGCCTTGGATTTAAAAGACACATAAATAAAACTTTTTAATAATTAAGGAGTATAGAATACCTCAATTATTAATCTAATTAACTTACACTATAATAATATCATATAGTCATGTCCTCAAATCAATAATATTTATTTTAATTGTTTTTTCCCAATAAAGAGCAGCAGGGCCGGGATATCCGGCCCTGCTGCTCTTGCTTCAGTCACTCAGCTTTTTATATATCTCTGAGCTTAAAGGCTTCCCGTCTGGGATGCCGGTTCTGTTGATGTTTCGGCTGCGGGCTCGCTTTCTGTCTCAGCTTCTGAAGAGGCTTCTTCGGTCTTTTCCTTTGACTCTCTGCTCCCTCCAAGCTCTATCGAGAGACCGAGGTATACTCCCCACGGTTCGTCCCTGTTGTCGCCTGTCGCGTAGCTTACTCCGCCATGAACGTATTTGCCCGGCTGGAAGTTCCAGTTGAAGCCTGCTCCTATGACTCCCCATGTACCGCCCAGGTCGCTCGTCCATTTGCCTCCGCTCATCGTTATGTCTGTTTCTCCCTCAAATTCGTGTACGAGGGAGAGGCTTCCGAATACGTCAAGCTTGGTATCGTCCTTCATCTGGATCTTACGGCCTACCAGCAGTCCAAGCCTGCCCCGGAGTGAGTCGGAGTCGTCTATCCCTACCTCTATTCCGGTGTTGGTGACGTAGTTCTCTCCGTTGATCCTCATCCAGGAGAGCTGTGCCTGCGGTTCGAGGTACCAGCCGTTTTCCCTGTCCATACGCTTGCCTATCTGGAGCGATATGCCGTAGCCGTCCTGGTCCCAGTCGCCCCTGACGCTGCCTTCGCCAAGTTCCGCAAGTATCCTTCTGCTGAACTTGTCTACGTTGGTGAGGGTCATGTCGTTGTCGTATTTGTTGTATTTGACAAGTCCCGTCGCGTAGAAGCCGTCATGGGTGCGGTATATGCCGTAGAGTGCCGCATGGGTGGATTCAAGGTCCGCGGTACCTATGCTGCCTATGTCCCTGTCCGCCTTGCCGTAGCCGCCCATGATGCCTATGAACATATCTCCCTTTTCTTTTTCGTACATCTTGTCCCAGCCTAACGTAAAGTTGGTAAACTGCTGGTCGTATCCGGTCCCGAACCCGCCGTCCATTTCCTGCTTGTTGGCCGCGGCTTCGAACCAGAATCCGCCGTAGTAGTCTCCGTCACGGTAGATGCCCATGCGGTTGAGGAGGGTTCCGGTCTCCCTGTACCATACGTCGGCGTTTACCATTGAACTTACTATGCCGACTCCGGTATTGGTAAGGCTCCAGCGCTCAAGGAACCATTCCTTGGTGAGTCCTTCGTCTTCTTCGCTTACAAGCTCGTAGCTCCACGGACCTGCGTGGATGAGCCTCTGCCCGAATGCGTTGATCTCGTCGGGGTTGGCTATGCTGAGTTCGAGGTCTGTCTCATCGTCTTCTACGAGAACGAGTATTCCTGAACGCTCGACTCCGCTGTTGGTGAGGTTCTGGATCTCGAGCCTGTTGACTCCTTCTGCTGATCCTTCTGCTATAAGCAGGTCGTTCTCTCCGCCGTTGATGTCGGCCTTGATCCTGAGGATGCCTGTCTCTTCCTCCGGCGTGATGCTCTCATTTCCAACGAAGTCATGGACTGTTACTGTCTTGAAGTCTCCGGGTTCGGTGCCTTCGTTGTAGTCAAGGAGGCTTTCGACGTTCTGATAGTCAACGAGTCCCCTGTTGGTGAGGGTGCCGTTGGTGTAGGAGTCTGCCGTGACTTCCCATGTGTCCGCAAGTGAGTCGATCGTTATGTTGATCCTTGCGTCATCATAGTAGGGAACGTTTGCCGCTCCTATGATCTTGGATCCGCCTGTTATGGTGATGTCAAGGTCGCCGCTTTCTATGCCGGTGTGGATCATGTTGCCGCCTATTACGGTCCCCATGTCGGCTGAGAGTACCCCGTAGGAGTCTGTGGTGATTAAGGTGCGGTCTTCGTCGATTATTTCTCCTCCGAAGGTGTTTGCCGTGACTCCGCTTAGGTATATGGCTCCTCCCTGATTGACTTCCATGTAGGCGCTGTCCGCGATGTCGTTTATCGCAATGTCGCCGTCGGACATGTAGATGCTGCTTTCGTCATTTGCATAGAGTCCGCGGACGAGTTCTGTTCCGGTGACGTCGAGGTCGCCGCCTGAAAGTATTACTTGGCTTTCGTCGTCAGCGTAGATGCCGAATGCGGGGCCGTCTTCCGTTTCAATGTATGCGGTGCCGTCCATCGAGATCTTCAGGTAACCGCCGTTGTCTGCTCCGAATCCTGTTGCGACTCCCGACTTGGCGTCTACGTACATATCCTGAAGTCCGGAAACAAAGACTTCGCCGCCCCGGTCTGCCCCGATTCCGGCAGCATCGCCCGCTGTGGTGCTTTCGACTGTTATGTCTCCGGCCATTTCAACTTCGACGTAGCCGCCCCGGTCTGCACCTATGCCTGCTGCATTGCCTGCGTCGGCTGTGACTGTGAGGTCACCGAGGCCCGTAACATGTACGTCTCCTCCGGTGTCTGCACCTATGCCTGCCGCATCGCCTTCTGTGATGCTGGTGACTGTGACATCTCCGCTGAGAACTATGTCGATGTCTCCGCCCCTGTCGGCTGCTATGCCGTATGCGTCATCGCTTGCGGATGTGACTTCGATGGTCTGAACGTCTCCGCTTATTATGCCGCCTCTGGTGGCGTAGAGTCCGTATGCTTCGCCCTCATCTGCAGAGACGACCATGGCCTTGGCTCCGGTGAGGTAGACTTCAGAGTCGTCTCCCGCGAATACGCCGTATGCATATCCGTCCGTCGCCAGGGCTGTTATGTTCCCTGACATTGTGACGTCTATGTAGCCTCCGTCGTCGGCTGCAAGGCCTGCCGCGTTTCCTTCGTTGGCTGTTGCCAGGATATTTTCAAGTCCGGTGACTGTTACTTCTCCGCCCCTGTCTGCTCCGATACCGGTGGCATCTCCGTATGTCGCGGTCTCTGCCGTTATGTCTCCTGCCATTTCAACTTGGACATAGCCGCCCCGGTCTGCTCCGATACCCATTGATGCTCCTGTATCGGCTGTCGCGTAGAGGTCCTGCAGTCCCGAAACATATACGTCTCCGCCGGTGTCGGCTCCTATGCCTACTGCTGCTCCTATTGCAGTGCTTTCGGCTGTGACGTCTCCGCTGAGGACTATGTTGATCTCGCCGCCCCTGTCAGCTCCGATGCCGTATGCATAGGCGCCGGCTGTTGAGGTTATTTCCTCGACATCTCCGCTGATGAGGCTGCCTCTTGTGGAGTAGAGTCCGTATGCGTTTCCGTCGTCTGCAGTGACTTCCATGGCCTTGGCTCCGGTGAGGTAGACGTTGGAGTCGTCGTCTGCGCTGACTCCGTATGCATCGCCGTCCGGCGTGCCTACTGTTATGTCTCCGGACATCGCTACGTCTATGGTGCTGCTGTCATAGGCGTCGATGCCGTACGCACTGCCTGAGTTCACAACTGTCACGGTGAGGTCCGTAAGCCCTGTGACTGTGACGCTGCTTTCTGTGTCGGCCGCTATTCCGTAAGAGTCTCCGGTTTCTGACTGAACGGTTATGCTGCCTTCCGTCGAAAGGATGACTTCGCTGTTGGTCCCTGCGGCTACTCCTATGGATTCTCCTGTACCCGCAGTCGTGACAAGGATGTCTCCGGTCATTGTCACGTCAGCTGTGCTGTTCTCCTCGGCGTTGATGCCGTATGCATAGTTTGAGTCGGCTGCGGTGACCTGCACCGTAAGATCCTGAAGTCCCGTGATCGTTACATCACTGGATGTCTCGGCAAAGATGCCGTATGCGTCTCCGGTCGCGGAGGTCACTGTGATGTCGCCGCTCATTGCCGCGTCTATCGTGCTCTCGCTGTAGGCGTAAGCTCCGTATGCGTTGCCGCTCGCCGTCACCGTTATGCTCTCGACATCTCCGCTTATGGTGCTGGGATCGTTCGCGAAGAGGCCGTATGCGTCGCCCGAAGCTGTGGAGACAACGAGATCCCTGACGTTTTCGAAGACTATGTCTGAATCTCCGCTTGCAACCATGCCGTATGCGTTGCCTTCGTTTGTCCGTACGATTATGTCGTTGTCGGTCTTATCGGCATCCATCCTCAGGATGGCGTAGCTGTTGTCCTCTGCTCTTACGCCCGTTGCATCGCCGCTGATAGTACCGACATTTATTTCGCCGGTCATCGAAACATCCGCGGAGCTGTAGCCTATCGCCGTTATCCCGGATGCATCTCCTGTCATGGCCCTGATTTCAAGATCATTCAGTCCTGTGACAGTTACATCGCTTGATCCCTCAGCCATTATTCCATCTGAGTCTCCTGCAATCGTGCTGTAGACCCCAATATTACCTCCGGCCATAAGCAGTTCGGTATTACTGCCTTCCAAAGCCACTGCGCCTGCTGCGTCTCCGTCTTTCGTCTCAACACGGATATTTCCTTCCATTGAGACCAAAACGTGGCTGTTATCGGCAGCACCTATTCCCGTTGCATCGCCCAAAGGTCCGCCGGCAGTTTGGTCAAGAGCGTAGACGGAAAGATTTCCCAGCCCCGAAACTGTAACGTCGCTGCTGACCGCTGCTCCGATACCCACAGCGTCTCCGGATGCACTGCTTTGGACAGTAATGTCTCCGCTTAGGACAAGGTCGATCTCACTGTCGTCCGTTGCCAATGCTCCAAACGCATCCCCGCTGAATGCAGATGCGAAAATGCTTTCTACATCCCCGGTTATGATGCCTTCATCAAAGGCATGGACACCATAGGCATCTCCGGTTGAAGTTGACATCACCGACATTGCTTTGACACCAGTGAATTCAACTTCAGACCCTGTCTGTGACGTTGCTCCGTATGCATCGCCGGACTCTGTCTGTATAACCATGTCGCCGCCCATTGATATATCGATGGAGCTGTTTTCCTCGGCGCCTATGCCTATCGCGTCGCCCGCTGCCGCCCTCACCGTAATGTTGTTAATTCCTGTCACAGTGACATCGCTGCTGAAGGCTGCTCCGAGACCTACAGCATCACCTGATGTCAGGCTAAAGACAGCAACGTTTCCGTTAAGCAACAGGTCGATCTCACTGTTGTCAATTGCGGCTGTTCCGAAAGCATTCCCGTTGTTGGCAGATACAAAAATACTTTCGATATCCCCGCTAACGATGCTCTGGTCAAAGGCATGAACTCCAAAGGCATCGCCGACGGAAGAATAGACGGACATTGCTTTCGCTCCGCTTAATTCTACTTCAGAGCCTGCTTGTGCCGTGACCCCATAAGCGTCATCGGAAAGTGCATGGACATATATATCTCCGTCCATCCAAACTTCAGCGGTACTGTTTTCTCCCGCTGCAATTCCCGCTGCAACTCCGCCGTTTGCAGTTACTTCTATTTCGCCCAGCCCTGTTACCACAACGTCACTGCTTGCGATCGAACCAACGCCGACAGCGTTGTTTCCTCCTGTGACAGAGATATCTCCTGTCATGGCAACGTTGATAACACTCTCGTCTGTCGCTCCGATACCGCCGGCATCGCCGCTCGTTGCACGGACGGTAAGGTTATCGAGCCCTTCAACAGTGACATTACTGTTGCCCGCAGCTCCGACACCGATAGCACTGTCTCCTGCTATTACTAAAATGTTCCCGAGCATCGAGACATCGATAACGCTGTTTTCCTCGGCGCCTATACCGCCGGCATAACCGGTGACAGAATTGACGATAAGGTTACCCAGCCCTTCCACAGTGACATCGCCGCTGGTTTCAGCACCTATACCAAGCGCATCTCCGCCTGTACTCATAACGGCTACATCCCCTGAAAGCTCAAGAACTATACCGCTCTCAACTTCAGCATAGGCACCAAAGGCGTCCCCGCCTGCGGTGACTTGAATTTCAGCGATATCTCCTGAAAAATCGCTGTTCATGTAAGAGCGGACTCCGTATGCATCTCCCGATACTGCCAATACGGCCATATTCTGCGCTCCGGTCAGGGAGACAACAGAGTCAACTGCAGCCTGAACTCCAAACGCATCAGCCGCCGGGCCTGAAGCAGTAACTTCGATATTCCCTGTCATAGCAACATCTGCCGAGCTGTCGAACTGTGCGCTTATGCCGATTGCCTGGAACCCTGCAGCAGATGTCACTGTCAGGTCCTCAAGCCCGGAGACCGTAACATCGCCTGAAGTATAGGACGAGATGCCTACAGCATATCCTTGAGCTGTTACTGTCATGTCTCCGCTCATTACGAGGTCGACAGTGCTCTCCCTGTTTGCCTGGAGGCCATATCCCGCACCACCGGTCGTGACTGTAAGGCTACCAATATCTCCCGAAAATGCGCTGTTATCGTATGCGTAGACCCCGTAGCCAAGGTCTCCTGCAGAAATTGTCATTTCAGCTGCATTTTCCAGTGTGACGTTTGAATTATCCATTGCGCATACTCCGTATGCGTCTCCATTGACCGAAGTGACCGTTACAGAGCCGTCATCCATCAGGACATCCGCGCTGCTCGAAACATATGCAAATATCCCCATGGCATTGTAGTCATTGGCTGATACGGCCAACGCATCAAGTCCGCTGATCTTGGCATAGCTGCTGCCCTTTGCTCCTATGCCTACAGCAAGTCCGGATCCGGTACTTTCGACATCTATTGTATTACTTACTTCAACGTCGATCGTACTTGCGTCATAAGCATATGCGCCGTATGCATCTCCTGTTGCGGAGACAGTTATGTTTTCGACATCTCCGCTTATCGTGCTTGGATCGGCGTAGAGTCCGTAGGCATTTCCGTCGTCAGCGGCAACAATTATGTCACCGGCGTTTTGAATGACTATATTGGAATTTTGCAATTCGGATGTGGCTGCAGCTCCGTATGCATTTCCGCCTGACGCCGAGACATTGATCGACTCTTCTCCAAGACCATTAAACGTTGCGCTTATGGCCGACCCCTCTTCTGCCCACATTCCGTATGCATCGCCATCAGAAGCAGACGCTTGAATTTCTGTGACGCTGTCTGCCGTTATAGTTCCTCCATCATATGCATGAAGGCCGCCCGCAAAGGTCTCACCCTGCACAGAAACATCAAGGTCGCCGCTGACATTGATGCTGCTTCCCGGTTCTGCCGCATAGAGACCCGTCATATTTCCCCATCCGACAAGGTTGACATTGACATCATTAAGATCAACAGTGCTTCCGTCAGCCGCTTCAATGCCCTTGCTGCCGTCAGCATAGATCTCAATTTCCGTAAGTCCGTCTATGGTTACAGAACTTCCGGCGCCTGTTGCATATATGCCTCTGTCCGACGAACCGGAGTACGCGGTAATATATACGTCTTCCGAGGCATTGACGACACCGCCGCCCATTGCCTCTATGCCTATTGAGTTATTACCGGACATATCGACATAAAGATCCTTGGCAAAGCTCGCATTTGAGTTGTTGCCTCTAACAGAAACTCCGCTTGAATTGTCACCTGTGATCGTTATATACGTCTCAACATTATCATTGAGAGTCGCTCCAGCAGCGACCTCAATGCCCTCTCCCCCGCTCATTATGTCAAGATAGCTGTCGTTGGGAGAGTTTATCGCCAGGTTCGTGTTGCCCTCTGCCTGAATCCCGCTGCCGTCCAAAGTATATATATTGCCGTTTTCAGTCAGATTAACTGTGAGGCTGGAAGTGTTTTCCGCTACCAGTCCGTCTTCGCCCGCTGTAATGTCAAGGTTGTTGATCACATTGCCGTAGACACTTGTATTGGAGAGGACGATGCCGTCTCCGCCTGCGTCAACATAAGTGTCGGTAATTTCGACCACTCCGGCAGAACCTGAGGCATCAATGCCGACACCGCCGGCAGTTACGCTCGTGTCTCTTATCGTCACTCCGCCCGACCCTGTGTTTGTGGCAATGATACCGTCGTAACCGGAGTTTACCGTAACGGTGTCGATCTCCACACCGCTCGCACCGTCAACATTAATACCGTCACCGGCATAAGCTGTTATTGTTGAATCGGAGATGTCGGCATATCCAGATACGCCTCTTATTCCATCTCCGTCATCGGCTGTAATATCTGATTTTATTACCGTAAGGTCGCCGCCTGTGTCAACGATTCCCTCGGCACCTGATATTGTTGCTCCGCCCAATGCCGAACCGACAACTACCGACCCGCCGGTTCCGCTGATGGCTGCTCCTTCTCCGCCGTCAACAGTAACTCCCGTCCCGATCTGGACATAACCGTCGGTGTCATAAATGCCGCCCATATCTCCATAGATAATGGACGATGCTCCGGTCACAGTGACATTTCCTCCGGTATCGGATATCCCGTGGCCCATGGCAAAAATACCGGAATCCGTTACCGTTACACTGCCTCCGGTATTGATTATGCCATTTTCTGATGCAAATAACCCAGAGTCCGTGACCGTAACATTATGATCAGTGCCGTAGATAGCATCAGAATCTGCTTCAATGATCGAACCAGTCACTGTTACGCTTCCGCCTGTTTCGGTTATTCCATCAAGCCCTGCAGTTAATTCGGAATCAGTGACCGTAACATTTGAATCGGTATATAAGATCGCATCCTGATCCGCAGAAATGACCGAACCGGTCACTGTCACACTGCCGCCGGTACTGTGTATTCCGACTCCCCCGGCAGCTGTAACCGATGAATCCGTTATATTGACATTCCCTGACGTTCCCACAACAGCATTGCCTGCTGAATTTATCTCGGAAACATTAGTCGCACTGACAAGCGAGGGATTTAATACCGCCGCTTCAATCGAACCCCCGTTAACTGTAACGGTACCTAAAGTATCAACATCGCCTATTATAGTTCCTCCGTTGACCGTAACATTTGCGCTGCCCAACGGGTTCAACAGATCAACGTTGGCACCTGCCTCTACAGTAAGACTGCCTATCGAGTCAACGTTCGAAGTGAAACTGTAAAGGCTGCCGTTGTAGAACGACAGCGTACCTATCGTATTGCCCGGTATGTTTATCGTCGCTTCGAAGCCGGCATAGGTATAAGGAGTGCCGTTAACTAGTACTGTATCTGAGTCCATTACCTGGACAAGGCTGTAATTCGCGGCCTCTGACTGCGCCGGGAATATTGCGAACGCAGTCAGAAGGACTATGAATACAGCTGCTATAAAACCCTTCCGTATCTTCATGAACTTGATTCTCCTTTCTTAAAGGGATTTTTTACAAAATATAAAGAACACTTGTTTATGATCAATAAAAGATATTATTGCCTTGACCCAAAACATCCATCAACAACTTAAAAAATCAACGTCCCGCTTTTTCGATTTTATCCGGGCCTGAACATTCCCCCTCTGCATAAAAATTTATAA
>DAIRTK010000026.1:0-17887 GCA_036803945.1 Synergistaceae bacterium
TCCATTCCCTGTTCCTTCAGTTCGTCAAACACGCTGTTATTCCCCCAATATAAGCAGGGCGGCCTTCGCCGACCGCTGCAATGTTCATTTGCCTTCCAGATCGCTTTTCGTTACAAGCTCGTCCATGTCCGATCTGCGCCCGAGTACCCAAAGGCCGTCTGTCTCAAGAAACGGCCTTATCGGTGACGGGGCTTCCTGCTTTCCGTCATGTTCAAGCAATATGACTATCACTTTATAGCGCTGAGAAAATTTCATCTCCGCCATCGTCTTCCCAACCATCTCGGGAAGCGGCTTTATCTTTCCAAAATAGAAATCGCCGCCGTCTATCTTCGTAAATTTCGAATACCACGGATAGACAAAATTTTCAGCAACTTTATGCCCCATATCCCACTCAGGGAAGACTATCCTGTGAGCCCCTACCCTTGCAAGTATCTTAGCATGCAGCGCACTGTTTGCCCTAGCCACCACAAGAGGAATACCAAGATCGACCAGTATAGAGGTGCAGAGGATGCTGTTCTCCAGGCTGGCGCCTATCGTCACTATGGCAATGTCGACCTCTTTAGCTCCAACTTTTATCAACGCGTTCTCATCGGATACATCGAGCTGGGCCGCCACATCGATTTTTTCAGACATCTCAGCAACCGGCCCTGCAAGCTGGTCCACACCTATCACGCTCTGATCAAGCTCAACAAGTTTTTCGCACAGGGAAATCCCAAAACGGCCCAGTCCGACAATAAGGAAACTTTTTTTATCTTTACCCATTTGTTTCCCCTCCTTAGGATATCATCATCCTATTGGAATATTGACCTCCGTGTAATGTATTTCAACCTTTTTTTCTTCTTTGATAAGGGTTGCAAAGAAAGAGAGTATGCCTACTCTTCCCCAGAACATCAGGATCACGAGAACCATTTTACCAGCAACAGACAGTTCCGGTGTAATACCGAGGCTTAACCCGACTGTTCCCATTGCGGATACAGCCTCGAAAAGAAGTGCTTCAAAGGAGAAGTCCTCAATAAAAGAGAGAAGCACTGCTCCTATAAAAAAAGTGATTAAATACATAAATGACAACGCCAGGGCTCTCCTGACTGTTTGATAACCTATCTTTCCGTGCCAAAAAACATTTTCGTCACGTCCAAGCATCTCGTTCCAGGCAGCAACAGCAAGGACTCCAAGTGTAGTGGTCTTCATGCCGCCTCCTGTAGATGCGGGAGACGCACCTATTACCATCAGAGCTATCATCAATATCTTCCCCAGCTCAGAAAATGCAGAGGGCTGGACCGTATCAAAACCTGCAGTCCTGGTCGTCACACTTGTAAAGAGTGCGTTCCAGATCCTTGCCCAGTCCGGAAGTCCGGCAAGTCCTTCCTTCCAGTCTGAGATCATAAGCATAACTGCTCCAACTGCTATAAGCCAGAAAGTAAGCAGCAGTACAAGCTTGGAATAGTGCGACAACCTGCCTTTTTTCCATAAAGCTTCCCAGCAGTTGGCAAAGACCGGAAAGCCAATTCCTCCAAGTATTATTAACATCATTACAGCAGCAGGGACTATTATAGAGAGGGAAAAACCATTGAGACCATTCGGAAGCGGAGAAAATCCTGCGTTGCAAAAAGCACTCACAGAGTGAAAGACAGCATAATAAATTGATTTTTCGACAGATATTCCATGACGGATAAATCCCCAATAAAGCAATAAAGCACCAAAGCTTTCTGCAACAAAGGTATATTTCGCCAGTATAGTCAGCAGCCTGACAGCACCGCTCACACCATTCAAACCAAAGCCTCCGAGAAAGAAAAGCCTGCTCTTTATGCCTATCTTTCTTCCTGCTACAAGGCCCAGCATCATAACAGCGGTCATTATGCCAAGTCCGCCTATCTGTATCAGGACAAGTATTATGAGCTGTGAGATCATCCCCAGCCCTGCTGCAAGGTTTATTGTGACAAGGCCTGTGACACAAACAGCCGACGTGGACATAAAAAGAGCATCCACAACTGCTATAGGCATGTCGTACAAGTACTTGTTTGATAACCATAGCAACAGGGCTCCTGCCAGTATGACCAGCAGGAACCCCCAAACTATGACTGGCTCAACTCTATAAGAAGAATGTACTTTCAATTTCCCGCTCTGAGGAAATTTATGATTTTAGGGCTGACTGGGCCTTTTCAACAAGTTTCGAGAAAGCGGGCATGTCGTTTACTGCAAGATCTGCAAGCATTTTGCGGTTGATGTTGATATCAGCCTTTTTCAGCCCGTTTATAAGGGCACTGTATGCTATTCCGTTTGCACGCGATGCCGCGTTTATACGCATGATCCAGAGCTTCCTGAAATCACGCTTTTTGAGCTTACGGCCTGCAAACGCGCTTGTAAGAGCATGCAGATATGCTTCACGTGCCCTGCGGTATACATTCTTTTTGCGTCCCCAGAATCCTTTTGTGATGCTGTATAGTTTTTTAAGTTTATTACGGCTGGCGCTTGATCCTTTTACTCTCATTGAATGTCACTCCTCAGTATTAATTCTCGTTAAAAGAGCCCATGCCTCATGCGTAGGGCATTACTTTCTTGATGTGCGCCTCTACTGCTGCCGGAAGGATACCCTTTCTCCTGAGCGAACGGAGCCGTTTCGAGTTCTTTGAAGAAAGAAGATGGGAGCGGCCGCTCTTTTTGAAGGTGACCTTGCCAGTTCCGGTAATCTTAAAACGCTTTTTTGTGGCGGAGTGTGTTTTCATCTTGGGCATTGCATAGTTCCTCCTCTTGCTTATATATCTCTTTAAAAGAGACGATCACACTAAATATTTTTATTATCGGCCCGACACAGGGCCGATTCCCAGGACTATTCGCTCTCAGGCTTTTGGGCCGGCTTTGTATCTTTTTTTACAACTGTGCCGTCCGTTTTCGGTGCCGATTCCTTCTTAGCCTTGGCATCGGGCGCGGCTTCCTTTGGAGCTGACTGCTTTTTTGCAGCCTCAGCCTGAACTGAGGGGGCTATCATTATCCTCATATATGCGCCTTCCATCCTTGGTTCCATCTCCATCTTGCCGGAGTCGGAAACGGCGGCTATGACTTTGTTTAGAACTTCCCTGCCTCGGTCAAGAAAAGCCATCTCTCTGCCCCTGAAAAAGATGGAGACCTTTACACGATGTCCGGCCTGAAGGAAGGTCTTAATTGCCTTGACCTTGAAATCATAGTCATGCTGGTCGATTTTCGGGCGCATCTTGATTTCTTTCACGACCTGATTCTTCTGTTTTTTGCGGGCATCCTTGTCACGCTTCTGCTGCTGGAAACGGTATTTTCCATAGTCCATTATCCTGCATACCGGCGGGGTTGCCTGAGGAGCGACCTCCACCAGATCAAGTTCGGCAGCTTCTGCCATTGCCAGTGCTTCTTTCGTGCTAATTACGCCGCGTTTGGCATTGTCTTCATCAATAAGAAGAATCTCTGTTGCCCGAATGTCGGAATTCACGCGGGGCTCGTCGTCCCTGTTTGCTATGGCGTTACACCTCCTGAGTGTTTCTTGCTCAAACTAAAATGGGCCCGGCACAAAACGCGCCAAGCCCATTGGAAATTTCTTCCCGGGTAGACCTGACAACTTGCAGCGTCGGCAGGCGAGAGGCGCATCCTCTGCTTGTAAACCCGTTGATATTAATCAACCTGTGTATGTTAGCACACCTTGTCTGATTACGCAAGGCAAGGTGTCCGGACAATGCTAAGTTAAAGAGGATCGAACTCCGATTTCAGATGCTCAAGGAAGCCCTCGAAGGTCATCGACCCAAGGTCTCCCTTGGACCTTTCACGTACCGCAACTGTGCCCTCTTCGACCTCCCTGGCCCCTATGACCAGCATGTACGGGATCTTCTGCATCTGTGCATCACGTATCTTCTTGCCCAGTTTTTCATCCCTCGCATCGGTCTCGCCCCTGATCCCCGCATTCCTGAATTTCTTAAGAAGCTCATCGGTATATCCTGCAAAATCCGAGCTCACCTGCAAAAGTTTCACCTGCACAGGAGCCAGCCAATAGGGGAATGCGCCGGCATAGTTCTCAATCAGGATCCCCATGAACCTTTCAAGGCTCCCGAGGACTGTCCTGTGGAGCATCACCGGGCGGTGTTCCGCACCGTCATTTCCAATGTATGTCATGTCGAACTTCTCCGGCATCTGGAAGTCAAGCTGTATGGTCCCGCATTGCCAGGTGCGGCCAATGCAGTCTTCCAGGTGGAAGTCTATCTTGGGACCGTAGAAGGCACCGTCTCCCGGGTTAAGCTTATAGGCAGTCCCGGTCTCTTCAAGAGCTTCCTTGAGCCTCTGCTCCGCGATATCCCACAGTTCCGGGTCACCCATTGAGTTTTCAGGCCTTGTTGAAAGTTCGACGTAGTACTTGAATCCAAAGACATCCTGGTAGACATACCTGTCAAGCTCCATGATGGCCTTTATCTCGTCCTTTATCTGCTCCGGTGTACAGTAGATATGGGCGTCGTCCTGGGTGAATGCCCGCACCCTCATCAGTCCGTGCAGTGCCCCCGACCTTTCGTGACGGTGTACGAAACCAAGCTCTGCCATGCGCAGAGGAAGTTCCCTGTAGCTTCGGATCGCACTGTTGTAAACAAGTATCCCCCCGGGGCAGTTCATAGGTTTAACCGCAAACGGAGCTTCATCTATCTCTGTGAAGTACATGTTTTCCTTGTAGTGATCCCAGTGACCTGAACGCAGCCAAAGAGTCCTGTCGAGGATCATCGGTGTCTTTATCTCCACATATCCCCGTTTGGTATGTTCCTTCCTCCAGAAGGAAATGAGGTTGTTCATAATGACCATTCCCTTTGGATGGAAGAAGGGGAATCCGGGGCCTTCCGCGTGGACGCTGAAGAGATCCAGTTCTTTGCCGAGCTTCCTGTGATCCCTCGCCTTAGCCTCTTCGACCCTCCTGAGGTACTCCTTAAGCTCCTCCTCAGACCCGAACGCCGTTCCGTATATGCGGGTCAGCATTTCATTCTTCTCATCACCATGCCAGTATGCTCCGGCAAGGGAGAGAAGCTTGAAAAACTTGCAGCATCCGGTGTGCGGTACGTGCGGACCCCTGCAGAAGTCTATGAAGTCTCCCTCGCGGTAGGTCGAAAGGACCTCGCCCTCAAGACTGTCGATCATCTCGACCTTCAGATCTTCTCCAAGTTTCTCAAAAAGCTCCTTTGCCTGCTCTTTTGTGTGCTCTTCCCTGACCAGAGGGACCTTTTCCTGGGCGATCTTCCTCATTTCAGATTCTATCCTGGGAAGGTCCTCATCCGAAATAGGCTTGGGGAACCTTATATCATAGTAGAAACCGTCTTTTATTGCCGGGCCTATGCCGAACTTGGCCTCAGGCCAGAGTCTCAGAACGGCATGGGCCATAAGGTGAGCGGTCGAGTGACGAAGAAGGTCAAGCCCATCTTCTGAATCAGGAAAGAGGGGTTCTACAACTGTATCCACGGCAAAGCGGAGATCACAGTCGACCATCTTCCCGTCGACCTTTCCGCCTATTGCCTTTTTAAGATGCCAGATGTCAAGAAGCTCACGCATAGACGCGCTGTCCGCTTCGTAAACCTTACCTTCATGTGTTGAAAAACGTGCCATTAGTATCGCCTCCAAATTTGCCGCAGGGCAAACCACATCATTTTATCTATTTTCTGCCTGTACTGCCAAATCCGCCTGATGAGCGTTCCGTTTCATCAAGCTCCCGGGCCTCCTCAAGCTCGACCTGCGTCACTTCTGCAAATACGATCTGGGCTATCCTGTCTCCGGGCTCTATTTTGAAATCTTCCCTTCCATGGTTGATGAGTATGACCTTTATCTCTCCACGGTAGTCTGAATCTATGGTTCCCGGTGAATTAAGAACGGTCACGCCATGTTTCAGAGCCAGACCGCTCCTTGGCCTTACCTGGGCTTCGCAGCCCAGCGGCATTTCAAGGAAGAGTCCGGTTCCTACGCATCCCCGTTCCCCTGCAGAGATAACAGCTGCTTCGGCAGCGCGCAGATCCAGTCCTGAAGATCCCGGAGTCGCGTAGCCGGGAAGGGATATCCCGGCATCTGCTTTTATCTTGACTTTCATTTTGGACATCTTTGTATCCTACTTTTTGCGTTCTCTTTCAAAACGTCTGACCGGACGATGATCTGATCCCCTGTCTGAACCGAAGTCCCTGCGGGGAGGCCTTCCGCCGTCATCGTGCCTGGGGCCGCCCTCACGCCTGGGGCCTCCTTCGCTTTTGGGGAAATGGGAGAACCGTTCTTCACGCTCTTTTTCTATTGCTGCCTGCTCTGCAAACTCAGGGTCCTGAGCAAGTTCGTCAAGCCGGTCAAGAATGCGCTTACGGCTAAGGTTTACCCTGTGCATGTCATCAATTTCCTTGACTGTGACAAGCACCTTGTCTCCGGTATTTATAGCATCCTCAAGCTTCGGGATGTGATAGTTGCTGATCTCGCTGACATGGAGAAGCCCCTCCTTGCCGGGAAGCACTTCGACAAAAACACCGAAATTCATCATCCTTGTAGCTGTACCTACGAATGTCTCTCCCGCCTTTACCTCGCGGACGAGATCGTTGATTATCTTTACAGCTGACTGCGCTGAATCGTCATTGACCGCTGCGACATATACGCGCCCTGAATCGTCCACATCTATCTTGGCTCCCGTACGCTGTACTATCGATCTGATCATCTTTCCTCCGGGGCCGATTACCTCCCTGATCTTTTCAGGATCGATGTTTATCGTGATTATCTTCGGCGCTGTCGGAGAGAGATCTACACGGGGTGCTGAAATTGCTTCATCCATAATGTCCAGTATCTGCATACGTCCATTTTTTGCCTGTTCAAGAGCCTGGGTAAGTATATCCCTGGTTATGCCCCCTGCCTTGTTGTCCATCTGCAGCGCGGTGACCCCGTCCCTTGTTCCTGCCACCTTGAAGTCCATATCTCCGTAATGGTCTTCGAGACCCTGGATGTCCGTCAGTATGCCGAACTTGCCGTTGTCCGCGATAAGCCCCATCGCAATTCCGGCAACGGCCTTTTTGATCGGTACGCCCGCAGACATCATGGAGAGGCTTCCGCTGCAGACGCTTGCCATAGAGCTGGAACCGTTTGATTCAAGAATATCAGAGACCTGGCGAACGACGTAAGGGAATTCTGTTTCGCTTGGGAAAACAGAATGGAGCGCTCTCTCAGCAAGCGCGCCATGACCGATCTCTCGACGCCCCGGACCGCGCATCGGCCTCACTTCACCGACAGAGTAAGGCGGGAAGTTGTAGTGGAGAAGGAACCTTTTTGACGGTTCATCTATCTTGAGGCCATCAAGGACCTGATCATCCGTTCCCATCATGCCAAGTGTAGTTACTCCCAGCGACTGGGTCTCTCCGCGTGTAAAGAGTGCCGATCCGTGTGTCATGGGCAATATGTCGACTTCACATGTAATCTTCCTGAGTTCGTCCATGGCCCTTCCGTCAGACCTGCGTTTTTCATCAAGAAGAAGTTTTCTGACACATTTCTTGACCATTTCATCCATTTTTGCTGCAATATAGTTGCCTGAATCGGGACGGGACTCCGCAAAGTACTCCTCGGCCCTCTTCTGCGCCTCTCCTATCGCGGCTCCGCGAGGCTGTTTCTGGTGTATCTGGACAGCCGCATAAATATCTTCGTAAAGTTCCTTGTCCATCCACTCATCGATCTCTGTTATAACCTCAGGAATCGGAAGTTCTGCCTTGGGTTTTCCGACCTTGGCGCAGACATCGTCAATGAAGTCAACTATCTTTCTTACCGCTTCATTTGCAAGCTCCATGGCATCAACCAGCAGTTCTTCAGAGACTTCTTTGGCTCCGGCCTCGACCATCGTCACTCCGCCTCTGTGTCCTGCAACGACAAGATCCATCGTGCTGTATGGCATATCTGTCTCATCAGGGTTTACGATAAGTTCTCCGTCTATGCATCCTATGCGGACAGCGCCAATGGGACCGTCCCATGGGATGTCGGACATCGAGAGTGCCAGCGAAGCTCCGTTTATCGCAAGTATATTAGCCGGGTTGGCCTGGTCGACTGACATGACTGTGGTCACAACATGCACGTCATTCCTCATCCATTCCGGGAAAAGAGAACGTATTGAGCGGTCTATCATCCTGCCGCTAAGGATGGCTGTCTCTGAAGGACGTCCCTCTCTTTTGATGAATCCTCCGGGCACTTTTCCGGCAGAATAGAAGCGCTCTTCATAATCTACCAATAGCGGGAAAAAATCCAGTCCCTGTCTTGCTTTTTCTGCAAGCACGGCAGTTACCAGCACCGAAGTTTTGCCATGACCGGCAAGGACTGCGGCGTTTGCCTGTTTCGCAAGGCGTCCTGTTTCAAAGGACATTGTCTTGCCGTATAGTTCCAATTCAAATATTTCTTTCATTTTTATTTTCCTCCCATTTTCTGTCTTCAACTGTTGAAGAATAGCACAAAAATGCAAAAATGGCGAAGGTATGGAACCCTCGCCATGCATAAGTTGCCTATTTTTTAGTATCTTTTGCGGGATTTGATCAGTGACGCAGACCAAGGCGCTGAATGAGCGTCTGATAGCGCGTAAAATCACGGTCTTTGAGGTACTGAAGAAGCTTACGGCGTTTTCCTACCATGATGAGGAGACCGCGGCGTGAGTGGAAGTCCTTCTTGTGGATCCTCATGTGGTCAGTCAGTTCTCGGATACGTGCCGTCAGGATTGCCACCTGGACCTCTGTGGAACCTGTATCTGCACCGTGGACCTTGAATTCTTCGATCAGATTCTGTTTCTTTTCCTTATCGATCATGTTGATCACTCCTGTCTGAGCCTGTTGCGCTCGATATTCCCCGGACTCAGGCCGGCGTCGCTTTGCGCCGGTCCGTGTGAAGGGCAATGGAAATAATAGCAGAGAGTCACGTATATGACAAGCCTGCACTGCAATAAGTATAACCCAGATCTTAAGGCAAATGACGGCTAATTTTTGTTGCGTTCCTCCGATCTTTTCTGCATCCTTTTATTGACAGCAGAGCAGTAGACAGCAGCCAGCGGATTATGGCCCAACACCCTGTCCTTTACAACAAGCGGAACTACATAGGTATGCGAATGTTTTATAAAGAGGGCATCATGCCCCACACAAAGTCCTATTACCAGGTTAAGGTCTGTCTTTTTTTCCTCAAACATCCTTGCCTGTTCTATCGGGTTGCAGCTGATAGGGCCTACTCTTTCACTTGTAGGAGCACCCATTTCCGATTTCAGGATACCACAAACCTTACAGCAGACAGCCTCTATTTCAAAAAAACGAGAAAGGAATTCGGTAATTTTCGCTGCCTCTTCCTGCAGTCCAACGCAAAAGGCAATTCCAAGTTTTCTATACCCCATTCGGGACGCAAACTCCACAACTTCTTCAAGCCTGTTTAGGTCCCCGTAGAACTCTGACTCTACAAATGCTGCTGTCTGCATCATCATTTTCTCGTGAGGGTCTGAATAGAGTTCGACACTTTTTCTCTCAATGCAGGGATCTCCTTCCCGGCACTTCTTTTCGACACATAGATCACATCTCATTTAAAATATTCCTCCATATCTTTTGGAAGGGGAGCAATGAATTCTTTTCCCCTTAACCCTTCAGGGAGTTGAGCATCATCAGGAAAAACCAATTTATAAGCATGGAGCAAAGGTCTCCTGGCTTTTCCTGCATCGCCGCCATACTTTTTGTCGCCGAGAATCGGATTGCCGAGAGATGCGAAGTGGGCCCTCGCCTGATGCGGTCTCCCCGTAACAAGTTCCGCTTCAACAGCGCTGATATCTTTGCCTAAAGAGATCCTCCTGAATTTTGTAAGTGCTTCCTGTCCCATTTCATCAACTTTTACAATGTTTTCACGAGGATCTTTCAGCAGAGGAAGATTTATCTCACCGGACGGCAATACTTCTCCTGACAGTACAGCTCTGTATATCTTTCTGATTTTTCTGTTTTTTATAAGTTCTGAAAGGTGTCTCAGGGATGCACCCGTCATAGCCACTATTATTGCTCCGGAGGTATTGCGGTCAAGCCTTTGAACAGTTGAAGGCCTGAAATCATTCCTTGTCCAGTTCAGCTCAGAGAGTACCCTGGTGATGAGAGAATCACCGTTTTTTCTGTCAGGCTGAGTCAGGAGCCCTGCCTGCTTGTTGATTATCCAGAGATAAGCGTCCCTATATATTGTCTCCAGTTTATATTCCCCAATTGATATTCTGTATGCATCAATATCCGGGAGCTCCCTTGTGTCGTCGTCCCAGGGCACCTGAAGGAACTGTCCTTCCTCAACTCTGGTATCAGGAGCAACCTTTTTCGCATCAAGGCGGACTTCCCCCTTGCGCAGTGCTTTCATGATGGCTCCAAGGGGAACATTGGGCCACAACGTACGCAGGAGTCTGTCAATTCGTCTGCCCGACTGGTCTCCCGTTATATAAAATTCCTTAGCCATTTTATTCAGTTCTCTCCTGAATCTGCCTCTAAAATCCCGGCTTAGGACTGACTCCCCTGCCTGTTCCAGAATCGGCGGGCAGTCGCAGCGTGCCATTGTGATATCGGCTGTTCGTCAGTAAGATCTTTTACAGAATCATTCCAGCAATAAACACGAAAGTCCAGCTCGTCAGCTGCAGAGACCACCATTGCTTCAGGTGTTGCCGGTACTACGGGCGAACCAAACTCTCTCTGTCCATGATGGCTGAGCAGAATATGTGCTATCTGAAGCTTTATTGATTTGTCAACTGCTGTTTTTTCAGCAATATCCATAAACATTGAATACCCTATCGCGATATGGTCAAGAACTGCCCCTTCAAGTGTGATTTCAGGTATTGCCCCCATCCTGTAGGACTCGAGCTTGCCCAGGTCATGAAGAAGGCCGCCTGCTGTTACGATGTCAACATCTATCTGATATCCGGATTTCCGGAGAGACTCAGCCATCGACCTTGCACAGTCTGTAACCGAAAGGGTATGCTCGAGAAGTCCGTTGGCATATGCATGGTGGTGGGTAACCGCAGCGGGCCAGTCCCTGAACTTTTTCCAGGTCTCTCCTTCGTAGACTGCCCTGATGAGAGCTCTTACTTCAGGACGGCAGGAAGATACAAGCTCTTCGTATCTCGCAACAAGGTCTTCCAGAGGGATAGGGGACCTGGGTAGGTACTGTGAAGCAGGATATTTTTCCTGGTCGAGTAAGGTGATCTTATTAAAGTTGAACTGTGTCTGGCCCCTGAATTCTGTTGTTTTGCCGTCCACTCCGACCGTACATCCCGTTAAAGCTTTAAGTTTCTCTTCAGAAAGCTTCTGAGCCGGTGCCGAGGGCTCTATGTTCGGATCAGACCTGTCAAACCAACTTGCGTCAGACCATATCTTAGCTTCAAGGGATCCCGACTGATCGGTTACAGTCATTTCACAGTATGGTTTTCCATTTTTGTCGTTTTTTTGAAAGAGTGAGGTTATCACAAATATCGCTTTAAATGAGCTGCCCGGCGTAAGTTTGCGGATCTCCTGGCTGTTTTTGAGTGCTGGATGTGTCTCTGACATATTTATCTTCCTTCCGAAGCATGTTCGCTTAAAATTCAACGTTTCAATAATAGACGCTAACGCGTACTATTTAAAGGGCCAAAATCCTGTTCGTACCGCTGATATATCATTTTTGTCGGTTACAATCCACTTTTTTATGTGTATAATTAAACATGCGACCTCTTTCACATGAGAGAGGCTCTGTTTGTATTGTGAAAATTTCTTTGGAGGGATCATGCTATGAGTTCAGTAAACTGGAATGCAAGGCTGTCGGATATAGCTCTGAACGTTAAACCTTCACCTATCAGGGCCCTTATGAAGTACACAAAGACACCCGGTGTAATATCTTTTGCAGGCGGCAATCCCGATCCTGCTGTTTTCCCGGTAGCAGAATTTTCTGAGGCTTCCGCGATCCTCGCCCGTGAGGGCAGGGATGTGCTTCAGTACGGAGCTACGGACGGATATGCGCCGCTGAAGGAGTACATCGCCAAGTGGATGGCACCCAGGATGGGACGCGAGACAAAACCTGAAGAGATGCTTATCACTACAGGGTCGCAGGAAGGGATGGACCTTCTGTGCAGCGTCCTTCTGAATGAGGGCGATACTATCATTGTCGAGGGGCCGACTTACCCGGGAGCGATCCACGCTATGAGGAACCGCGGAGCCAGATTCCTTTCAGTTCCCTGCGATAAGGACGGACTTTGTGTAGATATGCTGCCGGCAGTTATCGAACAGGGTCGCAAAGACGGACATAAGATCAAGTTCATCTATACCATTGTCAACTTCCAAAACCCTTCAGGCTCGACGCTTTCCGAGGACCGCAGGGCAAAACTCCTTGAGATAGCCGAGAAGTATGATCTTATAATTTTTGAGGACGACCCCTACGGCCACCTTCGCTACACAGGAAACCACGTGCCGACCATTTTCTCCATGGATAAAAAAGAGAGCGGGAGAGTCGTTTATGCATGCTCCTTCTCCAAGATACTTGCCCCCGGAACACGTGTGGCATGGATAGTCGGAGACCCCGAGCTGATGCAGAAACTGGTCATGATCAAGCAGGGTACCAATCTCTGTTCCAGTGTCGTAGCACAGGCATTGGTATATGAATACTGCAGGCTCGGACACCTCGACGGCTTCCTGCCCAAAATAATTGCCCATTACGGCAAGAAACGGGATGCCATGGAGGCCGGTTTCAAAAAATACCTGCCCTCCAACACGATCTACAACACTCCCGAAGGCGGCTTCTTCTTCTGGCTGCAGGTCCCCGGAGTCGACTCGACAGCCCTCTTTATGAAGGCGATCGAGCACGGCGTCGCGTTCGTGACCGGTCCGTCCTTCTTCGTAGACGGCTCGGGACTCGATTTCATGCGCACCTGCTTCACATTCGCACAGCCGGAAGAGCTCGAAGAGGGCGCGAAACGCCTTGGGGCGGCAATAAAGGCACTATAAATAAACCTTCTGACAAAATATACGGGGCGGCCTCCGAAAGGAGGCCGCTTTTTCCATAACCGGCCCTGTTGGGGCAAACGGCCGTTGATGCGGCGATCAAAGGAAGATTATAATGGAGAGGCAGAGGGAGGCGGGGCCATGGAGGACATCATCACTGCCATTGCTACAGCGTGGGGAGAGGGCGGGATCGCCGTCGTCAGGCTTTCGGGGCAAGGTTCGGTCGATATTGCCGACAGGATATTCGCAGGTAAGAAGAGACTGGCCGACCTGCCGGCTCGTTTCCTGACTCTGGGGAAACTTCGCTCGGCTGATGGCGGCTTTTTCGACGAGGTGCTCGCTGTAAGGTTTGACAAGGGCGCAAGCTACACCGCCGAGGAAAGCGTGGAGTTTCACTGCCACGGGGGACTGCTGCCGGCACAGAAGTGCATCGAACAGCTGTGCTCCGCCGGTGCAAGGCCGGCACACCCGGGTGAGTTCACCCGCAGAGCCTTCGTAAACGGGAGGATAGACCTGCCCCAGGCTGAAGCAGTGCTCGGGATCATCCGTGCAGAGAGCGATGAAGCGCTTTACGCCTCATCAAGGACCCTTCAGGGCATCTTTGCAGAAAAGCTGAGGATCCTGCTTGACAGGATGACCGGACTAGCCGCATTTTTAGAGGTGGATCTGGACTTTCCGGAAGAGGACGAGGGTTACATAGCGAAGGACGAATGCGAAAACCGCCTTGACGTCCTGATCAGTGAAGGCGGGGCCATACTGGACGACTGCCGTTCCGGACTGATCCTGAGAGAGGGCATAAGGACTGCCATAATAGGCCGTCCCAACGTTGGCAAGTCATCACTCCTAAATGCGCTTTTAAAGGAGGAGCGGGCTATCGTCACCCCCGTTCCCGGGACTACCAGGGACAGGATCGAGGAGACCTTCACCCACAGGGGGATACCTATAAGGATCATAGACACCGCAGGCATTCGCGATACCGAGGATGAGGTCGAGTGCATCGGGGTGAACCAGTCCATAAGGTCAATGACGGAGGCAGATCTCCGTGTCTGGGTAATAGACGCAGGCGATGATCTGACAGAAGAAGAGACGGAACTGGGCAGAAGGGTCTCTTCGATGAAACACATAATCGTGATCAACAAGAGCGACATACCGCAAAAGACTTCTGCAGAAGAGCTGAGAAGAATTTTTCCCTCAAGCAGGATCGTCTCTGTTTCTGCCCTCAGATCAGACGGCATCGAAGAGCTTAAAGACATTATCGTAAACGAAATAACCGGCGGCAAAAAAGTGACAGGGGGCTTCGGAGTCACATCAAGGCAGATCGGGTGCCTGTCGGAGGCACTCGCGTCATTGAGGGAGACAAAAAAGGTCGTAAGTGAAGGGCTGGGAAACGATCTCGCTATAACCTGCCTGTCGGATGCCAGGAGCCATCTGGCAAGACTTCTGGGTCTTGACGTTACAGAAAACCTGCTTGATAAGTTATTTTCACAATTTTGTGTAGGAAAGTAAAATTCCAAAATAATACAAATCGATCATGTTCCCGGAAGTTATCCGAGTCACTCAAAAAATACTTTTATCCATTGAATAAGAGAGCTCCAGCGAAGGGCAAACATGTACAAAACAGAGCATATTTGCCCTTTTGAAAATAATTTTTGGGGACCCGCCCAAAATCTACAGAGAGCTTAAAGCACTTTTTATGCTTCGAACATAATCTTCTACGTATGGTACCGAATCACGTCCGTATTTTTCAATAATTTTGACTATTGCGCTGCCAATAATAACACCGTCTGCCAACCTGCCGATCTCCACTGCCTGTTTGGGTGTAGATATTCCAAATCCTACCGCGCATGGTATATCTGTACTCTCCCTGACAAGTTTTATTATTTGCCCGAGATCTGTTGTGATCTTGCTTCTTTCTCCTGTTACGCCAAGTGAAGATACTACATAGACAAATCCCCTGGCTTCTTTCGCTATCATCGAAATACGGTCATTTGAAGTCGGCGCTATCAGGGAAATAAGATCTATACCGTGTCTTTCGCATATGGGATAAAACTCATCTTTTTCTTCATACGGCAGATCGGGAAGTATAAGTCCGTCTATGCCTGTTTCAGAACAAGTTTTTATGAATTTTTCAGACCCATATGAAAAAACAACATTGGCATAAGTCATGAAAACCATGGGAACAGCGATGTCTTTTCGCAATTCCCTTACAAAATCGAATATCTCGTCTGTTGTTATTTTCCCTGAAAGAGCACGCATATTGGCAGCCTGTATAACCGGACCTTCCGCAGTAGGGTCAGAAAATGGGATCCCCAATTCGATGATATCAGCCCCGCTTTCAGACATCAGTCTGACGATCCTGCCGGTAGTCTCAAGGTCCGGATCTCCGCAGGTGATAAAAGGAATAAACGCCTTGCCTTTATTGAATGCCTCCCCGATCCTGTTCATTCAGAAAGATCCTCCCCTCTGTATCTTGCAATTGAAACACAGTCCTTGTCTCCGCGCCCTGAAAGCGTAACAACAAATATCTTATCTTTGCCCGCTTCCGGAGCTGTTTTAATGGAATAAGCAATAGCATGTGCCGACTCTATTGCAGGGATTATGCCTTCCGTTTTGGAAAGATATTCGAAAGCATCCACAGCCTCATCATCTGTTATCGGGACATATTCCGCCCTCCCCATGTCATGTAGGCAGGCATGTTCGGGCCCCACACCCGGGTAGTCAAGCCCAGCGGAAATAGAGTATACGGGAGCGATCTGACCAAATTGATCCTGACAAAAGTAGGATTTCATCCCGTGGAAAATGCCGGGCCGCCCTTTATTTATAGTCGCGGCTGTCTCAAATGTCTCTATTCCTCTTCCTGCCGCCTCACATCCTACAAGGGCCACCTCAGTATCCCCGATAAAATGGAAGAAAGAGCCGATGGCGTTGCTGCCTCCTCCCACACAAGCTATGACCTTGTCGGGAAGTCTTCCCTCCCTGGCAAGGATCTGCTCTTTTATTTCTTTAGAAATGACAGACTGAAAATCCCTTACAATAGTGGGAAATGGGTGAGGTCCCATCACCGAACCCAGACAGTAATGCGTGTCACTTATTCTGCTCGTCCACTCGCGCATTGCTTCCGATACTGCATCCTTTAGGGTCGCGGTCCCGGATCTCACATGGACAACCCGTGTCCCGAGAAGCCTCATTTTATAGACATTGAGAGCCTGTCTCTCTATGTCCTCTTCTCCCATAAAGACCACGCATTCCATTCCCATCAGTGCCGCTGCGGTTGCAGTGGCAACACCATGCTGCCCCGCACCGGTTTCGGCTATCAGCCTTGTCTTTCCCATTTTCCGGGCCAGCAGCGCCTGCCCCAGAACATTATTTATTTTGTGAGCTCCGGTATGGTTGAGGTCTTCCCTTTTCAGGTAAATTTTGGCTCCTCCGAGATCCTTTGTCATTTTTTCTGCATAATAAAGCCGGCTTGGCCTGCCCGCATATTCATTCAGAAGATGATCCAGTTCCGAAGTGAAGCCTATGTCGTTTTTGAAAAAATTGTATGCTTCTTCCAGTTCTATTACAGCATTCATCAAAGTTTCCGGGATGTATTGTCCGCCATAGTCACCAAAGCGCCCTTTTGTTTTCAGCATAGTGTCGCCCCCTCCATTTTTTTACCTTCGATCCTAGCTCGGATTTTAAGGTCGTTCATTAGCATTTTAAATTGTTTCAGATCGAGAGACTGAGCTCCATCGCATAGAGCTCTTGACGGGGCATTATGAGTTTCTATGATCAAGCCGTCTGCCCCAACTGCAAGTGCAGCTTTTGACAGAGGAGGCACTAGTGAGCTGATCCCGCTCGCATGGCTTGGATCAACAATGACCGGGAGATGCGTTTTTTGTTTCAGAATCACAACTGCCGTGATATCAAGGGTATTACGTGAAGAAGTTTCAAATGTGCGGATACCTCTTTCACACAGTATTACATTTTTATTGCCTTCTGACATGATATATTCAGCACTCATCAGAAGCTCATCGACAGTGTTTGCAAGTCCCCTTTTGAGAAGCACCGGCTGCTTCATTTTACCCACTGCCTTAAGCAGGTCAAAGTTTTGCATATTTCTGGCACCTATTTGGACAATGTCAACACCCTCGAACATAGAAGCCTGGGTCTGATTCATTATCTCCGTAACCACAGGTAGTCCGGTCCGCTCCTTTGCTTCAAGGAGCATTTTGAGACCATCAAAACCAAGCCCCTGAAAAGAATAAGGAGAGGTACGCGGCTTAAATGCACCCCCGCGAAGAATTTCAGCACCGCTTCGTTTGACTGAGTCTGCAATAGCTATCATTTGCTCGCTGCTTTCAACGGAACATGGGCCTGATATAACTGTGAATTTTCCCCCTCCGATTTTAACTCCGCCAATGTCGATCACTGTATCTTCAGGATGTACCGTTCTGCTTGCTGCCTTGTACTGCTCTGTTACACGTCTCGCATAATCTACGATCTCGGATGTATGTACCACCGCATCCATATCAATAGATGAAGTATTGCCTATGAGGCAGACAGCATTGCGATCTGTCCCGGGAGCCCAGATAGTTGAAAAACCCCTATCTTCCCAGCTTTTTATAAACTTATCAATTTTATCTTTGGGTGTATTGTTTTTGATTATGAATATCATTTCTGTTCTCCCCTGACAGCCTCAATAAATTTCTGCATTTTTTCGAAATCTTTTACTCCCTCTTTTTCCACTCCGGAACTTACATCAACAGCAAATGGCTCTGCGCAGTCTAAAGCAGTACTTACATTGATCGGATCAAGCCCTCCGGCAAGAAAAAACGGACGTTCAAGCCCTGCGCAAAGGGACCATGCAAACGTTTTTCCGGTGCCTCCTTTGCCATTGTCAAGAAGGATATAATCTGCCGGAGATCTCGCTGCCTTCTCTACATCTTCAATTGCCGAAA
>DAIRTK010000027.1:0-5545 GCA_036803945.1 Synergistaceae bacterium
TAATAAATAGACGGTTCTTCCCGGTTACTGTTGCACCTTTTCCCGGTTATTTTGCAAAAAAAATGTCAAAATTTCAGACACCCTCTCACCCCTGGGGGTTATGGGCTCTCATTTGTTTACCCGTTTGTGATTGATTATGAGCTTTTTTTTGTTCAGACAGAAGGTCTGTTATCGTTTTTTTTTTGTTAATTGCTGTATCAAACCCCAAAACCACGGAATATTATGAAAAACAGATTCCTGATCCTGATCTTTTTCGTAGTATCATCCTCTTTGAAGATGAGCGGGCAGATAAGTGGTACGGCACATGATTTTTCCACCAAATCATGGGCTCCCCTGGAGAATAAGAAATGCGCCGTCTGTCATACGGTTCACCGTGCCATGAGCGTTCCCAGCGCACCGTTATGGAGTCACCAGGTGACTGATGTTGCCTCCTACACTCTCTATTCATCGCCTACCTTTGACGGCGCATCCACTGCCACCAATCCGGGAGCCAGCTCCAAACTCTGCCTGAGTTGTCACGACGGCACTGTAGCCCTCGAGAACTTCGGCGGCATTAACACAGGTACCACTTACATTTCTCCCGGGTACCGTGTGGGTGGTGTCACCGGCAACAACCTGGCAACAGAGCACCCGATATCCTTTGACTATACAGATGCCCTGGCCACCCTCGACGGTGGGCTCAACACACCCTCAACCACACCATCGGGTCTCGGCGGGACAATAACCTCTGACCTGTTGTTTGGCAATAAGATGGAGTGTGCCTCATGTCATGACGTTCATAACAGGTATAATGTGGCACACCTGCTGAGGATAAGCAATACGCACAGCCAGCTCTGCCTTACCTGTCACAGGAAATAACCATCCGGAGGTGCGGCCCCGTGTCGCTGATACAGGTGCCGGAATCCGGATTTCACTTCCATGAACCAATGTTAAAGACCTGATCTGTATGCATTCAAGGGGTATCGTTACTATCCTGTTTGTATTTATCATACTGGCCCTGGCAGCCTGTGGCAGGCCTTTGTCAGTATCACAGTCTGCCGGTGACATCATCATCTTCCCCCCTCCTCCGGATACTCCGAGGATACAGTACCTGACCAGCATCAGCACCTCGGTTGATGTAGAAGGTGCACAGACAGGCTTCAACCGGTTTCTTTTCGGGCCATCGGAACCTGTGCCGATAGTCAAGCCCTATGGGCTCACATCGTCAGGCTCAAAAATATATGTATGTGATACCGGCCTGGGCGGGCTTGTGATAATTGACCTCAGGGAGAAGAGGTTCGAGCAGTTTGTCCCCGGAGGGAAGGGGCAGCTCATGCTCCCGCTTAACTGCTCTGTGGATGATCGCGGCTACCTTTTTGTGGCCGACGGAAACAGAAGGGAGGTTGTCATTTTTGACAGTGATGGAAACTATGCAGGCGTGCTGAAAGGAGGTGAAGACTTCAAGCCTACGGATGTGAAGGTTGAAGGGAACCTTGTTTACGTAGCCTCTGTCACCGGGCATCTCGTCAGCGTCTTCTCACGTGACAGCCTGAACCTGGTGAAAACGTTCCCGGAAGTATCACAGGATGATCCGTCATACCTGTATCAACCCACGAACATCTGCATCGCGGGAGGCAGAATTTATGTCTCTGACATGGGTGACTACAGCATCAAGATATTCTCTGCTGATGGCGGGTACCTTGGCTCAGTGGGCAGTTACGGCAGCCACTACGGTCAGCTGACCCGCCCCAAGGGAGTTGCTGTTGATTCACTTGCAAATCTCTACGTTGTTGACGCGGCGTTTGAAAATGTCCAGATCTTCAATGATGCCGGAGCATTGCTAATGTTCTTCGGCGGGCACTACAGCAGGCACGGTGACATGTGGCTTCCTGCCGGCATTGCCCTGGACTACGCCAATACAGGCTATTTTGAAAGCCTCGTCGACAGTGACTATGACCTTAAGTACCTGATCATGGTTGCCAACCAGTACGGTCCGGATAAAATCGGTATTTATGGATTCATCGGGCCAAAGAACGACTGAGACAAAGGATATGTCAGGATGGGTGATCCTGGCCCTCCTGGTGCTGTTCGTGGCAGGCATAATATCATGTGCACCTGCAAGCAGGTATAAGATGCTCTCGTTCTTTTTTGACGGGGTGCCTCCCCCGGAGGCTGGTTCTGCCACTGCATCGCCGGCAGCAAAATCAGTACCTGTCATTGCTGACACCATTCCACTGCCAGAAACTGATACTGTGCCGGGGCAGTTCTACCACTACCCGTACCAGGAGCAGTATTGCTCTTCATGCCACGATGAAAACTCAAAGGGGGAGATGATTGACAGCGAACCTGCCCTGTGCTATAACTGCCATGAAGACTTCTCCCTTAGCCTCCCGTACCTGCACGGTCCTGTGTCAGGAGGATTCTGTACAGAATGTCATAATCCCCATATGGCTGATAATAAGATGCTTCTGATCAGGAGAGGCCAGAAGTTATGCCTCTATTGCCATGACACGGCCAGCCTGAAGGAAGCCGGCAATCATGAAAACCTTGGGGAGATGGATTGTGCCGAATGCCATAAACCTCACGGAGGAGAAGACAGATTCATGTTTAACTGGTAAGAGACACTGAAAAGACTGATAACCATACTGATCATCCTGCTGAGTGCAGCAAACCCTCCGGCCCGGGGACAGAACATCCGTCCACGCTATGGATTCTGGCACCAGCAGTCCCTTACCGGAGAGGTAAGACTGTCAGGCCTCTACCGCCAGCAGGAGAGTTTTTATGACCTGATGGACGAGGATCAGAGAAGCACATATTTTAACGGTGGCCTCCGCATAAGCTCAAACAGCTTCCTCTGGAGCAAGGATATTGCCGAAATAACTGTTTCAGGGGAGTTCAATCCCGAATCACGCCGCGAAAAGTATCTTCAGATACCTGACAGATCGGAGATGCGAACACTTTCAAATCTCGATTTCAGGGCTACTGTTTTTAACAATAAACCGTTGACAATAAGCTTTTTCGGGGGGCATAACCAGAGCTATTTCAACAGGGAGTTGCTTACCAATGTCAGGACCCGGACAAACAGCTACGGCGGAATGATCTCACTGAACAACAGGATTCTGCCCCTTTCTGTCTCATACCGCAGTTCTGACTGGCTGCAGACCGAAACAGAAGAGAACCGCTCCTTCAGGATGAAGCAGGAAGACCTCGAAGGAAGGGTGACAAAATCATTTACCGATTTTGACAGGAATGAGCTGTTATATGCCCATAACAGGTATAATTACTCCTATCAGGGGATGGATGATGTCAGCAACGTCACTGACAGGGTATCCCTCTCAAATAATATCAGTTTTGACAGGAAACAGAGATACACCATAAGTTCCTACGGTTCATTTCATGATCAGAAAGGTACGAATACCTTCAGAAAGACAGACCTTATCGAGAGGGTCAGTCTCCGGTTCACCGAAAACCTCCGGCTGCTGGGCGACTACAGTTTTTACAGGATGGAGGATGTGCAGTCACTGACCCGCAACAGGGAGTCAATGACGCTTAGCCACCGGCTGTATGAGAGCCTGACCACCTCTGTTTTCGGGGAACATTCCGCCACAGGCCAGACTTTATATGATGAGAAAAACTTTAAAGCCGGGGCTGAAGCCGGCTACACAAAGAAGATAGGGAACGGGCGGCTCAGCCTGTCATACCGTTATTATCACCACTGGTTTGAGGCTGAGGGCGTTCCGGCAGAGGTTATCGTATCAGATGAGGAGCACCAGCTGTCAGACACCCGTATCACTTTGCTTCAGAGGGCTTATGTCAAGCCAGGTTCAGTAGTTGTTACTGACGAAACAAGAACGGTAATTTACCGTGAAGGGTTTGATTATACACTGGTTGCAAGGGGAAGCTTCACAGAGGTACAGAGGGTTCCCGGTGGTCTTATTGCCGAAAACCAGCAGGTAAAAGTGGGTTATACATACCTGCTTCCCGGATCTTACGGGTATGAGGCTAACAACAACTCATGGTCAGGCAGTATCATGATGTTCAGGAATCTGCTGGAGCTATATTACAGGGGAGCCGCTCAGAGGTACCCTTCCATGCGTGATGCCGACTTCCTGGTCCTTAACAGGTTTTCACAGGACGTGGCGGGGGCAAGACTTGATTTCGGATTTGTTACCGGAGGTGTGGAATATGACAGCTACCGGAGCAATATCATACCTTACAACAGGATGAGATACTTCATCAATCTCAACTGGAGCCTGAAATCAAAGGTGATCTTTTCACTGAACGGAAATATATCTGACTACAGATTCATTGACGATGATATTGATCAGCTCTATTCCAACATCTCGGGCAAGGTCAATATTACAGTCACAAGGAATATAAGGGTAAACCTCGAGGCAGGTTATCTTGAGCAGTCCGGAAGGAATATTGACCTGACGCTAATAACTGCCAGGGCTGAGGCGGTGGCAACTTTCAGACAGCTGATGGTGAGGCTGGCCAATGACATGTATGTGCGCAGTTATACTGACTCCAGGTTCAGGTTTTTCGGGACAAGGCTTGAACTTATCAGGAAATTTTGAATGACGGTATGATAAAATATTTACTGATAATATTACCTGTTGTACTTGCGCTGGTTTTTCCGGATGCTGACCGTCACTACGGGAAGGGCGGCGAGTGTCTTGAATGCCACAGCGGGATGCTGGAAAAAGAGTTTTCCCATCCGGGTGTTGAGACCGGATGCCTGATCTGCCATGTTGCTGCAGACACCATCCACCCCGGGGTTGGGACAAAAGATTTTACCCTTGCCTCCGCGGTGCCCGTCCTTTGCCTGGAGTGCCATACCGAGATGGATGAAAGCATACAGCCCCTGGGCTTTGCACATGGCCCGGTCAAAACCGGTAAATCATGTCTTGCCTGCCATGACCCGCATGCATCTGATGTGGCAAAGCAGTTGCTGATGCCTTCAAGAGAGCTTTGTATCAGCTGCCATGAAACAGAAGTAAGAGGTGATTCGGGCGTGGTCAGGGCCGTAGGCCGGGCTGTGATGACTGCCAGTCATGTCCACCCGGCTGCTGCAGCTGATGGCGGGTGCATTATCTGCCATTTCCCCCATTTCAGCGACCGGGTTAAACTGCTTACTGCCAGTTTTCCGGCTACGAGGTATGCCGCGGGTTTGACTGAAAACTACGAGGTGTGCTTCATGTGTCATGACGGCGACCTTCTTACCCTGGAGAACACTGAGGCAGCCACGGGATTCAGGGATGGCAGCAGGAATCTGCACTACCTCCACTCCGGTGGCGACAGGGGCCGTAACTGTATCATCTGCCATGATTCCCATGCCTCAGCCTGGCCGGCTGTCATGCAGGGATCAGTACGTTTTGGCGAATGGCAGGTGAGAATGAACTTTGCAAAGACAGAAACGGGAGGAAGTTGTGCCACAGCCTGCCATGGCCCGGAACAGTATGACAGGGAAAATGCCGTAAAGAATTGAATCGCTCATCTGCCATAAAGAATTTGAAGCCCGGGACAATGATCCCTTGCATGACCTGTTTAACCGGTATTTTTCGCC
>DAIRTK010000027.1:5645-17074 GCA_036803945.1 Synergistaceae bacterium
TTGAAGCCCGGGACAATGATCCCTTGCATGACCTGTTTAACCGGTATTTTTCGCCCCGGCAGGTTCATTATCATTTTCGCCGCCCTGATGACGACCGGCATGGCCTTTCCCCAGGTTGCCGGCGGGGAGAACCCTCAGGAAACCGGCATGGCCTTCCCCCTGATTGCCGGCAGGGAGAACCCGCAGGAAACTGTCCAGGCTTTCCCCCGGGTAGCCGGTAGTGCCTTCCCCGAAGAAACCGGCCAGGCCATCCCCCAGGTTGCCGGCAGAGCCTTCCCCCGGTTTACAGGCAGAAATGAAGGCGGCGAAGATCAGTGGACAATTGTCTATTCCGGCGAGATCACAGGGAAAGGGGAGAGGAGTACTGGCAGGATAATAATCGACCTTATCTTCGGAAAGTCAAAGCTAAGCCTTAACAAACCTATGGGTATCACTTCCGGGGAAGGTGACCTGTGGGTGATTAACCAGGGCGACGGCAATGTATTGAGAATGGAGGATAACAGGGCGATGCTGCCACCGGCAATCAGAAGAACAAAAACCTCATTTCCTTCACTGGTTGGCATCACAAAGACAGACAGCGGTAGTATTCTTTTCACAGACTCAAAACTGAACAAGATTTTTTCCCTGTCAGCTGACGGCAGGGAGTTGAATGAGTTCAATCCGGGTCTTGCCCTTAACCAGCCGACAGGCATAGCGTTTTCATCAAAATACCGTGAGATATGGATTGTGGAGACTGCCTCCCACAGGATTACAGTAACCGATATGCATGGCAACACAATCAGGCAGTTAGGGGGGAGAGGAACAGGAAAGGGTGAGTTCAATTACCCCACTTCTGTCTGGATTGACAGCCGGGGTATTGCCTATGTTGTCGATGCACTTAACTATCGTGTCCAGATTTTTGACCACGAAGGGAGGTTTATCAACGCCTTTGGCAAGCAGGGTGATGCCACAGGGAGTTTTGCCAGGCCTAAAGGAATTGCCACCGACTCATACGGGCATATCTACATTACCGATGCTCTTTTCAATGCTGTCCAGGTATTTGACAATGAAGGGAACCTCCTTTATTACTTTGGTACACAGGGCAGCGACCACGGACAATTCTGGATGCCTTCAGGTATCTACATTGATGAAAGGAATAATATCTATATTGCAGATAGCTATAACTCAAGGGTTCAGATATTCAAACCGGAAAGGAGGAGCCAGAGATGAAGAAGACGGCACTGATATTGTCCCTGGCGGTGGCCTGGTCAGCCCTGTCGCTCAATGCCCAGTCAGTGGTAAATACCGTACACAATCTTTCCGTCAGCGGCCCGGGCAGTGTCAGGGCTGCTTCCGAGACGGAGGTGTGCATCTTCTGTCATACGCCTCATGACAGCAGGCCTGAGAGTCCGCTGTGGAACAGGCAGGACCCCGGTGTGACTTATGTACTTTACAACAGCAGCACCGTTCAGGCCATGACGGGCCAGCCTGACGGATCCTCGGTACTGTGCCTCTCATGCCATGACGGTACGATTGCACTGGGAAACGTACTGAGCAGGACCGTTGACATACAGATGACAGGGGGAGTGACACGGATGCCTTCAGGAAGCAGGAACCTTTCCACTGACCTTTCTGATGATCATCCTGTCTCGTTCCTTTACAACTCCGCGCTGGCCGTGGCAGACGGTCAGCTCAGGGATCCTTCCGCGGTTCTCTTCCCGGTAACCACTGAAAACGGAAAGCTGCAATGTACTTCATGCCATGATCCGCATACTGATATTTACGGGTCGTTCCTCGTCTCCTCCAACCGGTTCTCGGAGCTTTGCATTGCTTGTCATGACAGGGACTACTGGGCCACATCGGGTCATAGCAGCTCAACCAGGACGTGGAACGGAATTGGTACCGATCCGTGGCCGCATACAGAATATACCACCGTTGCGGAGAACGGATGCGAAAACTGCCACACGCCCCATAATGCGGGAGGAAAGTACGGGCTCCTGGATAACCTTGCTGAGGAGGACAACTGTCTGAAGTGTCATAACGGTAACGTGGCGTCAACAAATATTTCTTCGGAGCTTGCCAAACCATACAGACATAATGTAACCGGCTATACACTTGTACATGATGCAGGTGAAGAGGAACTTGTCACAACAAGGCATGTCGAGTGCCATGACTGCCACAACCCTCACGCAGCAATGAATTCCCCGGCGACACCTCCTGCATCAAACGGGTTCCTGGCAGGAGTAAGGGGGATAAGCCAGTCAGGCAATCCTGTTGACCCGGTGACATACCAGTTTGAACTCTGTTACAGGTGCCATGCCGACAGCCCCGATAAACCGGCACCCATGACCCTGAGACAGATTGTGCAGAACAATGTAAGACTTGAATTTGATCCGTCCAACCCCTCCTTTCACCCGGTTGTCACCGCAGGCAGGAACAATGACAGTCCGAGCCTGATTGGCCCTGACTGGACTGAAGCAAGCCTTGTCTACTGCACTCATTGCCATGCAGGTAACGGTACCGGATCAACAGGTGGGCCACATGGCTCTGTTTACCCGGGGATACTTAAATACAGGTATGATAAGGCGGATAACACACCGGAATCAGCTTCGGCGTATGAGCTGTGCTACAGGTGTCACAGCAGAACCTCCATCCTTGGGGATGTCTCCTTCGGGGAGCACAACAAACATATTGATGAGGAAAGAACGCCATGCAATGCCTGTCATGATCCTCACGGCATAAGCAGTACACAGGGCACTGCCACCAACAACACCCATCTCATCAACTTTGACAGGAACATAGTGCTGCCTGCAGGTTCGGGTATTGTGAGGTTCGTTGACACCGGACCGGGACATGGTTACTGCCAGCTGAACTGCCACGGTAAGATGCATAACTGGACGATGTCTTACTGATATTGATGTTACAGGCCGGAAATTGTCCGGTTTATTCAGCAATTCCCTGCAAGACCTGCAATCTCTGAAATTGCCGTGGTCCACAATGAACTGTCATTGAGGCTGTGTACCATAACCAGGTCTCCTCCGCCTGCCTGTCTGAAAAGTTGCCGGTATTCATCTCCTATTTCAATAATTGTTTCAAGGCAGTCAGCCGTAAATGAGGGAGCAGCAACCAGCACGTTTTTCCTTCCCCCGGCAGCCAGATTATGAAGCGCCTGGTCTGTAAAGGGTGAGAGCCAGTTGCCAGTAAGCCTCGACTGGAATGCGGTGCTGTATGTCCCTTCCTTCAGCCCCAGACGTGCGGCGATAAGACGGGTTGTCTCATAACATGCAGCCCTGTAACAGTATTTCCCGTGTTCAGGCATACTCACGGCGCAGTCGCATGATGCCGCTGCCAAACCGGGGTGAGACCGTTCAACCTGACGTATCGGGAGACTGTGATAGGAGAAGAGGATGTGATCATGGTCTTCCGGATTGTACTGCCCTATGTTTTCCGCCCATGCTTCAATAAACCGCGGGTGTGAATAATACTGGCTGATAAACCTGAGTGAAGGAATGACATTCATGCGTGAGGCAAGCCTCATAACCAGTTCATGGACCGAACCGGTTGTTGAGGAGGCATATTGGGGGAAGAGGGGGAAAATAATTATCTCATCATAACCTTCCACCGCAACGTGTCTGAAGACTTCTTCAAGGGATGGCTTACCATAACGCATGGCACCGATAACATCACAGTTTTCACCGGCCTCAACCCGCATCGCTGCAACAAGTTTTTCCAGATTGTTCAGAAGCGGAGAACCATCATCTGTCCACAGCCTCCTGTAAAGGGCCGCAGAGCGCGGTGCCCTGAACGGGACAATCATTAGATTTACAAGTATCTTACGCCACAGCCACGGGAGGTCAATCACCCTTCCGTCGTTCAGGAACCGGGAGAGGAACTTTCTTACATCTCTCACTCCTGGTGTGTCCGGGGTGCCGGTATTAACAAGAATCAATGCCTTTCTGCTCATCTCAGCCTTCATTATCTGATCTGTCTGTCACACCTCCGGAGCCTGCCGGCATTCCGGATCCAGGTGCCCCATGTTCTTTTTTCAGCATTTCGGAATATTTACTGGCTGCTTCATCCGGTAAGCATATCTGCAATCTGTCTCGCCTGCCTGACCCTGTCGGCCATACCTATGCCGTCTCTTATATTACCGGCAAGGATCAGCCCCGGGTATCGGCGCTCCAGTTCCCTGATCCGTTCCAGTCTTTCCCCGGTTGATATTTCGTACTGCGGGATGGCCTTCCCGTACCTGAATACCCTCAGGAGGTCAGGCTCTCCCTTTTCACCCAGTGTCTTCCTGATCTCACCCAGGGTGATGGCAGTGATCTCATCATCGCTCTTCGATAACATGTCACTGTTTCTTGTACCTCCCAGGAAGACCGAAAGAAGAGCACCCCCTTCCGGCGCCCTGTCGCTGAAGATTGCAGAGGGGAACAGGATTCCGAGTATCTGCCTGTTTTCACGCGAAGGTACCAGTCCCCCGAAAGCATCGAGGGGTTTCGAATTCCATTTCCTGTATCCCACCGCTACCTGTACCACACCAGCATACTGAAGGCTGGTTAAGGGGCTCAACTCTTCAGGATAGATAAATTTAAGTATTTCCGGAAGGGAATAACCTCCTGCCGTGGTTACCAGAACAGGGGAATCAATATTATGTTTCTCTCCCCCAGGTGATGAGAACTCAAGCCGGAATCTTTTCCCGGTGCATCCTGTCGACAGACCGGTAATCCCGCAAAGGATACTTTCATTTCCCACCTCCTTTGCCAGAGCACTGATGATGCTTCCCAGTCCGCCCCTGGCTGAGAAGACTTCACGGGTGGCCTTCCTGTCATCATCGCTCTTTTTCTCCCTGCTCTTCCTTATTGTCCCCTTTATGAAGCTGCCGTAATTCTGTTCCAGGGCATACAGTTTGGGCAGTGCATACCTTGTTACAAGGCGTGACGGGTCACCGGCATAGATCCCTGAGATGAAAGGGTCAACGGCATAATCAAGAAAACTGTTCCCGAGCCTCCTGCGAACCATGTCAGCCACAGACTCGTCAGGATTGGTCCCGGGCTGGCGGAAAGGCTCACCCAGGATGCGGAACTTGTCACCCAGGGTAAACAACGGCGTTTTAACGGCAGAAAAGAGACCTGAGGGGAGCGGCTCCCACCTGCCATTCTTCATGACATACCTTTTGTTTGCTCCTCCCTGGCCGGTCTCCACTGTGCAATTGCCGTTCAGCTCTTCAAAGAGCAGCGCTATTTCCTTTGTTGACAGCACCCCGGTATTCGGCCCTGACTCATATATGAATCCATTTTCAGAAAAAGTCTGAATTACACCACCGGGCCTTTCAGCCTTTTCCAGGACGAGGGGCCTGCGACCCTTCTTTTTAAGGAAATGGGCCAGTGAGAGTCCGGTGAGCCCGGCTCCGATTATTACTATATCTATGTCTCCTGATTTCATTGATTAAACTGGTTTTGAGTATGTCCCTGCTGTCGCGGTATATTCAGGGTCGAGCGCAGCTGCAATATTGCGGATAAAGAATGAGCCTGTCTCAGTCACCCTTATTTCATCGTCTTTAAAGGTTATCAGGCCGTCATCTTCAAGATCATGAAGCATCCCCGGGTCAATCCTTACCGCATGGCGAAGGGTATCTTCATCTGTGCCGCAGGATGATGCTGTTTGCGGAAAACTAACCTGCATGTTGCACATGAGATCGGTGATCACTCCCTTGGCCAGTTTCTGTGCGCCAGAGAGGACAAAGCCCTTTTCAACGGGAAGAATTCCTCTCTCAGTGAGGGAAATGTATTCTGTTATATTCTTGACATTCTGAGAGTAGCCATCCTCAAGCTGGCTTATGGCGGTCACTCCGAAGGCATACACCTGCCCTGTCGTTTTCCTGGTACAGTATCCCTGGAAATTGCGGTGAAGGGTGCCTGAGGTAAAGGCAGTGTACAGGTCGTCTGACGGCAGTACGAAGTGATCAAGGCCTATGGGTTTATACCCGGCACCTGTCATTATATCATGAGTGGCGAGGAACATGTCAGTCTTCTCCCCGGCGGAAGGGAGACCTCGTTTTTCAAGTATGAGCTGGTGCTTTTTGACCCAGGGCACGTGCGCATAGGAGAAAGTGACCAGCCTGTCGGGCCTCATGCCTGCAGCCATACGGATGGTGTCGGAGAACGACTCAACCGTCTGCCCGGGAAGGCCGTAAATGAAGTCGAAATTGACTCCGATGCGGTGGTCAGCCTCCCTGACGTGCTTCAGCAGCATCGCCGGCGGCACCGCAGGGGGCCTGCGGTTCACCAGGTGCAATACACCGGTGTTGAAGTCCTGAATACCGAAACTGATCCTGTTGAAGCCGGCAGCGATGAGGCTGTCAACATAACTGAGATCAAGCGAGGCCGGATCACATTCAATGGCAATTTCCGGATTCTCTGCAAATGAAAATTCTGAACGGAGCAGGCCGATTACGTTTTCAAGGTATGAGAAGCTGACTGCATTGGGTGTTCCCCCGCCGAAGTGTACCTGCGAGACAGCCCTGCTTTTGTCGATATAAGCTGAAACCAGCCTGATCTCCCTTTCCAGTGCCCTGAAATATGGTGCCACCTGTGAGCCGGTTCCGATATGGCATGAGTTGCAGCCGCAGTAATAGCATATCCTTTTACAGAACGGAACATGAATATATATTGCTATGTTTTCCGGGTTGCGGCCGTTGGATTCGCGTAACATCGTGATGAAATCGCGTTCGCCGAAGGTGCCGCTGAAATGATTTGCAGGAGGATAGCTGGTATACCTTGGTACAGGGACGTTATATTTGTTCAATAGTTCTTCAGTTACCTTCATCAGGTCTCTTTTTGGGCAATGCGTACACCAGTACGGCCATTGCGGTTAAACAAAGGATTATCTCAATCGCGAAGAGCCTTGTGTACCCTACGAGGTCCCCCATCTTACCGCTCAGCACGGCGATGATAAGGCTGCTCAGGTGGGTGATGACTATCTGGACGGTAAAGTCGGTTCCCTCGCGCCCCTTCCGGACTATATCCATTGCGGTGGTATAGATGGCAACGGTTGAGAGTCCGTAGGCTCCCCACAGAAGCGCAATACCGCCGTAAAGAACCGGCAGCGACGGAACGGAGAGGCTCATGATCCAGAACCATATTGCTGCTGCCAGGCTGACAGAGAGAAAGAGGTACATCGACAGCACCCTGCCGGCCTTCCTGACTATCCATCCGCCTGCGAAGGCTGAGAGTGTGGCAACCGAGGTACCGAAGATGCCTGACATCACCCCGATCTGTTTCACGTTGTACCCGAGATCAACAAGAAAAGGCTTGAGCATGGTCAGTATCCCTATTATTCCGGAATAGTAAAACACCAGGATCAGAACCCGTTTATGCTTACCCTTCTCGGCAAAGAAGCGCCAGATCTCGGCAAGCGTTATCCGGGTTTTCTGGTCTGATTCCACCGGCTCCGGGTTACGGTAAACCAGCATCGGAACTATTGCAAAAACCACAAACAGCGCCAGCAGGAGAAGGAGGTTTGTCCATCCGAAATAATGATATGCAATGAGCAGTACTCCGGTCCCGAAGAGTGTACCCACGAAGCTGCCGGCTGACTGCATGCTGTTGCCAGTGCTTCGCTCTGCGGGCTTAAGAAGCCTGATGGCGAAAATATCAACAGCAATGTCCTGGGTGGCTGATGCGATGAATGCCACAATCATTAGCGCCACAATCAGCCTGAAATCGGCCTGCAGGTCAAAGAGGCCTATACTCAGTATTACCACGGCATAAAACAGTTCCGAGATGATCACCGTATTCCTGTTGCGGCGGGCCGAGCGTGAGACATTGTCAATGAGCGGGGCCCACAGGAATTTGAATATCCACGGGAGTTTGACCAGTTGCAACAGCCCGATGGACTCGAGTGAATAATTCTCCTGCCTCATGATGACCGGTATCACCGTTGAAAAGAAGCTCATCGGGATGCTCTGCGCAATATAGAGGCTGAACAGTACCGGAAATTTGGTCCAGTTGTTTTCCTTCACCGCCTAAAACTTTAATGAGAGGTTTACTCCGGCCTGTGCAGGCTTTCCGGGTTGCATATACCTGTTGCCCAATGCTTCAAAATAGAAGGCTGTATAGTCAGTGCTGAACATGTTCTTGCACCACAGGTCAAGCCTGAAAGAGCCCTTCTCAAATGAGACCTTGCCGTCAGCAAGTCCGTAGTACGACTGCCTGTTTTCATTCTCCTCATCCCAGAAGATATCTCCGTTGCCCCTGTAGAGCAGGCTGAGCCTGATATTGTCAATAACCTTTGAGTTCCTGACGGTGAAGTTCTTTGAGGCATTGACAGCCAGTGTATGACGTGGCACATAGGGGAGGAAGTTGCCGTTGTAGTTGAGGTCGGTGTTGACAACATGTGACAGGAATGTGGCGTGGGTAAGGCCATAGGCAAGATTGAATTCATAGCCTTTGCTGAGTGAGGCCCTGAATGAGACCTCTGCCCCTTTGCTGACCGAGTGGCCGGCATTTTTCAGCATGGAGCCCCTGCCGCTGGGAACGGTCTGGTATATCTGCTGATTCCTCCAGTCAATATAGAACAGAGCCACGTCGGCATAAAGGATGTTTCTGACCAGCGGGGTCTTGATGCCAATTTCATAGTTCCAGCTGAATTCAGGCTCAAATGTGAGGTCTTCCGGGCGCTCGAACGTGGAGTTGAATCCGCCTGTCTTGTAACCCCTGGCTGCCACCGCATAGATACTCTGGTTTCCGAACCTGTAGGTCAGTGCAAAGCGGGGAATGATCTCAAGCGATTTCAGGGCAGGGTATACAGTGTCTGCAAGCAGCGCATAGGTGCCGTTGAGAGTCCTGTCATAGCTGTAATCGAGGAAATCCCTTTCGGTATCGAGCCTCAGGCCTGCAGTGACGGTCAGCCCCCTGACCGGGAAATCTGCCAGGGTTGACTGATGAAACATTGCGAAGCCACTGATTGTATGATCATAGGTCTTCAGGTAATTCATTTTCGACTGCCAGGCATTGACATCAACGGCATTGTCAAACGACTGCAGGAAGGCATAGCCGCCGAAAAGCCAGCGGTATTTCTTTGAGCTTTTTGACCTGGCGATCACCTCCTGTGATACCATATGCTGTCTCTGCACCTGGTTGACGTAGTAGAGTGAGTCAGGAGTGAAGTCCTGGTCAATGCCCTGGATATCATCAAGGTACTGGTATGAGGATGTGGCCGACAGGTCATATCCCTTGCCTGAGTAATTGAGCAGCAGTGCATCAGAAAACATGTTCCTGTTATAGATGCTCCTCTGGTTGTAGTTTATCTCTTCAGCGGTCCCTGTCTCACTGTTATAGATGGCATACGGATATCCGCCCTGCCTGCTGATCTCGGCCCCGGCTATATTCTCAACCGTAAGCCTGGGGGTGAGTTCCCAGATGATCCGGTTTCGCCCTCCCCATGAATTCAGGTTGTCAACCTTTTCCCCGGAGTAGATATTGGTATGAAATCCGTCGTTATGGAGGTAGTTCACAGCAGCTGACCATGCAAGCCGGTCATTTGCCCTGTCATAATGACCGGCCGTGACTGAATAGGTGCCGTACGCTCCTGCAGTGAGACTGATGTTAGACCCGCTGTAATCCAGGGGTGAGGTGGTTATTATGTTGACTATCCCGCCCATGGTATTCCTGCCGAACAGTGTCCCCTGGGGTCCGCGCAGCACCTCTATTCTTTTTATATCGAAGAAGTCGAAGCTGAAAGATGCCTTTTCAAAGTAGGGGACATGGTCAACATACAGGCCCACCGACGGGGAGTTGATCCTGGAACCGATACCCCTTATATAGACGGGAGAGGTCAGTTTTGAGCCGTATTCGGGCATGAAGAAATTGGGGATGGATGCCGTGGCACCGTTAAGGGATTTTATTTCGTTGTTTGTGATGAGAGCCTCGCTGATTACCGTTACTGATGCCGGGAGACTCCTGAAGGTGACATTATCCTTCGAGGCTTTTATGACAATCTCACTCAGCTCACCCACTAGGTAAACCGAGGTGTCAGGCGCCACGGTATATTTCTGGGCGTTCAGGCTGACAGTCAGGAAAGTAAGGATCAATGCACTATAAATGAATGATTTCATTATTCCATGATTTATGTTTTCGCAAAAGGATGGCAGGCGGAGGTTGTTCTCCGCAAGGGAAGGACTATGTCCGGAAGAATCCGTAACAGTTCATCCCGACAGGCTTTATGCCTGAATCATGGAAGGAGGGGGACGGGTAAAATGAGAAATAAGATGCCAGTTCTGTATATGATCTTTATCCGGGATGTCAATAATCCAGGTTATCATCTGCCTGATAAACGGAGTGTCATTATCGTCCTTCAGGCCCTGACCGGCAAGTTCATCATGTGAAACAGAAAAGCATGAGTATGAACCTGTGGTGGCATCTGCCTCAGGCAATGAACCCACCTGTACCTCATGGTTGTCTGCATCGCATCTGCCGGCAGTTTTGCTGAGTGCGCAACTGCCGAAAAAGAGCATGTATACAAACGCAAGGAGCGGTAGCAGTATTCCGGGTGCAAGTGTGCCGAAGGGCAGGAACATCTTTTTCAGTTTGCGGCAAAAATAGGAGAAATACCATACCGCCAACCGAACTGTTATATTTATCACAGTAAAAAAAGAAGGCAGCCGGTCCTGGTTTCGGGGCAGCCTATTTATGGATTGTATTTCAGTGGGTTATATTATACTTAACCTCAACGGTTACATTTCCCTTTAACATGGACCAAACCGGACAATAGGTCTCCTCAGACATCTGAATGACCTTTTCGACCTCCGGATCAGTCAGATTATCAGAACATATATCCATTTCCATAATGATCAGTGACAGGCCTGTAGGGTGTGTCTGTTTCCTGAATCCCTGTGACCTGATTTCAAAAGCGGTGATTGTCTTGCCCATCCTCCTGAGAAAGGTAAGCACCGAACTTCCCAGGCATGAAGAGAGGCTCATCATCAGCAGCTCGAGTGAAGTATATCCCAGGTTGTCACCCAGGGGCGGGGTGTAGTCAATTGAGACCGGTGCGTTCCCTTCAACCGTGCCTGTAAAATTAAGTTTATCATTGACGAGCTTTATTGTGGCTGTCAGTTCCTTTGATTTGTCCATGGCAAGCGAAAATTTAAATGGTTTATATTGATGAATGATCTAAAGCCAGGGTAACAATACCTTTTTACGATAGCTGTCCCATTTTTCCCCGAAAATACGGGCCAGGATCTTCTCCTCTTCCGGTACCGACCAGGATTTTCAGTTTCATATCGTCAGGTTATATGGGGTGAATCGCTTCAGTCAGGATCCTGGAAAACCTTCAGGATCGTCGGATAGAAGGATTCAAATGTCGGAAATGAATCCCTTTCAGATTCAAAGAACCGTATGTTTTTCAGCAACTCATCAAGACAGCTTACCCCGCGTGATTTTTCCCTT
>DAIRTK010000028.1:0-1960 GCA_036803945.1 Synergistaceae bacterium
GGCCCTGAAGCGCCCACTATGACTTCAATGTTATGCTGGTTGAAGATGTCTATTGCTCCTCCCCCCATACCTCCGGATATGATGACATCAACTCCCAGCTCATTCAGGAAATTGGGCAGAAATCCCGGTCTGTGTCCCGGATTGGGGATAGTTTGGCTGGCTGTGATGGTTCCGTCCTTAGAATCAAATATCATAAAATTCTCGCAATGTCCGAAATGTCCTGTAACCATCTTGTTTTCACTTGCTACCGCGATTTTCATTGCTGTTCATTCCTCCGTATTATTGGTTTATTCTGCAGGGCTCCTGCCCTGGTTTTCAGACTATGTTGATAATGTTTCCTGCCGATATCTTGTGCAGCATCTCCCCCATGGTCCTTTTAAGTATGCTGAACGACGCTTCACCGGTGCAGTGTCCGGTGTAATACTCAGCAGCTGAATCGAGCAGATATCTTCCTATTTCAAATACAGTCAAAGGATCTTCGTCCTTTGCCTCTGAATGGCTGTACAGATGGAATCCCCCGATAACGTGAGTCGGAAGTGATCCATATTTCCTCACATAGTGCTCAAGGATATTTACGATCCCGTTGTGTGCACAACCTGTCAAAAGCAGAGTGTTAAGTCCCTCTCTTATGATAAGGTTCTGTTCGTGGCGGAAGTCATCTTTATTTAATTTCTCTTCGCCCTCTTCCCGCATATAATGGCCTGAGTTGCACGAGGGTGAAAATATTTCCTGCATAACACCTGAAAAAAGTTCCAGATCACGAGCAATGCTTATTTCTTCATCGACAAGTATGAACCTATCAGGCGGAAGTGATGATCTGTCGATCCCTATAAATTTTTCTTTGCCCTCCCTAAGGGAATAATGCATCTCGAAGGCATGCCTGTTGATGTAGACCTTTGCTTTGCTGTTGACCCTCAAAAAGTGTAAAAGTCCTCCCCCGTGGTCATAATGCCCATGAGAAATGACAGCTATGTCAACAGAAGGTATGTCCACACCAAGTTTTATTGCATTATCCAGAAAGTTGGAGCCTGCGCCCGTGTCGAACAGTATATTGCCCATGCCTGCGGCGATGTGGAGAGATAGGCCATGTTCGCTCTTTATATCAGGTGAAACAGAGGTATTCTCAGAAAGAACCGTTACTATCATGCGGATCAGCACTCCCTTCCTCAAGGATCATGCGCATTGTCTCATTGAAAACTCTTCTTACGGCTTTTCCGGAAGGGCAGTCTATCTCAGCGATGCTCATGCCTGCGTTGACCGCAACGACAGCCATTGGATCGAAGGGAATGCTTCCTGTGTAGCTGATACCCTCGGATAGGCAGAAATCCTTGATCCTTTCTGTCTTCTCTTTATTCGTATCAGACTTGTTGACACAGACAGCCAGTTTGACCCCAAAAATCCGGGCAGTTTTTACTATCCTTTCCAGATCACTGAAGCCTGAAAGCGACGGTTCCGCCACTATTAAAACCATGTCTGTCCCGCTGATGGACGCTATCACAGGACAGCCGATTCCGGGAGATCCGTCAATGACCGCCAGAACTGCATCTCCTGCCGCATCCTTCATCTGTTTCTTTACCTCTGAGACCAGCATTCCGGTCGTCCCGCTTCCCATTTTCAGTTGAGCCGTAGAGAAAATGACCGGTCCATCCTTAAAAAGCATAAGATCCCCCGCAACGGAGGGATGAAGAGAAACGGCATTCGCCGGGCAGACAAATTCGCAGACCCCGCACCCTTCGCAGGCAAAGGGATCGACAAAATGAGTTCTTTCATTCACATCAATGGCATCAAATCTGCAGGTATCCCTGCACTTTCCGCAGTTAATGCATACGCCGGGATCGATCTCTGCCTTTGGCATCCCGTAATAGTCTTTTTTTGTCGGTGCTTCGGGATGTTTTGTTATCAGATGCAGGTTTGGTGCGTCAACATCACAGTCAGCGTAAGCCCGGGCTTCCGAAAGCGC
>DAIRTK010000028.1:2060-10347 GCA_036803945.1 Synergistaceae bacterium
CTTTACCAGCGACCAGACCATCTCCAGATTATGTCTGCCAAATATAGTGGGCTCTGCTGCCAAAAGACAGTAGTCGGCATCCTTGATGCTTTCCATAACAATGCATGCGCTTCCGGGAGGACAGTCTATAAATATGGGGTTATCCTCCCTCATATCCTCAGAGCAGGAAAGCAGTTCCTTTATTATTGGGATGCCTGAAGCGATCCCTGTATCCATCATGCCTGAAAACACCATTACGTTTTCTGAATGCCCCGAAGAAATAGTTCCTATCCGTTTGCATTTTTCAGTCAAAGCCTTTTGAGGACAGACCAAAAGACAGCCCCCGCAGGAATGGCAGACATCCTCAAATACTTTAAGTTTTCCGTTTATATATGCGAGTGCGTTGAATTTACAGAATTCCACACACTTCCTGCATCCGTCACATCTTTGTGGATCAACGGAAGGCATCATAACAGTTATCTCCTTTTTTCGATCCCAGGATGGTTTGAAAAAGAGATGTCCGTTCGGTTCTTCAACATCGCAGTCTGCATATACAGCATTTGCTGCCGCAGATGCCAGATTGACAGAAAGCAGAGTTTTCCCTGTCCCGCCTTTTCCGCTCAATACAGCTATTTTGATGTTCTTAGCCGCCATGTCCGTGAAATCCGGCATGGATCTCTTCCAGGGGTTTAAGGTTTCCTTCTTTGAATGCTGCAATGTTCTCTTTAAGCGAAGGGTATTCTGTCTTGAAGATCGCAATATTTGCGCCGACGATCACGTCAGCCGCATTCTGTCCGCAGCGCGGGGTAATAAGAGCCGAAACTCCTGAGTCTGCAACAGTCTGCGCTGCTTTGATGCCTGCTCCGCCCTGACTGGATGCAGCAGAATTATCAAGGAACTCGGCATTATCTGTATCTGTGTCGTAGATAAGGAAGAAAGGGGTCCTTCCGAAAGACTGGCAGACTGTTGAATCAAGGTTTTTTTCATCCGAGGGTATGGCTATTTTCATTTTATTTCCTCCGTAAGGTCAATGTTGTTTTTTTCACAGTATGCAAGGACAGCACACCTTAACGCGCTCACTCCGAGCAGTGAACAGTGGACTTTGCTCTCAGGGAGCCCGTCAAGTGCCTTTACTACATCATCCTCAGTTATCGCCATGGCTTCCTGCAATGTTTTGCTTTTTGCAAGTACGGATGTAGCGCTTGAAGTTGCTATTGCAGCACAGCAGCCGAATACCAGATAACTTATGTCGCTTATTACACCGTCAGAGACCTTGATGTAGAAGGTCAGCGCATCTCCGCATTCAGGATCGCCTATCGTACCTTCTGCATCAGCATCGGGCATGTTCCCTGCATTTTGAGGAGACATCAGATGTTCAATAACTTTGTCGGAATATATCTCGATCCACTCCCTGCCTTATGATATTGTCGACATTTCAGCTGTCGCCGTGTTTTCTCCTGTGGCATCCCGGGCTACCGCATCCGCTCTCTTTTCCGTCGCAGATCCTGTACTCCCCTCCTCCTATCAGGAGGACCTTGCCGTTTACAAGCGATTCTGCAAGTTTTCTTCTTGCTTCATTGTATATGCCCTGTACAGTTGTACGGGCAACATTCATATGCAGTGCGCATTCTTCCTGTGTGAAATGTTCAAGGTCTATAAGTCTTATAGTTTCATACTCGTCCACAGTCATAACCACAGAGCCTCTTGTGCCGTTGCTCGGATCAAGGGGACCGAACTGATTGGTTTCGGGCATTGAACAAACCTTTCTCCATTTCATAGGTCTTGGCATCTTTGCTTCTCCTTTGTATTCAGGGAAATAATGCAGGAGCATTCCTTCCCTGAATTTCTAATTGAGTTTTTCAAGCTCTTTTTCTATGGATCCAATGCGTTTTTGAAGATCGGCCTTCTGACTTTCCAGAATTTCCTTATAAGTTTGCGGCGTGAAAGGGACCGCTGAACATCCCCTGCCCAGCCAGCACCTGAATCCTCTTTTTATGCCTCCTCCTATATAAGAGGCTTCGCCGTCTTCAAAAACCCTGACGCAGAATCCCATTCCCCTGCCTGACATCGGGCCTCTGCCCATCGGGCCTGTCCCGTCTCCTCTTGGCATGTTTATCCCTCCTTTGTTTATGGCATATGTCATTTATGAGATAATTATATTACGTTTATGACATATGTCAACAATAAAAAGGAGAAGCAACGCACCTTCATATGCGTTGCTTCTCTCAGTGAGGTCATTCTGCAGTTTTATGCCGGCAACAGCCGGTTTTATCTATTGTTTATTTAGGGGCAGGAGCCTTTACTACTATCAGTTCAAGGGTCTCTTCTCCAAGATTCCTTACGTTCATCTTTATGCCCATTGGGATCTTAAGAAGGCTGCAGGCAGGATATTCATGGGTATCCTGGTCATCCAGGGTAATTGACAGATTTCCCCTCACTACGGTCATGTAGACATTTGAGTTAGAAAAATGTTCGGGAAGCCCTTCGTTCTTGTTGAAGATCATGTGTATGTAGTGTACGTTTTCATCCTGAACGACCTTTTCAACTGCCTTATTGTTCCCGGAAGCGATCTTGAATACTTGTTCGATCATATCTTTCATCTCCTCAATTTATTATATTAGGTCCTTTAATAATACAACATATGCATCATATAGAAACTTATTGATGTAAAAAGTGCTTAAAATTGCAGCCCCCGGGAAAAGGGGCTGCAATTTATACCCTTTTGCAGAGCGATTTATTCTTTTATATCACAAGACCCTCGTTCAGGTGCCTGCAGTTCTGCGCGATCGCGTTCATCGATGCTGCGTTGATGGGGTATGCGATCGGCGAAGCCGAGAGAAGCGGATGTGTCGCCACCTGGAAAGTGTTGAGTTCGGTAGCCGTCATTCCCTTCTGGATCGCGAGGCTTGCGATGTTGATCATCTCGCCGACAGTGTCTCCTCCGGATATCTGCGCTCCAAGTATTACTCCCGAACATTTGGAGAAGATGAGCTTTATCTTTACTGTACTCGTACCGGGAAGTGATCCGGGGTGACGGTCCATGGTCGTGAACTCACCTATATTGACAGAGAATCCCTCAGCCTTTGCCCTTGCTTCAGTAATGCCCGCGGCTGCAAATGTCCTTCCGAATATTTTTGTCGAGAAGGCGCTTATGGTACCTTTGTTTGCCCTGATAAGCCTGAGCTGAAAGGCGTTGCTTCCTGCGATCTTTGCTTCCATTGCAGCCGTAGAGGCAAGGAGCACAGGGACATCCTTGTGGGTAAAGAAGCACTTCTTTTCGGCGCAGTCTCCGACAGCGAAAATGTCGGGATCGCTTGTCCTGGTGTACTGATCAACAACTATTGCGCCCTTTGCGTTTACGTCAAGTCCTGCTTCCTTGGCGAGGATGCCGTTTGGCCTTACCCCAAGGCCGAGGACAACGAGGTCGGCAGCTATCTTTTCACCGTTTTCAAGTTCAATTGCTTCGACCGACTTTGTACCCAGTATCTTTTTTACCTTTGTGTTTGTGAGCACATTGATGTTGTTGTCCTTCATCATATTTTCGATCTCGTCGGTGTAGCTCTTGTCAAAAGCCTGCCAGAGGCATGCGTCGGCCATTTCGACCAGTGTTACCTTCTTGCCCAGAAGGCTGATCTGCTCGGCAAATTCGACTCCTATGAACCCTCCGCCTATTACAGCTACGTTCTCGGCTTTGTCAAGCTTTTCAAGTATCGAGGCAAGATAATCCTGATTTTTGTATATCGGGAAAACGTTTTCAAGCTCGTGTCCCGGAATGAACGTTGGGATAATGGGAAGAGATCCTGTGGCAATGACAAGCTTCTTATAGCTGTAAGTCTCGTTGTCCTTTGTCGTTACAACTTTGTTCTCCTTGTCGATCTTGACGACTGTCCCTACCACAAGGTCGATCTTTGCGTCTACAAGCATTTTATCGGGGATCACGTTTTTGCTTGTGCAGCGGAGAGTGCCGTAGATGTAGGGAATGCCGCAGGGAACCATTACGGCGTCGGTATCCCTGATAACAGTAATGTTTATGTCACCATAAGCCTTGCGTGCCATTGTCGCGCTGAGGATGCCGCCTGCGCTCCCGCCAATTACGAGAAGATCCGTCTTTTTCATTTATAAAGTCCCCCTTTGTTGTTTTTATTACCTATGGTGCATTATTTCACCATTGGATGCCGCATGTCTGTGACATTATCACAAAGGTTCGAGAGCTTTTTTTTCTAAATAAACAGATACTTAAAATACGAACAAACGAGTCTGATCTTGGTCAAGCATGCGTTTAATCAGACGATCAGATTACTTATTCCGGCAAACCTTGCACCCATTTCTACGGCTTTGCGGCAGTCTTCAGGGAATACTTCCGCCCTTCTCTTTGCCTTTGACTCCGGATCGAACATCGGAGCGACGACTTTGGAATAATCGTCAAACTGGTATGTATCAAAGCAGAGAAGGTTTTCAGAAGAGCCGAATACCCTTGTCAGCGCCATCTCGTTGAATCTGACAGGAACGTCCATTCCCATTGTGCCGTACATATCTTCCGTCACGTTCATGGTGTAGATGAAGCCCGTCTTTATTTTCTTTGGGAAAAGCGACCTTTCGGTCCGGCTGTAGACAAGATATTGGAAGATCAGACGATCCAGGAAAGATGCCATCTCTCCGCTCACCCTTCCGAAGTATATCGGTGATCCAAGGACTATCGCGTCGGCTTCCTCGATCTTTCTGAAAACATTTTTGAGGTCATCATTTACCGGACACCTGCCGTAACTTTTTCCATCTTTCATCTTGCATGCGAAGCAGCTGATGCACCCTTTGTAGTTGAGATCGTAAAGATGGATCAGTTCAGTATCGGCTCCTTTTGATGCCGCTCCTTCCAGTGCTTTATATAAGAGAGTTGCAGTATTACGGTCTTTTCTGGGGCTTCCGTTAAACGCAAGTACCTTCATTTTTTATGCCTCCGATCAATGATTTGATCTCGCCTGCTGACGGTATATTTTTAGTCATGAACTGATCACTCCTTTCAATTTTTATCCGGATATTTGACTTTAAATACAGATCCCTCACGTATGTACCCAACTTTATTGTAATATTCATCAACATCCGACATGACATAAACGACCTGGTCCGGTCGATCTTTGTATATACACTCCATCAGCATCCTGCCAATATTCCGGCCCCTGAATTCAGGACTGACAAGCAAATCGCACACATAGACGTAAATGCCGTTATCATTGACGGACCTGGAAAATCCGCACAGGACATCTTCTTCGTATGCAACGTAAGTTATGGAGTTTACAAGGGCGCTTTTGTATTTTTCCGACATGTTATCATCAGCGTACCCCCATCCCTCTTCTTTTCTGATCATCTCGATCAGCTTTTCTTCGTCATCCGATTTCCTGTACGTCCTAATCTCCATCCGCAACTCTCCCTCTCTTCTGCTTAGTTTAAGGACAATAAATATAAGGACCTGAGAATGTCACTTTTAGTATAATTTTATATTTAAATTGCTTTAATGCAGCCTCTTTTCTACGGATACCGCCGGAAACATAAATCAACAGGGTCTCCGATTTAGCCGGGACCCTGTTGAAAATTTGTATAATATCAAAAAATCTATATTTTGCAGAGGACTACAGCATCGTTGTCCTCAGCTGTTCCGTGGACATGGGAGATATGAGCGACGGCGGTATGTCAAAGACAGTCCGCGCTCCCGTCTCCCCTTTGGTGCTGAGTCTGTAAACTGCCCTGGCATATGCGACGAGGAAGCTGGATGTAAATTCCGGGTTTGATTCAAGGTCAAGCCGGAACTCTATGGTGCTTTTGTTCTCCTTGCGGAACCCCGTCCTCCCCGTTCGGATGACGAAACCGCCGTGAGGAAGGGCGCAGTGATCCCTTTGCATTTCTTCCTCCGTGATGAATGTCACTTTTGTATCGTAATCGGCAAAATAATTTGGCATACATTTTATCTCTTGCTCGATAAGATCTTTATCCGCGCCCTCACAGAGCACAACGTAACAGTCTCTTGTATGCTTCTCTCCTGCTGTCAGGCAGGGGCATTCACCTTTACGCACCGACTCGACGCTGCAGCTTACCGGTATGGTGTATTGGACAGCTCCGGCCACGCCGGGGATCCTGCGGATCGCGTCGGAATGGCCCTGGCTCACACCCGGTCCCCAGAAAGTGTAGTCGGTGCCTTCAGGAAGAACGGAAGAAGCGTAAAGGCGCATAAGAGAAAAATACCCGGGATCCCATCCTGCGGAAATAAGTGCGAGATGACCGCCTGCCTTTGCAGAACTGTCTACGGCTTCAAAATGGGAAGGAACATTTTTATGCGTGTCAAAGCTGTCAATAATATTGAACATGCCGGCAAGCATCGGAGACATCCCGGGAAGGTCCGTTGCGCTTCCGCCGCAGACTATCATTACGTCAATGCTGTTCTTCAGGCTTTCAATTTCGGACATATGAACTGTCACTGCACTTTTCGTCTGCAGCTGAAGTGCGGAAGGGTCCCTGCGGGTCACTACAGCAGCAAGTTCCATATCCTCATTTTGAAGAATGGCAGCTTCAGTTCCCTTTCCCAGATTGCCATACCCGGCAATGCCGATCCTAATTTTTTTTGTCATCTGATCATGTCCTCCATCCTGTAATAGCCAGCGGGCTTTCCAATCAGGAACTTTGCCGCGCAGAGCGCTCCCTCGGCAAAAAGAGTACGGCTGAATGCCTCATGCCTCAGGACGATCTGCTGGGTTTCAGTTGTGATATAGACCTCATGTTCACCGACGATATCTCCCATCCTCAAAGAGTGGATCGCTATCTCATCAGGGTCCCTCTCCTCAAAGCCGCTCCGTCCGCATTTAATTTCTGCTCCGGAGCGGACTTCTGTCAGCGCGTCCGCTATTGTCATGGCAGTGCCGCTTGGTGCATCCTTTTTTTTATTGTGATGCTTTTCAACGATTTCAATGTCTGCAGCAGGAAAAGCGCGGGCAGACCTTTTGGCAAATTCGATCAGCAGCGCAATTCCGACAGACATGTTGGATGCGTGGAATATCGGGATCTTTAATGCTGCCTTGCGTATCAGCGCAAGCTCTTCCTGGGTATGCCCGGTGGTGGCAATTACGACCGGGAGGGCACGAGCCGCGGCATATTCTGTCAGTTCCGCGGCAGTCGTATGAAATGTAAAATCAATTATTACATCTGCAGGACCTGTGTATCCTGCCAAAGACGGGTAACGGCATTGTTCGTCACATGTTAAATCAACTGCCGCAACAACTATAGCGCCGGACCGGGCCGTGTCCTTCCGGATCAGGGACAATACTTCCCTTCCCATCCTTCCGCCTGCACCGTTAACGATCACCTTCATCATACTGAAATCCCCTCCGCCCTCATAAGATCTGTCATCCTGGAAAACTTTGCTTCGTCCATCTCTGTCAGAGGCATGCGTATATCAGGTCTGCAGAAGCCCATTGCAGCCATTGCAGCCTTTACAGGGATAGGGTTCACTTCACTGAAAAGCGCGTCTATCAGGGGCCTGTATCTGAATTGGAGCGCTGCCGCACCTCGCAGGTCGCCTTCGAAGAACTTTATGCATATTTCCCTTGTCTGCGCAGGAAGGATGTTTGAAAGAACAGATATGCAGCCCATTGCTCCCACTGCCATCAGCGGCACTATCTCGCCGTCGTTTCCGGAATATAACGTAAGTTTTCCGCTGACCCGCGACATCGTGTCCACTATCTTGTCGATATTGCTGTTGGCTTCCTTGATCGCTGCGATCCTTTCATGTTTTGCAAGTTCTTCATATGTCTCCGGCTCAATTGGCGTACCTGTCCTTGAGGGAACGTTATAGACAATAAGGGGGATAGAACTCTGATCGGCTATTGCTGTAAAGTGTCTGACAAGCCCCTTCTGTGTTGTTTTATTGTAGTAGGGGGTTACAGAAAGCGATGCGTCTGCCCCTGCATCAGCAGCATATCGAGTCAGTGAGATGGCGTAAGCAGTATCATTGCTGCCGGATCCCGCGATAAGAGGGACCCTGCCGTTTACACGCTTTACAGCATATTTGATCACGCTTTTATGCTCCTCATCCGACATGGTTGAACACTCTCCGGTAGTACCGCACACCAGCAGGGCATCGATCCCTTCCTCTATCTGCCAGTCTATAAGACGTCCCAGTTTGTCAAAGTCGATCCCTGTCCCGCAGAATGGCGTTATCAGAGCTGTGGCAATCCCGGTAAAAATAATTTTTTGGGCCATAGGTCATTCCCCCATTTAATAATAATTTGCAGTTCGCATTATCCTGAAAAAGATGCAGCGGCAA
>DAIRTK010000028.1:10447-12911 GCA_036803945.1 Synergistaceae bacterium
CCCCATTTAATAATAATTTGCAGTTCGCATTATCCTGAAAAAGATGCAGCGGCAATTGCCGAGAGCAGCCCACTTTTTTCAGTATCTCATTGAATGCCGCATAAAACTCATAAAGGAATGGTGACAGCGATAAGCGGCCCCTTAAAATTTTCAGAGATTATCATATAAAATAAGAATTGTACAGTACTATTGGGATAATTTATAATTAAAAGTTGTTATTTATTTTGCTTAAACGGAAGGTTAATTTCTGACAGTGCCTGGGTCGGGGATAATATTCCAACAGCAGAAAAAACTGCGGTATATTTTACCGGGCTGACCCAAAGGACCTATTTCAGTACTCGATATAACAATTTGATTTGCCGTTTTTCTTTGCTTTGTAGAGACAGGTGTCGGCCTTTGCCATCAGAGACTCAACGCTCTCTCCATCTCTGGGGAAGAAAGAAGCTCCGATGCTGCAGCTCACATTAATTTCATAATGCTCAATGTTCTCGTCAGTGAGTCTGTATCTTCCTGATATTTTCTCAAATAATCTTTTGATAAATTTGGAAGCGTTTTTTTCATCTCTGATATCGTGAAGATATATAAGGAATTCGTCTCCCCCCGTTCTTATAAGGAGGTCCTCCTCCCGAAGCTCCTTCTTTATCCTGGTGGCAAGATATTTAAGCACAGAATCCCCTGCCTTATGGCCGAAGCTGTCGTTTATATCCTTGAAATTGTCAATGTCCAGTATTGCTATGCAGCTGATGAGGCCTTTGGATTTTACTTCGTTCAGCCTGTCCGGCAGTTTGTTCTCCAATGCATGACGGTTATATGTCTTTGTCAGGGGATCCCTGAAGACCTTTTCCTTCAAGTCATGCTCATTAATCTTTTTCTCTGTGATATCATCAATTACAATATTTGAACCGGTTACGACCCCATCCTCTTTTACAGGCGTAAAATATGCCTTTAGCCAATTGAATTTCCCCCATATGCTTTTGTAGGCAAATTCATATTCGATAATACTGTCACGCTCCATGCACTCTTCAAGTTTTTCGGAAAAACCGCATTCCCTGAGATTTACGAACTCCAGCAGGTTGATCTTTTTGGTTGATTCAAAGGAGGGGGAACCCATCAATTCAATTAGTTTTTTGTTGGCATATGTTATTGACCCTTTGGTATTGCATGAGAGGAAGCCGACGGGAGCGTACTCCGCGAGAGCGTAGAACATTTTCTGATTTGCATTCAGTTCTGCGGAAAGCCTGTTTTTTTCAATGAAAAGCCCAAGCTGTGAGAGATAGAGCAAAAAGAGCTCTTCGTTTTTCAGATTGTTTCCCTTTTTAAATATCAGGGTGAAATCACCAAGGTCCCTGCCGTCTTTTCTGATCTTTGCAACAGCTACTCTGCCTATCTTAAATGCTTTTTCGATCCGGTGTACTATTTCCTCAGGTATCTTGCTTCCGCTCAGTTCATAAAGGGACCGGAAAAAGGTGACTTCTCGCCCTTTGGTCCTTTCTTCCTTAATGGGATCATACGGCCATCTTTTCCCAACGATGTCGAAACCAAGGTATTTGGAAATTTTTCTGGATCCTTTGTTGACACCCGCTATCGCTACTGTAGTGAAATCTATCCCGTTCTTATCAAAGAGGTTGAATACAGCATAGTCTGCACCGGAGATATCACATGCAAATCCGGTTATTGTGTGGTAGTCAATATGATCTCCCATATTGTCTATTAAATACTTCAATATCTCCTTAAGCTTCTTTTCAAAAGTTTTGTCCAAAATAAGAGATACAAAATAGTTTTTCTCAGGAGAAAATGCCCTGACCGAAAAAAACTTCCTGTTCTCTTCGATATATTCCTCGAATTCTATTGCATTGCCTTCTTTAACTGCCCTTTCATATATTTTTGCCCAACGAGTCCCGAGCTCTTTGTCACCTATGATGTCCCTTACAAACCTTTTGCCGATTATATTTTCTTTTTTCAGCCCGGTTATTTCCTCAAATGATTTGTTAACATCCACATAAACATAGTCCACCATGGAGCCGCTCTCGTCAAAGACAGCCTCATGGCAGGCATAGCCGCACTGGGCATTGCTTACAGACTCAGCATATGCTTTTTCCGGTTCCATTATCACAGTCTCCGCTAAAATATTGATTTCTGGAGCAGATATCTTCTTTGGGCCGGTCTTTAATAAATTCGATCGCCTTGTCAGCATCTAGGGGCCTGCTTACAAAGTATCCCTGAATTTTGTCGCAGCAATGGTCCTTCAGGTAATCGATCTGCATTTCTTCCTCTACGCCCTCAGCTATTACCACGTGTCCCAACCTGTGCGCCATGGATATGATATCTCCTGTTATTGATTTCTCCCTGTCGACGGTCAGAAGCTTATCTATGAAAATTTTGTCGATCTTCAGGCATTGGACGTTAAGTTCGCTCTCTCTTGCAAGTGACGAATATTCTGTACCGAAATCGTCTATGGAGATCC
>DAIRTK010000028.1:13011-15669 GCA_036803945.1 Synergistaceae bacterium
TCGCTCTCTCTTGCAAGTGACGAATATTCTGTACCGAAATCGTCTATGGAGATCCTTATCCCCAGGGAACTCAGCTCCTCCAATATGCGATTGATATCTTCAAAGTTCGAGGCAAATACAGATTCGGTTATCTCAAGTGCAATATTTGCAGGGCATATATTTTTCTCATTGATGATGTGGCAAAGATTTGCAGCAAAGTTGGCACTCAATATCTGTATGGCTGAAATGTTGATCGATATGCTGAGATTTTCGTGCCCGGTTTCCTTAAGAGAATTCAGGAAGTCGATTGCCTTCAGGATTATCTTTTCTCCTACCGGTAAGATAAGCTTTGTCTTTTCTGCAATTGGTATGAACTCAAGAGGCGATATCAGCCCAAGTTTTTTGCTCCTTATCCTTGCAAGTGCCTCAAATCCGCAGGCATGTCCGGACCTTAGGTCAAGTATGGGCTGAAACTGGAGGAATAATTCGCTGTTTTCCTCATCTTTGGCAATGCCAGCAAGTTCTTCCTTGATCTCCTGCTCCCTGATTATCTCTTTTTCCATCTCCTCGTTATAAAAACAGAAACCTAAATTTGAATCGAAAGCACCGATCGCTCTTTCAGATGCGATAAGCAGTTTTTTGAGCAGGTTGTCAGGGTCATTGCCGGCATCACCTTCTATTTCAAATATTCCTACCCCTCCTGAAACCCTTTCCGAAATAAGCATCGGTTCCAGTGTCGATTTTACGTCATCACAAAAATTTAAGAGTTCGTTTTTGTCTTCATAGCCCTTTACATAGAAAACGAAGCGGTTCTCATATGTATGGAAAAGATGACTTTTATCATTACAGTGGTCTGAAAGGGCATCAACTGTCCTTTTTATTATTTCCTGGGTGTAGTGGACCCCGTAAGTTGTTGTAAGCGAGCTCAGAGGACTCAGGTTGATGCTTATGACAGCTCTTTTCTCCCCGTTTTGTACTGCAGAGTCCATGGCCAACATGTTTTCAAGGTAGTACCGGTTAAAAAGGCCTGTCCACCTTTCATGGTCATTGTTGTATCTTAATATTTCTTCAATCTCCTTCTTGTCGGATATGTCGATTATTATTCCCTCAAGTGATTCGACCTTCCCGTCACTGCCGTAAATTCCTTCAGCAAGCTCAAGCACCCATTTTCTCTTACCTTCAAAAGTTGTGATCTCATATTCATATTTGAAGTGCTTATGCTGCGGCAGTATTCGTTCCCACTCTTCCCAAAGTATTTCACGGTACTCGGGGCTGATAACATCGTTGTAAGAAAGATCCCTGTTGTACAGCAGGCTTTCCGGAAGATATCCGGTCAGGTTGAAGCATCCTTCGGAAACATATTCCATAGTCCATTCCCTGTCATACCTGCACCTGTAAGCCATCCCCGGAAGGTGTGAAAGAAGTACCGATTTGCTCCTTTCGCTTTCCTTCAGAAAATTCTCTGTTTCTTTGCGGTGTGAAATATCTTCAACAAGGCACAGGTGCAAAGGTCTCAGAGATGGATCTCCCAGCAGACGCGAGACGTTCATCTTTGTCCAAATTGTTGATCCGTCCGGTTTGATAAAGCGCTTTTCAAGCACGTATCCCTCAATAATTCCCTCTTTGAACTGTTCAAATTTTTCCGCGTTTATTTTTAGGTCTTCTCCGTAAGTTATATCTGCCCAGTTTTTTCCAACCAGTTCATTGCTGGTGCGGCCCAATATCTTCTCAAACATGGGGTTTGCATTTAACTGTCCATACATTGAATGAGTCACATAAGCGTAGTTATCCGCAATTGCGATTCCGATGGGGGCCTGTTCAAAGATGCTCCGGTAGAGAGTCTCATTAAATGCCATTTTTTTACTGAGAGCCTTGAGGATGGAGTGCTGATGCCATGTTCTTAGCAGCACTAAAAAAAGGATCGATAGGGTTATTACAATTATTAGATCCGGGATCATTCTCTTCCTTATATTCGCGATCCATTCATCCGCCGAATAGTCCAGCCCCAGGACTGCTATTACGTTGCCTTCGACGGGATCATTTATCGGGACAAAAGCACTGACCCAGGTGCCCCATCTGTCGGTTGTCTGACCTGTAAGCACTGCCTTGCCTGATTTGAAAGGAACCCAGTCAATGTCACCCGCCTCTTCATATACCTGACCGGGTGGAGAGTAGTCGGGTGAATCAGGGGGTTCTGAATCAAGCAGAAATATTATCTTGCCGTTTTTTTCCGCCATAATATAGGCGAAGCGTACGGGGTTTGTCGTCTCTACAAGCTTTGAGAGAGTGGATTTTGTCATCTCATATTGCGGAGTCTCTATGTCTTCCGGACTTCCCGAAAGCTGACTTACGTGCTCGGTAAGGAGCATTGACTCAATCGACTGAGCAAGCATCATGGCTTCCGAAGATGCTATATCGGAATATCTGTTCCAGGCAAAACGAAGGTAAAATGCACTTAATAAGAAGCACACAAGAGAGAAAAGGACAATTTGAGTAAGGCTGAGACCTGTCTTTGTCCTTGTTGTTGATGATGAGTTATGTTTTTCTTGTGCCTTCCGGGTCATAAATATTCCCCTTTGACCACGATTATAAGATCTATAAAAATCACAATTATTTTTTATTGGGAATGTCAGTCATGTACAATAAAAAACGATTTAAAGGATATTATATATGTTTATT
>DAIRTK010000029.1:0-2148 GCA_036803945.1 Synergistaceae bacterium
GTTTCCCGCGTGAAGTAGCAAGCAACAATGGTGGCGCGTTCATTCTTATCTGTTTCCTTGCATTATTCATCTGGGCAGTCCCTCTTATCTGCGCTGAATCCGTTTTTGGTAAAAAAACTCGTATGGCCAACGCCGGAGCCTTCAAGGTCCTTCTGGGAGACAACTGGACCTGGGTCGGTGCATGGTGTGCAATGGTCTGCGTCATGCTCGGCTGCTACTACGTCGTAGTTCTCGGCTGGGTCATGAAGTATCTTTCCCTTATTTTTACGGGCTTCCTTACCCAGGTACAGGCGGGCGGTACTGAACTGACTTCAGAAGTGTGGAAGAATTTCGCGACCACACCTCCTGCGGTCGAGGCATGGATGTGGTTCGTTGCCGCAGTACTCATCGCAGCCGCAATTATCGTCCGCGGCGTACAGGGAGGCATTGAGACGGCAAACAAGATAATGATCCCGTCCGTCTTTATCCTTCTTGCAATACTGTTGGTCCGCGTTCTCATGCTCCCCGGCGCATGGAAGGGACTCGAGTACATGTACAATGTAAACATGGCTGACTTTGCAAGCCCCAAGGTCTGGCTTGCCGCATTTACACAGGCTGCATGGTCATCCGGGGCAGGCTGGGGAATGTTCCACGTTTATTTCGTATATGCCGCCAAAGATGAAGACATCATGCTCAACGCCTTCACGGCAACATTCGGAGATATGGTCGCAGCGATGCTTGCCGGTATGGTCGTCCTTCCGGCAGTCTTTGCGCTTGCTCCCGATCCCATGGCAGTCATGAAGTCAGGTGCCAACGGGCTCACCTTTGTCAACCTGACAAACCTCTTCGCACACACTACCGGAGGATTCCTGATGGCGGTCCTCTTCTTCATAGCTCTGTTCTCAGCAGCGCTCAGCTCTGTTATTGCAATGGTCGAACTTGGCTGCCGCAACCTTATGGACATTGGCTTCAGCCGTCCGAAGGCAACTGCTTTCGTAACAGCCTTCTTCCTTATCGTCGGAACCTGGTCGGCACTTGACAACGGCATCTTTGAAAACCAGGACATGGTTTGGGGCGTCGCTCTTCTGATGGTAGGACTCTTCTATTCGATCGCAGCCATGAAATTCGGTGTTGAGAAGCTATGGAAAGAGGATATCGAGCCCTGCTCAGACATGCACGTTAAATGGATGTGGACGATCATCAAGTTCTTCCCCGTCGAATTTGCACTTGTATGGGGTTGGTGGTTCTATCAGTCGATTACATGGTACCCAGGAGAGTGGTTCAAATTCTGGCCCCTTCAGAAGTATGCCTACACACCGGGATCCATGGTCGTTGAATGGACACTTCTTGCGGTTATCCTCTTCGCCCTCAACGGTGCAATGTCTAAGAGACTGGTCCATGCCAACAAGCTGGATTAGCTTAGGCCTGAACGGAAAAAGGAGGACATAATTATGTGGCAGCTCAATATGGCGGTATGTATCGCTGTTGGTTTCGGTTCCTTTGCATGGGCACTTAAAAGGACCATGGACGCCGAAAAGAAGAAGAGAGGTTAGGCTGCAGTAATATTAGCCTGACAACAAGAGATATGAGAGGCGGCATTTATTGCCGCCTCTTTCTTTTGCTTGCACCCGACTTCCTAAATTGGTCGAACTTGCTTTTATATGCAATAGTGCTATAAGATATTGGCTGTGGCGACACATCTGTTTCGTATAGACCGAAAGGCGGAATAGCTTTGAAAATCGTTTTGGTTGGGGTCGGAGAAGTCGGTTACAGAGTGGCTAAAGATCTTTCTGCTGACGGACACGACATTATTGTGATTGAAGAAAATGAAGAGAGGGCAGAGCGTGTTGAGCACGATCTGGATGTTATTGTCGTCAGGGGCAACGGAGCCAGGCCCAGCGTTCTTGAAAAGGCTGGTATAAAGGATGACTGCGAGGACATCCCTCTTCTTATTGCATGCACCAATAAAGATGAGGTAAACATAATGGCATGCTGGATAGCAAAAAAAATGGGGGTCCCGCATGTCATAGCGAGAGCTGTCGGCCTAGAGTTCACTGACAATGAAAACTGGGCGAGGGATCTGGGTATAGATATGCTTATTTCTCCCGAAAGATCTGTCGCCAAGGAAATGGAGGAGCTTCTTGAGGTCAGGGGTGCCATCCATGCTGT
>DAIRTK010000029.1:2248-5729 GCA_036803945.1 Synergistaceae bacterium
CTTGCCATGGAAGCACTCGGAGAGTCAGATAAGTGAAATTCAGGGTGGTCATAAGGTTCCTTGCTGTAATAGTGTTCCTTATTTCCCTCTGTATGCTCATGCCTCTTGGATGGGCAGTCAAGGACGGAAGCAGCGATATAAGGGCATTTGCTCTCTCAATAATGACGGGGTCATTATTTTCTCTGATCCTCTTTTTATTCAGTTATAAGGCAAAGTCCAGCGAAATGGGAACAAGAGAGGCTTTTGCAGCGGTTGCGCTTGCCTGGGTCTTTGCATCGCTGCAGGGGTGTCTGCCCTACATAATTGGCGGCTATGTGCCTTCTTTTACAGATGCCTACTTTGAAGCAATGTCCGGTTTTACTACGACCGGCGCCACAATATTGACGGACATAGAGGTCAATCCCAGAGGCATCCTTATGTGGAGGGCTCAGACCCAGTGGCTTGGAGGTATGGGGATAGTAGTGCTTACCATAGCACTTCTTCCAATGCTTGGGATGAGCGTTACGCAGCTTTTTAAGGCGGAAGTGCCGGGACCAGTTCTGGAAAAGATCAGCCCAAGGATACAGGATGTTGCCATAATGCTCTGGAGGGTCTATATGGGGCTTACCTTTGCGGGGGCGGCAGCTCTTATGTTGGGCGGAATGAGTTTCTATGAATCTGTATGCCACATATTCACCACCGTATCGACCGGTGGGTTTTCGCCGAGGAATGCAAGCATAGCCGCTTATAATTCCGTGTATATAGACTGGGCTCTGACCATATTGATGTTTTTGTCTGGAGCGAACTTTAATCTGCATCTGCTTGCGATAAAAAATAAGAGTCTTTCCCCCTACAGAGATCCCGAGTTTGGTTTTTACGTTAAAGTAATCTTAGCAGCAGTCCTTGCCGTCTCATTTTACCTTTACCGTGAGGACCTTTCGGTTTCTGCACTTGATGCACTGCGCTACGGTGCTTTCCAGGTGGTCAGCATAATTACAACGACCGGTTATGTTACTGCAGACTATTCGATATGGCCGCCCCTCGCGCAGGTCCTTCTCCTTTCACTTATGTTCGTTGGGGGATGTGCAGGTTCCACAGCCGGTTCCGTCAAATGCATAAGGCTCCAGGTGGTATTCAAACAGATCTCATCTGAGATAAGAAAGTTTATCCATCCTCATGCAGCTATAACGGTAAGAGTTGGAAGCCAGAAGATAGAGAACAAGATGGCGGCGTCGGCGGCAACTTTTGTAGTTCTCTACATCCTGATATTTGTCTTTTCATCTGTGGCTATTTCAGCCACAGGACAGGATATGATGACCTCTTTCAGTGCTGTTGCTACGACCCTTGGAAATGTCGGCCCCGGATTTGGGGCTGTAGGCCCTGTTAATAACTTTGCCGGACAGCATGCCGCAGCCAAATGGATATTTTCCTTTTGCATGCTATGCGGAAGGCTGGAGCTTTACACCATTTTGGTCCTTTTTACCAGGGATGCCTGGCACAGATAGAGATCCGATACAACCAACTTTTTCGCTTTCATCCACCTAATATCCACATAGATAATCACACGATATATAGTGTTTCGTGGATAACGAAGCTTTGTATATAGTGTTTTACCCCTTACATAAATATATTTTTATGTTATTATTGTTATTGTCGTCAGATAATTTGACGTGATCATTCGCCCTTAATATCAAAGGGAGGTCTTATATTATTATGTTGGTAAAACCTGAATTCAATAAGCAAGCCAGAGAGATACTGATCGACCGTTACCTGTGGAAAGACGACTCAGGAAATACCTGTGAGACTCCGGAACAGATGCTGATGCGCGTTGCAAGGCACGTCGCCTCCGCGGAGAAGACTGCTCCGCTTCAGTACATGTGGGCGGACGAGTACTATGAGGTGATGGCAAGGCTTCTCTTTCTGCCAAACAGTCCGACGATCATGAACGCCGGGCGCCCGGCTCCTCACGGACAGCTGGCAGCCTGTTTTGTGATCGGGATCGATGACTCAATGGAAAGCATTTGCGAGGCTATACGTAAGCAGATGCTTATCCATAAAAGCGGCGGAGGCACCGGTTTTAATTTTTCAAATCTACGCAGCTGCGGTTCAAAGGTAAACAGCACGAACGGACGTGCTTCAGGTCCTATTTCGTTTATGAGCCTTTTCGACAAGGCGACGGAGACAGTTCAACAGGGCGGTATGCGCAGAGGCGCCAATATGGGGATCCTCAATGTAGACCACCCCGATATCCGGGACTTTATCCACTGCAAGGACAAGGATGGCACGATAGCTAATTTCAACATTTCTGTCGGTGTAAATGACGGTTTTATGCAGAGGGCGGAGGCAGATCCTAAGGGAGAGGAAGCCGTGCTCCTTGATGAAATTGCAGAGACAGCCTGGAGGACAGGAGATCCGGGAATAATATTCCTTGATGCGATCAACAGGGGCAACACTACACCCGATCTTGGCCCACTCACCGGTACCAATCCGTGCGGAGAATCGCCTTTATATCCTAACGAGGCATGCAATCTTGGGTCGATAAATCTTGCCAAAATGGTTAGCGCAGACGGATTTGACTATAAGCTGCTTGAGCAAACGGCAGCAGTGGCCACAAGATTCCTTGACAGTGTCATAGATGTTAATCATTATCCGCTTCCGGAAATTTCAGAGGCGGTAAGGCATACCCGTAAGATAGGGCTTGGAGTTATGGGCTGGGCAGATCTTCTCTTCAGGCTCAGGGTTCCTTACGACAGCAATGAGGCCGTTGAGCTCGCAGAAAAGATCATGTCGCTGATAAAAGAGACAGCCCACAGGACATCAGTAGAACTTGGCAAGGAAAAGGGCATCCCTGAGGCTCTTGGGCATCTGGGACGCCGCAACGCCACTCTAACCTGCATAGCTCCGACAGGAACAATAGCGCTGCTGGCAGATTGTTCTTCCGGGATAGAACCGCTTTTTGCACTTGAACATACCCGTGTACGTACTCAGATAGATGGTACAAAGGTCGTAATGAAACAGGTGAACAGGTATTACGCAGATGCGCTCAGGGAAGGACTGCCGGAAAATATTGTCAGTTCTGTATTTGTTACTTCTCATGAAGTGCCCCCGCTTTCCCATGTAAGGACCCAGGCGGTTTTCCAGAAATATACGGACCTTGCTGTTTCAAAAACAGTAAATCTCCCTCACGGGAGTTCCGTAAAAGATGTACTTGATTCATATGTAATGGCTTGGAAGCTGGGATGCAAGGGCATCACAATATACCGCGACGGATCAAAGTCCATACAGGTACTTTACAGAAAAGAGGAAGATAAAAAAATGCAGCCTGAACCTGAAACAGAGGATCAGAGGGCAGAAGGTCCTTTTGAGAAAGTCCCTGTACCTGTGCAGGCAGCGAGACCCCTAAAGCTTCTTCTGAAAAGAAGGCAGGACTGACAGGGACTTTTCAATAAAAGAATAAAAAAGGACAGAGGGATGCATCCCTCTGTCCTTTTTTATTCTGCTT
>DAIRTK010000029.1:5829-15388 GCA_036803945.1 Synergistaceae bacterium
AAAAGAATAAAAAAGGACAGAGGGATGCATCCCTCTGTCCTTTTTTATTCTGCTTCTGTGTGGCCCTCAGCACAAATATTACCTTAGAAAAATATATTATCTGACAAGAACAAGATACAGAGTATAAATTGCACATAATTATCTTGCTATTCTAAATATATCTGAAAATATAAAAAATATATTGACGTTTCGCTGCAAAGTGTATATATATGTCACACTGACAACTTTCTAAAACCGTAAAGAGTTTTTGGTATAAAATTTTCCAGGGTATTTCCGGGGTGTTTTCGAGATTGTCAAAAAGAGATCATCACTGTGTTCAGATAACCTTGGCCCTGTGTGTATTTATGTAATCTCTGTATTCCGATAACAGCGTATTATTTTCCGGCAGTGAAACAGTTTGGCTGATTTGGTTTATACTGTCACTAGAAGCACAAAAATAACCAGAGCCCTTCAAGAGAACGGTATTTGGCAAAATTCTCTGATAATTTTAGAGTTGTATAGTTGACTGGTCAGACTCATTTCTTTTTGCTCATAATATTCAAAACAAATGTGAAAATTTATTATGCTGATTTATTTAAAAATAAATATTTATAAGCAAATTACATAGTTGACATTTAACCAATGGTTAGTTTAAATATTCGGCTTATTGGGAGGTGGGAAAAGTACATTGATCTAAATATTTAGCCTGTCTTTTGTTAATGATAATTGTACTTGGCTCTGTCAATGGAAACGGAGATCGTAAGAGGACGGAATAAGGAGAAAATTGCAAAGGAGTGATAACGGTGCTTAAACTGATCAGAAACGGAGCCTATTTGCTCCGAGGCAGCCTCTTGATCGAAGAGGGGCATGGTATCAAAATGGATGAGATAAACAGCCGTTTGATACAGGCGGATCTTCCCCCTATGGGAGATGCCCTCCCTGACCGGAAGAGGGCATCGAATGGAACTATCGCCTCACGTATACTGCAGGCACACAATGCTGATAAGACGGGCGAAAAATTAAAGATCCATTTTGACGCCCTTGCGTCCCACGACATTACTTATGTCGGGATAATTGAAACTGCAATAGCGAGCGGCATGAAAAAATTTCCGATACCTTACGTTCTTACCAACTGTCATAACAGCCTCTGTGCTGTAGGCGGAACGATAAACGAGGATGACCATGTCTTTGGGCTTTCGGCAGCAAAAAAATTCGGAGGTGAGTTTGTGCCTCCCCATATGGCTGTCATCCATTCCTATGTGAGGGAAATGATGGCAGGGTGCGGCAGGATGATACTTGGTTCTGACAGCCATACACGCTATGGTGCCCTTGGAACGATGGGAATAGGAGAAGGCGGACCGGAGCTTGTCAAACAGCTGTTAAGCCATACTTATGATTTCCCGCGTGCAGAGGTCATAGCTGTCTACCTGAAGGGATCACCCCGTCCCGGCGTAGGCCCCCAGGATGTTGCTCTTGCTCTTATAGGAGCAGTTTTCAACGATGGTTTTGTAAAGAACAAAGTTCTGGAATTCGTAGGTCCGGGAGTCAGCAGCCTGCCTGTAGAATTCCGCAACGGGCTGGATGTGATGACGACCGAAACAGCCTGTCTCTCCTCGATATGGAGGACGGATGAGAGTGTAAAAAAATATTATGAGATACACGGAAGGCCCGACGATTACAAACAGCTTGACCCCGATCAGGCAGCCTGGTATGACGGTGCAGTGATAATTGACCTTGATAAGGTCAAGCCTATGATAGCTTTGCCGTTCCACCCAAGCAATGTCTACACGATCGACGAGTTGAATGAAAACACAGCGGACATACTTGAAAAAGTGGAGAAAGAAGCCTCTCTTCAGATAGAGAATCCCAACCTTTCGCTCTCGCTTGCCAAAAAGATACGGGATGGAAGGCTCTATGTCGATCATGGAGTAATTGCAGGATGCGCGGGCGGTACCCCAGATAACATAGTTGCCGCTGCTCAAATACTCAGGACAAACAAATCAGGGATAGGTGAATTTTCACTCAGTATTTACCCCGGAAGTCAGCCGATAAAGATGGAGCTTGTAGAGAATGGAACTCTTCTGGATCTTATGTCTGCGGGGGCAACTGTAAGGACAGCATTTTGCGGTCCCTGTTTCGGAGCATGTGACACACCCGCCAACAGCGGGCTCAGCATCAGGCACACTACCAGAAATTTCCCGAACCGCGAGGGCTCAAAACCTGATGGAGGACAGCTTGCCTCGGTGGCGCTGATGGATGCGAGATCTATAGCCGCAACAGCTGCGAACGGAGGGCTGCTTACCTCTGCAGAAGCATATGGCGAAGTTCTCCATGAGGTCGAATATACTTTCCGAAAAGAAATATACGACAAAAAAGTTTATCGCGGTTTTGGAAATGCGCATCCGGATACAGAGCTTGTCTATGGGCCCAATATCTGTCCCTGGCCAAGGGTATATCCGTTGGCGGAGAATTTGATGCTTACTGTAGCGTCAGTTATTACCGACCCTGTAACGACTACGGATGAACTTATCCCGTCCGGGGAGACGTCTTCCCTGCGTTCAAATCCTCTTAAACTGGCTGAATATGCGCTTTCCCGCAAAGATCCAGGGTATGTAGGCAGGGCAAAGGCCGCACAGTTATTGGAAAGCACACGCAGAAAGATCGTGGATGCAGGATCACAGGAGATCCCTTATGACCTCAGTTCTGTACTCGGACTCACAAAAACTGCCAAACCGATAAAAAATACCGGTATAGGCAGCACTATATTTGCGGTAAAGCCGGGAGACGGATCAGCCCGCGAGCAGGCTGCATCATCTCAGAAAGTACTCGGAGGTCAGGCGAATATTGCGGAGGAATATGCTACAAAACGGTACAGGAGCAACCTGATAAACTGGGGGATGATACCCTTTATCATTTCTCCAGGAGACAAGGATAAGCTTTCTGTCGGAGACTGGCTCTATATACCGGGGATCCGCAAAGCGGTAAAAGATGGTCTCGATCATGTGGATGCAGTTGTTGTAAGGGGAGCCTTAAGAACAGAGATAAGGCTGAATATGCCCGGTCTTACCAAAGAGGACAGGGAAATAATCTTGGCCGGATGCCTGATGAATTACTATGCCAGGCAAAATGACATGAAGAGTGAAATAAACAGAAAAAAGGCAGTTATCAAATACATCTGATGAAGATCAAAAGGAAGGGTGGGAGTGAAATGAAAATTGGAATGAAGACACCGTTGGTGGAGATGGACGGAGATGAAATGACAAGGGTCATATGGAGCAAGATCAAAGAGATCCTTCTTGAGCCTTATATTGACCTGAAGACGGAATACTATGATCTCGGGCTGAAGAAGCGTGATGAAACAGACGACAGGATCACGGTAGAGGCTGCGGAGGCGACAAAAATTTATGGTGTAGCTGTAAAATGCGCAACCATCACACCCAATCAGCAGCGAGTCGAAGAATATGGCCTTAAACAGATGTGGAAAAGTCCCAACGGAACTATAAGGGCGATCCTTGACGGGACTGTCTTCAGGACTCCGATATTTATGGACTGCATCAGGCCCACTGTAAGCACCTGGAACAAGCCGATCACTATAGCACGTCACGCTTACGGCGATATTTACAAGGACGTTGAGATGGTCATAGATACCCCCGGAAAAGTCTATCTGACATTTGAGCCCTCAGACGGTGACGGTGAGAAGTCCCGTAAGGAACTGGTACATGAATTCTCGGGCGGCGGTGTCGTTATGGGCATGCATAACCTTGACAGGTCAATAAGGAGCTTTGCCCGTTCGTGCTTCAAATATGCGCTGGCGACTAAACAGCCGCTATGGTTCTCTACTAAAGACACCATATCAAAAAAGTACGACCATCATTTCAAGGATATTTTTCAGGAGATATTCGATGCCGAATTTAAAACGGATTTTGATAAATGCGGGATCGAGTATTTCTACACACTGATAGATGATGCCGTAGCGCGGGTTATCCGCTCAGAGGGAGGTTTCATATGGGCATGCAAGAACTATGACGGTGACGTGATGTCCGATATGGTCGCTACAGCATTCGGAAGTCTTGCCATGATGACGTCCGTGCTGGTTTCTCCGGACGGAGTCTTTGAATATGAGGCTGCCCACGGCACAGTGACCCGCCACTACTACAAATATCTTAAGGGAGAATCGACCTCGACCAACCCAATGGCAACGATCTTTGCCTGGTCCGGTGCACTCAGGAAACGCGGTGAGCTTGACGGGATCAAGGAACTTCAGACGTTTGCAGACAGGCTTGAAAGAGCTTCAACGGAGACTATAGAATCGGGGATAATGACCAAAGACATAGCATCTATAGCTGATGTTTACGACAAAAAGGTCGTAACGACCGAAGAATTCCTTCGTACAGTGGCAGCGAAGCTCCAATAAAGTAATATAATCAAGGGAGGAGGAAGAGATTTTCCTCCTCCTTCAACTAAGAATGAAAGGTGATGGGCAGATTGATCTTGCTTCATACCGCCAGTGCAGGAACTTTGGAATCATCTGACTGTCTTGTGACCGTTTCACCGTCTGAAAAACTTAAACTTGAATATAAAGGGGCAAACAGTGAAGTGTTTGCAGAAAGGACGATAGAGCTTGTTGAGGTTGTAGCAAAAAAATACGGCTTAGGTGGGGCGGAAATATCGATCCAGGATCAGGGCGCCCTTGGAATAACGATAAAAGCGCGCCTCGAAACTGCGCTCCTTCGTGCCGCAAAAGGGGTGACGAAATAATGAAGCCCTGTCGTTCAATGCTTTATATTCCAGGTGATTCTCCGGGTATGATCCAACATGCCCCTGTTTTTGGTGCCGACAGCATACTGCTTGACCTTGAGGATGCGGTGGCTCTCACTGAGAAGGATTCGGCAAGGAAAATGGTCGCCTGCTTTTTGCAGGATTATGACTTTAAGGATCTCATTGTCACTGTAAGGGTAAATGGTGCCGATACGGTATTTTTTGATGAGGACCTGGAAGAGATCATCCCGTGTTTGCCGGCTGCCGTGAGGATCCCCAAATGCAACGGGCCCGCAGATGTTCTGGCAGCAGACAGGAAAATAGAAGATATAGAAAGATCAAATTCAATTCCTGCAGGAAAGATCCGCATCCATGCGATGATCGAAACAGCAGTCGGGGTCGAGAACGCATACCTGATCGCATCGTCATGCCCGCGTGTAGGAGCGATAACTCTCGGCGGACAGGACCTGACTGCAGATATGGGGGTCAGTAAGACGAAAGAGGGCTGGGAACTTTTCTATGCCAGAAGCAGAGTAGCAGTTGCAGCACGCGCCGCAGGCGTGGATGTATATGATACCGTCTGGGCGGATATAAGCGACAAAGAGGGTTTGCTGAGGGAATGCAGATCGATCGTGGGACTGGGTTTCACGGGCAAGGCGGCCATACATCCCGATCAGATAGAAACGATACACCGGGCCTTCATGCCCGATGAAAAAGAGCTGAAAAAGGCTGTACGCGTAGTTGAAGCTGCAGAAAATGCAAAAAAAGAGGGAAAAGGAGTGATCTCCGTTGACGGTAAGATGGTCGATGCCCCTGTTGTGGCGAGGGCCCGTCACTTGCTTGAACTTGCGGACCTCTATGGTTTTGAAAGGAGCGACTTGTGATGGATATGACTCTGAATTCCCTGGGCAGAAGAGTCCCTCTTGAACTTTCGGGAGTCGGAAATTTTGCTCCTTATAAGTCCCCCTTAGCCATGCTTGGCCAGGCCGGTGCCTTTGCCGGGGCTCAGATGCATCTTCGCCGTCCGGCTCCGTCAAGGAGCAAGGTGGTCAGGGATCTTGAAAAGGCTGTGGAGCTCTCGGGACTGAAGGATGGAATGACGATCTCATTCCATCACCATCTGAGAAATGGCGATGCGGTGATGCCGATGGTCCTTGATATTCTTCAAAAAATGGGCTTTAAAAACCTTACTCTGGCTCCAAGCTCAATACCTGATGTGCATGACTGCATTGCAGACTATATCAGAAGCGGCCTTATAAATCGTCTCTATACATCCGGAGTCAGGGGAGAACTAGGAAAACTCCTTTCCTGCGGCGAGCTGGAGATACCGGTAGTAATAAGAAGCCACGGAGGACGTGCCAGAGCCATTGAGGAAGGATCAATATCAATTGATGTTGCTTTCCTTGCCGCTCCCGCATGCGACCCGCTTGGCAATATTACAGGGAGTACGGGGCCTTCCGCGTGCGGTTCCCTCGGTTATGCGATAACGGATGCAAGATATGCAAGGCATGTTGTTGCGATCACTGACAACCTTGTTGATTATCCCCTTCATCCCAGGATCTCAATACCGCAGTATCTCGTAGACAGCATAGTCTGTGTTGAAACTCTTGGAGACCCGAAGAAGATCGCGACCGGGGCAGCCAGGATAACCAGAAATCCTGTTGACCTTAAGATAGCGAGAGATTCCTTCATGCTGATGAAGGCTTCCGGTATAGTGGAGCCAGGTTTTTCTTTCCAGATGGGAGTGGGGGGAGCAAGCCTCGCCGTTGCAAAATATCTTGCGGAGCACATGAGGGAGAAGGGCATCCGGGGCAGCTTCGGACTAGGCGGAGTCGGCGGATATCTGGCCGGAATGCTTGAGGAGAGTCTCTTTGACGCGGTATTTGATGTTCAAAGTTTTGATTCAGCTGTTACTAAATCAATGCAGGAGAACCCAAGACACATCGAAATAGATGCTTCATGGTACGCGAGCCCCTTCAATGCCGGGTGCATGGTTCATAACCTTGACTGTGTCATTCTGGCGGCTCTTGAAGTCGACTGCGAATTTAACGTGAACGTGCTTACCGGCCACGACGGAGTCCTCAGGGGTGCATCAGGCGGACACCAGGATACTGCTGCAGGGTCCAGACTTTCAATAGTGGTGGCGCCATCGTTCAGGGGTGGTGTTCCCTCGATAAAGGAGAGTGTTACAACAGTTACAACTCCGGGTGAGACAGTCGATGCCATAGTAACAGAGAGGGGTATCTGCATCAATCCAAAGAGGGAGGACCTTCTTAAGTCTGCCCTTAAAGCGGGACTGCCTGTAGCGGATATTGCGGCTTTGAAGAGGGAAGTCGAAAAACTGACGGGCGTTCCCCGGTCCCCTGAATTTGACTGCGATAAGATAGCCGCGGTCGTTGAGTACCGTGACGGGACTCTTATTGATACCGTATATTGCAGGAAAAAGGATGTTCCTCGCCCCTGATGCCTCAGGAATGCCCCTTCCTTTGTAATGACAGGAAAGAGGGAACCGGGATCTCAGATCCGCGGTTCCTTTTTTTATGCAGTCAGCGGGAGGATATGTTTGCCGCAGATGCTTACCCTTATCGTCTCTCCTTCCTCCGTAGAGACATCAGATGAATTGGAAAGCTCCATCCTGATATACGAAAGTTCGTTTTTTGAATCGCTCCCGACGGGAAGAAGGAGAACGGAGGTATGAAAAACGTCCCGTTCAGTTTTGATTATGCGGCAAAGAATAGAGCCCTCATCTCCTTCAGCCGCCGGTACAACGTGGTGGGACCGGACTCCGACAAAACGGATATCCCCCCTTATTTCCCTGCACTTCAGAACAGTATGCCAGTCTAGTGCTCTCATCATTCCGTCTTCTGTTCCGGACACCCTTGAAAAGTTCCTGCATCCCGAGAGGAGTGCCGCTGAAAGGGTGGAGGGAGCTTTGAAAAGTATCTCTGAAGAACATACCTTTTCAGAACGTCCCCTGTTTATCACACAGATGTTTTTGCACATCCTGAAGACTTCGTTCCTGTTATGTGATACATAGAGTGTAGTCCCGCCGAAGGAGGCCAGAGCTCCTGAGAGCTCCTGCTCTACCTGCCACCGCAGGTAACTGTCCAGCGCGGATAGCGGTTCATCGAGCATTATCAGCTGCGGCTCGCTTGCAAGTATCCTTGCAAGGGCTGCCCTTTGTTGCTGTCCGCCTGAGAGCTGGCATGGATAGTGATCTTCAAGACCTCTCAGAAAGAGGCTTTCTGTGAGCTCTTCTAGTTTTTTGCCAATCTTTCTGCACCCGGAGGAGTATTTGATCACTGAAGATATATTTTCCTTAAGGGTCATGTTGGGGAATAGGGCGTAGTTTTGGAACATCAGGCCGACATGTCTCTGCTGCGGCTTAAGGTCGATCTTCCTTTGAGAGTCGAAGAGGACCCTCCCGTTGACAGTGATCAAACCTTCATCCGGTCTTACTACCCCGGCGATGCACTTAAGCGTCAGGCTTTTCCCGCAGCCTGACGCGCCAAGGAGTCCCAGCGTGCCGTTCTCAGACTCAAACTCGACATCAAGTGTGAAATCGCCTAATCTTTTCCTGATCTTAGCGCAGACTGACATATTAGATCCTGTCGCTCTCAAAGAGCGAATGGCCTCCGGTCGATCCTGCGGGTTCCCTGTATCTTGTTTCAAGCATATTTACAGAGACAAGAACAACAAATGAAATTGCAAGATTAATGAAGACCCATTGATAGGCCATGGCGTCGTTGCCCTCACGCCAAAGCTGGTAGACTGTCGTAGCGATCGTGGCAGTCTTTCCCGGGATATAGCCGGTCACCATTGCTGTTGCCCCGAACTCTCCGAGTGCTCTGGCAAATGCAAGGACAGTCCCGGCAAGGATACCCTGCCTGCAGTTGGGCATCAGTACCCGCCAGAAAAGGAAAGTGTTTGAAAGACCCAGAGTCTGGCCTGAGTAGATCAGGGTCTGGTCGAATGCCTCAAAGGCTCCCCTTGCGGTCCTGTACATGAGCGGAAATGAGACTATGGCAGTGGCGAAGACTGCGGAGTACCAGGTCATAGTCATCCTGAATCCAAAGAGGTCGAGCATCCTCGACCCGACAGGGCCCATAGGTCCGATAGTCTTCAGCAGAAAAAACCCGACAACTGTCGGCGGCAGTACCATTGGGAGGGTCAGCAGGCAGTCCAGTACCCCTTTGATGATCCGTGGGGCCTTCGCAATGTAGTAGGCCGCGAATATACCCAGGAAAAAGGTGAAGAAAGTGGATACCGCAGCCACCCGAATGGAATTATAAAGCGGGAAGAGGTCCATTACTTATCCTTACCGGGGATGCTGAAACCGACCTTTTTAAATATTTCGGAACTCTCAGGGCCTCTTAAAAATTTAGTGAAATCAGCCGCCGCTTTTTCATTTTTTGTCCTTCTGATGATCGCTGCCGGGTAAACTATCGGACGGTGACTTCCCTCCGGTGCCCCTCTTACGACGCTTACTGACTGGGATGACGCTGCGTCTGTACTGTAAACGATCCCGCAGTCAACGGCGCCGGTGCCGACCTGTGAAAGGACCTCCTTTACGTTGCCCGCGTAGCTTATTTTGTTCATTTCCGTCAATTTGTCCCAAAGTCCCAGACTCTTAAGGACCTCAGCCGCATACTGCCCCGCAGGCACATCAGAGTTGCCTATTGAGATCAGGGCGACCTTTTCTGAGACGATATCCTGAAAATCCCTTACAGCGACATTTTCCCTGTTTTTCGGAACTATCAGCACAACCTTGTTGGAGACTATGTTGAAGCGTGTTCCATCCATTAAAAGGTCAAGTTTCTTG
>DAIRTK010000030.1:0-15282 GCA_036803945.1 Synergistaceae bacterium
AATATCGCAATTGGGGCAGATCGGGGATGATGGCGACGCAACATGCAGTGGTTCATCTCGAAACGCACTCGAAATATTTCGAATGCTATGGACTATCTAAATTTTTCCTTAACAGGAAACAGCATTCTCATGAAAGCTAAGGCGTATGCCAATACGTTGAAGCACAGGATCATTGCATGTTGCTCTGCTTTTAAAAGGTTTTTAAGATAGTACCTATATTGCAATTGGGGTTTAGAGCGAGTGATGACGACGCAACACGCAGGGGAGCCTTCCGAAGGCGTATACCAATACGTCGAAGGAAGGCTCCGCAAGTGTTGTTAAGTCAGCGCAGTGCTTTTAAGATTTTAGCGATAGCTACTGCAATATCGCAATTGGGGCAGATCGGGGATGATGGCGACGCAACATGCAGTGGTTCAAGCGGAAGCGTATTGGGTATACGTTGACGCGCAGGACCGCAAATGTTGCTAAGCCAGCGCTCCGATATGGCCCAATTGCACTATTTGAGACGGGGACGGCAGCGTGCCAGCAAATAAGCGTCAATGTAGTTGCCGTCGTCCGAGACAGCCCAGTCCTTAGCTGTGCCTTCCACTTTGAACCCCATCGATTTACAAAGTTTGAGCGCATTCAGGTTATCTATGGCGATCTCCACCTCGACCCGTTCAAGCACAAGCTCTTTGTCGGCAAGTTCCAGCGCAGCCATCATCAGGGCTTTTCCCAGTCCCTGTCCCTGCCACTTTGTACCCATCATTATTTCCAGGGTGGCCTGCCTTCTTAGGTATATTTGGGGATCTACCCTGAGCAGGACGACTCCGCATATTTCCACCGGTTCCATCTCTGTTTCGAGTATGAGTAAGTGGTCCAGTTCGGTCAGATTTTTTATAAGATTATCGGAGTCAGTAAAGCCGGCCTGAGAAATGTTCATGCTCTTTCTCACTGAACTGTCTGAACTGATTTCTCTGATTTGCTTCGCGTCATCCAATTTAACGGGCCTGATGATCATATTGTGGTGTCTCCTTTTTTGTTTACACGTCCCATAAAATATTCATCGACAAATTTGCCGTCTTTTACTGCCGCGTTCTTTCTGGTAGCCTCGATTTTAAATCCAAATTTCTTATATAGGCTTATTGCGGGTATATTGTCGGTCAGTACAAGCAGTTCTATCCTTCTGAGGCCCAGTTTTTCATCTGCTTCATCCATAAGTCTTTTCATAAGGGACGAGCCAACGCCTTTTTCCTGATAATAGGGTGCGACCATTACTGCAAGTTTGGCACTGTGCCTTCGTGTGAAGCATCTGTTTTTTAACATTACAGCCATTCCGGCTATTTCGCCGTTTTCAACTGCAACAAAAGCCCTGTCATATTCGGATAAGGATCTTATGAAATTTACAGTGGCATCAAGCCTTTCGCTTGTTACCGCGAGTACTCCTTCTCTGACTCCGTTGAGCCTTCTTATTCTTGAGATATTTTCCGCATCTTGAATAGATACAGTTCTGATTTCCAAGCTAAGGCACCTCCGATGTAAATATTGCTTTTTCTGCTCAGAGTTATATTTTAACCTAGAGAAGCTGATTTATGATAGGTATTCCTACCTTGACACTCTTTTTCTATTGATTATAGTTTGTAATTGTTACAAATTAAACTTAATTTAACGGAGGTGCTTGAGTAATGAAGATCGGAAAAAAGATGGAAAAGAGCATTAATTCACAGATACAGGCAGAGTTTGAGTCCTCATATCTTTACCTTTCAATGGCTGCATGGTTTGAGGATGCAGATCTTCCGGGATGCGCCCACTGGATGGAAAAGCAGGCTGAAGAGGAATGGGAACACGGAATGAAATTTTATAAATACCTTGTTTCACGCGGCGGAAGGGCAGTTCTCGGTCCTATATCAGCTCCAAAGAAGGAATGGAAGGATGCCGAAGAAGTATTTGAAGAGGTTCTTGCCCATGAAGAAAAAGTTACTTCTCTGATTTACGCGATGGTGGAGCTTTCAGAGAAAGAAAAGGACCATGCTACCAGAAGCATGCTCAACTGGTTTATTGATGAGCAGGTAGAAGAAGAGGAACACGCAACGGAGATCCTTACAAGGATCAAGAATACCGGATCTTCGCCAATGGCTTGCCATATGCTTGACAGGGAACTTGCCTCAAGATAAGCTGAATCGTTCCTAAAGATTCCTTTGATAAGTTACAATACATAAAGAATCAAATTTTTGGCCTCAGGAGGATGGACCATGGATAATCAGCTAGACATGAAGGCGCTTTTCAGCATTACTTATGGCATGTACATTGTAAGTACTGAAGCAGAGGGCAAGCTGAACGGGCAGATCGCAAACGCAGTAATGCAGATAACGGGCGATCCGGTCTGCGTCACTACCTGCCTTAACAAGGCCAACCTTACAACAGGGATGATCCAGAAGAGCGGTTTCTTCGCTGTTTCGATCCTTGAACAGGAAGTTCCGATGACTTTCCTCGGACAGTTCGGTTTCAAGTCCGGACGTGACATAGACAAGTTTGAAGGGGTTAATTTCCTTAAAGGAATGACAGGAGCACCGATGGTCACAGACTGGTCAATCTCGACTCTGGAGGCAAAAGTGGTTCGTACCTTGGAACTTGACACACACGTACTTTTTGTCGGAAATGTGGTGGCGTCCAGATTTATCAAAGAGGCCACTCCGCTTACTTATTCTGACTATCATTTGATCAAAAAGGGAAAATCGCCCAAGACTGCTCCTACGTTCGGATTCAACGCAATAAAGTAAGAATAAAAATGCGCAGCGTCATTGATGGCGATAAACCACTTGAGGTAAGCCGTTTAATATTTGAAAAGATATACGCCGATTACAACAAGCGGGTCTATGTTTCACCGGACCCGCTTCAGTTTTTATATGGTTATGCCCATTGTCGTGACAGGGAAGTAGCGGGGCTTATCGCTTCATCCCTTGCCTATGGAAGGGTAGCCCAGATACTCAAGAGCGTCAGCAGGGTTCTTGATTGTCTTGGACCGAAACCTGCCGAATACCTGAAGCATGTCTGCAGGGAAGAACTTGAAAAGAAACTTGCCGGTTTTGTCCATCGCTTTACGGATTCCTTTGACATGGTCAATTTTCTGTGTTGTATCCGAAATGTCCTCAATACTTATGGGTCTGTTGAAAACCTCTTCCTGTCTCATTTCAAGGGGGATACATGGGAAGCAATGAGAGGTTTTGCCGAGGACTTCCTGCAATGCGGCGGAAGGGGTGCTACATTTCTTATGCCTGACCCTTCTAAGGGCAGTGCATGTAAAAGACTGGCTCTCTATCTCAGATGGATGGTACGCAATGATGAAGTTGATCCCGGAGGATGGAACGAGTTACAGCCTTCAGCTCTGATCATCCCGCTTGATACCCACATGTTCAATATATGTACAGAACTAGGACTTTGCAGCAGAAAAACTCCTGACGGCCGGGCAGCAATAGAGATAACCTCTGCTTTCAGGAAAGTCTGTCCGGAAGATCCTACTCGTTATGACTTTGCACTTACCCGCTTTGGAATAAGGAGCGATATGACTCTGGAGGAACTGTTTTTAAACTGGGATACATACAGATAGATACTTCTCACTTCATTCTTCCTCTCTCCGGATGTTTGATATTGATGCTTTCCTTAATGGTGGTAAAATCTGTTAAGCCATGACAGGAGGAATAAAAAAATGTCAAATGACCACGATTTCAATGATCTGCTTGTCAAAGTTTACGACTCAATTGAGAAGAATAAGGAGCATGCTTTTTCAATAAGTGACGATATTGCCGCACACCCGGAACTGAGCGGAGAAGAATTTAGGACTGCTGAAATATATTGCAATTGGCTTAAAGATGAGGGTTTTGCTGTTGAAATGCCCTACTGCGGTATGGAAACTGCATTTATTGCAAAAAAAGGTTCAGGAAAACCGCGTGTTGCCATACTTGTCGAGACAGATGCATTGCCTGAGGTAGGCCACGGTTGCGGACACAACCTCAGCGGCACCATGTCGGCACTTGCAGGAACGGCGGTCGGCAGAGCAATGGATAAAATTAATGGCGAACTCCTGATAATTGGGACACCGGCTGAGGAGACATGGGGCGGAAAGTGCCGCATGGCAGACATGGGTGTAATGGACGATGTCGACCTGGCTATAATGATCCACTGCACCTCGTCAAAGAACCTTGTCTCAATGACTACGCCTGCGCTTCAGGGATGGAACATAGTCTATACCGGTGTCGCATCCCATGCCGCTGCGGCGCCATGGGAGGGGAGAAATGCCTTTAACGGTGCGAGGCTTTTCTTTGATGCTCTTGATATGATGAGACAGCATGTAAGGCCTGAGACGAGAATGCACGGGATAATTAAAGAATGCGGCAAGGCTGTTAATACAGTTCCTGATAAAGCGGTAATACACCTTGAACTGAGGTCGCCCGATAAAAGGGATCTTGATAAGATAACAGAAAGGGTAAAAAAATGCGCTGAGGGTGCTGCGGCGGCTACAGAGACCGAACTTGTCTTTGAAAAAAACTATACAAGCTTTGACAACACGCTTGAACTCGCCTCACTTGAAAAGATAGTCCAGTCTGGGTTTGACAGTGTCGGGCTTGCCACTGCTGAAAAGGAAGCTCCCGGCGGGGCTTCTGACATGGGAGACATTAGCTGGTGCTGTCCTTCCATCCAGCCGCTCCTTTCCATAGTTGACAGGCCTGTGCCGCTCCACACAGCCGAGTTTGAAGCGGCGACCAGGTCAGCTCTTGGTCACGAAAGGCTTGCTGCCGGAGCAAAAATCATTGCTTATACCGCGCTGAAGGTACTTATGGACGAGACGGCCGGGGAAGAGGTAAGAGAAGAATTTTTACGTAAGAAAAACGGATGAAAAATACAGACAAAATGCTATACTCACGAAAATAAATATAAGGGAGGCGACGGCATGACATCTATCCTGCCATACTGGGATCAGAACATTGAACTTGAAATTGTGCCGTGGATGCCCTACGGGAAAGATTACAGTCCTGTTACTGTAAACAGCATGCTCAGCCCGCTTTTGGGCAATGTTGCAGGGCTTGCTTTCGAAATGCAGAGTGAATTCCTCTATCTGAGAAGTTTCCAAAGCGGCAACGTAGGTACCATGGTAAGGCAGAACATAATTGACCCGATCCGCAACAAGGGGATCGAGTTGGGTTTTACTATGGTCTTTACCTATTCAGAAAAGATAGAGACGTCGATGATACCGCTCATAAGGGAATTTCCCGGCCTAAGGGCCGGGCTGACTCTTTGTGGCATTTGGAGTTCCGATGTTCTTGTAGACGAATGCAAAGTTTTGGTCCTTGTCAGTGAGGACCCATTTTTCGATGAAGGAGCCTTTTTCAAGTCTCTTCAGAAATCATTCCAAAGTATTTCCGGCAGAGAAAACTCAAACATTTCCTTCTTTGCGGAAAAATTCGGCTACAGGCGCTTTTCGATCTCCTACGAGACGGACGATCTGACTCAGATGAGAATAACCCAGGCCCTTTTCGACCTGGAGCTTGACGAGACAAGGGAACTTCTGGGCCCAGCTCCTGAGATGAAGCTCCCGCCCCTACCGGGGATAAGGTAGTAAATTATGTGAAAGAAGATCAACATCGGCATAGAAATAGAGCCTGCGGGAAAAGCAGTTTCCCTCAGGCTCTATTTTAAAATATGGATGTATGTTTATCATTATTTGTTGTACCAGGGGAATTTCTCAGCCATTCCAGGCCTTCTGGGTATGCCCTTGGGTGTCTGTGATATTTTGTTCCAGATCAAAAAGAACCTTTTTATATCACCCAGCATATAGGGGTGGAGACGGGGCGACGAAAAACCAAGTGTCTTCCACTTGTTTCCGACAAGTTCCAGTTCCTCCGTTACCTTGGGACCCTTAAAGGCAATGGCTATTCCCTTAGCTCTTACAAACGGTGCAAGGTATTCTGCAAGTATCCCGGAAGCGCATACGGCGCGTGCAGCAGCCACATGAAATTTTTCCCGTTCCTCTTTTGCGTACTCTTCAGACCTTTTGCAGACCACCTCAATATTTTTTAGCCCCATAGCCAGGACGATCTTCTCAACCAGTGCACATTTTCGCGTTATGCTGTCAAGAAGGGTGATCTGAAGTCCCGGTCTGCAGACCGCCCATACTATCCCCGGCAATCCTCCTCCGGTACCGACATCGATCACCCTGCCTTCCTGAGGGAGTAACGGCAGGGCATTTGCGCAGTCCATAATATGCATGTCCCAGAGGGTCTTTTCGTCCGATGGGCCCGTGAGTCTGGCGAGCTCATTTGCGGCTGAAAGAAGAGATACGAATTTACGGAGTTTCTCCCGGTTTACTTCGATCTCGGCGTCGACGGTTTGTGTAAAATTATCTTTCTCCAAGAAAAAACCTCCCATAGACGGGATAATAACTATATATACCAGTGTATAATAACCCAATAAGCAAAATGACGGGAGGCCAAATTGTGGAATCCTTTGAAAAGGGAACCAAAAGAAGAGAGGGAGTTATCAATATTGTTGATCTCCATGGTACCTGGAGACAGATGGGAAGACAGTACGGTGCCCTTATGGCTGCTGAAATGAAGCATATCTATGAAAAGGCTGTTATAGATAAGCTTGTAGGTGACTACGGATTCGATATTGATAATATGAAAGACCGGGCCGCCAAATTTTACGCAAACTATCCATTCAGGTTCAAGGAAATACTAAGAGGTATGTCCGAGACTTCCGAAATGAATCTTGAGCAGATCCAGATGGTCAATGCAGTAGAACTGCTTGCCGCAACTGCGCTTGACCTTCCTCAGTGTACGGCCATCGCTGCCTGGGGCGATTATGTCAGCGAGACCCTGATATATGGCCGCAATTATGATTATCTTCCATGGTTCAAGGATTTCAGCAATGACATCGTTATTGCCTGTTACCATCCGGCAGATGGCTCGCTTGCCACTGCTACGATGGGGTATGCTGGAGAGATCTACGTAGTTAACGGGATGAACGAGAAGGGCATCTATCTTGAGCTCAACAACGGCATGCCGTCGGGCGGAGCACTCTGGTATGACAGCAGAGTGCCCTCTGTGGCTGCTCTTTTCCAGTTCCTTCTTGACGGAGCCTCGCTCGATGAGATAGAGAGTTTTTTCCAGACGACTAAGGCAAATTTTGCATATATCATTGGAGTATCTGACGGACAGACAGCCAGATGCTACGAGTGGCCGGTATTTGAAGTAAAGAGGCGCGAATCCCATTCACGGCAGGGACTTACTGTCCTAAGCAACCACTTCACTGAGTTCTCATGGGGTCTCCCAAGGCCAGATGACAAAACCAACTGGCTTACCAGGTCGAGAAGGCAGAATCTTCTCACCCTTGCCAAGCACTTCAAAGGCACTATTGACAGCAAGACTATGATGAAGATCATGGACACAAGGATAGAGGACCTGGGGGCAACTACGGATATGACAGTATATCAGATGGTGGTAGTTCCCGAGCGCTTCCAGCTCTGGTTTAAGATACCTGAGACTCAGGACTGGACAGAAATTGACATGAAGGCGATCCTAAAACCCCGCGAAGAATAAGGCGGAGAGCGAGGTATTTTAAGAGCAGATGATCCGGGGAGCCGACCACACCTAAAAGCTGCAAGACGGGGGCGGCTTCTCTCTTTTTGTCTAATTTTTCTGCATTTGAAAGAATGTTTTTAACTGGGGAACGATCAGGATCATAATTATAAATATTTATGGGGGGATCATCAATATGGCCAGATATTATATAGGTTTTGACTGCGGGACAATGGGTACTAAGACAGCTGTCTACAGGGAGGATTCTGTAAGGATGGCAGAGGCTTACAGGGAGAATGTTATCTCTTATCCTCATCCGGGAAGGGCAGAGATGGATCCCCGCGGCTTTGTAAGGAACGTCGAAGAGGGTATCAGGGAATGCCTGCATAAGTCGGGTGTCAACCCTAATGAGATCAGAGGGATCTCCGCAAGCGGTATCATTTGTGGGATAGTGGGTATAAATGAAAACTGGGAACCTGTAACGCCCTTTGTCCCCTATCTGGACAACCGGGCAAGGGGCGAGGCCGAATGGATCAAGGCAAATGTCAAGCCTGTCTGGCTCGAGGAGAGCGGCAACTGCATCGTGGACGAGTTCATGCCTCCGCTGATACTGAGGTGGTTTATTAACCACTACACAGGCTTCGGAGAGAAGGCCGTAAAAGTAGTGAACAACGGTCCCTTTGTGCTTGGAACACTTGCAGGTTTGAAGGCAAAGGAGGCTTTCCTTGACTGGGCTACCATGTCCGGGTGGCTGATAGGGTACGATGCCAATAAGAGAAATTGGTCACCAAAACAGATGAAGGCCCTGGGGATACCAATGGATATCCTGCCAAGGATAGTAAGGCCATGGGATGTTGTCGGATACCTATGCCCTGAAGAGGCCGAAAAGGTGGGGCTTCCTGCCGGCATCCCTATAGTTGCGGGAGCAGGAGACACGATGCAGTCCGCACTGGCGTCAGGGCTTCTTGAACCCGGTCTCAGCACCGATGTTGCAGGAACGGCATCGATATTTGCTGTAGCAGTCGATGAAATGGTGGAAAAGATCTCCCTTTCTCCGGGCATGATGTTTGCTACAGGGACACTTGAGGATTCATATTTCTACTGGAGCATGATCAGGGCAGGGGGGCTCTCCCTGCGCTGGTTCAGGGACAACGTTGCAGGATGCCCCGGAGACCCTTCTTTCTACTCCGAGATGGATGAACTCGCCGGAGAGGTCCCTCCAGGCTCCAGGGGAGTCCTTTTCTATCCATATCTTCAGGGGGCCGGACCGGATATGCCGGGAGCATGCGGAACTTTTTTGGGGCTTTACGGTTCGAGTGACAGGGCTGCCATGTGGAGGTCCATACTTGAGTCCATTGCCTTTGAATACGCCCAGATGATACAGGTCTACAGGGATTGCGGGATACCTATCAAAGAGATAATAGGGACTGAAGGAGGCAGCAAGAGCCCTCTCTGGACTCAGATAAAGGCGGATATCCTTGGAGGCGCATACAACATTCCCAGCAGGAGCGAAGGCGGACTCATGGCAGACGTTGCTGTCGCTGCATATGGCGTGGGGGACATTGATGATCTGAAAAAAACAATGAAGGAATGGATAACATTCAGGGGACGCTTTGAGACAGATCCTAAAAACTACGCGATATATCAGAACGTCTTTGAGATCAGGCAGTCCATTCTCGGCTCCTCGATGAAGGAAACATTTACCGGGCTTGAAAAAATTAGGAAAATTCTCGGACAGTAGGATCAAAAAGGGGTCCCGTAATTATCTTCGGGACCCCTTAAATAGGCTTCAATATTTTAAGTGAGTGCTCAGCAGGCCATAGTTTTCAGGTTGGGAGCGATCTCCATATTCATTTCTGTTTTGCTCTGAAGCTCCCGCAAATCTACTCCTTCGGCTATCTCTTCCAGGACCATCCTGCCATTTATGTTCCTGACAAGGCAGTACTCTGTCACTATGACATCCACAACTCCGTGTCCTGTCAGTGGGAGCGTGCATTTTTTCATCAGTTTGGATGTCCCGTTTTTTTCAAAGTGGCGGGTCGCCACGTAAACCCTTTTGGCTCCGGCGACGATGTCCATGGCGCCGCCCATTCCGGGGGTGCGGACATTGGGTATAGTCCAGTTTGCAAGGCTGCCATCTTCATCGACCTGAAGGGCTCCAAGTACTGTTGCGTCAATGTGGCCTCCCCGTAGTATCCCGAAGCTTGCATCCGAGGAGACGAACGAGCCGCCTGGCAGTACTGATATAGGAGCTCCACCCGCATCAATTATCCTTAAGTCATTTGGGTCTTTCGCAGGGCCGGCGTAGATCGTCCCGTTTTCTGTCTGCAGGAAAATGTTGACTCCCTCAGGCATAAAGTTGGGTATAAGCTGCGGTATGCCTATTCCAAGGTTTACCAGGGCTCCGTCTTCCAGGTCAGCGGCAATTCTTCCGGCGATCCTTTCCCGGGCTTCTTTTTCATTAAGTTCTGGAAGCATAGCAGTTTCCTCCTTTCAGCACGAGCGCATCGATAAAGATTCCGGGTGTTACTACGTTGTTGGGGTCGATCTCTCCGATGGGCAGGATCTCGTCGACTTCTGCTATGACGATGTCAGCAGCAGTTGCCATCACAGGGTTGAAATTCCTGCCTGTACCGTAGTAAATAAGGTTGCCTGCCTCATCTGCCTTGTATGCCCTTATGAAGGCAATGTCGGCTTTAAGGGGACGCTCCAAAATGAACTTTCTCCCGTCGATCTCGACAGTCTGCCTGTTTTTTTCGTATGCTGTATCCACGCCTGTAGGAGTAAGGAAGCCGCCTAGGCCGGCACCGCCTGTCCTTATCCTTTCAACAAGAGTACCCATCGGATTGAGTTCAATATCGATCTCGCCCTTTGCAAACATTTCCTGTGCGACTGCGTTGAGTCCCATGTGCGATATGACCATTGAACTTACCTGCCTGTTGACTATGAGTTTTGCAACTCCCACAGGTCCGGGGACCTTAGGGTTGCAGTGGCTTGCGTCTACGCAGATAACCCTGATGTTTTTGGTGCCCAGGTCGTGCAGCGCGTCGATGACTGTGTATGGCACTCCGCCGTAGTTGAATCCGCCCAGCATTATCGTGGTGCCTTCCCTTACCTTGCCTGCTGCCTCTTCCGGGGTTATTATTGGTTTGATAAAAGGTTTGGTCATCTTTACAGCTGCACTCCTTCCTCATTTTTGAAGATTAGGAGAGAGTTTCATGGTAACCGGACATTCTGTCAAGTAGGGGTTCCAATATTAAGAATTTTCAATTTTTCGGGGGAGGCTTTCAGGTTGTCTAGAAGGGATAAATTATTAAAAATGATAGATGAGCTTGTCTCAATACCGAGCGTCACAGAGAGTGCGGAGGAGAGTTTGCCCGGTATCTGGATCAGGGACCGGCTCGAAAAGCTTCCATACTTTGCTGAAAAAAAAGATCACCTGATATGGGCTGAAACTCCGCTCGAGGGGTCCGCTCAAAAGCTGCATTCATTGGTTGCCAGGGTCGATGCTTCCGTACCCACTTACAGGACTCTCCTTCTAATAGGCCATTATGATGTGGTGGGAGTAAGCGTCTACAGCGAGATGGCAAAGGATGCCTTTGATATAAAAAAAATGACGAAACATTTTAATGTCAGCGATGAAGATGTGATATACGGGCGCGGCACGATGGACATGAAGTGCGGCGTCGCCCTTGAGCTGGACATTATTGAGGAATTTGCTGCAAACAGGGAACTTTATGATGTGAATATCGTTGCGGCCTTCGTCGGTGATGAAGAGAACGCCTCTGCCGGGATGAGGGGGGTCCTCCCCATCCTCTCCCGCATGAAGGAAGAGGGAACAGACTTTCTTGCAGTCATAAACACGGAACCGGGTGAGGCAGGCTATGCGGGTGAAAGCGGACCTGCGATATTCCTTGGAACCCTGGGTAAGATAATGCCCAGCTTCTACGTAAAGGGACTTGCCTCCCATGTGGGAAACTACTACAAAGGTTTTTCAGCAGCGCTGGCAGTTTCCAGGATAGTATCTTACGCAGAGGGAAATCCTCATCTGGCAGACCCGTTCAGGGGGAAATGCGAACCCTCATGGATATGCCTTGACATGGGAGTTATGAAAGATGGCTACAGTGTTACGGTGCCTGAGAGGGCCTTTGCCTATTTCAACTCCTTTACGGCGACCAACACTCCGTCAGATGTGATGGGCCAGATGAAAGCCATCGCCGGGTATGCACTTGACCAAACACTGGCGCAGCTGGGAGAGTCATACAGGAACCTCCTTGCCATGGGCTGCGAATGCAAGGGTTTGGATCTGCCCCGTGCGCGGGTATATTCCCTGGAAGAAATTAAAGAAGCCGCCCGCAGCAACAGCGGTACGTGCTTTGACATTGAGCTTGCTTCCTATATAAAAGACCTTCCTGCCGGGGACATGAGGGAGAGAGGGCTTGCAGCAGTTGACAAAATTGCTGAGATGTCAGGCATAGAAGGGCCTTATGCGGTATGCTTTTTCCTTCCTCCCTGGCTGCCGGTCAGGACCGATTTCACCGGGGAGAAGAGGGACATGCAGACTGTTCAGGCAGCCAGAAACGTTAAAGAATGGCTGAAAAGCGAGCATGGCATTGAAATGAGAGAGGTCGGACTCTTCGCCGGTCTCTGCGATCTCAGCTATGTAGGGGCCAAAGTCTCTTCGGACAACATAAGTGCGCTTACGGAAAACATGCCGGGATGGGGTGATATTTACAGTATACCGATGGATGAGATGCAGTCCCTTGGCCTGCCGGTAATAAACCTGGGCCCGAGCGGGGAAGATGCGCATAAAATGACAGAGAGACTGAGGCTTGGGTATTCTCTTGACATACTTCCGGAACTGCTCCGACAAGCTGTCCGTAAGCTGTCTGAAAACGTCAGATGAATTATGGAGATCTGATTTCATAACACAGCACAAACTGTCAGGTCTAATGGCAGGATCCTGTCAATAGTATATAATTACCCGAATAAGGCCTTGTGTCTGATAGAAATATGTCTCAAGAGGTCCGGTATACGGACATTATAGATAAGGAATTGGTTTGTAACACATTGAATCAAAAAAGGAGAAGGATCTGTAAATGTTGGATGACGAGGTTCGAATACGTCCTGCAGAACCGGAAGAAGCTGAGCTTCTCTCAGATATTGCATGGCGTTCGAAAGAATACTGGGATTACCCGGTAGAGATGATGGGGCACTTTCGCGATTTTCTTACTATAACTGATGATTTCATTGAAAATAATCCCACATATCTGGCAGAAAACGAAGAGACAGGTGAAAAAATCGGTTTCTATTCGATTGAGCTGCTCAGTGATTCCAAATGGTGGATAAGACATTTATGGGTCGTCCCGGAGCACATAGGAACAGGCATGGGCGGGGAGCTCTTTCTGCATGCATGTGAAATTGCTGAAACTGTAGGAGCAGAAGAGCTGAATATTTTGACCGATCCCAATGTTGAAGAATTCTATCTTCATATGGGGGCTGAAAAAGTAGGGGAAGAGGTACGGAAGAGCGGAAATATTGAGAGAGTTCTTCCCATCCTTAAGATAAGATTGTGCCGATAGATGTTTTATAGTTGGCAGAACGATGCGATAGATGCAATCGGCAATGGGAGTGCGATACTCTCAGCCCCTACGGGCAGCGGCAAAACTTGGGTAGCATATGTCTGGGCCGGTTTGATGGACGCATACGGCTCTCCGAAACACCCTTCAGGCAGGGTAATATTTACAGCTCCGATCAAAGCCCTTTCAAATGAAAGATATATGGAACTGAGGTCCATGGGGTTTGATGTGGGTCTTGAGACAGGAGACTTCAAAAAGAACGCAGGAGCACAATTCCTCTGCTGCACTCAGGAGATATACACACTCAAATATGCACACATCCCGGGCCAAAAGGTAATAGTGGATGAGTTTCATTTCATTTTCAATGACCCTGACCGGACAAGGGCCTATATTGACGGACTGAGGTCGACGTCCTTTGAGAGTGATCTTCTGGTGATGTCGGCTACCTTTGGCAACCCTGACGTCATAAAAAGGTATCTTGAAGATGTTGCGATGCGCGATTTTGTCCTTTATGCGACAGATAAAAGAGTCACTGATTTGATTTTTCGAAGAAACGGTATCAGATTCTCAAAAATACACGATGCGCTTGTCTTCGTTTTCTCCAAAAAAGGTGCAGAATGGCTTGCGGCCCAGATATCGAGATACAGGGATAAGATCAGCAGACAGCAAAGGGCTCGTCTCAGGGAAATCGCAGAGATACTTGATGTGTCATATATTCCGGATATCATGCTCAGGGGCGTGGGCATATATGTCGGTTCATTTTTGCCAAAAGAAAAACTCCTTGTTGAAATGGCCTTCAGGGAAAGGATCCTGGATGTCGTCGTGGGTACCGACGCTCTTTCTCTTGGAGTCAACCTTCCTGCTCAGACTGTTGTATTCGGTCAGATGGCGAAGTTTATTGACGGCCCGCTAACAAAGAATGAGTTTCTCCAAATGGCGGGGCGGGCAGGCCGGAAAGGTTTTTTCAACCCAGGCTACGTTACATATATACCCCGAAGCAAGTGTGAACATCACGATTATGATACAGGTCTTCAATACCTGTATACACTTGATATGCCCTGCGAAGAGGCAAAAATAATGCTTCAGCCTGCTGTTGGCAGACTGCTCAAAGAGGAAGTCACGGTCGAGAATGAGGCAAAAATGATATCAGAATTTTCTCTTCCCAGAAGACGCTTCAAAGAGGTGGCAGAAGAAGTTGAAGAGACACTCAGGACCATCAGGAAAATGCTTGGGGATATAAAGGATCAGAAATTCAGGAAAAAAGTCCGTAAAGTACTTGCGGATATATGGAGTGACGAGGTGGAAGCAGAATCAAATATTGCAATTGCAGCCCTTTTTGCGGAACAGACTTCACCGGAGGCAATGGATGCGGCAGATATTATGAAAAGGACGGAGAGAAACTATCTCCAGGCTCTTCTGAAAGTAAAAAGATTTGCGAACAGACTGCCGGAGGGGTACTGTTTTTCCCACATGGACCAGATAGATTATGTTGTTGACCAGATCGATGCCTCGGTTTTTGGGTTTGAAGAAAAAATTCATCAGATAAAGATGACCGAAGACAGCTGGGAAACGGCATAACAGAATTATCGGCCTCACGCGCCGGTAAAATTACCTTTTAGAAAATCACTTATATTTCGATATATCAAAATCAACACTTCCTCCCCTTGTTGGAATTCAACCCGAACACATGGATATCTATTTGTATATTTTTATGATATTTACATATAAATATCAATCATTGTGTTGATAAAAATCCAAACAGTACTCATTTTAAGGTGAACAATAGGTAAAAATATCTTCAAACGGAAACTATCTGTGATAATGCCTCAAAGAAGATCTCTACAAAAAAGAAAAATTGCACAAATAAATATCTAAACAATCGATAACAAATAAGAATAATCATCATTTTTCATACAATATTTTTGTATGTATTATATGAATGTTCAGTCTTTCTGTTTTTGTTTCTTTTAGGTTTTTTCAGAAAGGGCGGATAAAAGCACCAGCCGGCAATAATTGGTTTTTACCCCTTGTGCAAGGGGGAAGCGCACATCACTTTTTTATTATCTCAGGACTTCATATAAAGGGAGTCAGGAATCACAAGGAGGGAGAGAGGGCATGGAACTGATACAGAAACACCCGATACTTGAGTT
>DAIRTK010000031.1:0-14569 GCA_036803945.1 Synergistaceae bacterium
TGTCCTTGATGCCTACTATCGCCACTTCATCGCCCGGCCTGATTATTCCCTTCTCTACCCTGCCCGTTACAACCGTACCCCGGCCGGTGATCGTGAATACGTCTTCGATCGGCATAAGGAAGGGAAGGTCTACTTCGCGTACCGGCGACGGAATGTAGTCGTCGCATGCCTGCATCAGTTCCTCGATCTTCGCTGTCCATTCGTTGTCCGCATCGCTCTCCAGTGCCTTCAGCGCGCTCCCGCGGACGATCGGAATGTCATCTCCCGGGAACTCGTACTTGTTCAGAAGGTCCCTGATCTCCATCTCGACAAGGTCGAGAAGCTCAGGATCGTCTACCATGTCGCACTTGTTCATGAAAACTACGAGTGCGGGTACGTTGACCTGGCGTGCAAGAAGAACGTGCTCCCTGGTCTGGGGCATCGGACCGTCTGCTGCCGATACCACCAGGATCGCTCCGTCCATCTGAGCCGCTCCCGTGATCATGTTCTTGATGTAGTCTGCGTGTCCCGGGCAGTCGATGTGCGCGTAGTGGCGCGTCTCTGTCTGGTATTCAACGTGCGAGATGTTGATCGTGATGCCGCGCTCCCTCTCTTCCGGAGCCTTGTCGATCATGTCGAACGGCGTAAAGTCCGCTCCGCCGTGTCTCGCAAGCGTCTTCGTTATCGCCGCTGTCAGTGTCGTCTTCCCGTGGTCGATATGGCCTATCGTTCCTATGTTCAGATGCGGCTTGTTTCTTACAAATTTCTCCTTTGCCATTTCCGTCTTGCCTCCTTTGATTATTCCTTCTTACAAAAATTATTTGCTAAATTTTTAAAAGCTCTTCTGCAACGCTTTTGGGAACTTCGTCATAATGGTCGAAAGTCATTGTGTATGAAGCCCGTCCGGATGTTTTGCTCCTGAGGTCCGTGGCATAACCGAACATTTCCGCAAGAGGAACAAAAGCCTTTACTATCCTCGCATTAGCCCTTGAGCCCATCTCGGATACCTTTCCTCTTCTTGAAGAAATATTGCCCATTACATCTCCCATATATTCTTCCGGAACAACGACCTCTACGTCCATTATCGGTTCCATAAGCACCGGATCCGCTTTCTTCATAGCTTCCTTGATAGCCATCGAACCTGCTATCCTGAAAGCCATTTCCGAACTGTCAACTTCGTGGTAGCTTCCGTCAACTATAGCGACCTTGATCCCTATCACGGGATAGCCGCCGAGGATACCGTTGCCGAGTGCTTCCTCAACACCCTTCTGGGCAGCGGGTATGTACTCCTTGGGGACGGCTCCGCCAATTATCCGGTCCTCCCACTCAAATCCCTTGCCCTCTGCAAGCGGTTCAACTTCCAGTACCACGTCTCCGTACTGTCCTTTTCCTCCGGACTGCCTTACAAATTTACCCTGTGCACGTGCAGGTTTCCTTATTGCTTCCCTGTATGCGACCTGAGGACGCCCGACCTTCACTTCAACATTGAATTCCCTGCGAAGCCTGTCAACTATGATCTCAAGGTGAAGTTCTCCCATTCCGCTGATAAGGGTCTGTCCGGTTTCTTCATTGACTGAAACGTGGAAAGTGGGATCTTCCTCGGAAAGGGCGTCAAGTCCCTTTGCAAGCTTTATCTGATCCGCCTTGCTCATGGGTTCCACAGAAAGTGAAATTACAGGCTCGGGGAATATAAGGTTTTCCAGAAGGACAGGCTTCTTTTCATCGCATAGGGTATCGCCGGTCCTGACCTGCTTGAGTCCCGGGATCGCAACGATGAGGCCTGCCTGTGCACTGTCCATCTCTTCGCGCTTGTTGGCATGCATCCTGAGGATCCTGCCTATGCGCTCACGGCGCCTTGTATTTGTATTGTAGATAGACATGCCGTTTTCGATGGAGCCCGAATAGATCCTGCAGAAAGCCAGCCTTCCCACAAACGGGTCGACCATGATCTTGAAGGCCAACGCAGCAAAGGGTTCCTCTGAAGACGGAATGACCTGGATCTCCTTTTCGGTGTCGTCCGGGTCATGGGCCAGAAGAGGGGGCATATCCAGGGGGCTCGGAAGATAAGCTACTACTGCATCAAGAAGGGGCTGAACGCCCTTGTTCTTGAATGCCGAGCCGCACATGACAGGCACTATGTTAAGATCTACGACAGCTTTCCTGATGGTCTTTCTTATCATGTCTTCCGGGACTTCTTCGCCTTCAAGATAAAGGTTCATCATCTCGTCATCATAATCAGAAAGGCTTTCTATCATTTCAGACCTTGCGATCTCAACCTCTTCTTCGAGCTGAGGGGGTACATCTGCGACATGAAACTCCGTTCCGAGCGTATCATCGTAAATGACGGCCTTCTTTGAAACGAGGTCGACCATGCCGGTGAATCCATCCTCAACACCGATCGGTATCTGTATGGGGACCGCCTTGGCGCCAAGACGCCTGCGCATCTGGTCCACGACAGAGAAGAAGTCTGCTCCGACCCTGTCCATCTTGTTGACGAAAGCTATCCTTGGGACGCGATACTTGTCAGCCTGACGCCAAACTGTTTCAGACTGGGGTTCTACTCCGCCAACTGCACAAAAAACGGATACTGCCCCGTCAAGCACTCTCATAGAGCGCTCCACCTCAACAGTAAAGTCCACGTGCCCGGGTGTATCAATAATATTGATAAGGCAATCGCCCCAGAAACAGGTAGTAGCGGCAGATGTGATCGTGATACCACGCTCACGCTCCTGCTCCATCCAGTCCATAGTTGCCGCACCTTCGTGAGTCTCGCCCAGCTTGTGCTTTCGGCCTGTATAGAACAGTATTCGCTCTGTCGTCGTAGTCTTACCCGCATCTATATGCGCAGCTATTCCTATATTGCGCACTTTACTCAAGTCGATGCCCTGCATCGTCAACACCACCAAACTAAAACTTTTAAATTAATTATCTTTGCACTACCAGCGATAGTGTGCAAACGCACGGTTGGCTTCCGCCATGCGGTGCGTGTCTTCCCTCTTCTTAACAGAACCGCCTTCACCCTTACATGCATCTGTAAGTTCGCGCGCAAGACGTTCTACCATGGGTATGCCCTTGCGTGAGCGGGAGAAATTGATGATCCAACGGATCGCGAGAGCCTGGGCTCTCTCAGGTTTTACCTCTACAGGGACCTGATATGTCGCTCCGCCGACCCTTCTCGGGCGAACTTCAACAAGCGGACGAACATTAGTCATCGCCTTTTCAAATACTTCTGCAGGTTCAATGCTGAGCCTGCTTCCAGCCAGATCCAGTGCTCCATAGAAAATCCTCTCTGCCGTGCTCTTTTTTCCGCCGAGCATAAGGCAGTTGATGAATTTTGCAATTGCCGGGTTCGCATAAACTGAATCGGGCGGCGTTATACGTTTCTTTACATGTCCTTTGCGTGGCATATAGGACCAACCTCCCTTTGATAATACAAATTACTTCGGTCTGCGAGCGCCGTAGAGCGAACGGCTCTGACGACGGTTTTCAACGCCGCCGCAGTCAAGAGTTCCCCTGATTATGTGATAACGAACACCAGGCAGGTCCTTTACACGTCCTCCACGGACGAGGACCACAGAGTGTTCCTGCAGATTATGTCCTACACCCGGTATATAAGCAGTGACTTCTATTCCGTTGGTAAGACGCACACGTGCGACTTTACGGAGAGCAGAGTTAGGCTTCTTCGGGGTTACAGTGTAAACGCGGGTACAAACACCGCGGCGCTGCGGGTTCTCCTGAAGAGCAGGCGCACTCATACGACGCCTCTTGTCTTCTCTGCCGTTGCGTATAAGCTGGCTTATTGTTGGCAAATAGCTCCCTCCTTCCTTGTTAATAATGTCTTTCTACTTTTTAAGAAGTGCCGCTGCCGCAGTCTTTCGAGAAACAGCACAGGCCCTTCCCAATTGCAGTGATCCTTCTGCCCATTCTACAGGCACTCCACGTCCTGCGGCCTCTGCCAGCAACTCGGCTGTCAGGCGTTCGTCCGCCTCCCTTGAAAGAAAGATCTTGATCACTTCATCTGCCTTAAGCTTTCGCAGGACCGAGTTTATCCCGGCTATCCTTCTTGGTGAAGCGAGTTCATTCAAAGGCACACGGACACCTCCTGTGCAAAGGCGCACCAGAGTATATTAACAGCGGAAGCCTCCGGTGTCAATAAACACCTTGGCTTCCGCTGTAATTTTTATTTGTTCAGAATTTTTTAAGTAAAACTACTTACCTGGGTCCAGCCCTCAGTCTTCAGGGACCGGCGTCTCTTCGAGTGAAATGATTGACGGTTCGGCAACTTCTTTGATATCTACTTTTCTGTATCTCTCTATCCCTGTTCCTGCGGGTATCAGAAGCCCGATGATCACATTTTCCTTAAGGCCGACCAGGCTGTCTACATCTCCCCTTACAGCAGAGGCGGCAAGTACCTGTGCCGTCTGCTGGAAAGAGGCTGCCGAGAGGAAGCTGTCTGTGGCAAGAGCAGCCTTGGTAACCCCATGTACGACCGGTCTCCACTGAGGCTCTTCCCTCAGGCGCCTTACAAATGAGACCCTCTGTATAAGCTGCTTGTGATCAGAGGGCGCCTGCTTCGGACGGACTGTGATGTCATCAGACTCTGAGGAAGCGATGCTGTCAAGGACTTTGCTGGTAATTTCCTGGCCTGCCTCTGCAACAGTGTTTCCCCTTTTATCCTTTACGGGCTCAAGAAGCACCTTGCCTAGAGCCCTTTCAGTAAGTACCTGCCTGATGACCTTTTCCCTCGTTATTATGGTGCCTTCGCTTTCGATACCCGAGATAGTACCCTCAACAATTCCCCTCACTACAGATCCGTCTATGCTGTGGGTTATGTTTTCTATAACCTCCCCTTCGGAGTCTATTGCCTGAGTCAGAGGTTTGCCGAAGTAATGCTGGATGAGCACATGATGCATGGAATCAGTCAGATTGATATGCTCAGGCGATTTCCAGAGCTTGATCTCACTGATATTGTTGGCGCTCAGTGTCTTTATTGCAAGAGCGTCGACCAATGCATCAGTGTGTATGATCACCTTGCCGTCCTTTTCGACATCTGCTGCGAACCATGACGCATCTTCGCTCTCATCGAGGACATTGGTATCCCTGACAAGCATAGGCTGAGGGGGCATGGTAACGATCTTAGCCAGATCCGATGCGGAAAGTCTTGTCCCTGCTTTGATCACAAGCTGATCTTCGCCTTCGCTCCTGAATTCCTTTATCAGCTCAAGCCCTTCCATCATCCTGCGGAAACTCGCGTCGCCAAGGACAACGCGAAGATCGCCTTCGCTGTCCTGCACGATAAGCTCTCCTGCCGCACCTCCGGGCCTGAGCATCTCGCCAAGGGCTGCCTTTGTTATGGTATTCGGATCGTCGCTCTCCTTTTTGAGGAAGTCACCGGGCGCGTCCAGTATCCGGCAGTCCTTGAGGAAGTTGAATGATTCATCGAGAGAGTCCCTGTTGTGTTCGGAGATGGTAGTGATGCTCCCTTCGAGATCTTCCTTCCAGACAAGCTCTCCCGAAACGAATGAGCTGTCTCCCTCTTCGATCACCCTGACACGATTGACAGGAGCGACCTTACGAAGGATGGTTTCTATATGCTTATCGTTTATCGAGACACCCTGAGAACGGTAGACTTCCTGGATGCCGTCAAGCAGATAATGCTGGACCGCTTCAAGTCCTTCAACTTCAAGCAGCTGCTGGGGATCGATATAACCTTCTGTCAGCACCATCCCTTTAGTTATAGTACAGCCCTCTTCTATTCCGGAAAGAAGGTTCTGGGAAGCCGGTATATTATAGGAAATTCTTTCTTCTGACGCGTCTTCCTTAATGACCCCAATGATAAGCTTCTTCTTTCCGTCCATTTCCCTTATCTCAAGTAGAGTACCGCCCACTTCGGCAAGTATTGCTACTTTTTTGGGTCTGCGGACTTCAAACAGCTGTTCTATCCTGGGAAGACCCTGAGTTATGTCTTCTCCTGTAAACTGTCGGACTCCTCCCGTGTGGAATGTCCTCATGGTGAGCTGAGTGCCGGGTTCTCCTATAGACTGGGCTGCAACGACTCCGACAGATTCACCGATGGCGACCCTCTTTCTTGTAGCAAGATCACGTCCGTAGCATGCACGGCAGATCCCATGCCTGAGGCCGCATGTAAGGGGACTGCGTACCCATATCGAAGTAATGCCTTTCTTTTCTATGTATTCAGCCTTCTCTGCTGATATTTCTTCATCCCTTACAAGCAGAGGTTCTCCTGTTTCAGGATCTGCCACATCCCTGAGGCTTGTCCTTCCGGCAAGACGCTCGGACATCGAGATCGTTGCCTTTCCGTCCTGCTGCAGGAGGGGACGGATCTCTACGCCCTGGTCAGTACCGCAGTCCTCGTCCATAATTATCAGGTCCTGGGCAACGTCGACAAGGCGCCTTGTAAGATAGCCGGACTTTGCGGTACGGAGGGCCGTGTCGGCAAGCCCCTTCCTTGCTCCGTGCGTAGAGATGAAGTATTCGAGCGTATTGAGCCCCTCTTTGAAGTTGGCGACTATCGGATAGCGTATGATCCTTCCGGAAGGGTCTGCCATAAGTCCGCGGATACCTGCCATCTGAGCCACCTGGCCCCTGGATCCTCGGGCACCTGAATCGACCATTATCCTCAGGGGATTCGTCTCTTCCATGCTGTCCATGATCTTGTCAGCAATTCGCCGGCCTGCGTCAGACCAGAGGATGTCTTTCTGCCTCATGTACTCATCCTCGGTAAGGATACCCATTTCGTACTGGGAGGTAAGGTCTTCCTCCTGCTCCAGCGTGACATCAAGGATCTCCTTCTTTTCAGGCGGGACTATTACATCTCCGACTCCAAGGCTTATACCGCTGTGAGTCGACCAGCGATAACCCAGGGTCTTGATCTCGTCAAGCATATCGACCATAGCGGTCTGTCCGACCTTATCGTATGCGGTATCGAGGATAGTCCCCATTTCTTTCTTATTTATCGTTTTGTTTATAAACCTCATGCCCGGGTGCAGCGCTGAGTTGAAAAGGACTCGTCCGGGCGATGTTTCTATCCACTTGCCGTCAGCCGAATCACATTTCCATGAAGGGTCGACCTTGAGCCTGATCTTTGAGTTGACATGCACTATCGAATGGTCCAGTGCCGACATGACGTCTTCAACGTCCGAGAAATAGAGGCCCTCTCCCTTTAGTCCCTGCCTGAGGCTTGTAAGGAAGAAGACACCGAGTATTATATCCTGGGTGGGTATGACTACCGGTTTTCCGCTCGCGGGCGAGAGAAGGTTGTTTGACGACAGCATCAGCACCCTGGCTTCTGTCTGGGCTTCCAGGGAAAGGGGAACATGCACTGCCATCTGGTCTCCGTCAAAGTCCGCATTGAACGCCGTACAGACAAGAGGGTGGAGCCTGATAGCCTTCCCTTCTATAAGTACAGGCTCAAATGCCTGTATCCCGAGACGGTGAAGGGTCGGAGCCCGGTTGAGCATTACAGGATGGTCTTTTATAATGCCTTCCAGTATCGCCCATACCTCGTCCCTGCCTCTTTCAATAAACCTTCTTGCGCTCTTTACGTTTGGCGTAAGCCCGCTTTCCACAAGCTTATGCATAACAAAGGGCTTGAAAAGCTCAAGCGCCATCTGCTTCGGAAGTCCGCACTGATAGATCTTAAGGCTTGGCCCGATAACAATGACCGAGCGTCCTGAATAGTCGACCCTTTTGCCGAGAAGGTTCTGGCGGAAACGTCCCTTTTTGCCCCTCAGAAGATCGGTAAGGCTCTTAAGCGGCCTGTTTCCTGCACCCAGCACTGCCTTCCCCCTGCGGCCGTTGTCAATAAGCGCGTCAACGGATTCCTGAAGCATCCTCTTCTCGTTGCGCACGATTATTTCAGGTGCCTTGAGCTCCTGGAGCTTGCGCAGGCGGTTGTTCCTGTTTATGACCCTGCGGTAAAGGTCGTTGAGGTCTGAGGTGGCAAAACGTCCGCCGTCGAGCTGTACCATCGGGCGAAGGTCAGGCGGGATGACGGGAAGTACCGACAGGACCATCCATTCAGGCTTGCTGTCGCTTTTCCTGAAGTCTTCCGCGACCTGGAGCCTTTTGACCAGCTTGCGCTTTTTCTGTCCGGAACACTCAGCAATATCTTCCCTCAGTGAAGAGACAAGAAGTTCGATGTCCATCTGTTCGAGCAGTGTAAATACACCCTCGGCGCCGATCCCGGCTTCAAAGGCCTTATCGTATGCAGCGCACAGGACTTCTTCCCTTTCGAGAATTATGTCAGCTCTCTCAAAGGGGGATTCTCCGCCCTTTATGACTATGTAGCAGGGATCTTCGAGTGTCTCTGTCTCTTCGACCGTCTGGAAGCGCTTTGGATATTTCTGGTTGTAAAGCCTGTATTCGCTTTCGGAAATAACATCATTCTTAACAAAGGGAAGGTGCACGACCGATGTGACAATATAGGCTTCCTGATTGTTGAGTATGGCCCTTTCAAATTTCAGTCCGCTGTCCGCATCTTTCATCGCCTTTATCCTTGACTCGGGGATAACAGCGTTAGAAACCTGGTCGTCGTTCTCCCTGAACATGCGGTATGCGTGCTCTGCCTTGAAGAGTTCATCTCCGTATTCGCCAGTGATCCTGCTGACCTGTGCAGCCGTGATCACATCGCCTTCGTCAAAGTTTATCTCTTCGACCTTGGTGATCCTGAAAGCCTCTTCCGCCTTGAACTTCGGATCATAGAACCGGTGGATCCTCTCTTCAGACGAGGTAATTAGCTTTCCTCTGCGGGCAAGGTCTATCCTGCGGCCTTCACTTACGACTTTGTAGACCTTTTCCCTGCGGCGCGTGGGAGCAAAATAGACTACCTTTTCAAGCTCTTTCGTCGATGCGCCCAGAAGAAGGCTAAGCCTGCTGGGGATGCCTCTCAGGTACCATATGTGGACGACAGGGGCGGCAAGTTCTATATGCCCCATCCTCTCTCTTCTGACACGGTTGTCTGTTACTTCGACCCCGCAGCGGTCACAGACTACTCCCCTGAACTTAGGCCCGCTTCTTTTATATTTGCCGCACGCACATTCGTAACTGCGTGTCGGGCCAAAAATACGCTCGCAGAAAAGACCGTCTTTTTCCGGCCGAAGCGTCCTGTAATTTATGGTCTCCGGCTTTTTTACTTCACCGCTTGAAAGCTCCCTTATCCTTCCGGGAGAGGATAGTTTTGTCCTTACTCCGGCGATCTCACGATTTACGTTAGCCATTAGATATCATCCCCCTGGTCGCCATTCTTAGGAGTAACATCGCTGAAGAGATCCGAGTCTCCGTTTCTGAGCACCTCAGCCTCTTTTTCTTCATCAGTTTCGTGCAGCTCTATAGGGCTGTATTCCGCTGCATGGTCATGGAAGAGATCGTTGTCCGATATGGTCCTCGAAGAACGGCTCAGGCCAAAATCCTCCTCCAGGCTGTCCACTGTCGAGTCAGGCTTGAAAGAGACATGGCGCCTTGATTCTTTACCGCTGTCGTCTTCCTCTTCCGACAGCACCAGCTCTCCGAATGAACCGTCTGAATACTTGATCTCAACATCAAGTCCCAGTCCCTGGAGTTCCTTTATGAGGACCCTGAAGCTCTCGGGCACGCCCGGTTTGGAAAGATTCTCACCCTTCACTATACGTTCGTATGTCTTCAGCCTTCCCCTGATATCGTCTGATTTTACGGTCAGCATTTCCTGAAGCATATGGGCAGCACCGTAGCCCTCAAGAGCCCAGACCTCCATTTCGCCGAACCTCTGGCCTCCGAACTGTGTCTTTCCTCCGAGAGGCTGCTGCGTTATCAGGCTGTACGGTCCTATCGAGCGGGCATGGATCTTGTCGTCGACAAGGTGTATTAGCTTAAGCATATACATTACCCCGACGGCAACTTTATTTGCCATGGGCTCCCCTGTCCTTCCGTCGTAAAGGGTGATCTTGCAGTCATCCCTCATTTCGGGATATTTTGTTTCCTGGATCTCCTTCACGTATTCCTTGAGTTCTTCTGCCGTTGCAGATTCGAAAACAGGTGTGACGACCTTCCATCCGTTCTGCATCGCCACAAAACCCATTACTGTCTCAAGGACCTGTCCAAGGTTCATTCGGCTGGGGACCCCGAGGGGGTTCAGTACGACATCCACAGGTGTTCCGTCTGAAAGATAGGGCATGTCTTCTTCCGCCATGATCCTTGAGACAACGCCCTTGTTTCCGTGACGTCCGGCCATCTTGTCGCCTTCTGTGATCTTTCTGAACTGTGCGACATAGACCTTGACGACTTCGTTTACGCCCGGACTCATATCCTCGCTGTTCTTGTCCCTCGAAAGCCTCTTGATCTCAACGACCTTGCCGCCTTCGCCGTGAGGTACCCTCAAACAGGTATCGCGAACTTCGCGTGCTTTTTCTCCAAAAATGGCCCTTAAAAGCTTTTCTTCCGGGGACTGGTCGGATTCACCCTTAGGCGTAACTTTTCCGACAAGTATATCTCCGGCCTTGACTTCAGCCCCTATCCTGACTATTCCGTCTTCATCAAGGTTTTTAAGCGCGTCTTCCCCGACGTTGGGGATATCCCTTGATATCTCTTCGGGACCGAGCTTTGTGTCGCGTGATTCGACCTCATACTCTTCAATGTGTATAGAAGTGTAGAAATCCTCTTTTACCAGTTTCTGGCTTAGAAGTATGGCGTCTTCGAAATTGTAGCCTTCCCATGAAACGAAGGCCACCAGGACGTTTCTTCCAAGGGCAAGCTCTCCTCCGTAACATGCCTGTCCGTCAGCCAGGACTTCGCCGTCATCCACCATCTGCCCATGTGTCACTATAGGTTTCTGGTGTATAACAGTTCCCTGGTTGGATCGTCTGAATTTCGGCATCGTATACACATCGACATCATTATTGCCTGCAGTGATCTCTATCCTGTCAGAATCGACATAAGTGACAGTCCCTGCTCTCCTTGAAACGGCACAGGATCCGGAGTCCTTTGCTATACGGTGTTCAATTCCAGTACCCACTATCGGCGAATCGGGGAAAACGAGAGGCACTGCCTGCCTCTGCATGTTGGATCCCATAAGTGCCCTGTTGGCGTCATCATGCTCAAGGAACGGGATAAGCGCAGTAGATATCGATACGATCTGCTTCGGGGAAATGTCCATGTACTGAAGCTGTTCGGGAAGTATCTCTATCGTGTTGTCGTGATGCCTTACATATATCCCTGTGCCTCCGTCAGTCGGGAGAACGTGCCCCTCTTCAGAAATGGGGGTGTCGGCACGTCCGACATAGTACTCGTCTTCATCGTCTGCGGAAAGGTATACTATCTTGTCGGTCAGTATCCCATTTTCAACCTTTCTCCTGGGACAGACAAGGAACCCGTACTCGTTGATCCTTGCAAAGGTAGCAAGTGAAGTAACAAGTCCTATGTTGGGTCCTTCGGGAGTCTCTATCGGACATACCCTGCCGTAGTGGGTATGATGAACGTCGCGGGCTTCAAATCCTGCCCTCTCCCTGCTCAGGCCTCCCGGGCCCAATGCCGAGAGACGGCGCCTGTGAGTAAGCTCCGCCAGGGGATTTGTCTGGTCCATAAACTGCGAAAGCTGTCCGGAACCGAAAAATTCCCTCAGCGCCGCAGATATGGGGCGGACATTTATCAGATCCTTTGCCATAGCGGTAGCCAGGTCAGGAGTCGTGGTCATCCGTTCCCTGGCGATCCTTTCCATCCTCAGAAGACCTATCCTTACCTGATTCTGAAGGAGTTCCCCTACAGCGCGGACCCTCCTGTTGCCGAGATGATCGATGTCATCCAAGTGCTCGCTGCCGTCACGAAGCCTTATCAGCCCCTTGATTATAGCCACGATGTCCCCGACGGTAAGGAGACGCTCAGTGCTCTGGATATCGAGACTCAGCCTTCTGTTTATCTTGTACCTTCCGACCCTGCCCAGATTGTATCTGCGCGGATCGAAGAAGATGCTGCTGATGTATTCCCTTGCGTTTTCCATACGTGCCGGTTCATTCGGCCTCAGTTTGCGGAAAAGCTCAAGAGTTGCGGCATCCGGAGTGGCGGTGTTGTCCCTTTCTATTGTAGCTGAGATCGCAGGGTCAACATCCCAGACCCATATCTTGGTCCTTCCGCTCTCCCAGAGTATCTCCAGATCCTCTTTGGTAAGCCTCTTGTTCTTTGGTATAGAGACCGCGCCTTCTCCCTCGCCTGAGAAAATGGCCTCGGCAAGGAGCATGCCCCTTACTTCGTCTTCAACAAGGTCCCTCTCTACCTCTTTTGCTCCGAAGAGGGAGAGTATCTCCTCCGTGGTCTGTATGCCAAAAGCTCTCAGCATCATAGTCACGGGGATCTTCTTCCTGTTGTCGATCTTTACGGAAAGCACTTCGCCCGGTGCAAGGTCAAATTCGATCCATGCGCCGCGGTCGGGTATCAGTTTGGCCAGAAATGCCTCCTGACCGGGTATGCCGAGTTCTGCGCTGAAATATACTCCCGCAGACCTTGCAAGCTGATTTACAACGACACGCTCCGTGCCGTTGATAATAAACGTTCCTCTTTCTGTCATTGCCGGGAAATCGCCTAAATAGATCTCCTCTTCCTTGATCTCGCGTGTCTTCCTGTTGACCAGCCGAATCGTCGCACGGAGCGGTCTCGACCATGTAAGGTCCCTGCTGCGTGCCTCATCCAGACTCATGACCACCGGATCGACATAATATCTCACGAATTCAAGGGCAAATGATCCGTCGTAGCTTTCGATGGGGAATACCTCATCGAACAGTTCCTGCAGACCCTGAGAAAACCTTTCGTCAGGATCGGTATCAGACTGAAAAAACCACTGATACGAATTACGCTGGACCTCAACAAGATCCGGTAGGGCAATCAGATTCTTTTCCTTTCCAAAAACCCTGCGCTGCTCAAAAGCCTTGCCTGATGGAGTCTTAACCTGCATGGGAGCAACCTCCCTGAATGGAATATTTGGTAAGAATGTACAATCGTACAAATGGGTATTATAACAAAAAAGCGACAACTGTCAATAGACAGGTGTCGCCTGTTTTTGATTTAAGGTTGTGTCGAAGAGCAAAATACCGGTACACATTACTCCGGTCACACATAAAAACTCGCCTCGACCATATATGCACATAGCTTTTTTATCGACAAAAAACAGAAACCACTGAAACCCAGGGCATTTTATCACGCTTAATGAAATTTTGGCAATATGCCGGAATAATTTTTATCTGCCTCTTTGCCTTGTTATCTCTGCGCCTCTTTGAGCGATCCTGAAATTAAGTACAATGTAAAGAAAAAGGAAAATTTGAGCGCCGTAAGTTATTGGGGAATAAATTATAAAATCGACGGTAGGAACATTGAGAGTTCCGGAGCAGAAGGCCCCGGTAATGCTCCAGGGTATGACCGGCGCGAATGCTGTTCCTGTATCCTCCAGCAGACGTGAAAGGTTGGCCCTGTGCAGGCCGAATTCATCGTAGAGTGGGCGTACGGAAGGACCCAACAGGGGAAATGTGACATAATAGCTCCCTATGATCATGAAAAGGAAGGAGTGCACAAAAAATGTCCCAAGCTGCAGAGCTCGCTGCGTTTTCGCATTATCGCGCACAAGCCTTAAAAGGATGCCTATTACCCCTATAGTTTTCAAAGGTGCACCGAAGAAGGCAGCTCCTATCGGAAGTGCAAGAGTGCCAAGCATGCTTTTTATCCCGCCCCGCAATATCATTTTATCGACCACCTGGACACCGGTCTCTTTGGAAAAACCACTGTAAAGAGCGTTGCTTATATCCTTCAGGCTGGCCTCCTGGACAAAGATCGCCAGGATCCCGGCAATAAAAATTCCAACGGCAAATGTCGGCAGGGCAGGTTTGTGCATAGCAACAAGGATCAATACTGTCAGCGGGGGAAGGATCAGGATCGGGTTCAGCGAAAAATTATTTTCCAGTGTAGACAGAATTATATTCAGCTGCTCTCCTTCTACTGTCCCGACAGCATTTCTTCCCAAAAACAAGTACATTGCCAATGCAAGTATCATCGGGGGAATGGTCGTCAACAGCATATACTTCATATGGTCATAGATATAAACTTCTGAAACAACTGACGCCAGGATAGTTGTGTCAGAAAGAGGAGAGAGCTTATCGCCGAAAATTGCCCCGGATACTATCGCTCCCGCTGTATACGGAAGAGGGATCCCCAGCCCCTGGGATACTCCCATCAATGCGATCCCGACTGTACTTATCGTACCCCATGAGGTTCCGGTAGTAATGGATATCACAATACAGATCAGAAGAGATGAGGCCAAAAACCAGGAGGGAGTAAGCATCTTCAATCCGTAGTAGATCATTAAAGGGATCGTTCCGGAAATTATCCATGATCCCACAATCATGCCCACTGCAAGGATGATCAGCAGCCCCGGGACGAATGCTGAAATATTTTGACATATATCAGCGTTAAGCTCTTCCCAGTCAACACCGGAAAGCATTGCAAGTGCAATAGTTACAAAACCTGAAGTTATAAGCATTACAGTAGGATTGGCCCTGACATAAAGTATTCCGGTCAAAAAAAAGACAACTGTTGCCATTACTATCATCAGTGCTCT
>DAIRTK010000032.1:0-14555 GCA_036803945.1 Synergistaceae bacterium
CCCATACCCGCCTGTTTGTGGTATAAACGGTTCCGGTCCAGTATTCAAGGTTGTTCCGTACAATAGCAGCTGAAACGGCACTCTGAAGCTTGAAAGCAGGCAGGGCAGGTATCTCCATCGGAAGGTAGTCGTTCGACGTACCGTCACTTCTTATTGCAGCAATCGGAAGTATAAGGTCACCGAGAGTATTTTTTTTCTTAAGACCGCCGCATTTACCAAGGAAAAGAACCGCTTTGGGCTGTATGGCGCTGAGCAGATCCATTACAGTGGCAGCATTGGGACTCCCCATACCAAAGTTGATAATAGTGATTCCTCCTGCAGTAGCACTGGGCCAGTTTTTATCCTTTCCTTCAACAGGGACATTGTTCCACCTGGCGAATGTTTCCACATAATGGGTGAAGTTTGTAAGAAGAATGAACTCCCCGAAGGAGGAGAGCTCCTTTCCCGTATAACGGGGAAGCCAGTTATTCACTATATCTTCCTTGGTTCTCATGTTCTCGGTTTCTGTTTGTTTATATTTGCCATGCCTAAGGGTAATCAAAAATACAATAAAAGTTGAAACAGCTGAAACTGCCCCCCTGTTCACTGCGCATAAAAGAGGGGCCGGGTACAAGGCAGGTTTATGACATACTTCGGAAGAAATATGTGACCCTCACCCCTGAGGAGTGGGTGAGACAGCATTTTGTGAATTACCTGACCGGATGGCTTGGTTATCCACCGGGTCTGATACGCATCGAAGCATCATTCAGGCTGCATTCAATGCTGCGCCGCGCTGACATTCTGGTGCATGACAGGGCCGGTGAGCCTGTACTTATAGTTGAGTGCAAGGCTCCTGAAGTAAAGATTACCCAGGAGGTCTTTGACCAGATCATTAATTATAACTTCAATTATGGCGTCAGGTACCTTGTGGTAACAAACGGCATCACACACTTTGCAGGGAAGACAGACATCGCAGGGCGAAGGTTCATACTCCTGGATCAGATACCTGATTTTGAAACAATTATCCGGGGAAGCAATGATTGACGTTACCTGCGCCGTAATACGAAATGAGGATGGACTTGTGCTTGCTGTACGGCGGGGACCTTCAATGGATAACGCAGGCAAGTGGGAGTTTCCGGGTGGTAAGACCAGGGCAGGTGAGGATCACGAGGATTGCATCATCAGGGAGATTGATGAAGAACTGGAGATAGATATTGTTATCTGCGGAAAGCTTGATGAAGTCACTCACGATTACGGCGACAAAAAGATAAGGCTGATCCCCTTCCTGTGTGATACACTCTCATCGAAACCTCATATGAATGAGCACGATGAGTACCGGTGGATGCAGCCAGATGACCTGGCGAAACTGGACCTCACTGCCGCAGACATCCCTGTTGCAGTGCAATATGCATCAGGGCACTTTAGCAATGCTGAACATGCTGAAGAGGAAGAGACGATTCAGATGACTGCCCTGGCATGTGAAGAACTGGAGAGGATGATGGGACGGGTGACCAGCGTGGAGGAGATTACCATGGTAGCCCATTCTGCAGTGAATGATCCCGGCCTTCTGTCACAACTGGTAACGCTCAGTTCGAGTAAAGGCAGGAGGGTGGGATTAATGTCGTCATGGGCTCTCTCGAAGGTGGCTGATTTAAACCCAAAGGTCCTTTCACCGTACCTGGCGCTGATGATTGATGCTTTGCCCTCTGTTCCAAACGAAAGTGTACAGCGCTCGTTCATGAGAGTGCTGATGAAGAGTGAAATAAATGACATTCCTAAGTCACACCATGGATCTCTGATTGACTTCTGCATGAGCATCATGCGGGAGCAGAACATCCCTGTAGCTCCCAAAGCATACGGTATAGAGATACTTGCAGCCTTCTGCTCCGTTTACCCGGAAATGGCCAATGAGGTCGCGGGTGTTGTGCAGCTTGCAATAAATGATGCGCAAGGCGGAGTGAAAGCTGCTGGCCGGAAAGTGATACAGAAGCTGCGAAACAGCCAATAAACCAGTCGGCAGTCATGCCGTCTTGCAGTCATGCCGTCTTGCCGTCATGCCGTCTTGCAATCATGCAGTCATGCAGTCATAAAATACTCCGTACCCCGCAACTCCCATATTCCCTGGACCTTCCGACCTCAGACCCTCCGACCCTTGTCCGCCTGCTGGCGGATCAGACCTTCCGACCTTCCTCCTCCAGCTGGCGGATCAAACCTTCATGGTCTTCCTGATCCACGAAGTGATCAGATCCATCGCAGAAGGGGAGAAGGTTTCCTCAATATTGACATACTCATCAGGTGATCCTTTCTCAGCACTCTGGAAGAGGTGATTCAGTCCCGGCAGTGAAACTGTCTTTATCTTCCGGTTGCCTCCCTTGCGCACGGCAGCCTTAATGGCCGGCAGGTTCATTTCATAGTTCACCTGCAGGTCTTTTTCGCCATTCAGGGCAAGCACAGGGCATTTTACATTCATCCAGAACCGGGCGGGGTCAGTGTCAATGAAATACCTCATCCAGGGATTATTTATTGAGATCAGTCCCTGTGTAAATTCTGACATCTTTGCCTTTCGTTCATCCTGACCAATTCCTTTCCTGTCAAGCTCTTTCCCGTACCATTCCATTGCATCTTTTGCAAACTTCCTCTGATCGGGCTCGGTAACCGCCATCCGGAACAGGTAACTGTTATTTGCCAGGGTTTCATCTATTTCGGCCTGTGATGATCCGGTTACAGCCAGGATATCCTTTGCCTGTCTCAACATTATTTCAGATCCCTTAACTCCCGGCCCTGCCAGGGAGACAATAAACGCCACGGCCGGATTGCGTGAAGCTACAATTGGGGCAATCAGCCCACCCTCACTGTGACCTGCAAGCCCTATTTTCCCGGCGTCTATCTCCGGGCGTTGCATCAGGAAAGTCACAGCACTCTCTGCATCATCGGCGAAGTTCAATGTAGTGGCATTGGTAAGACTGCCCTTCGATCCTCCCACACCTCTGTCATCATACCTTAGAACTGCTATGCCGTTCCGGGTCAGATGATCAGCAAGTACTTTAAAAGGCTTGTGAAGAAAGATTGTCTCATCACGGTCCTGTTGCCCTGAACCCGAGATCAGCACCACAGCCGGGAAAGGTCCTTCCCCCTCGGGAAGAGTAAGAGTGCCAGCCAGGCTGAAATTCTCAACGGGATTCCTGAAGGTGACTTCCTCCTCACGATAGGGATACGGTGGTTTTGGTTCCTGCGGACGATCATGTGCTACCGGTTTGGCCCCCTTTTTCATGTTCAGATTATAACTACGTCCAAGCTGTGCCCATTTCCCTGTGATAAGGGAGTCACCGCTGATTCCTCCGCAGTAAGAGCCTTTTATCATTGGAATATCCACAGAGATGGAGTCTCCGGCCAGGATGACCCTGCCACAGGGAATACCGATCGCTGCCTGGTCCGGTGAGTCAAGTGTGGCACTTATTGTATCGGCTTCGGTCAGCTTGAAATGCAATACCAGGTTGAGATCACCTGCAAAAGTCTTCAAGACGCCTGACCAGGAACCTTCTATTTCACCGGGAACAGGCTGGCCTGCCATTCTCACGGCAAGAATCAGAAACAAAGCTGCAGATAGGAATTTTCTTTTCATCTGGTTATGAATCTTAATTTTATTGGTTGAGTCAAGGTTGCCTTAAACATGAATATCAAATCCTTATTTGAGTTGTTTATTATGAAAGTTTCATGGTGAATTTTTTACGAAATTCAAAAATAGCCATTTCTGGTTATATTTGAACCTATTTCAGAGCATATGAAGACTATAGATACCAGGGGCCTTACCTGCCCGGCCCCCCTGATAAAGACCAGGCAGGGCCTCAATGAGGCAGCAGCAGATGAAGATGTTCAGGTGATTATTGACAATCCTACCTCACTCAGCAATGTAAAAAGATACCTCTCTGATAACAGGCTGGAATTCACTGTCAGGGAAGAGGGAGGAGTATCAGTTGTGACGGTAGCCAGGGGTGAGAATCCAGAGCTGAGCGCCAACGAAACTGAATATTGCACTACTGAAAGCGTACCTGCACCTTCGGGCAGAAGGACAACTGTGGTGGCTGTCACCTCGGAACGGATGGGAAACGGTGACGATGATCTCGGTACGAAGCTGATGATATCATTCTTCAGGACCCTTGTGCTCCTGGAACCTTTACCCTCGGCGGTTGTGTTTTACAATGCAGGGGTAAAACTGGGTTTAGAGGATTCTCCTGTGATCGGGCACTTACGGGAACTTGCTGAAAGAGGTACATCTATATATCTGTGTACTACCTGCATAAACCATTTCGGCATCAGGGACAGGCTTCCCGTGGGCAGTTTCAGCGACATGTACCAGATACTGAACGTACTTAAGGATGCAGATCATATAATCCGCCCATGAAAGGTCGGCAACCGGCTGACAATCCATATGGAATAACCGGGCATTTTGCCTGACAGCGCGAAGTACTCCGGTTGAAAATATACGTAGAGACTACTCTTTCCGGGGGAAAATAGCCCGGGATAACATATCATAAAAGACAAAAATGTTAAGAAGGACAAAACAGAGGGAATCGGACAATGGCATTTGATCTTCTTACAACGGTAGAAACGGGAGGATGCTCGGCAAAGATACCCCCCCGCCAGCTTGAAGAGTTGCTCAGGGATCTTCCGTTTCCGGCCGATCCCAGGATTCTTGTTGATATCTCAACACACGACGATGCCGGGGTATATAAAATCAATGATGAGACTGCCCTGGTGATCACCACTGACTTTTTCCCGCCTATGGTAAGCGATGGCTATGAATTCGGACTGATTGCTGCGACCAATTCAATAAGTGATGTTTATGCCATGGGAGGGACTCCGCTGGTGGCATTGAACATTATGATGTTCCCGTCATCACGCATACCGATGGAGGTTTACCGGGATATTCTCCGGGGTGGCAACGATAAGGCGGTGGAGGCAGGAGTCAGCATCATAGGTGGTCATACCATTGATGATTATCCCCCGAAGTACGGCCTGGCTGTCATAGGTACGGTTCACCCTGAAAGGATCATCACCAATGCCGGAGTGAAGGAGGGTGATGATCTGGTACTAACCAAGCCACTCGGGACAGGGATTATTCTTGCAGGTTACAGGCTTAAGATGACGTCTTCGGGGCAGCTTGAAGCAGCGGTCAGTACGATGAAACAGCTTAATGCCTCTGGAGGCAGCCTGATGCAGAAGCACGGAGTACGGGGCGCTACCGACATTACCGGTTTCGGACTGGCGGGCCATGCCCTAAAAATGGCGAGGGCGTCAGGTGTGACCATTACCATAAACCTTAAAGCCGTACCACTTCTTGAGGGCACCTATTCACTTGCTGATCAGGGTTGTATACCGGGAGCTGCCTTCCGCAATCTGGATTATACAGAGCGGGATATGCGCATCACTGAAGGAATCGACTACAACCTGAAGATGATTGCCCACGATGCCCAGACATCTGGCGGACTGCTGATTGCGGTACCACCGGAGAAAAGCGGGATACTCCTAGGGGAGCTTCAAAAGGCAGGCCACAGGGAGGCTGCCATAATCGGGCAGGCCGGTAAGAGGCAGGAGGCTTCACTGGTTCTGACCTGATTCATGCAGGCAGTGAGAAGATAAACTCTGCACCGCCTCCGGGACGGGTACGGACTGATATCTCTCCCCTGTGAAGCAGAACAGCATTCTTGACAATGGCAAGCCCGAGTCCTGTGCCGCCACTCCTGCGTGAACGGCCATCATCAATCCTGTAGAAACGCTCAAATATCCTCTCCTGATGTTCCTCCGGAATACCGATTCCATTATCAGCAAAGGAGAAGGTACGGAAACCCGGTTCCCCCTTGATGCTTCTTACTGTCACAGTGACTTTTTCACCTGCATAGGAAACGGCATTCTCAAGCAGGTTCTGAAATATTGAGACTAACAGTGACCGGTTTGCATTGACTGTGGTGCCTGGCTCAATGGCTATCTCCACACTCATCTGTTTCCTGTTGATGTCAGATATCAGATTATCGCGAACCTCCTTTACCACTTCTTCGACATCAACCTCCTCGAACGGGAAGTTACTGCCTGTCTCATCAAGCTTGTTAAGAGTAACGATATCATTTATCAGATCAGTCAGGCGCGTCGACTGTGCCATTGCCTTCTCAAGGAAGTGGTTTCGCCTTGCCTCATCGATGTCCTTGTTTACAATCAATGTCTCCAGGTATCCCCTGACAGAAGCGATGGGTGTCTTCAGCTCATGAGCGATGTTTGAAGTCATCTGCTGACGTATTGCCTTGTTCTGCTCGGTGCGGGTGATATCTGTAATAACCACCTCGAAACTGTTGTCATGGAACAGAATGCACCTGACAGAAAAGTACCTGCCACCCCTGTCAAGTTTCAGGTCCGTCGACGGTGTCTCCTGTTTAATATTTGTGTGATATAGGTTGTTGTCAAGGAATTTTCTTATACCTGTGAAGGCAGGATGATCAATGAAGCCTTCAGGTGTGAGTGAGTGTTCACCTGTCAGGGCATTGAGAAATACCATAAAATGACTGTTGGAAAGTGTCACCTTGCGGTCAGGGGAGAAGAATGCGACACCCTCATTAAGAACATGGAGGTGCCTGAAGAGTTTCTCCTTCTGAAGGGTCAGCTCTTCGGTGTTGGCTGCAAGATTGTTGTAAATCCTTACAATCTCCTTTCCTGTTTCCCCTATTTCATTCTTCGGAAACCTGATTGACGGGTCATTCCCTTCACCTCTTCTCATCCTTGCGGCAAAGTCGCGCAACATTGTGATGCTTTTTCCCATGCGTTTCGTGACTGCAGCCAGCAGAGCCCAGATGCCTGCAAAGAGTACTGCCATGAAAAGCAGAAAACCCTGTTCACGCTTCAGGAAGCCCTTGATATTGATGTTGTATTCCTCAGCCACCCTGACATAAAAAGTATTAAAGTACCTTGAAAAATAGTAATAGTCCCTGCCTGTTGATTCAGAGTGGCGTACGGCTGTACCGTATGGAGAGAAAAGTGATTTGCCCACTTCAGGCCTGTCAAGATGGTTCTCCATTGATGACCAGTCCTCCACGGAACTGTCATACAATACTTTACCATCTATTGCAATGACAGTGAGACGGAGATCGGGTACAGGTATCAGGTTAAAAATTGAATCGATAAGCCTGAAGTTGCCTGTTTCGTCAAGGGTATTGACCCTGATATAGTTGTCAACGAGCTCCGATATATCATTTAGCCTTGCGTCGAGCGCGTCGATACGTATTGCCTTTTCGCGATGGTACTGAAAGGCGAGTATAAGTGCCGTGAAGAGCAGGAAGATGCTGAAATAATAAAGGAAGAGTTTACGTTTGTAGCTTTTGGATTCTCTCATGGGACTATTATTTCATTCGCCTAGGTAGTAGCCGTAACCTGATTTGTTTTTTATCATTACACCCCTGTCTCCCAGTTTCTTGCGGATACGGGCTATTGTCACGTCCACAGTACGGTCAGTGACGATTACATCGTCACCCCATACTCTCGCCAGTATCTCATTTCTGGAGAAGATCTTCCCCTCGTTGCGGATAAGAAGCGAAAGGATCTCATACTCCTTGCGTGTTAGCTCCAGTTGCTTTCCGTCTGTCAGGATGAGGCTGTTTACATTGTCGACAGTAAAGGAACCGGTAACTGACTGCATTGTCACAATTGCTGGGGAGGACCGCCGGAGAACTGCTTTCACCCTTGCGGTCAGCTCTCTGATACTGAATGGTTTGGCAAGATAATCATCTGCCCCGAGGTTAAATCCGGTGATCCTGTCATTTTCACTATCCCTCGCAGTAAGAAAGATAACAGGGGTTGAGAGGTTCATTTCTTTCCTGATCTTTTCAGCAAACCTGAATCCCGACATATGTCCCATCATCACATCGAGTATAAATAGATCATATATGGAAAGGTTTTTGCGAAGTGCCTCCTCGGCGGAGAGGCAGGTATCAACAGTGTAACCTTCTCCCTCAAGGTTGAATGAAAGGATCTCGAGGATCGGTTCCTCGTCGTCTACAGCCAGTATTTTGCGCTTGTCGTTCAATCTGTAATTATTGATATTCGATTTGTATCAACCTCTTCCGACCTTCCGACCTTCGGACCTTCGGACCTTCGGACCTTCGGACCTTGGGACCTTCAGACCTTCGGACCTTCCGACCTTCGGACCTTCCGACCTTCGGACCTTCCGATCCTTACGCCTCCTCCTTCCCAATCCCGGTATGCCTGATATCCGTGCCCTGCAGGGAGTATATCGATGCTTCCGCGATATTCGTGGCATGATCGGCTATCCTCTCGATATTTGAGATCATATCCTTCAGCTCGATATAGCTTTGCACCATGGATCTCGTTTTGTCGTCTATATTTTCCCTTCTAAGGTGACCCAGAAGCAGCTTATGGTTCATCTCATCCACAACGGTGTCATTCTTGATGGTCCATATTGCGTAATCGGGATCTGAGTTGGTGAACGAGAGCAGGGCCTTTTCCACCATTATGGCGCCTGATGTCAGCATGTTAGCCACCAGTGATGAAGCGGAAACAAATTCAGTTGTGTTCCTGATGGTACTGATTATCCGGCAGAGGTTATGTATACGGTCGCCTATTCTTTCAAGGTTGACGGTCATCCGGTAAATGGCTACCAGGCGGCGAACATCTGATGCAACCGGCTGGTAGAGCACGATGGTACTGGTAAACTGTTCACCTATAACAACCTCGAGGTTGTCAATACGGTTTTCAGCTGCCTCCATTTCATCGATCAGGTTGTTAAAATCACTGTCATCACCGGTACCCATCAGCTTCTCAAGCAGCGTTAGCTGGCGGAGTACAAGGCCGGCCATCTCATTAAAGCTGCTCTTTATCTCATTCAATGCCTGTTCTTTTTTCTCACTCATAACCAGGTGTTTTAACAAATTTATAAAAATCGTTCTGAAATCAACCGAATTTTCCTGTCAGGTAGGCTTCTGTCCGCGGGTCTTTCGGGGTAGTAAAGAGAGTGCTTGTGCGACCGGCTTCCACCAGTTCTCCCAGGTACATGAACATTGAGTCATCCGAGATACGGGCAGCCTGCGACATGTTATGCGTCACAAGTACCAGGGTATAATTCTTTTTCAGTTCTCCAAGCAGGTCTTCGATCTTCGATGTAGCGATGGGATCAAGCGCCGATGTGGGCTCATCAAGCAGCAGGACATCAGGATTGAAAGCTATTGCACGGGCCACGCATAGTCGTTGCTGCTGTCCTCCCGAGAGGAATGTTCCCTTTCTGTAGAGTGATTCCTTCACCTCGTCCCAGAGGGCTACATTACGAAGTGCATTTTCCACAATATCATCACGCTGGCTCTTCTTCAGCCTGATATCATTGAGGCTGAATCCGGCCACCACGTTTTCGTAAATGGTCATATTGGGGAATGGGTTGGGTCTCTGGAAAACCATTCCCACTTTCCGGCGCAGTTCTATCACTGACATCGAGAAGATGCTCTGTCCGTCAAGGAGTATATTGCCCTTTGTCTCAATATTCGGGTACAATTCATGCATACGGTTCATGGCACGCAGCAGGGTGCTCTTACCGCATCCTGACGGGCCCATTATGGCAGTGATGCTGTTGCGCCTCACCGTGGCTGAAACACTGTTAACTGCATATTTCCCGGGTTCATAGGCTATTGACAGATCCCTGATCTCCAGTACATTTTCGCTTTGAGGGGTGTGGTTCATCCGAATCAGATATATTTATGTTTTGACGCCACGCTGCGGGCGAGGAGATTCATTGAAAGCACAAAGACCATAAGAAAGAGAGAGGCGCTCCACACCAGCTTTACCATATTGGGGTCATTATAGAAATCCCAGATCAGCAGAGGCACTGCACTGACCGGCCTGGTGATATCAAAGCTTATGGCAGGGCTGCCCAGAGCTGTGAGCATCAGCGGGGCGGTCTCCCCAAGAATCCTTGAGAGTGCAAGCAGTACTCCCGTTGCCAGGCCGCTGAAACTGACAGGGATAAGGATCTTGTAGATCAACTTGTAATATGGTGTGCCCAGTGCAAAGGCAGCCTCACGGATCGAGACGGGTATCATGCGCATCGTCTCCTCAGTTGAACGGATGATAAGCGGAAGCATCATGATTGCCAGTGAGACGCTACCGGCAAGGGCCGAATAGCCCCTGGTGATATTCTTAACTACCCAGAGGTAGGCAATTATTCCAAGGATGATCGAAGGCACTCCCTGGAGTATCTCGGTGAGGCTCCTGATGAAGCGTGCATATCGTTGAGTGCTGTTCTCATATATATAAATTCCTGTCATCAGCCCCAGCGGGATTGAAATAAATGATGCCAGAAGCACCATCAGCAGCGAACCGGTCAGGCCGTTGGCTATGCCTCCCGGGATAATCTCGCCGGAAGAGGCTGCCATCATTGCCTGGAAGGTGTCGGGCGCTGGCTGGGTGAAGAATGCCAGGTTAATCTGTCTGTATCCTTTTACCGCCAGGTTGCCAACAATCAAAAAGATTGGTATTACGGTGATGACCGAGCCGGCAATGACCATATATCTGAACCTGCCGTTGGTCCGGGTACGACTTTTTATATTATCAGTCAGTTCCGGGTGCATCTGTGTCAGGCAAATCGTTTGATGATCAGCTTCCCGAAGGCATTAACCAGTGCGGTTATCAGGAAAAGCAGCAGCCCGATGGCTATAAGTGCGCTCATCTTAAGGCCTGAGGCTTCCCCAAACTGGTTGGCAATGACAGATGCCATGGTGTTCCCCGGTGCAAAGAGTCCTTTCGGGATGACATTGGCATTGCCTATGAGCATGGTTACTGCCATGGTTTCACCCAGAGCCCTTCCCAGGGCAAGGATGAAACTCGCGATAATGCCAGATCGGGCAGAGGGTATTACCACACTGAAGATAACTTCACGGCGGGTAGCGCCAAGTGAATATGCCGCCTCCTTCAGTTCGGCAGGAACCATTGAGATGATCTCGGCGCTGAGCGATGTGGCATATGGTACTATCATTATCGCCAGCACAATTGATGCAGTAAAGAGACCAAAACCCTGATCGGTCAGTCCGGTACTCACCAGCAGGGGACGCAGAGCATAAAAACCCCAGAACCCATAAACGATTGATGGTATGCCGGCAAGCAGGTCAACAAGACTCCGTAGTATTGACGAAATACGTGTACCATTATAATATTCGGCAATGAAGAGCGAGGTTGCGAAAGCCATCGGTATACAGATGATCAGCGCAAGTATCGAAGTGATTACAGTTCCGGTGATGAAGCTTAAGGCCCCGTATTCCTCGCTGCCTGTGGTAGGATTCCAGGCCGGGGAAACGATGAACTTCAGCCCGAACTCCCTGAATGCCGGGATAGCTCCTCCGAAGAGGGAGATAACTATCCCGGCACCAAGAAGAAGTATTGTCAGTGACGAGATGAAAAGCAGGGCTTTAGTTATCCTGTCGCCTGACATACTGTTACTTCAGAATGGGTTCACCTTTGTAGGAAATGCCTTTCAGGAGTGTAGCGGCCTGCAATGAAGCATTCTCCGGCAACGGGGCATAATGAACGCTGGTGGCAATTGCCTGGGCTTCTTCCCCGATGATCCAGTTAATAGTGTTGACCGTTGCTTCTGCTGCTTCACGGCTATGATTGCCATATGCAAGATCCTTGTACAGGATCAGCCAGGTGAAACTGGTTACAGGCCATGCATCAGGATTGGAAGAATTTGTGATCATCACCCTTGTGTCGGCCGGCATCTCGGAAGCGGCAGCAGCAGTAAAAGAATCGAGCGTTGGTTCAATAAAAATGCCTGCGCTGTTCATCAGTCTTGCCATGGGTATCTTTTGGGCAAAAGCATATTCAAAACCCATGTAACCGATTGAGCCCTGGGTCTGGCTGATTGTGCCTGCCACGCCGGGGTTACCCTTGGCACCTATTCCCGAGGGCCAGTTGAGTGATTTACCTGTACCGAGCTGTGCATTCCATTCCGGGCTGACCTTTGACATATAATCGCTGAAAATATGGGTGGTACCACTGCCGTCAGAACGGTAAACAACGGTGATATCCGTATCAGGTAAAACCAGCCCCGTATTAACAGCCATTATTTCAGGGTCATTCCACTTTTTAATGTTTCCGAGAAAAATACCTTCAAGCAGTTCAGGGGTTAGTTTAAGATCCGTAACACCCGAGAGGTTATATGCTATAACCACTGCACCGATACAGGTTGGGATATGTACCACCTCTCCGGGCATGTCAGCAAGCTCGGCATCAGACAGATATGCATCAGTGGCAGCAAAGTCAACTATCTGGTCACGAAGGCTCTTGATCCCACCTCCGGACCCTATGCCGCCGTAATTGATCAGCGGACCGCCTGCTTCATTGAATTTTTTAAAAGCGAGATTGTAGAAGGGCTGTGGGAAAGTTGCGCCGGCAGCGGAAAGGGAAACCTGCTTCTGTCTGCCTGCCTGTGAACCGCCTCCACCGCATGAGACTAAAATCAGTGCAACTGCGGAGATAAGAAAAATGATTCTGTTTTTCATTCTTTTATTTTTTTTTATTGGTCAGATGGAACTTGCGTGAAATTATATTGTCAAATCATTTTGTGTTTTTGTTCAGGCAAGTTTCATGTTTGTATTCTTAGGAGTTATTAAAATTATTAAATTCCTGTCATATCTTATCTCCCTACCGCAACCGGAAAATTCAGAATCTTGCCTCGATGTTCAGACCGATGGTGCTGACATTGTCATTGTCAGACCCTGCGGGCAGAAATCCTGTGAAGTTGGGAGAGATTCTGACATTCTTTACAGGTGAAAAATCAATCCCGGCAAAAATATATGATCCGTCTTTGCCGAGGTTCCAGGGGTCTCCGTCACCATCCATGGTAACAGAAGCAATCCTGTCATATCTTGCGAAGAGTTTTACCCTGTCTGAGACCGGGACACTGGTAAAGATGCTTATTCCCGAATAGTTACGCCCTTCGGTCATCGAGGAGTTATCCTGCCTGAAATATTCAGCACCGGCATTAAACTCAGGTCCCACCCATGCAGCCGTAACACTTGCCGTGCGCTGCATCCTGCCTGATGGACCCATCAGGTCGTAGAAGCCTCTGACAAGAATATTATCAGCAGGCTTCAGGGTGATACCTGTTGAAAGCCTGTAGGTTCCGTTGGAGGTGATATCCTTGAATCCACGCCCGTTGGTAACGGCGACGTCAATATCCATCAATTCTCCGGCACTGACCTTTGTCATTACTCCAAGGTCAGCGGCCAGTGTCATGCCTGAGTAATCAATGGGAGGCTTGGTAATGTAACGGAATCCCCAGAGCTTGTCCATCATTGAGATCTGTTCGGCACCGATAAGACCTCCGCGGAGAAGGAACTTCCCGTTGTCATACTGAAGGTACGCATTCCGAAGGTAACCGGAGTAGCTCGTTTTTCCGTTTATTACCTCTGTAGTTCCGTCGTACATTATCCGGCTGGATATCTCTTTTGAGAAGCTGAAATCATATCCAAAATAGGACCGGGTGACTTCAAATGCGGAATTGTTCTCACCACCTGAAAAAGTAGTATGGAAATTGGTAAACAGCAGGCCAAAAAAACGGCCTGAAGGCTTGAAATCATCACTGACCTGTGCCAGGGCTGGTACTGCCGTCAGCATCAGAATCATGAATGCGACGGTCAAAGTCTTTTGTCTCATCAAATTAATAATTGAAGGTTTGACATTGCAAAAATCTCTCTCATTTGTTACATTCAGATTACACAAATGTGACAAAGTTGTTACAAACATAATATTCTGCATGATAGCGGGAGTGAGTAAAAAGACTGAAAAGCCACTCGGTGTAAATCATTACCTTTACGGTATGATAATTGCATTAAAAGCCATAGAGATGAGAAAGACACTGATAATGACCATCCTGACGGCGCTCTTTTCCGTTGCCGCAGGCCAGAGCGTGGAAAATCCGAATTATGGCCTTAAGTCGCCGCTGACCGCAGAGATAATAAAAGTTGATTTCAAGTCCGATGCCACAGTTGTATGGCTTTCAATAAAGAGTGACATCAACAACGCATGGTTCTGTATTGACAGGAATACCTTCCTTGTCAGACCTGACGGGATGAAGCTGAAGCTGGTCGCCCTGAAGGGGCTGCCTTATTGCCCTGCAACGTACAAGTTCAGGCAACCGGGTGAGAGCAGATCCTTCTCCCTGACTTTTCCGCCAACAGGTGTGTTGTCATGGTTTTCAATTGTCGAAGAGTGTATGGGCGGGTGTCTCTCATTCAGGGGTATTGTGACTGACCAGGCACTGAACAAAAAGCTTGATGAGGCTTACGGTCTGTCAGACAGGGGAGAAGACAGGGCCGCATACAGGCTGCTGGAGGAGGTTATCAACGAGACGGATTCTCTTAACCTGGGGACGGAGGGGTCAGTATATACTTCGCTGATACTGATTGACCGCAGGCTGGGAAGGGAAGAGGCCGCCCGGTCGTGGTACAACAGGATGATGACCTCAGATACTCCGGACCTGGCGCTCTATCTTGAGACCCTGAGATTGCAGGGGGTGACTTTCTGAAAAAAAA
>DAIRTK010000033.1:0-14482 GCA_036803945.1 Synergistaceae bacterium
TATTTAAAATTTTTTATGAGTCGTTATTTTTTATCTGCCAGCTGCTTTGCGGGCTTTGATCTTCTCAGATGCGATCCTTATCGCATCATAAAACTGCAGATATCCCGTGCAGCGGCAGAAATGTCCCGAAAGCTCTTCCTTTACTTCTTCCTCTGACGGAGATTCATCACGCATCAGCATCGCTTTTGCAGACATCACAACTCCCGGTGTACAGAACCCGCACTGTATTGCTCCCGCTTCTACAAATGCCTCCTGTATCGGATCAAGTTCATCATCCTTGATCAGGCCTTCTATCGTAAGGATGTTCTTTCCGGTAGCCTTCATTGCCGGAATAAGGCATGAATTTACTGCGACCCCGTCTATCAGGACAGTGCATGCTCCGCATTCGCCCTCTTCGCAGCCTTTCTTGGTCCCCGTAAGGCCCAGGTCCACCCTAAGAACGTCTGCAAGGGTGTGTGACGGGTCTATCATTATGCTTACATTTTTACCGTTAACGATACAATTCAGTTCCTGCATTTAAATCACCCCTTAAACCAGCGTACGTGAAGCATCCCTCAAAGCCTGTCCCACGAGTTCCTTCACAAGATTTTTTCTGTATGCTCCTGAACCCCGCTGGAGCGAATCTCTCGGAGAGGCCTCTTCTCCCGCAAGTTTTGAAGCTTCTTCGAAAACTTCATCTGAAGGCCTTTTACCGACAAGGTACTCTTCTGTTTTTTTTGCACGGAACGGGACAATGTCAACCGGAGATGCAACAACACGGGCCTCGGTTATAGTACCCGAATCATCAGCCATAAGCATTACAGCAACATTGACAACAGGCAAAGACATTGCCTCACGAGGCGAAATTCTCTTAAAGGCTGTTCCGTACTTACATTTCGGTATATCAATAAATATTTTAGTCAACACTTCTTTAGTGGGGTCAACGGTACTTACTCCGACCTTTTTGGGAAGCTCACTGATCTTCTGTATGCGAGGCCCCTTTTCATCTACTATCTCACAGGATGCGTCCAGCGCTGTCATAGGCACGACAGAGTCGGCTGCCGGCTGGGCACTTACAATATTTCCTGCAAGCGTAGCCACGTTCCGTATCTGAGGCGATCCTACGTTCCTGCATCCGTCTGAAAGTGCCGGGAAATATTTTTTTACAGTCTCGTTCGATGCGATCTCGGCATGGGTCATGGCAGCGCCTACGATCAATTTCCCATCCGCCAGTTCAACGAAACGCATCTCTTTTACGTCAGATACATCTACCAGCACAGAAGGTAAGACTTTCTCGTCTCTTATCCAAAGCGAAAGGTCAGTTGCACCTGAGACCAGCCTCGCTTCACCTTTGCACTCGCAAAGCATATTTATGCATTCATCAACACTTTTTGGAAAAAGATATTTTTCAACTTTTTTCAATTTGCTTCCCTCCAAATCCTATAAACTGCTGTAAAACGAGCAATGCTGAAATGCCGAATCCGGCGTAATCCGTCAGGGTACCCGGATACATAAGCAAAAATCCTCCCGCTATGAGCAGACCCCTCATTATCAAAGGTATCTTCCGTTTCATGAATCCTTCCAAACCGGCACACAGGATAATTACTCCAAGTGTTGCTGTCAGTACGATCCACACGCTTTGAAGAGAAATATTCTCCGGAGTTACCATCAGCATAGGCTCGTAGACAAAGATAAACGGAACCGCAAAGGATACCAGTCCTATCCGGCAGGCCTGCCATCCTACTGTAGCCGCGTTGGATTCAGAAATGCCTGCAGCGGCATAAGATGCAACAGCTACCGGGGGTGTTATCGCCGAAAGGGTCGCGAAATAAACGACGAACATATGAGCCTCAAGGGGCTGAAGCCCAAGTTCGTAAAGAGAAGGGATACAAAGTGCCGCGGTAAGGCAGTAGGCCGCTGCCACAGGCATGCCCATACCAAGAAGGGTACATATGGCTGCCGTAAGTATCAGTGCCGAGAGGCTGCTGTTGCCGCCCAAACTGAGTATAAGGCTTGCAAGCTTTCCGCTTAGTCCTGTAGTCATAAGCCCGGCAATTACACATCCGGCAACTGCACATGAAAGGGAAACTATGACTGCAGATTTCGCGGCATCCTCAAGTGCGCTTAAAATTTTCTTCAAACCCATCCTTGTATCTTTTCGCACCCAGGAAGCAGCGATGACTGCCATTATTCCCACGACCGCGGAAAGGTTGGCCGTATATCCCCTCATAAGCATTACAACAAGAATGACAAGAGGCACAAGGAAAATCCAGCCCTCTTTCAGTGTTCCCCATACAGGCGGCAGGTCTTTGACATCAAGGCCTTCAAGCCCGTCTTTTTTTGCCCTGAAATGCACTATCAGAAGAAGCGCAAGATAATAGAGAACACCCGGAACAAATGCTGCTATCGCTATGTTTTTGTAAGATATTCCGGCCATTTCGACCATAAGAAAGGCTGCCGTGCCCATTATAGGGGGCATTATCCCGCCGCCTGTTGCAGCCACTGCAGTTACGGCTCCCGAAAATGTTGAATCGTAACCTGATTTTTTCATCATTGGGATCGTGAAGGAGCCCGTTGTTACAACATTTGCAGTAGGGCTGCCGTTGATCATCCCAAAAAGACCGCTTGTTATTATGGCGACCTTACCGGCTCCCCCTGCGTAACGGCCGGCTACCGCCATGGAGAATTTATAGAAGAAATCTCCTGCGCCGGACGATGCAAAGAAAGCACCGAACATTACAAACATAAATACGTAAGTAGCCGCAGCGGCGATCGGTGAAGAGTAGATCCCATTGGTCGTAAATACAAGCTGATCAAGGATGTCAACTGCAAGAAGCTTGCGGTGATAGAGGATCCCGGGTATTTTATGGCCCCATAAAGCATACGCAAGGAACAGGCATCCGATCCCCGGCAATATTATTCCCATGCACCTTCTCGTAAGGTCGATGACCGCGACCACTGTAATTATCCCTACGATAATATCAATGGTGCTTAGTTCGTCGACCTGAGGCATGCGGCTGAGGTAATTTTCCATATTTGATATGTAATAAATGCCGCAAAGCAACACAACGAAAGCATATATCCACTGGGTTACCGGTATCTTGCCCTCCCTTTCACAGGTGCAGTAAGGGGTGTACATAAGGGCACAGAGTACCATTATGAAAGTAAGATGGATCGCATAATGCATCTGCGGCACGATCGTCAGGAATGTCGACTGGGCAAGCTGGTAAAGTGACATAATAATGGCAACTACTGTTACCGCTTTTGCGTCCCTTCCCTCAAAGAGCCTTTTTCTGCCTTCTTCAGTACAAATGTTCCAAAAGCTTTTAGTATTCAACATTGAGCACCTCTGTCTCCTGAATATTTATGTGAGTTGCTTCTCTCTTATCAATATTATTTATGCAGCGCCCAGAACATCTTTTCGGGGGTTATCGGAAGATCCCTGATCCTTACTCCGCATGCATCCTCAATGGCATTTGCGATCGCAGGGGCAGTAGGGATAAGTGTAGGTTCGCCTACTCCCTTTGCTCCGTAGGGTCCCATAGGATCGTTGGTCTCAATGGCTATTCCTTCAACTGCAGGCATGTCCTTTATAGTCATGAACGTATAACCGTGGAGGCCCGTAGAGGCCGGGATGCCGTTTTTGAATTGCATATTTTCATACAGGCACCAGCCTATCCCCTGGGCAACTCCGCCGGTTATCTGCCCCTGAAGGCCAAACTCATTCACTACCTTGCCGACGTCATGTACAGCTATCACCCTGAGAACCTTGACCTTCCCGGTCGCCGTATCCACTTCGACCTCTACGCCATGCGCCCCGTACGTGTATGCGCTTGAGTAGTCGCCATAGAAGTTTTCGTCAGCTCCTTCTGTAGGAGGCTCGTATGTTACGTTTGCGATCAGCGGTACTCCGGCATTCGTCCTTATAGCCTTTGTCGCAACTTCCTTGACGGTAAGCAGTATGGAAGGATCCCTGCTGCATTTGACAAGGCCATTTTCAATGAAGAGGGTATCCCTTTGGCGGGAAGTCATTTTGGCAGCAAGATCCAATATCTGAGAAAGTAGCTGTTCGCATGCCAAAAGTACAGCTTTTCCCCCGAGGGTCGTTACACGGCTGGAATATGTACCCATTCCAAAGGGGCAGACATCCGTATCAAGAGGCATTACTGTAATAGAATCTATTGGTATGCTGAGCTTTTCCGATGCTATCTGGGCAAAGACTGTCTTTGCGCCCTGGCCCATGTCCGCTTCGCCGGAAAAGATAAATACTCCGCCGTCTTCGTGCATACGGACTGTAGCAGCCGAACCGTCAAATTTTTCCCCTCCGCGGTTGCCTGAAACGTGGGTCATGCATGCTACACCGATGCCCCGTCTGATGCGGCCGTTCTGCTCTTCTGCCGGAAGCCTGTTCTCACGGATCTTTTCTGCCGCTATCCTTATGCAGTCCTGAAGTCCGCAGCTTTTTATCTTCCATTTATGAAGGGTGAGGTCGCCTTTCTGGACAGCGTTCTTGATACGCACTTCGACAGGATCAAGACCTATCTCCCTGCAGCATTCATCGATGAACGATTCGACTGCAAAATGGCTCTGGCTGTTCCCGTATCCCCTGAATCCGCTTGTCGGGATAAGGTTTGTGTATACAAGATAAGAATCGCATTTTGTCGACTTGTACCTGTAAAGACAGTCTGTGCGCATCGACAGGTTGAGCAGTACCTTAGGGGCAGCCCAGGAATAAGGTCCGTTGTCGGCAATGATGGTCATCTGCTTGCTGACCATGGTACCATCCTTCATCATCCCCAGCTTGACCTTCATTTTGGGGGCTATCCTCGGGCGTGTTGTAAGCTGCTCTTCTTCTCTGGTAAGAAGTATCTTGACAGGCCGGCCGGTCTTCCTGGCAAGCACGGCTGCTATTGGGTGGAAATTGCGGATCCATATCTTGGCTCCGAACGCTCCTCCGATGAAAGGACACTTAACTGTGACCATTGACGGCTTGATGCCAAGGGCCTTGGCTATCTCGTTCCTGCCCTGGAAAGCCGACTGAAGACCCGACCATACCGTCAGACGTCCGTTGGATTCCCACTGGGCAACAGCTCCAAAAGGCTCGAGATAAAGGCCTGAAACTCGATGGGTGCTGAATTCTTTTTCAAAAACATAATCACAGGAAGCAAAGTCTTCCTCTACGTTTCCTCGTTCAATATGATATTCTTTTGCGATATTCCCTGGTTTGTCATCATGGACAGAGGGAGCGTCCGGCTCAAGCGCCTTTATCGGATCATCGACAACAGGAAGCACTTCATACTCAACTTTTATAAGTTTCAATGCTTCCCTTGCTATCTCATCCGTCTCGGCTGCAACCGCAGCAACTTCGTCACCGACGTAACGGACCTTATCAACTGCAAGCATGTCTACATCGGGGATCTCCATGCCGAACTTATTCTGAGGACAGTCTTTTGCTGTAATGACAGCCTTTACCCCTTTCAATTTTTCAGCTTCGGACGTATCTATCGAAAGGATCCTTGCATGAGGATGAGGAGACCTCAGTATTTTCCCTATAAGCAACCCCGGAAAGGAAATATCGTCGAGATATTTTGCCTTCCCCGTCACCTTATCCAGTGCATCCACAAAACTCTGTTTTGTGCCTATACTCTTGAACTGTTCCATGTAAATACCTCCGTTGCTTATAATTTCTGATCAAGTTTTTTAACTTCAAAAAGACATCCCTGAGGATCGCTGCCGCCTGATACAACCATTTCACCCGAAACAAAAATCACAGCTCCGCTTATCATCCCGCATTTCAAAAGCACATCAGCTCTCTTTTTCCCTGACGAAAGTGCATCGCAGATGCTTTCATTTTTCAAATTTCCTACAGATTTTGTAACAAGAAGACCCTTAATATCTGTGCCGTAATCAAGTTCCTCCGCAGGGCATCGGACTATCGCGGGATCATCGCAGAAACATGCGTTGGCTATTGAAGTCGCCGCTGCATCTGCCTTTGATGAACTTCCGGCAAGTACGGTAACAGCAGATGCAATTCCCCTGGTAAGGCTCCGGCCGCCAAGGCCGCTTGTGGCAATGCCTCTTATTTCCTGAAAAGCTCCGATTTCCAGACAATGGGTCTTATTTCCAATTTTTATGTCGCTTATAAGTGCTGCCCTGATCGATCTTCTTCCTGTTTCATTTACTATCCATGCAATGTCGCCTCCGTTGTTTGCCATCGCGAAATCAGACCCAAGACTGCTCATTTCTTCTGCAGCAATGTCAGATACTGTTCCTGCGACAGCAGCAAGGGGCGTAAAATCCGGTTCGTTAAGCATCCTTACCGAGTTGACCATTCTTTTGACGGCTTCCGGTGCATGAACAGGGAGATCTTCAATTTCTGATACAGGCTTTCTGATAATTTCAAGGTACAAGGCCAGTTGATTAAAAACTTCGATCGCCTTTTCGGCTCCTGCTATAGCCGCCTCTGTAAGGGGCAAGCCATTCCTTCTGGCTTCCAGTGTCATTGTTATCGGGCCATGGTCCACCAGGACCAATCCTTCTCCGATAACGCTGTATTCTTTCTTGCTGTTCAATATGCCTGACCCCCTGTTTTCTCCCCCCGGGAGGAAGCGTTTGAATGCTCCCTACCGGGGAGACAGAGTTTATATACTTACTTGTTTTCCTTGAAGAATTTGACTGCGCCTGGATGCATGGGAACAGGCTCTACATCTTTAAGTTCCGCCAGCTGAAGTCCTTTGAGTGAGCCGTGGATATTCCGGAAATAATCGAAGTTCTCCTTTATCGATTTCAGTACGGCATATGCCTCGTCATCCGAAAGATCTGTACTGGCAAAAAGAACTACCGTAGCTCCAACGGTGGGGACATCAGCCTTCAGGAAGTTGTATGCGCTTTTGGGAATCGTCGTTGAATATGTTCCAAGTGCTTCATTGACCTTTTTCTGCCCTGCCGGTGTCATTGGGAGAAGATTCAGCTTCAATGTCGTGCCTGCATCAGTAACGTGGCTTGAGGGTACCTGGATAACATTGCTGTAAGCATCGATCTTTCCGTCCCTCATAAGGTCAAGTGCTGCGCCCATTGAGCTGTTTTTGACCTGGCCGCCCATTTTTTCGATCTCAGCTGCTTCGATTCCTTCAGCCTTTATGACTTCTTTTCCAACGATATCCATGAAGGAATCCTTGGTGTTAAAGTAAACTTTGAGCGGGAATTTTTTGCTTTTGATGTCTGCAAACTTGCTGATACCCGTGTCAGACTTGATGATGAAATGTTCGACGGCACCTTTGTAAAGGACGCACAGCGCTCTCAGGTTCTCAATTTTATCCTTGAACGGAGGGGTCCCTTTTGCTGCCATGTTGATCAGCTGCGCATGCGCGATCCCAAGCTGCACCTTGCCTCTTGAGACAAGTGCCAGGTTTGCTGCTTCCTGTCCCACTTCATATGCCGTGTTCGATCCGGGATAACTGCGTCTTATAACCTCTCCTACGCCTTCTCCGATAGCCGCCCATGCTCCGCCTATAGACCCTCCGCAAATAGCCAGATCTACCTTTTTGACTTCAGCAGATGCTGTTGCCGCGTTTCCCGCAAGAAATGCGAAAACCATTACAAACATGATGATTCCGATGATGATTTTTTTCATTACAGATGCTCCTCCTCTCAAGTTGTGTGCATAAAGCACCTTACAATTAATGTGATCGCACATTAAAAACCCGAATTCAGTCTTTCAGCTCCGTAAACTCATATCTTCCTTCTGCCAGGACATCTTCCTTTGTTCTTATGGCGTGTATGTGGCCCTTGATATCCTCATATGTTTTAACTGTCATCGTATACTCGATCGGTGCCAGCACCGCAGGTGATGCTGTATAGTTGAACGGATGGTCGATCATTTTTTCTACATCGGCAAGGAAAGTAATGCCGCCGCCCGGCATGATGTAAGTCGGAGCACCGGCTATCGTGAGATTGGCATCCCCTCTGTGCACCGCTTTTGTGATCTGTATCGGATCGATCGTTACCCCTGCTCTTGCACTGCCTCCGACCCCGGCGTAATACATCGCCGATACTCTGCTGTCTTCGCAGCATCCTGCAGCCATTTTCCTGAACTCCTCGATCTCCGGTGTTATCTCGACAGACTCGGGCGTTCCATCCTCCAGAACTTCAAACAAGGCTATCTTGCGCCATGTGGTCTCCGCGACAAGTATCTTCATTCCGGGCTTAGCAATGCTCATGTCGATATTTTTGATGGCTTCGATCGGGTCGTTGATATTTGTTCCGCCCCAGCCGCCCCCATGTTCAAAGAAATAGCGCCCGTTTGTGGCAAGTCGTCCGACGGGCGTTACTCCGCTGAATGGCTTCTGTTCCGCTCCTGCGGGATGTTTTGTGAACAAGCCTGTGATATGGTGGTCCAGTATGATCGCTTCATCGATAAGAGGTGCCAGCGAGCGGGCAAAAAGTCCGCAGCATGCGCCGCCGCAGCCCACTCTCATCTTGTCGTCGACCTCTCCGTTGATCACAGGATGCTCGCCTACCTGAAGCTCCAGTCTGCATCCGCCGTCAACGGTAAGTTTTACTTTCTCTTTGTTCCCAAGTTCTGCCATGGTCTTGACAACGTACATGCCGTCCGGACCCTTGACTTTATTCACGCCTCCCAGGATGAGAATGTGCGAGCCGTACTGCTCGGTAGTAACGATGCCGACGACTCTCCCTTCGCGGCGGACAAGAGCCCCTTCGTCTCCGATGTGTGCATTGGAGTCGATCTTCACCATCATAGAGCTGTAAGAGACCGGTGCCTCTGTAACAACTGTCACAACATCGAAATCATCACGTTTCTCGGTGACTATGTACGGAGCAGGCTTGTAGTCAGGATAAGCGGCACCAGCACCTACAGCAGAGACTATCGGCTTTGATATGGCGATCTTTTCGGGATCGGCCTTTGTATTTGTCGGTATCTGAAGGGGTCTCACCAGAACAAGCCGGCCTGATTCATTTTTGAATCTTTTACAGGCCCCCTCTTTTCCTTCCGGTATACGGCATCTAACACCGCAGTTACGGCACAGGATGTTGTGAGAACTCACTGTGCCCTCAGAAAGGGCGTCAAACTTGCAATATTTGATGCAGGTGACACAATGAACGCAGTTGTCGTTTACGACCGCCTTCTTGTTTATTACTTTTATCGCATCGGAGGGACAGACCTGCTCGCAGGCTTTGCACCCTATGCATTTTGAGACATCGACTCTTATCATTTGTTCCACTCCTTCAAAAAAGGGGCTTAATGATCAAATAAAATAAAAACATCCCGGCAATCGTACTATGCATTTTTTTACCGTAATTGCCGAGAGTAAAACAATGATTTCCTGCTAGATGGTTTTATCCATTTTCGCTTTCAGGATCGCCAGCAGGCGCTCCTGCTCGTTGCTGACGATCATTACGCCCTCGTCAACGCCCATTCCGGGCTTGCCTGCCATTGCAAAGGGTTTTGTTGCTACCGCGAGGTTGGCGCAGACAAGAGCGGACTTGTCTGTCTCGTTGCATGTCCCGCCCTGGTAGGCGAGCACGCCGTTCTTTTTGCAGTAAAGGACTGCATCTATGATATTGTTGATGCCGCCGAGGTCTATCGTCTTGACCTGGACCATGTCCGCTCCCTTGGCATCAACCCATTCGACTATCTCTTCATATGTGTTTGCATACTCGTCAATGATGAGCTTGAGCCTGCATCCGGCGTCGTCAAGGCGCTTGCGCAGATACTTCATCCCTTCAAGCTGCTTTGCATTCGACTTGAGGTCGATCGGCATTTCAATGAATACTTCATAGGGTTCGCAGGCTTCGGCGACCTTAAGAAGGTAATCAAACACCTTGTCGAGATCATCGTTGAATGCATAACCCATGCAGCCGTAAACGTCATAGCGCATCACAGGCTTGTAATCGGCGTCACCGATCTCTGCGATGCGGTTCTTTACCCACTTGACCCAGTCAAGGAATATCTGACCGTCCTTGCCGAGCTTCTCTTCAACGTTGTTGATGAGACCGTGGGGCATCATGCCTACCTTTTTGAGGATCATCTTGTCAACGTTCGTATAACGCTCATCGCCTGACTGTGCGTTTATCCTGACCGGAGTAAGATCTGCTTTAAGGCCGTATTCATTGAGTACTACCTCGCACATGGTCAGTTTCTGCTCGTAGGCAACAGTTTCAAGGATCGCCTGGGTCACACCGTAGCGGATTGAGGCAGGAAGCTGATAGCCGTCAAATTTTGCACGGTCGAACTGTTCTGCAGTCGATTTAAATTCTTTGATATCCATTCCTTCAAAATAGGGAACGACATGCTTCTCAATTACTTCGATCAAAGCATCGGCAGTGTTCGGGACTTCCCTGCCTCCGCTTGCCGCATACTGCGCCACAGCACAGTCTCCGTAAACGATCTTGCCGTCTTCAAGGACGAACATTACGGAAACGGCAACTCCTGGCTGCCTTATAGACTTAAAACCGGGAGTTGCGGGCTCTCCCTTGTAAACAAAACCGTCTGACTTAGCTCCGGCTTTGATAGCCTGCTTGTCGTCCATGTAAAAACCGGTAAGTGCCTTTGAACAAATAACCTTTTTGACCTTCATACAAAATCATTTCCTTTCTGTTTTTTGCTTTAGATACCTTTAAAAGGTTTAAATATCTGATCCGCTTTAATTAGCGAATGACCTTGCCGTCCTTGGCTGCAAGCTTGCCGCCTATGTAGACCCTCTCTACGTTTTTCAGTGTCGGGTATTCAGTGACTACGATGTCTGCGATGCAGCTCTTCTTGAGCAGTCCGAGATTGGGCGCGAGTCTCGGGAGGACTTCGGCGACCCTTGATGTGCCCTGGCTTACCGCCTTGGCGAGTCCGACAAGCTTTTCTTCAAGCGCCGCATGCTGGATCGCTTCCAGCATCGAGTCGCTCTTGCCTGCCGCAAAGTCAGTTGAAATTATGTCGACGAGATCATTTTCATAGAAAGCAAAGAGATTCTCCGGTGTCGCGACGAGTGCTTTTGCTCCCCACGGATCGTGGACCGCTGCATCCAGTACCACCCCCGGGAACTGCTTGAGGTAACGGCCGTTTTCAACACACTCATCCTTTGTAAAGAGGTAGTTTGAGTGGCAGCAGATCAGTGTATTGAGACCCATTTTGGCAATTTCATGGACGATATGCTTTGATGTAGGCGCATTGTGGATCATGAGGGGCACATTATATCTCTTTGCAAGTATGGCTGCCTCGCGGTATCCGTCGAGTGCGACCTTTACGGAGGCCAGTGTGGTCTTGTAGACGATATCCTTTGTCTCCTCCGGAGTAAGGAAATCATCAAGCTTTGCATCCTTAAGAGCCTGTGCCACTATGTCGCGGTCGTAATAGGATTCCTCTATGTAGCGTCCGAGGACTGAGAGTTTCATAGCCCTTGCCTGAAGGTAGTCGATATCCCTGCCCTTGCGCTCCTTGACCGCTCTGGGGATATAAAGATAATCCTGGCCGCCGCCTCCGAGGGTATGGCCTCCGCCGACTTCGCCTATACAGACCGCGCCCTCTGAAAGCATCTTTTCGACTGTCATCTCGTTGTGCTTTTCGAGGAAGCCCTTTCCGTCGCAGAGTTCCCCTGCGTGGTAATTTGTGGGTGCATGTGTAGTGGCTGCCTTTATCCTGATCGGGTGGACCTTCTGGGTCTCCCTGACCTCATCCATCGTTACGAAGCCGTCGATATTCAAAACTGTCGTATGTCCCTGAAGAAGGCTGCGGTCAAGATGGCTCATGATGAATTCATCGCCGTAGTTCACACATCCGCTCGCAAACATCGGCCCGAAGGTTATGCCGTGCTGATGGTGGTTTATCATTCCGGGCATTACGCATTTTCCGGTGCAGTCAATAACTTCTTCCGCATAGGATTCCAGGTTCTCATCATAGCTCAGAGTGACGTCCATTATCAGGCCGTCGGCTTCGATCACGTTTCCTCTTTCCAGTACTGTTTTTCCGTCCCCGGTAACTACTGTACCGTTCTTGAAAATTTTCATTGCACTACCTCCTGATATTTTTTAAGCTAAATTTAAGCTTCAAACTCCCACTCGGCACGACGGGGGTCAAAACAGCATCCCAGTCTCATTGAAACTACCCTGATCCCGCTTGCCCGCTGCGGACCGACCTTTACAAAAGTTGCAAGGGCTGTCGTCTTTCCTCCAAGTCCCAAAGCACCGTATCCTGCCTTGTTCACTTCATCCGTTATCTTTTGCTCCATCTCCGACTGTACCGAGAAGTTTCCCTTCGCCATCGCTTCCATACTCAGGGAAGCGGCTTCCAGATTGCTGCGGCCTATGCCAAAGGAGAGGATGCAGGGAAGGCATCCCAGAAGTTTGGCTCCTTCAATGGCCCATTCGATCATTTCATTGACTACCGTATCGACTGAATGCTTATGGAAGACTCTCAGAGTCTTTCCTCTTATTTCCGGACCGCCACCGTACATCATCAGGGTGAGGCGGATCTTTTTGCCCGGGATCGTCCTTATCTGGATCGGAGCCATTGCCAGATCCCCTGAATCTTCTGAAAGGCCTGCAGACTGGCTTATGCGTTCATAATCATTTCCTTTGACCGCCATCGGCCTGCCCGGAAGCTGACGGAGTCCCATTGCCACACCTTCCCCTACCGCGGAGAAAAAGCCGGCCGGGACCGCTGCCTCCTCACCTACCTCAACAAGTACGTGCGGTATGCCGGTATCGTCGCAGAGAGGGAAAACCTTATCCTCTGCTATCTCGGCGTTCTTTATAATGTTCTCAAGGACCCACTTTGCATGCTTGCTTTCTTCACGTTCCGCAGCCCTTTTGTAAGCCTCCGTCTGGTCAGGCCTGAATACTGTGCTGGCCCTCAGGAGCGTTTCAGCTGTCTTTTCCACGATCTCTTTTCTGGTTATCATCCCTATTACCTCTGTTCCGTTATTTGTCGTAAATCGATTCGCCGTGTGCGATCGCAACAATGGCAGGAAAATTTTCAACTTCTAATTCGTGAAGGGCTTCCATCCCCTCTTCAGGGAACGCGACGACCCTTTTGCTCTTGATCGAGGCCGTAAGGAAAGCAGTTGAAGGAGGAGTCACAAGAAATATGGAATTATGTTTCTTAAGGGCTTCTGTTGTCTCCTTCTTAAGGCTTCCCTTCCCTATGTGCATTTTTATTCCTGCTTCCGAAAGGGCAGGGATGCTTCCCTCTATATCGACCTTGTTGCTTGAAGTGGGGCCGATCCCTGCCGGACTGACCGCAGTATGGAAGACAGCGCCTCCTGCCAGGTGTATCCCTTTCTCCTCGCAGGTCCCATCTTCGATGCATTTGACTATTTTGGGCAGGACCGCGTCCCTGCCTGTGAAGATCTTTCCTGTTATCTCCACCATATCGTAAATTTTGAGCTGATCAATGACCTCATCATCTACGGGCATTCTGATTTGCATAGCCTTTTATCCCTCTTTTCAATTTACCCTCTTTACATATCCATATTATGGATATATTATCTTGTATGTGGTTATTCTATAATACAGGTTATTTGATCTGTGTCAATATAATTTGTTCTCAGATCTCTCTCTTTTGTCAGAATAATTTGTCACTTGGGGAATACATCGCCCAAAAGTGGGAAGTAAGTTAAAATACTTTTAAAGAAGCAGAAAAACCGGCAGAGCGGATCGCGGAGGAAGAAATGACAAAAAACACAAACCTTGAAAACGGTACCCAATCGATCGAAAGAGCCCTTTCCATCCTCAACTGCTTTACGAGGAGCACAGATGACCTTTCGCTGACTGAGATCTCAAAGCTTGTTGACATACCATACTCAACGGCATCCAGGATCACAGGCATCCTTGAAAAGGAAGCTTTCCTCTACAGGGACAAGCACTCAAAAAGGTTCAGCCTTGGACGGAGGGTCTATTCGCTTGGCTATTGCGCAAAGCAAAACGATTTTGTCCTAAAGGTCGTTTATCCCTATCTTGTGAACCTCAGGGATGAATTTGGTGAAACCGGGCTTGTTTACGTAAGGGAAGGCGACTACCGCATATTGCTGGAAAAAGTTTCCGCTTTCCACAACTTTAAATTTTCCCCCACAGTAGGTTCAAAGTACGTCATGTGGGCAGGCGCGGGAGGCAGGGGTTTCCTTGCATTTGCGGATCCGGAAGAACGGAACAGGATGATAAGCGAGAGCAGGCAGCTGACTCCCTATACAACTACTGAAAAAAAGAAAATGATGAGGGACCTCTACTATACCTGCAAGTATGGCTACTGTTACTGTGAAAACGAATATCAGGAAGGATTCTCGTCCATTGCCGGACCTGTCGTCGACAATACTAACTCTATACTTTGCACGATAGCAGTCACAGGACCGACCACCAGATTCAAGTCCGACATTCTGGAAGGGTTAAAGAAACGTATCCCCGAATACTGCCTCGAAATTTCCAAAACATTCGGCTGGACTGAAAATCTCACTGAACCCGGGATAATGTTCCGGAGCCCCTCCTTCGATAACATAGT
>DAIRTK010000034.1:0-9391 GCA_036803945.1 Synergistaceae bacterium
ATTCATTTCCAACCGGCTGCCGTGGTTTTAATCCACTTGCCCTATAGAAAGCAGGAAAAAGCCCCGCCGGGATGGCGGGGCTTTTGTTGTAACCTGATATTACAGCATAAAGTAGATCCGGATTTAGAACTTCTCTCCCTCTGTCCTTGCAACTACTGTGGATACGCACATGTCGCCGGTGACGTTGATGGAGGTGCGGGCCATGTCGAGGACAGCGTCTATCCCAGCTACAAGCCCGATACCCTCAATGGGAAGGCCTGCTGATGTCAGGACCATCGAAAGCATGATGAGTCCTGCACCGGGAACTCCGGCTGTACCAATGGATGCAAGTGTGGCGGTAATAAGGATGCCGACCTGGGCTCCCATTGAAAGGGGGATACCGAAAGCCTGAGCTACGAAAAGAGCACAGACGCCCTGGTATAGCGCGGTACCGTCCATGTTGATCGTCGCTCCGAGCGGCAGTACGAAGGAGGAGACCTTTTCAGAGACACCCAGGTTCTCCTGTACGTTTCTCATTGATATCGGGAGAACTGCCGAGCTTGAACGGGTAACGAAGGCAGCCAGCATCGCCTCTTTAACTCCGCCGAAGAACCACAGCGGGGATTTCTTGGTCACCACTGTGATCAGGCCTGAGTAGACAACAAGGGCCTGGAGCGCACAGCCGAGGTATACTGCAAAAATGACCTTTGCGAATGGCGCTAGGACCGCAGGCCCGTACTTTGCCGCAGTTACTGCGATCAAGGCAAGGATGCCGAGCGGGGCAAACTTCATTACGATGCCGGTCATTTTGTACATTGTCTCAGCCAGAGATTCGTTGAACTTGAGGAATGCCTTTCCCTTTTCACCGATCAGCGTGGCCGATACTCCTAGGAAGAGGGCAAATACGATGATCTGAAGCATGGTCCCGTTTACAAGGGCCTGCAGCGGATTCACCGGTATGATCCCCATCAGCACTTCGATCATGCTCGCAGCGGCCTTTGCTTCACCGGCGGCACCTTCAATGCTCAGTCCCACGCCGGGCTGTATGACGTTGCCGAGGACCAGTCCAAAGAAGATAGCTACTACTGTAGTGCATATGTAAAGGGCAACTGTCTTGACCCCTATGCGTCCAAGCACCTTAGGGTCTCCTATCGATGCAGCACCTGTGATGATGCTTGCAAAGACAAGGGGAACGATGAGCATTTTCAAGAGTCCGAGGAAGATCTTACCGATAAGGTCGAGAAGAGGGATAAAAAAATTAGAGATGAAGGTGCTTGACTGCTGCATCGGGCCAATTACAAAGCCCAGCACGATACCTATCACGAACCCGATAGCGATCTTCCAGATAAGCGGCATTTCCTTCTTATTCTGCATTCGTACCACTCCTTTATAAAATGTATGATGCGGGATTAATGAAACCCAAAGTACTCTGAGATACAGCCCTATATCTCTAATGCCAATTTTATCATAAATTTATGATAATCAAGTGAATAACGAAAAATGATTTAAAGAACTTAAAACTTTTCTTAATTGCCGATGATTGTTATAATCATCGGGGCAGAATAGCACTGAAACGAAGTCTTTTCTGCCTTATCGTGCTGAAATGGATAAGTTTTTATCTGATCTTTTTGACCGGAAAAGGAGATGTTTATCATGCACATGGCTGACGCACTTGTCTCACCGGCGGTCGGAGGTCTCTTCTGGGCTGCCGGCGCCTGGCTTACAGCAAAAAGCTCCGCTGCCGTCAGTAAGGAAGAAGAGAGCGGGAAAACAGCGCTTATGGGAGTTCTGGCTGCTTTCGTATTTGCATCCCAGATGATAAACTTTTCGATCCCCGGGACCGGCTCCAGCGGACATATCGGCGGAGGCCTTCTTCTGGCTGTATTGCTCGGTCCGGAGCGGGCATTCCTTTCGATGGTATCTATTCTGACGGTCCAGGCTCTTTTCTTTGCCGACGGAGGCCTGCTCGCATTGGGCTGCAATATTTTCAATATGGGATTCTTTCCGTGCTTCATAGCTTATCCCTGGATATACAGGAAGATAACATTAAGAGTGGGAGGTCCAAAAGGAATTTTGCTGGGCTCGGTTTCCGCTTCAGTTGCAGGTCTTCTTATGGGAGCCTTTTTTGTCGTCCTTCAGACGGTCTTTTCGGGTGTCACATCTCTCCCCGCGGGAATATTTATGCTGCTGATGCTTCCGATACATTTTGCGATAGGTGCGGTGGAAGGGTTTGCAACGGGGATGGTCATCACATATGTATATTCAAGGATGCCGGAGGTCCTGGAAGGCGGAAGTCCGGAAAAGTATAAAAGCGGAATGAAGCGGGCTGTCGCAGTTTTTGCCTTTCTTGCACTGGTAACGGGAGGACTCTTTGCGTGGTACGCCTCGCCGCTGCCGGACGGCCTGGAATGGTCCGTAGAGGGTGTTGCCGGAAGTGCAGGCATTGAAGCCCCGGGATCTTTCATGCACTCATTATTTTCCTCTGTTCAGGAAAGAATTGCCCCTATGCCCGATTATGCCCTTAAGGGAGAGAAATATGCCGAAAATATTGGGACCACGCTATCCGGCATTCTCGGGAGCATTATCACCCTCACCCTTGCTCTGGGAATGGGCATGTTGTTCAGGAAAAGAAAAAGCCGCCCGTGAGGCTGAGAGATCTTTACAGGACAGGAATATATGACGGAAAGAGGATTCCGGGCCTCTCTCCCCTTATTTTGCTGTACGTAACATCAGCCTGTATTATTACTGCAGTTTCTTTTGGCCGCTACCAGACTTTAAGGCTTATACCCCTTGCCGCATATCCGCTCTTTGTCGGTGCGTTTGCAGGCGTTCCGGCCGGGGGCATTTTAAGGAAAATTACGGCAGTTATGCCTTTTGTGCTTCTGATAGGAGTCTGGGACCCATTTTTTGACGCTGTCAAAGTAGATTGCTTCGGCATGATGATATCCAGAGGATGGATCTCCTTTTTTTCTCTTATGATAAAATTTATCCTTATTGCTGCATCGACGCTAATAATGGTTTCGGCTGCAGGTTTTGACGGACTTTGCAGAAGCGCTGCGGCCGCAGGTCTTCCTGAAGTGCTGGTGACCCAGCTTTTTCTCCTGCACCGCTATATAAGGCTTCTTGTGGAAGAGGCACATAATATAGTAAGGGCCAGAGTATTCAGGGGTGGTAAAATAACACTTGCAAATGCCGGCAATGTCTGCGGGCCTCTGTTGGTTCGTTCCCTGTGCAGATCTGAAAAGATCCACAATGCCCTTGTCTGCAGAGGATTCGACGGCACTCTGCGGCGGGACGGCGGGAAGAACGGCAGCCTGTCCGGGCAGGATATAATATTTGCTCTCCTATGGACGGCATATTTCCTGGTCGTGAGGTTCTTTGACATATCCGGAATATTGGGTGGTCTGACGGTAAGGTGTGTAATTTGAAGGTTTTTGAAATCGAAAATATCTGTTATTCTTACTCAGATGGAACCACGGCACTTCAAGATCTCTCCTTTTCGGTAAAAGAAGGGGAGATACTGGGTATAGCTGGAGCAAACGGCTCCGGAAAATCTACTCTGCTTATGATAATGATGGGCTGCCTTGTCCCCTTCTCGGGGAGAGTGCTCTACCGGGGCAGGTTGCTTGATAGGGATAAAATAAGGGAAATGAGACGTGAAACAGGTCTTCTCTTCCAGGACCCCGATGATCAGCTTTTTCTGCCTTCAGTTTGGGAAGATGTGGCTTTTGGTCCAAGGAACCTCGGAGCGGACGAAGATGAAGTGGGATCAATGGTAAGTGCCGCTCTTGATGACGCCGGGATCAGCTGCCTGGCAAATAAGGCGCCGTGGAAGCTTTCCGGAGGAGAGAAGACGCTGGCTGCGCTTGCAGGTCTCTTTGCCATGAGGCCCAAAACATTGTTGCTGGACGAGCCGACCTCCGGCCTGGATCCGCGAAGCAGGCGGGAATTTATTGATGTCATGCGAAACAAAGGCAGGACTGCTGTAATAGCTACACATGACCTGGATATGGTGCTTGATCTGTGCAGCAGGGTAATAATTTTGGAAAACGGGACCCTTGTGAGTGACGGGCAAGTCCCGGGTGTCCTCACGGACGAAAAATTCATGAGATCCTGCGGCCTTGAAATTCCTCTGAGCTGTTCGGGCCGTTTCGGTTAGGAGATAAATATGTATTTACTGACTTCTTTTTCAGGTATCCCGCTCCCTGTCCTGAGCCTGCTGCTTCCCTTGAGCGCGGCCTTGGTGATGCTTTCACTTTACGGCTATAAAAGGATACATTGCTGGTACAGGAAAGAGACCTTTGAATTCAACATAAACATGAGGATCCTTAAATTGTTTTTTCTCATGGTCATGGTGCTGAACGTTTTCCTCACGTGGTCAGTCTGGAGCAGCATGGGTAAGGGCGGAACAGAACTGTATGTACTGGGAAGCGGGGGGTGGTCGCATACACTCTCCCCAAACAGCCCTGTGCTTATAAAGGCAGTCCTTCAGATCGACGCATTCGGCGCTCTCTCAGCCTTCCTTATGGCATCTATAGCTTTTATTGCCGGACTTGCCGCCCTCGCCGATAAAAAAGATCCTATAAGCCTTTCCAAGGTAAGTTTCTTTTTGACTACTCTGGTCGGCATACAGGGCATTTTTTATTCCGGCGGGATATCGTCCCTTTTCTTTTTCATGTTTATCTCCCAGATCGGAGCCTCAGGGCTCATACATGGATCCGTCAGAACCAGGGATGAGATCAGGGAGCTGATGTGGTATTTTGCATCAAGGGGGGCAGCGCTCCTGATGTTTTTGTCAGGGATGCTGATGCTCTATTTTAATTACAGGACAACAAATATAGCGGTACTCTCAACAGTCATAAATCTGGGAACCAATGAAAAAGTTGCATACGCACTCCTCACAGTACCTCTTCTCTTCATGTTTATCAAGTCATCTTCCTATGTTGCCGACGGAGCAAAAAGGGTCTTTTTTGCCATAAGGGCACAGGCTGCGCTCTTTGTTGTCTTCAGGATAATTTTTTCCGTCTACGGACCTCTTCCGGGGCTTGAGAGGATCCCCAACCTTTTTGTTGTTCTCGGGCTCGTTGTGCTCCTGACATCACTGGTGATCCTCGCAGATGAAAGGGACCCTGTAAGGTTTGCGGAGGGGGCCGAGCTGTTTATGAAAGGGTTTCTTTTAATATCAATGGGAATTAGCATAAGTGGGATATATACAGCCCAGGCTGCGGCCGAATATGGTTTTGGCGCGATAGAGAGCATGCTTGCGCAATGGATCCTTTTCCTTCCTGTTTCTGCTGCACTCTCATTCGTGTGCTGTACACTGAAGCAGGAGACAGGAAAGGGCGAACTGTGGGAGGAGAACGGACTTTTCTCAAAGATCCCGCTCTCGGGACTGGCATTTTTCTTTGCGGTCTCCGTTATTGCAGGACTTCCGCCATTTATCGGTTTCCCTGCAAAACAATTTCTATACAGGTCTTCGAGTTATATCACTCCGCTTCTGACGATACTTCTCCTTGTCTCCTCACTCATTATGCTGCTGCTTTCAATCAGATACCTGGCAAGGATGATGTTCGGCGTCCCTGAAGAGGGATCTGAAGAGATAAAAAATGGTGATGTCCAGGTCCTTTTTCCTATCATCGCACTCTTTATCTTTCTCTGCTATACGACTGTGACCCCTTCGCTTTTCATGAATTCCATGGTCTCTCCTTCTGTCTATTCCCTGATGAACAGGGGACAGCTTGTAAACGCGATACATCAGGGGGGTGCCGCTGAATGAACTCCATTCTTGAAACAGGACATTTTATTTGGAATTTTTCGGCCTGGATCAGAATTTTCAGCTTTTCTGCCGCGATCTTCTGTCTGATCACATACCTCATTAAGAGCAAAAGAGGGGGAAGCATCCTTCGCGGAGAAGATTTTAAAGGATGCCATAGAGAGGTCAGGGCCAGTGTATTTGAGCAGGTGATATTGACCGTTAAGAATAAGATCATATCTCCCTGGGTGGAAATGCCATTCTCACACATACTTTCCATGGCGGTCCTCTTTTTGCTGTTTATGGCAGCCCTGTTTTCAAAGGCAGGTATGGATTGATATGCAGATCATTATTATGAAACTGCTCGGATATTTTTCAACGTGGCTGCTTATGATCGTTACCCTGATACTGGCACTTCTGGCTGAGGCTACCCAGACATACCTGACGGGAAGGAGCCTGGGCAGGAGGGGGATAGTAATGTCGTTCCTTCCCCTTCGTGATATATTCAGATCCATGGGGATGCCTATCGGTCTTCCCGACTCATCTGTGGTCAGGATGTCCCTTTATCTACCCTGTTTTGCGCTTGCTGCCCTGGTCCCCATTTCAGCGAGCATCCCCTTTTTTTCTTTTGTGCCGATAATGGACAACGGGGGGGACATGATGCAGATCATACAGTTTGCAGTTCTCTCTGAGACTTTCGCCATACTGGCTGTCTTTTCTCTGGGGACTCCCGGTGCGGTCATAACTGCTGTCAGAATGATAAAGGAACTGGTCTGCCTTATAGTGCCCATGGCCGCTGCTTTTGTCTCAATAGCTTTTTACTATTCGGTTGCCGGGACAGCAGGAGACCCGTTCAGTCTCAATGTATTCACACTTGCCCGGCATCTTTCCTTTACTTCGCCTTTTGCACTTGCGGGCACATTGATATTCATTTTTATAATTTTCAGCCATATACCCCACAGCAATGCCGGTTTCGGATGTTCTCTTCTGGAGAATTGCGAACTCCCCGAATTTAGCGGAGTGCCAAGATCAATGCTGCAGCTTTGGTCAATATTCAGGGCCTTCCTTGTGGTGGCGCTTGTGGCTCATATATTTTTCCCATGGGGTTATTTCAAGGGGCTCAATCAGGGGTTCAGCATTTCATGGTGGGCCCAGTCAGTTAATTTTGCTGCCTTCTGGAGTACGGTATTTATAATAAGGATCTTTGGAGTCACCCTTTGCTGGAAAGTGTCTGAAGTATTGGAAAGGCCCTTTAAAAATAAAAATGCCGATGCGTGGATATGTCTTATGCTCACGGCATTGGCTACCATACTTGTGGTTTATGAGGGCATAAAAATATCAATGGAAGTGGCGGCGTTTTAATAATTGTGAAGTGGCGATTTTATCGCCGTGAAGCGGTAGTGAAGCAGTGGTGAAGCTGTTGTAAAACGGTCAAACGATAGTCAAACTGTTGTCAAACAGTGGTCAAGCGGTCGTTAAGGGCACAAGGGCAGGGTCGGGGAATTGAGGCAATAAATACCGGCGAGCAATAGGCAAGCAGTCGGCAAGCGGTTGTAGAACCTTAGTAACCGGCCCCTCCGTAGTTCCCGAATGCTTAAATCGGGAATCCAGCGGCTTTGAATTGGCGGAGGCACTTCCGCCGGGGAATTTGCCTGACTACGTCAGGCGGAGAATCCGCGATGATCGTCGCTGGAGAATTTGCTCGCTTCGCATCGCGGAGAATTGCGGCCAAAGGCCGCGGAGGTTCAAAATCAGCGTCATTCCAGAATGTTCCTATCGGGAATCCAGCGGCTTTGGGTTGGGTTCTAAAAAGTCAGTAAAAGCATGGAACCAGAGACACTGGATCCCCGACTGAGGCACTCGGGGACGACGGAGAAGAAAGACTGGATCCCGGCTCACTGGCATACCGGGACGACGGAAATGGGGCATTTTACGTTTTTGAGGTTTTACGACTGCTCAGCAACTGCTTATCGACCGCTTAGCAATTGCTGAGCAAACGATTAGCTATGTTATAAAAACAACTGCTTCACTATCGTTTCACCATTGTTTCACGCCGGTGTTATTCCGGCAGTGATGACATAACCGGCAAACTAATGGTAAACTTTGTTTTTGACAGACTGTGACAGGCAAACAGACAGCAGTATTGGAGGAATCGGCAATGGCTTTTGATGATGCGGCAAGGAGCCTTAACTTTCTTGAAGAGATAATTACAGGAGATCTGGAAAACGGTGTTGTGGAGAGCATTATAACCAGGTTTCCGCCTGAGCCCAACGGGTACCTTCACATAGGGCATGCAAAATCCATATGCCTGAATTTTGGCCTTGCAAAACAGTTCGCCGGACAGTGCAACCTGCGTTTTGACGATACAAATCCTGCCAAGGAAGAGACAGAGTATGTAGAATCGATAATGGAAGACGTCAGATGGCTGGGATTTGAATGGGCCAACCTCTGCTATGCGTCAGATTACTTTGACCAGTTCCATATTTGGGCGACCGACCTTATCAAAGCCGGCAAAGCCTATGTCGACGACCAGAGCGCAGAGGAGATGCGGCAGAAGAGGGGTACTCTGACAAAGCCGGGGGAAGATTCTCCGTACAGGAAGAGAAGCGTGGAGGAAAACCTTGACCTCTTCATGAGGATGACCAAAGGCGAATTTGAAGAGGGCTCGAGGGTGCTCCGAGCCAAGATAGACATGTCGAGCAGCAACCTGAACATGAGAGATCCCGTTATCTACAGGATACTTAAAAGAAGCCACCACAGGACCGGGGACAAGTGGTGCGTATATCCGATGTATGACTTCGCGCACGGCTATGAGGATGCCATCGAAGGCGTCACTCACTCGATATGCACACTGGAATTCCAGGATCACAGGCCCTTATACGATTGGTTCATAGAGAACGTGAACGTTCCGCACGTACCGCATCAGTATGAGTTTGCCCGCCTGAACCTTACATATACAATGATGAGCAAACGCAAGCTCCTCGAACTTGTCACCACAGGAATAGTCTCAGGCTGGGACGACCCGAGGATGCCAACGATATGCGGCTTCAGGCGCAGGGGGTATACGCCCGAGTCTATCAGGCGTTTCTGCAAAGAAATAGGTGTTGCAAAGGCAGACAGCATGGTAGAGGTCGAACTTCTTCAGCACTGCCTGAGAGAGGAACTCAACAGGACGGCGCAGAGGGGGATGGCCGTGCTCCGTCCGCTTAAGGTCGTACTTGAAAACTGGCCCGAGGGCTTTGTTGACGAGCTTGAGGCGGAAAACAACCCCGAAGACGAAAGTGCCGGAAGCAGGAAGGTACGGATAGGAAAAGAGATATATATTGAGAGGGACGACTTCATGGAGGAGCCTGTAAAGGGCTTCTTCCGACTGGCCCCTGACAGGGAGGTCCGCCTTAAATATGCTTACATCATCAAGTGTAAAGAAGCAGTGAAAGATGAAACGGGAGAGGTCGTCGAGCTCCGCTGCACTGTCGACATGGAGAGCAGGGGAGGAGACGCTCCCGACGGCAGGAAGATCAAGGGGACCCTCCACTGGGCATGGGCCGGAGAGGCTGTCACAGCAAAGGTCAACCTATATGGGCACCTCTTTACGCTTAAAAATATGAGCGACATGGAAGAGGGCAAAGACTATAAGGATTACCTGGATCCCAACTCCCT
>DAIRTK010000034.1:9491-12280 GCA_036803945.1 Synergistaceae bacterium
CACCGGAGGTCTTTAGAATGTCCTTAAAAACGCGTGTCAGATTTGCTCCAAGCCCCACGGGGTCACTTCATATCGGAGGGGCGCACACTGCCCTCTTCAACTGGCTCTATGCCCGCCACAACGGAGGTACCTTTGTCCTGCGCATAGAAGACACAGACAGGGAACGTTCAACGGCCGAGTACGAACAGTCTATTATGGACGGGATGAGATGGATGGGGCTCGACTGGGACGAAGGTCCCGATAAGCCGGGGGAGTTTGGCCCTTATCGGCAGTCAGAGCGCATGGATTCATACACAAAGTATGCAGATCAGCTCCTTGATGCCGGACTTGCCTACAAAGATGACGGAGCAGTCCTTTTCAAAGTTCCGTCAGGAAAGCTTGTGACCTTTGATGATGAAGTCTACGGACATATCGAAGTGCTGAGCGAGAACGCCTCGGTCAATCAGGACGGGACGATCAAGGATATAGTCATCCTCAAAAGGGACGGAATGCCGACATACAACTATGCTGTTGTCATTGACGACTACACGATGAATATCAACATGGTAATTCGCGGAGAGGATCACATAATCAACACTCCCAAGCAACTGTTGATCTATCAGGCTCTCGGGTTTGAACCCCCCAAATTCGCCCACCTTCCGATGATCCTTGGCAAGGATAAGAAAAAACTTTCGAAGCGGCAGGGAGCTACCAGCGTATTTGAGTACAACGACCTCGGGTATCTGCCCGACGGAGTATTCAATTTCCTTGCGCTGCTTGGATGGTCTCCGAAGAACGGGCAGGAGGTCTTTACCAGGGAAGAGGCTATTGATCTCTTTGAGCTCTCCTCTGTAACAAAAAAACCGGCCGTACTCGACATGGATAAACTGAATCACATCAACCAGGAACAGATGAAGATCATGGATCCATACAAACTTCTGGCAATAATCAAGCCATTCTGGAAGGACCTCGGATTTGACATAAGCGCTTTCAGCGACGACTATCTCGCGTCCTCGCTGCAGGCTATGGGCGGCAGAGGCCAGACTACGCTTCAGCTTGCCGAATACAGCGACTACTTCATCAGCTTTGATGCCGTAAAAGAGAGATACAACGCAGATGACATAAAGGAAGAGCGCCGTCCCGTCCTCAGGAAGTTCTACGGAGAACTTCTCAGTTCAGAAGAGTTCACTCCCGAGGGGATGGAATCCTTCACAAAATCATGGGTCGAAGCCAACGAAAGCAGCATGAAAGAGGTCGCCCTCCCCCTCAGATGGGCACTTACAGGGAGAAAAGTCAGCCCGGGCGTATTCGAGGTAGCGGCACAGCTGGGAAAAGAAGAATGCCGGAAAAGGCTGGCCCATTACGGGCTGGTCTAAAGACAGGCGGAGACTGCATCCGCCGGTGAATTTGCGACAAGATCGGTCGCGGTGAATTTGCAGCCTCAAGGCTGCGGAGAATTTGCATCGCTTCGCATCGCGGAGAATTTAAGATAGGACCTTTAGTACAAAAACCTAAAGATCCGTCGTTCCCGAATGCTTCCGTCGGGAAACCAGCGGCTTGGGGTTATACCTTGGGAATACACTCACAGTCTGAGTTCGAAGTCACTGGATCCCCGATTTAAGCACTCGGGGATGACGGTGATTTTGGTTTTTGTTTTTAAGATCCAAGATTTTTATATTTATTTCTTCGGCGGGTGAAACGTCCGCCAAATTCTCCGCAGCGTTTCTCAGTTGCAAATTCACCGTGAGTGTATTCCTCGCAAATTCTCCGCTGAATGTTCCATTCATCAAATTCCTCTCGGCGCACTGACATTGTCTCTCTCCTCCTTTACCCTTACAATGGGGTGCGTACACTGAAAAATAACCTTTTATTGTGCAAAGGATGATAGATATGAGCAAAGATCTGCTTCTCATAGACGGACATGGCCTTGCCTTCAGGGGGTTCTACGCACTTCCGGAAACTCTGGCGGCTGCGGACGGGACCCCTACCAATGCGATTGTGGGCTTTACCACCATGCTTTTGAACGGACTTGACAAATGGAAGCCGGAGAGGGTCGGGCTCTTCTTTGATCCAAAGGGACCCACAAGGCGTCATGAACTTTTTAAGGAATACAAGGAGGGAAGGAAGCCTACCCCGGAGAGTTTCAAGCTTCAACTGCCTTTGATAATCGAGATAAGCAGGGCGATGGGCATACCTGTCTTCATAAGGGAAGGCATGGAGGCTGACGATTATATAGTTTCCACAGCAAAGAGCGCCTCCGACGAGGGATGGAACGTATCGATATTCTCCGCCGACAAGGATCTCTTTCAGATCATAAACGGCAACATCAGGATAATCCGACCCTCTAAGGGAGTTAGCGACTTCAAGGTTTATGACAGTGCAAGCTTCATTGAAGAGTATGGATTCAGGCCGGAAGCGATGGCCGATTACCTCGCACTTGTGGGGGATGCGGTAGACAACATCCCCGGAGTTCCCGGGATTGGCGACAAAACGGCAAAGGAGCTTATAGGCAAATTCGGTTCTCTTGAAGGCATTTATGAAAACCTGGACGGAATGCCCGGCGGCAGAAGGTCAAAGCTTGAAGAAAACAGTCAACTGGCATATTCGAGCAGAGACCTGATAATTCCGCAGATGACGGAAAGCGTCCCCCTAGAGCAGCTGATCATGCAAAAACCCGACGAGGAACTTCTGCGGGATATGTGTTCCAGGCTGAGCCTCAGGAGGTTAATGGACCGCATGCTGCCCGATACCGCCCCTTCCCGGAGCCGGGACAGGACAAAAATCATAGCCGGAGATGCCGGTCATAAAGG
>DAIRTK010000034.1:12380-14135 GCA_036803945.1 Synergistaceae bacterium
CCGACAAGTAAGATCAGGGATGTTGAGATCGCCCATTATCTTTTACATCCGGACAGGGGAGGAAGCGCCATAGAGAAGACGCTTGGAAGCAGGCTTCCCGAGGGGAGAGAGCTTGCAGCGAAACTTTTTGCACTTTGGGATGCATTCGAGCCTGAATTAAAGAAATTTGGCCTTGAGAACCTTATGGCAGAACTTGACCTTCCTCTTTCAGTCGCACTTGCCAACCTTTGGCGGAACGGAATTTTTACAGATACTGAAAAACTTGCTTTGATGGAGAAAGATCTGAGGAAAACTATAGATCAGACAGAGAGAGAAATTGAGAAAATGGTGGGGGAAAGCATTAACCTTAATTCACCAAAGCAGGTCGGGTGGCTTCTTTTTGAACACCTTCACCTGCCCCCTATCAAAAAAACACAGACAGGCTTTTCGACAGACATGAGTGTCCTTGAAGAGCTGGCAAGGCTTCCGGAGCCGCTATGTGACGTACCCAACAAAATAATAGAGTACCGCGAAGAGGCTAAAATACTATCCGGTTTTGTGCAGCCCTTTCTTTCTGTTGCTTCAGAAGGGGATGGTTTTATACATTCTACATTCGACCACCTTTCGACAGGTACCGGGCGTCTCTCAAGCAGGGATCCAAATGTACAGAACATGCCGCTTTTCGGAAAGTGGGCGGTCAGGTTCAGGGACTGCTTCATCCCGTCCGCCGCAGGAAAGGTCTTTGTTGCCGCAGACTACTCACAGATAGAGTTAAGGGTGCTCGCGCACCTTTCTGAAGAGGAGAGGCTTATCAGCGCTTTTTCTGAGGGACGTGACGTGCACATGGAAACGGCATCATGGGTGTTCGGACTTCCCGCCGAAGAAATAACCCCGGAACAGAGAAGGTTCGCCAAGGTAGTCAACTTCGGGCTCCTATACGGGATGGGAGCTCACGGCCTTGCCCAACGCCTCGGGATATCAAGGCCTCAGGCAGCATCTATGGTAGAAAGGTACTTCAGCGTCCTCCCGAATGTAAAGGGATATCTTGAAAAGAGCGTAAGGGAAGCAAAGGAAGCAGGGTATACAAGATCGATTTTCGGAAGGATAAGGCCTCTTGCCGAAGTTGCCACGACAGCCGGGAGAGGCAATAACCCAATGGACAGGGTGGCAGTCAACACGCCTATCCAGAGCGCCGCATCCGACATAGCAAAAGTTGCAATTATGAGATTTGACAAGGTGGTAAAGGAAGAATTCAAAGGAGCTAAGACAGTTCTTCAGATCCATGACTCAATAGTCTGCGAATGCTATGAAGAAGATGCAGAGAGGCTTGAGAAGAGACTGATCGAGGTAATGGAGAGCGTCAATGTGCTCACTGTGCCGGTCAAAGCTGAACCCAAGCGAGGATATTCGCTGAGCAAAGTGTGATATGGAACGGTGAAGCTGCCGGAAGAGCACCGGCGTGAGTCAGTGGGAAATCAATGGGGAATCAATTGGGGAGTCAATTGGTAAGGCCTAAACCTCTATACGGCATACCGGGGAGACGATACTTCCAGATACATAATTAAGGATGAATTCTCCGCAGCCAAAGGCTGCAAATTCCCCCGCCTCCCGCTGCTCAGCAAAATCTTCTCTGTCTTCAAGAAAACATATTGTAAAAAGAGTGTGTAAATTTGCTTGCGTCTTTATGGAACCTGCAATATAATATACAGCTGTATGTTAGACGTATCAGAACATCTGGAGGTGCAATACATTGAAAAAGGATATACATCCGAAATA
>DAIRTK010000035.1:0-13777 GCA_036803945.1 Synergistaceae bacterium
ATGTTAAACATTTTCGCAGCAAAAATCATATTTTGAGCAAATCCCGCAGCTGCATTCCATCTCTCCGAACTCACTGACAAGCCAATCTGCCGCAGGATGATATCTCCAGCCAAGCAATGTTGCCGCCTGAAGATGAAGGCATTTTGCAGCATGCGGTGCCTCGTGCCAGTTTATTCCTCCCACACCCGTAGGAATATCGATATTACCCCCGGAAATCAGCTTCCTGAGGCGGGCATACTGTTCATGCCAATTTTTGACTTCCGTCTCTTTCGACTTAAGTATCTCCTCAAGTTCAGCGACCTTCTGAAGTGATTCCAGTTCACCGCTTCTGTGGTCAAGATAAGGGCAGGTCAGCCAGAACATAGTCGGAAATGGGCTTCCTCCCTTTCGTTGCGGACGGCAGACCAAAACCTGGGGAAATCCATAAGAACACCTTGCCGCGACAGCATAGACTATTGAAATGTCAAAACGTCGGCGGCTGTTCATCTTCTTCAGAAGGGATGCGTCTCTTTCACTCAGGGGTGACCAGAAAGCCGGCGGACTGGTGTCCGTCGGCTCCTTGTAAGGATCTATAGGCACGTTGTCACTGCCGCTATTTTTTACCTGACTGACCATTTCCGGCACGTTTTTTTGAGCTGCGGACTTCTTTGGATTTGCTGAGGTCTGCAATCTTTTCATCACTGAATTTGAGAAAAGTTGTAAGTTTTTTCTCAAAATCATCTTCGCGAAAAGCCGGTTTAGGCAGAGGTTCTTTGACCTGAAGCGCCTTGATGGAGAGATCTATCCTCCCCTTCTCGTCTATCTTAATGACCTTGGCTGTAATTTTCTGGCCTACTTCAAGCACGTCTTCAACCTTTTTCACATAATTGTGAGACAGCTCTGATATGTGGACCATTGCCTTCTGTCCGGACTCGAGCCTAATAAACGCACCGTACGCTGCTACGTGCTCCACCGTTCCGTTAAGCACATCCCCCACGCTTGCTCCTGATGCTGCAGGTACCTTATCTACCATATGCGGATCTTACCTCCAGGGAAAATATGTCTCCGCTGCCTGCGGAGCATTCAAAAATATCATGGAGCGCATTTTACCATAACAGCTGAAAATATCTACTCTTTTTGCTCTGTTTATCAAATATCCTATCTTCTTTGGAGAGTTTTCTCTATAGCTTCTACGACTCTTTCGGCCTGAACGGGCTTGATAAAAAATTCCGAAGCTCCTGCCCTCACTGCCTCTACCACCAGGTTCTGCTGTCCCATGGCAGCTGCCATGACCACTCTGGCTTCAGGATATTTTTCCTTAATTTCTTTGAGAGCCTGTATGCCGCTCATTTCGGGCATCATGATATCCATTGCGACAACATCGGGTTTAAGCTTTTCGTAAAGGGCAAGCACATCTTTGCCGTTCTCGGCCTCTCCTGCAACATCATAGCCGTTTCGGAGAAGCAGGTCTTTAAGGATCGAACGCATATAGGCTGAATCGTCGGCTATCAGAATTTTTGCCTTCAAGACATCGCCCCCTTGATATTTTTAGCGAGAGACCGCTATACCCAGCTCCTCCAAGAAGAGCGGACTCAGTACTTTGATGTATGTGCCTTTCATTCCAAGGCTTCTGCTCTCAATGATACCGGCACTTCCAAGCTTTCTGAGTGCGTTGACTATTACGCTTCTCGTTACACCGACCCTGTCTGCCACCTTGCTTGCAACTACGACACCCTCTGATCCTCCAAGATCTTCGATGATATGCCTGACTGATTCAACTTCCGAATATGAGAGGGCCCTCATTGCCATCTGAACGACAAGACGCTCGCGTCCGCGCTCTTCTATGGATTTTCCCCTGTCATTAAGTATCTCAAGGCCTACAACTGTGCCAAGGTATTCAGCAAGGACAAGGTCTCTGGTATCAAACTGGCATCCAAAACGGGCCAGTATAAGGGTCCCCAGTCTTTCACCCGATCCGTTGATCGGGACAAGAAGGACATGTTTGTTGGAATAGGTGCATGGCTGATCCGCATATGCACATAGACCATGGTCGGTATGATTCAGTATCGATTCGTGGAAGGAGTTGACTTTTTCTACGTAAGGCGCCGGCATGGCACCGTCAAGCAGCTGATCTGCCATTATCGGGCAGTCATACTCGCTTATCCATGCATATCCCAGTATTCTGCCTTCTCCGTTGATCACATATACGTTAGCCGCAGAAAGATCGGACATAAGCCTTGCAAGTTTGGGATAGTCAGGCGTCCCTCTTTCCTTACGGGACTGAAGTGCACGGCTAACCATCCGTGTTTTCTCAAGAAGATCCTGCATTGCTGCAGGATTCATAATTTTTGGCCTTGCTTCGATAAGTTCTTTTGGTGTGTCCATTTCCACAACATCCTTCCCTGTTTTTCTATTTTTTATGTTACTCGTGTGCTCTTGGGTGGTGTTCCATATAACTTCTCTTCATCTGTTCGGCTGTTATTGACAAATATCTCTGTGTGGCAGCTATGCTTTCATGACCAAGGAGTTCCTGGACTACCTTCAGGGGTGCCCCGCGTTCAAGCAGATGAGTCGCAAAACAGTGCCTCAGTGTGTGTGGGGATACGCCGAAAATGCCCACCCGCATTGCGGAACGCTGTACAAGCCTGTGCACAGTCCTTACTGTAAGGCGTTCTGCCCCCTTTTCCGATATAAAGACGGGACCGCTGTTTCCCTTTCTGGAAAGAAGCTTCCAGTCCTCAAGAAGCTTTTTTACACCGGAACCGAAAGGTACAAGTCTTTCCTTGGAACCTTTTCCCAGTACCCTTATTATCCTCTGGTCTATCTCAATATTCTCCCAATTAAGATCGATGAGTTCAGAAACACGCAGACCTGAGCCGTACAGCATTTCAAGGATAAGCCGGTCTCTCTGATAGTGTTTTCCATGTTCGGGACCCTCTGAAAGCAACTTTTCCGTCTCTTCATATGAGAGTGCCCTCGGCAGAGAAGAAGGCAGTTTGGGACCCTTAAGTCCTGCTGCAGTACCACTTTCAAGGACTCCCCTGGCAGAAAGCCATCGTATGAATCCCCTTACTGCAGAAAGTTTTCTTGCTGCCGATGTTTTTGCGATACCGAAGCCAATTATATTTGATAGATAGACCCTGACTGACTGCGAGTCTATCGCAGAGACTTCCCTGATTCCCTGTCTCAGCAAATACTCCCTGAACTGCTCCAGATCGACCCTGTAATTGGTAACAGTGTTCTTTGAGCGGCCTCTTGATTCAATTGACGACAGGTACTGTTCTATGCTTGCCGAGATGTTTTCCGTCATGAATGGTATTCTAGCATGAAGAGGTGAAATTTCAAGTAAATTTTAAGAAAATTCACAAGATGCGAGCATTTGTTTACTATTTGCCCCAAAAGGCAGGCGGAGAGAGCATCCGCGGGGGAATTGCATCGCTTCGCGTTGCGGAGAATTCGCGACATCCATCGCTGGTGAATTTGCTCGCTTCGCATCACGGTGAATGTGCGGCCAAAGGCCGCGTAGGTTCAAAACCACTGTCGATCCGGCCATTGACCTTCCTCTCAGTCGTTCCCGAATGTTCCTGTCGGGAATCCAGCGGCTTGTGTTTAAGTGGGTAAATTCAGTTATAGCAGAGATCAAGAGCCACTCCCCGATTTAAGCATTCGGGGACGACGGTAATTTTTGATTCTTGATCAAAGTCCCAATTCACCGCCGGATGGGTCTTCCGGCAAATTCTCCGCGATGCGAAGCGATGCAAATTCTCCAGCGGCCGAAGGTCGCGAATTCCCCGCGAGTGTTCTCATCGCAAATTCCCCGATCCTGCCCCTGGGTTCTGACGACCGCTTGACTACCGTTTAACCACTGTTTGACTATTGTTTGACCGCTGTGCTTACGATCGCTTAGCGACTGCTCAGCAACTGCTTAGCTATTGCTTAGCCATGTCCTGAAAACGACTGCTCGCCATTAAAGGTCACTTATCAATGGAAAATAATTTTGCGTTCTCTGCGATAAACTTACTCATCGCGCCTATTGCCCTCTCATGATAAGCCTCGCATCTCTCGGTGCGCTTCCTGATCTTCTTTCCACCGAGTTTTGGGAATATTCCGAGATTAACGTTCATTGGCTGGAATGTCTTTGGGATAGCCGTCTTCAAATAGTTAAGAAGTGATCCTACTGCGGTCTCCGGTGGAAATTCGGGCATAGGCTGGTCATATAAATATGCTGACATGAAAAGGGCTGAGGCAAGTCCCATGGCAGTGCTTTCGAGGTATCCCTCCACTCCGGTCATCTGGCCGGCCAGAAAAATGTCATTCCTGCCCTTAGGTCTCAGATATCCGTCAAGTACAGACGGGGCACAGACAAATAGATTCCTGTGCATTACTCCCTTCCTGACGAACTCGGCGTTCCTGAGCGCCGGTATCATCCTGAAGACCCTCTCCTGTTCACCCCATTTCAGGTTCGTCTGGAATCCTACCATGTTGTAGAGAGTGCCCTCTTCGTTGTCCTGACGCAGCTGCACTATGGCACAGTATTCTCTTCCGCTTTTTTCGTCGGAAAAACCTACCGGCCTCAGAGGTCCGAAAAGGAGGGTCTTTTCTCCCCTCTTTGCGATAACCTCTACCGGGAGACAGCCTTCGAAGTGTCTCATATCGTCATTTTCAAAGCTGTGCCTTGGCGCAGCTTCTGCATTTACCAGAGCCTCCCAAAATGCCTTATATGTATCCTCATCCATAGGACAGTTTATGTAGTCGCCGCTCTCTCCATACCTGTTTCCCCTGAAGGAGTGTCCGGGATCAACGCTTTCAAGAGTCACTATCGGCGCGACTGCGTCGTAAAAGTATAGGAATTCGTCCCCTGCCAGTTTTTTAAGGCTTTCGGCAAATGCTTCGCTGGTCAGGGGACCTGTGGCAATTATGGCCGGCCCTTCGGGAAGATCCCTGACCTCTTCTCTCATGACCTCTATTTTTGGATGTGACGATACCTTAAGATCTACCAGACGGGCAAAGACCTCCCTGTCAACTGCAAGGGCGTTGCCGGCAGGTACCCTGCTTTTATGTGCACACTCCATTATCAGGCTGCCCAGAAGGTTCAGCTCCGACTTGAGAATTCCGGCAGGCGTTGTCGGCTTTTCACCTCCCAGAGAGTTGCTGCATACCAGTTCGCCCAGAAAGGGTGTCTCATGGGCGGGAGTATTCCTCTCAGGCCTCATCTCATACAGGCGTACGGAAAAACCTCTTCGGGCAAGCTGCCAGGCAGCCTCAGAACCTGAGAGGCCTCCCCCGATTACCGTTACTTTATTAAATCTCTGAGCTTCCATTTTCGATTTCCTGCTCTTCCGGCTCGGATCCTTCCTGATCCGTTTTTCCGGGTTTCTTCCAGGAAATAAAGTCACATTCGGGATATCTGGTGCAGCCGTAGAACAACCTTCCCTTTACCTTGCCTTTGGCGGCACGTCTTCTCACCAGTTCTCCCTCTCCGCATTTGGGACACTTTATCCCAGTTGTCCTGACTATGTTTCTTGTATATTTACATTCGGGATAACCTGAGCATGCTATGAATTCTCCGAATCTTCCGCTTTTTACCACAAGATCCCTGCCGCATTCAGGACAAGGTTCCCCTACAAGCTCCGGTTCCGGCCTCATGCTTTCGGCATGGGCCGATACATCGTCCAGGACAGGTTTAAAACCGCTCCAGAATTCACCGACTACTTTTCTCCACCGGAGCTCACCTGTCTCTATCCTGTCAAGCTCCTCTTCCATCATCGCTGTAAAGTCAACATTGATAAGACTTGAGAAATACTTGATCAGGAATGTATTTACAAGTCTTCCCAGTTTAGTCGGAATTAGCTTTTTGTCCTCTTCTCCCCTGTCGACATATCCCCTTACCGAAAGGGTATTTATTATCGCAGCGTAAGTCGATGGCCTTCCTATTCCATTTTCTTCCAGTGCTTTTACCAGTCCGGCCTCTGTATACCTTGACGGCGGCTGGGTAAAACGCTGATCCTTAAGCACCTTTTCAATGTTGAGAGACTCGCCCTCTACGGCGGGCTTCATATCTGCATCCTTGACTCCAAGCGGGAAAACCTTGCCCCACCCGTCAAAGACTACTGCTGCCCCTGACTGTTTGAGTGAATAATCCCCGCTGAGGCATGTAAGCGTTGTCCTTGCAATTATTGCAGGAGCCATCTGGCTGGCAATAAAACGGCTCCATATAAGTTCATACAGCCTGTACTGTTCCGGCGTAAGTGAATTCCTGACCGATTCAGGAGTTATAAACGGGTCTGTAGCCCTAATGGCCTCATGGGCATCCTGTGATCTCTCCTTCGAAGCGTATATATTGGCGCTCTTCGGCAAATAACTCTTTCCATAGTTATCAAGTATGAATTTTTTTGACGAATCAGCTGCTTCAGGGGATATCCTAAGGCTGTCGGTACGCATGTATGTTATCAGACCCACGGGGCCCCTTCCCGCTATGTCTGCTCCTTCATAGAGCGACTGTGCTATTCTCATCGTCCTGCCGGGGGCAAACCCGCACCTTCTTGATGCCTCCTGCTGCAGGGTGCTTGTCTTAAATGGTGGAAGAGCTGATTTTGGGCTCTCCTTGGTCCTGAACTCATCAACTGTGAGTCCCGTATTTTCTATTTCGTTAACTATCCGTGATGCCTCTGTTTCTGTATGGACCGAAAGGGGCTTGCCAAGGAATTTGTCAGCCCTGAGTTTGTACTTTCTGGTCCCGTCAGAGCTGCTGCTCTCTACATCTATGAGCCAGTACTCTTCCGGGATAAACTTTTCGATCTCTTCTTCCCTCTCACAGATTATCCTGAGCGCGACCGACTGGACCCTTCCCGCTGAGAGCCCCCGTTTCACCTTATTCCACAGGAGCGGGCTGAGCTGATAACCTACAAGCCTGTCAAGGACGCGGCGTGCCTGCTGAGCGTCCACCTTGTCTATGTCAATGGAATCAGGCTCTTTTACGGCAGAAGTCACACCATGTTCTGTGATCTCCTGCATCCTGATCCTGCACTCCGACTTGGGGTCAATGTCAAGCAGCGTAGCAAGATGCCATGCAATGGCCTCTCCTTCCCGGTCAGGGTCGGACGCAAGGAGGGTCCTGCCGCTTACCTTCGAGGCTCCCTTAAGTCCGTTAATTATCTCCGATTTGCCCCTTACCTGGATGTAATCCGGCTCAAAGCCATTTTCCACATCTATCGCTATCCTTCCCTTGGGAAGGTCTCTGACATGACCGACGCTTGCAAGTACCTTGTAGCCGCTGCCCAATATCTTTTCGAGGGTCTTGGCCTTTGCAGGGGATTCCACCACAACAAGTGTCTTGCCTTCATACTGTTTGAAGTTCTGTTTGCCGTTCCCCCTGGCTGACGATTTTTTTGCGGCCGTTTTATTTGAAGGCTTGGTAACTGTCTTTTTCTTCACAGTTTTTGAGCCGTCTCCAGTATTTTCTGCAACAGGCTTGGCTCTTTTGCCTTTAACAGCCTGCTTTTTTGATTTCGGCCCGGTTTCGGGAGCCTCTTTCTTTTTCTTACTGTCTTTAGTCTTCTCAGCAGTCTCCATTCGATACACCTCTCTCAAACATTTGCGCTGAACCGTCCTGAGCCCGAAGAACATATTATTCCTTTTGCCGACAAAATTGCAATCGTTTTTAAAATGTCGGCGGCGCTCATTTTAACCTCAAGAGCAATGTTGTCAACCGTCTGTCCTCCACCGGACCTCAAAACCTTAATAATTTTCTCCTCTTCCGGGGAAAGCGGAGCAGGATCATCAGATCCCACGGCATCAGGTCTTTGCTTTGAATGCCCGTGGTTTTGCGTCTCAATCCCAAAAAAATCCCTGACATTGACAAGCGGGTAGGCTCCTTCATATATAAGCTTATTGCTTCCCGATGCATTTTCCTCGTCTATCCTTCCGGGAACCGACCAGACTTCGCGTCCGAGTTCAGCAGCCAGTCCCGCAGTTATCATTGCTCCGCTCCTTTTGGGAGCTTCAACTACAACGATCTTCGAAGAGAGTGCGGCAACGATCCTGTTCCTCCTGGGAAAATGCCACTGCTCACCTTCGGTGCCGATCGGGAATTCTGAGATAAGGGCGCCGCATCGGATCATCTCCTCAAAAAGTCCTTCATTGGATGCCGGAAAGTATACGTCAACTCCGGTGCCAAATACTGCAAATGTTTTTCCTCCCGAGAGCAATGCTCCCCTGTGAGCACTTCCGTCGATCCCGGATGCTCCTCCGCTTATCAGCGCAGTTCCGGATAATGCACAGTATTCTCCGATTTTATTGGCCGTCCTTCTTCCGTAGGAACTTGCCCTTCTGGTTCCGACCACAGCCAAAGTCCTCTTCGGGACCCTTATCTCGCTGCCCCGCCAGTAGAGCAGCAGCGGAGGATCTTTCAGGTCTTTCAGCGCGGCAGGATAATCTTCGTCTTCAATGCCGACAGTTCTTATTCCAAGTTTGCTGCATTTTTCCATTTCTTTTTCTGTCCAGCATCTTTGGATCCTCGTTTTAAGGGCAAAAACCGCTTTCTCCGTCAAAGCAAGCTCGGCAAATATTCTGGGTTCGCATCTCCAAAGATCATCAGATGAAAACCGGCCCCTTTTCAATGCTGCCCACACTTTCCTTCCCTGCCCGTCAAGTGTGTTCAGAAGCAGGAGGGTCTTTAGATTTTCATCCAAGAGAGAGCTTCCCCTTCCCTGTAACTTAGAGCCTCTGCCACATGTTCAAGCCCTATTTCTTCTGATGCCGCAAGGTCTGCTATTGTGCGGGATACTTTGAGGATCCTGGACAGGCCTCTTCCTGAAAGCCTTATCCTGTTCAGAGCCTGAAGCAGAAATCCCTTGACCTCCGGGGTCAGCCTGATCTTTCTTCGAAGGAGCTTTTCGGGTATCTCGGAATTAGACCCGATGCCATACTGAGACCATCTCATTGTCTGGATATCCCTTGCAGTCCTTACCCTTTCAGCGACCTGCGCACTGCTCTCTCCGCACTTTCCTTCCAGTGATACAAGTTCTTCCGGCAGCAGCCTGGGTATGGAGAGGTGCAGGTCTATTCTGTCCAGTATCGGACCGGAGAGGCGTCTTCTGTATCTTTCCAGGGCGGAGGGAGAGCATGAACAGCGTTCTGCCGGATCTCCGGCATAACCGCATGGGCATGGATTACATGCAGCTACCATAAGGACTTTTGCAGGATATACGACACTTCCTGATGCTCTGGAAACCGTTATCTGTCCGTCTTCCAACGGCTGCCTGAGCGCCTCAAGGACATCTCTCGTAAATTCAGGGAATTCGTCGAGAAAGAGAACTCCCCTTGAGGCCAGGCTTATCTCGCCCGGACGTAGAGTAGTCCCTCCGCCGCAGAGTGCTACGGCACTTGCGGTATGGTGTACCGACCTGAAGGGCCTCTCCCTTACTGATGAAACTGAGTCACCGACCGTGCTTCTCAGAAGCAGGACCTCCATCAGTTCCTTGTCTGAGAGAGGGGGAAGTATCCCCTTCAGTGCTCTGGCAAGAAGAGTTTTGCCTGATCCGGGTGAACCTACAAGAAGTACATTGTGATGACCGGCAGCAGCTATCTCAAGAGCTCTTTTGGCGGCGGTCTGCCCCTTGATATCGGCAAAGTCAGGATCTGCCTGCGGGGGAGTATAGTCTGCCTCGCTGTGTCCTACTGCTGCCAGCTCCATCTCCCCCCTGAGATGGGAGAAAAGGTCCTTCAGGGATCTTGCCATCCTGGCGGAGACTCCTTCGACAAGTGCGACCTCGGCGGCATTTTCTTCGGGTATGTAAAGGTCCCATCCCTTTTCCTTGGCAAGAAATGCCGCCGGGACGGCTCCTCTGACTTTTCTCAGTCTTCCGTCCAGAGCGAGCTCCCCTATAAAGAGAGAGGGTCTCTTTATCTTTACACCGCCCTGAACGGATGCGATGCCCACCGCTATAGCAAGGTCGAGCAGGGCCCCCTCTTTGGGTATGTCTGCAGGGGCAAGGTTGATGGCAACTCTTCCTCTCAGTGTAATGCCGACGCTTCTCAGTGCAGCCCTGACCCTCTCCCTTGCCTCCCTTACGGCCGCGTCGGGAAGGCCGACTACCGAAATGTTGAAAAGCCCTCCCGTTATCTCAACTTCGACCTCGACCGCGACGGCCTTTACTCCTCTTAAGGTCATTCCTGAAACAGAGTTCATTCTATCCCCTCCGTTATCTCTTTGATGTGTTCTATCGAGGAAAGCTTGTCCTCGTCCAGAGTAACGGCGATAAGGTCGATGCGCCAGAACCCTGTGTAATTTCTCCTCTCAGTCCAAATTCTTCCCGCTCTTTTCAGCTTCTTCAGCTTATCCGGCCCCACGGTACATTCAGGAGGCATCATCCAGCCTCTGCTCCTTGTCCTGACCTCGACAAAGACTATCTCATCGCCGTCGGAGGCTATTATGTCTATCTCGCCCTGTTTGCAGGTCACATTTCTTGCTATTATCCGGTATCCGATTTGGGTAAGGTATTCTGACGCCCTTTCTTCACCATATTTGCCTCTTTGAAGGTGAAGGGGACTGTTTGGGGAAGCGGGTCTGTCTTCTTTCCCTGAAGGTTTTTCTGCAGTGACTTTATTCCTTTCGTAAAGAGAGCGCCAGAGAGCCCTTTCGAGGCTCATAACGCCCTTTCCCTCATTACTCCCCTAAAAGAGATCCTGTGTATGGGCGATGGCCCTATTTCAAGAAGTATTCTTCTGTGTTCCGCTGATGGGTAGCCTTTGTGCGAAGAGAAGTTATATTCGGGATAAAGCCTGTCCATCGTATGCATGACCCTGTCCCTCAGGACTTTGGCGATGACTGATGCGGCTGCGATGGAGGGCACTGAGTCATCTCCGCCTATCACACATTTCTGATAAATGTTAAGCCCGGGTATATAAGTGTTTCCGTCTACAAGGACCAGATCCGGCTCAGTATTCAGGCGTTCAACAGACCTTTTCATGCACCAGAGCGAGGCCTGGAGGATGTTTGTCCTGTCAATTCTCAGTGGTGATGCTGCCTGCGCCTTCCAGATAACACCGGTATCACAAATCATTTCAAAGAGGGCATCCCTTTTTAAGGGGGAAAGTTTTTTGGAATCTTTAAGTCCTTTTGAGAGAAGGTATTTTCTCTGTTCGTCGGTAAGTATTACAGCAGCGGCAACTACAGGTCCCGCAAGCGGCCCTCTTCCTGCTTCATCCGTACCCGCCGCCACCATCCGACCGTGTGCGGGCATTACTCCAGGCTCTCCCAAAGCGGAGGATCTCCCGGTTTTTCGAGGCTCATCCTGCCGAGTTTTCCTGTTGCAAAAGCATCTATGAACATCCTTCCCGAAGCTTCCATGTCAACTATACCCCCCGGAAGCAGCCTTCCAAGACGCCTGCCGACAGATTCAAGAATAATTGCAGGAGTTCCTTCAGGCTTTATTCCCCACGCTGATTCGACCCCACTCCACAGATCTCTTTTGATCAGGAATGAAATACACTCTTTTGCGTGCTCTTCCCAGCTTCCAATAACCTGTCCCCTCGTAGAGCCTATCCACGAAATTATCCTGTGTGCCCTGGCGTCACTGTGAGGGTCAAGAATGCCCGGGGAGTCTACCAGCAGAAACCCCTCCCCCCTGAACCATGAGACTCCTTTTGTTATGCCGGGAATTCCACCCACCGGAGCTGCTTTTCTACCTACCAGCTGATTAATGAGCATCGATTTGCCTACGTTGGGTATCCCTACTACCGCCATCCTCAGATCACGAAAAGCAGGTTTCTTTTCCCTTAGCTCTTTGCGGATCTGGCTCAGACCTCCTTTACGGAGATCGAGCGGCCATGCCGGAAGGTCTTTGCCCTTCAGATACTCAGTCCACATCCTCGTAACACCCGGGTCTGCAAGGTCTGCCTTTGAAAGTATGGCCCAAATCTTTATCTTTGGGGCAAAAATATTAAGCAGAGGCGACGAAGAGAGGTTCGGGGCCCTGGCGTCCCGAACCTCCAGAATAAGGTCAATATTCTCCGCAAGCGCCTGAAGCTGCCGCCTGCCTTTAGCCATATGACCGGGGAACCAGACAGTCCTGCCCATCTATTCTATAAATCCTATCCTGTTGAGAGGCCAGTATCTGAAGACTGCCGGCCCCCTGAAAAAATTCCTCGGGACAAACCCCCAGAACCTGCCGTCCTGTGAATTAGGCCTGTTGTCCCCAAGACAGAAATAACTCTTTTCCGGCACTGTTTCCGGTGACATGTCAAATGTATCTTTGTTCTTTACATAAGGCTCGAATACCTCTTTGTCGTTGACATAAACTCTTCCGCTCCTTATCTCGACTTTGTCTCCGGGCAAGGCTATTATGCGTTTAACAAAATCCCTTCTGGGATCGACGGGATACTTGAATACAGCGATCTGTCCCCTCTTTGGTTCCACCCTCGGCATAGCGTACCAGAATTTGAGTACCAGGACACGGTCGCCCACCTCTAAAGTCGGGATCATGGACCCGCTTGGGATCCAAAATGCCTGAATAACAAACGTCCTCAGAATAAGAGCAAGGATCAAAGCCCAGAATACAGTCTCTATCGTTTCACGCCACCATGGTTTAGGCATAATATTGATTCCTCCAATGTATAAAAGAAAAAGGACAAAAAGGGCTGCCGCACCGATGATCCTCTTATCCTTCGTCATTTCAGTTTTCGGTAAAAGCTTCCTCTGATACTTCTATTTCCGCTATATATGATGCTCCGCCCTCGAGTTCGGGCAGTATTTCATCAGGGTTGACAAGAGTCAAAAAGACCCTGTTGAGCCCTCCCGGATTGTAGACATCTGTTTTTGACCCTGTGAGGCCAAGAAGCATCCCTGCTATGGCACTTGCAGTCGAACCTGTTCCACAGGAAAGTGTAAGGTCCTCGACACCGCGTTCATATGTGATCACATCAAGTCCTTCGGCAAAAGTCCCTCTGGGAACAGCAAAATTTACATTGGCCCCTTCGGGGAAAAGATCGGTCCTTGAGCGAATGGACCTTCCTATCTCCCTGTAACGATCTTCTGTCTTATTTCGTTTTTCTTCAAAAATTACTGCATGGGGCACGCCTACGGTAAGGAATGTGTAATTGAAATCATACCCCTCGACAGAGGCCGCTGAATTAAGAGCTACACCTGATATATTTACCGGAGCAAGCTTGAGCGTGACCCTTGAGTTCTCTACATGAGCATGCACCTGACCTCCGAGGGTCTCAAAAACCATCTCGGGCCCTGCTGCTATTCCTTTGATAAATGCATATCTGGCGATACATCTTGCACCGTTGCCGCACATTTCGCCTTCGGACCCATCTCTGTTGAAGAGCCTCATTTTGAAGTCATGGACAGAAGAAGGTTCAGCAACCAGTATCCCGTCCGCGCCAAGGGATTCACGTCTGCGGCAGAGTCTATTTGAAAAGCCTGACAAAGTCTTTTTATCATATTTGAGATCCATATTATTGATAACAAGGAAGTCATTGCCGTTGCCGTTCATTTTTGTGCAGTGGACCATCTGAAAAACTACCCTCCGTTATAGAGTAAGCCAACGGAAACTATTTTACACCAAATGCTCATAATTGTGGCGTTTATCTGATAAAGCGGCTCTTTTTAAATTATCATCAGGCATTTTGCTTACGATCGGCTCTATGTATTTTTTATCCCGGCCCCACCTATGTTAACTTCAAAAGCAGGATGCTTGAAATATTGGCATTAAACAAGTATAATTCCATCCGTCAGTTGAAGCGGGCGATTAACTCAGCGGTAGAGTGTCACCTTCACACGGTGGAAGTCGTT